>BDEJ01000030.1 GCA_001653155.1 Porphyromonadaceae bacterium H1
TTCCCCAAACCCCTCCCCCTGCGGGTACTCCCCTTTGACTAAAGGGGAGATTCGTAGAGCGAAGGCATGAAGTCAATTATTTTGAGCCTTCTTCATTTTCTCTTCCAAATAATGTCCCCTTGTGTTCAAGGGGACGAGGGCGTAGCCCGGAGGGGTTAGACAGTAATTCATGCTTTTCCCCAAACCCCTCCCCGCTACGCGGTACTCCCCTTTGACTAAAGGGGAGATTCGTAGAGAGCAGCCCGGAGGGGCTCGAAGCACTTAAAAGCGATAGCACAACAAAAAGCGAAGGTCTGTCTTGCGGTTTCCGCGAATCTCCTCGCCGCCCGTCCCGATACTCCGGCGGTCGTCGGCATAGAGGGTTTGCGCCAGTTTCAGCCACAGCGACAGGGCGGAATTGATTTCGTAGTTCAGAATCAGAGAGCAGCGACTGCCCAAACCGTAATACACGGGTAAACTGAAAACGTAGGGGATATCCTTTTCGTAGGCATAAAGACGATTGGCGTAAGCTCGGGCATCGAAGAAGCGATACAGAAGGCTCAGTCTCAGAGGCAGGCGCCGGAAACGGCAGCTCAGCTCCTGCAAGGCTCCGAAGCCGTAACCGGCTTTGGCGGGAGCTGCATGCAGAATATTGGCATCGAGCTGCGTACGGAAGGAAAGATTTCCACAGATAAAATCGAGACCATAGCGCCAACTGCTCTGCTTCCGGGGCACGACGCTGCGTATCCTTGCTGTGGAATTCGAATTGTTCTCTTGCTTGCTCTCATACTTCACACGCCAGAACATGGATAAATTTCTGCCGGGTGTATAATCGGCCTGCAACAGGTAATCGGCCCCAAAGGACGGGGAAGCCGTCCGGTAACGAAGCCAAGGGAAAGCATAGGAGTCGGCATAAGCAGCTATTTTCCAGTATTTGGCAGGGTGCAGTTCGACTCCCAGATAAATTCCGCACTCGTTGGACAAGGCGGCCTGCTCGGAAAAAGCGGCAGCATAAAAGTTCTGATATTCGGGAGCAAAATAACGTTGCAACAGCACGAGTTTCGCCCGGGAGGAAGGCAAGGTCAGAGCGAGGATGTTCAGCGTAGCCAAGGCATTTTTGCCGCTCCAGGCCGTCTCGCCGGAGAAAGAGAGGCTTCCGTAGCGCAACCTGTAGGATAAGCCCAGACAAAACTGCTCCCTCCCGCTGAAATAAAAATAGTTGTAGAAAGTCTTGCGAGGCCGGAAATCCCGGTCGAAAAGACCGTATAGGAGGGTAGCTCCAAGTTCCGCATTCCGATGCAGAAAGCGGAGGTTAGCCCCGGCAAGTTGCTCGTTTACGCTGTGTTTCTTCTTCAGCTCGGAAGCCGTACGGTGCAAGCCGTATCGATAAAAACTGCCGAAACTCGCACCCAGGGTATCGGCATCAAGCTGCTTGTTGGAATAAAAAGCGCTAAGCGTCCATTTCTCGAATTCCACACTGGCAGCTACTCCTCTGAAAAAACGGTATTCGTTCGAGCCGGAATACTTGCGAAACCCCTGATTCCGGGGCGATACATGAACGACATAAGGCGATTTCCTCATGGTAAAATCCTGACGAACTACCAGCCCCTGCCCAAAATTAGCTTTGAAATCTCCGACGACAAGAGTCTTCAACTTTCCAATGTTTTCAATTTGAAGATGGGCCGAATAAAAATCGAAGCCTTTTTGTCTCTCGCTCCAGAAAACTTCCCCGGCATCTTTCTCTCCGGTGAATCCGGCCTGTATCCGTTTGGAATACCTGAAGCGGTAGCGCAAGGAGGCATAGAAAGGGTCTCCGAGGTATTTCTCCTGCTTGCCTTTCCCTTCGGCAGGAAGGTATCCGGCTTTTCCTTCCAAGCCTCGGTCCATGCGGAGGAGCAGATTACTCTTCCCATGTCTGAGCAGATTGGCCCAAGTTATCCTGCCGGAGCGCTGCTTCGGCTCGCCGACATAAACAAAAGGCAGAAGGCGTCGTATATCCGTCATATCCAATCCGTCAATCAATCTCAGCTCGTAGATGGTCTGCATCGGGCCAAAAGTATAGAGATAGTACAACAGGTTTTCGATTTGAGAGTCGGAAAGAAAGGGAAGACGCTCCAGCTCGTCCTTGCTAACAGCATTCAAGTCCATCGGCTCCGAGGCCAGTTGCAGCAAATCGTCATAAAAACTTTCGTAATCGATAGACTCTCCAAGCTCCTCGGCATAACGTTCAAGAATATCGGCAACAAGCTTTCCGATGTTTTCCGTCCCCTCGTCCTGAGCCTGCAAGGAAAAAACAGGCAGAAAGAGCCAAACAACAAGGCTTCTTAGGCGCAGTCTTTTTATAAATCCGGAGTTTTTCATGAGCGGGCAGCTTTAAAAGTTGCAGCAAAGGGCTAATCAAAACTTGTATGTGATCATTCCAAGCGAATTTAGCCCCAAAACGGGATGCAGTTCGCAGTTCAAATCGAAAGCGAAGGACAGCAAGTCAATCCGAAGTCCCAGGCAAGCTACAAGATACTGCGAAGCATAGGCGCCGAGTTTCAGCGTGATCAGTTGCGGTAGACGGTAGTCAAAGCTTACGGCCAGCCGGTAGTTCGAAGCTATTTCGCGATCGCCCTGCATGCGGCAAGTGAAGCGCTCCGACATAAAATATTCCAGTCCCAAGCTATACACAGACGGCAAACGCTTGTAGCTATATTCGCTTTTTAAATGCGTCTGAAAAGGATTGAAGCTGTGAAAGCCGACATGAAGCTTAGGCGAGAGAAAGAGCATCAAGCCCGCCTGACCAAGTATTGCGGAACGGTACAGATTATCGGCAGCAAAATAGCTTGTATAATAATTGAATTGCACGCCTATGCTGAATTTATCGGCAAAACTGCGCGCCAGTCCTATTCCGGCCATCATCTCATGATACAGCGAATATCCGAAGTGCGAGAAAGCCAGTCCGACATTTACTTTATCCGTAACAAAAGCGGCCTGAAGGGATTTGTTAGACAGTTCTTTGATAAAGAATCGGTTGTCAAACAGGAAAGCCAGCTCGTTCCGGCTGTATCGAGCCAGAGCGGCGGGGGTTTGAAAAGCGCTCCAGGAGCGGGAATCGGAAACGGAAGTCTGAGCAAGCGACGAGGACGAAGCTATCAGGTTGGAAACCTGAGCAAGCATGCAAGCATGCGGTGCAAGCAGCAAAAGAAACAAGAATCTTTTCATAACACAAAATGCAATTGGGATTCTTCTATAAAAACTGTTGGGAAAAGAATCCGAATGTCATGAATCAAAGGTAAATATCCGGACTTTTCATTTTTATTTCATCAAAAGTAGCAAAAACTTGTAACAGCAACTTCCTTAAAAGCAATTTAATCTGTATTTTTGCCTGCGTGAGAAACAAAAGATTACATATCGCAACAGGAGCGCTGCTGCTCCTATGGAGCACTGCGACGGCTCAATACGCGGAAACGGATCGTCCTATTCCTCCCGGAGGGGCTTTGCTCCAAGTAGAAAAAAGCGCTACCGATACCTTGTTCCTCGCCAATCTGCCTCGTATCCATGTCTTCCCGAAGCAACAACATGTAACGAAGAAACAGGAGGAGTTTCACTGGAGAACCGTTCGGGATGTAAAAAAGGCCCTGCCTGTGGCTAAAATCGTAGGAGCTGAAATGAGAAAAACAAATAAAATTCTCTTTACTCTTCCCGACGACAAAGCTCGGAAGGAATACCTCTCCAAATACGAAAAAGAACTCTTTGCCCAATACGAACCCATGCTCAGACAGTTCACCATCAGCCAGGGTAAAATGCTTATCAAGCTGATCGACCGCGAATGCCAACAAAACTCCTACGATTTAATCCGAATCTACAGAGGTGGTTTTACGGCTTTCTTTTGGCAGGGTATTGCCTACCTTTTCGGCGCCAACCTAAAAACGGAGTATGATCCCGAAGGAGAAGACCGCAACATCGAACAAGTCATCCGTTTAGTAGAAGCCGGTCAGCTTTAAACACAAAAAGCAACATGCATGAGGAGCTTCGAAAGCTCTCGACTAAAACGATAGAGCCGGCAGCTCGTTTATGACGAACTTCCGGCTCCCGCATTCAAATATCTAAGCATCCGGCGAGTCTATCGCACGGATAGGTCTTCTTCCCTACTTCACCACTACCTTTCCTGCGGCTTTACCCGAGCGCAACATATAAAGCCCGGCCGGGAGTTCAATACTTTGTTTGCCTGTCATAGCGGGCAGTTGGGCTACACGGGTACCTGCTATGTTATATACCTGTAAGACATCGGCTGCATCACTGATGTGTAATGTACCTTCCGTAGACCAAACACGGATACCCGCTTCGGACAAGGTAATGCTCAAGGCTGAAGTTCCCGGCTCTTGAGTTACGGCCACCTCCCGGACAATACTACCGGATTTGATCAGCAACTTTCCAGCCCGGGCTGCTGCTTTGGGATTTTTCACGGCCCGAATGCTAATCTTCTTATTTCCTGAATCTGTCGCGGGATTAGGAAGCGTCAACCAGGAATCATCCGAACTTACAGTCCAGTCTGTGTTGGATGTTATGGTCAATTGCTTATCTCCTCCTTCTCCAGCAAAGGTTAATTTAGCAGGCGAAACGACAAGCTCCGGTTCCGAAGCAGCCTGCCTAACGGTCACTCGATGAGTAGAAGTGCCGGCAGTGAAAGTAATGGTTGTTGTACGTTCCTTGGTGCTTGGATTCTTTCCGGCCTCCACTTTCATAGATACCGAAGCATTCCCCGAAGCCGGTGTAAGCTTCAACCAGTTGTCTGCCGAGGCTTGCCAGCGAACATTAGTTTGTACTTCTATGCTTTTACGTTCTCCCTCAGCCTTCAGATTAAGACTTCCGGTCGATATGTTAAAGACATCCTCCTCATGAATTCTAAACTCCCTCCATACATTCGCTTTCTTATAATTGGGAGTCGTAAAAGTCGGAACGGCCAACGTAACAACACTTTTGTTTATCCCTTCAAAAACATTCGAATTAATAGCCGGAGGTACCGACCAAAAGACCTTGCATTCTTTTAAATTCGAACAATACGAAAAAGCAAGCTCTCCCAAGGTTCTCAAACTGCCGGGAAGTGTAACTCTATTTAAGTTTTCACACTGAGAAAAAGCTTTTTCTCTAATAGCCGTTACACTACTTCCAATCATAACCGAATTCAACCCCACACATTTGAGGAAAGCAAACTTTCCTATCTCTGTCACATTGTTCCCGATAACGATCGAATTCAGTTGCTTGCATTCGGCAAAAACGTATTCATCAATTTTTGTCACTCGATAAACTTTCCCGGCGTTGCTTACAGAGGCAGGGACGGTGATTTCTCCCATAGGGACATTCCCTTCGCTATAATAGGACTGGGTCTTTTTATCCACCCGATTCAACTGGCTCACCACAGTTACCTCCTGACCGGATATTTTGTAAAAAAGTTTCCCTTCTTTGAAATCGTAAACATTTTGTGCTTCTGCAACAGCAATTCCGAAGAGGGTAGCAAGAATGAGCAATGTTTGTTTCATATCGTAAATCGTTTTGATGCGGCCTACTCTTTCGTGGATTTTCGGCATCCTCCGTATGTGATTTTATTGTGATTTTCTAAGACTTGACTGACTGGAGTAAAGGGGACTCTGAGAGAGCATCCTCCGGCATGATGCTGCAAAGATACTAGAAAGTATTTAAACAATAAGCGATATAATCTTTTTTTTTCAAGATAACTATACGGAAAGTCTATTTTAACTCGGCTTTCTTCGGAGAAATTACTACCTTTGCAGCAAATTTTTTAGTTACATGAAGGCTTCTTTGCCCAATCATTACGTTTACCAACCGGCGGTCATTGAGTTTATCAGTATAGCCGCCGAGACTTGTCTGCTACTCGAACAATTATCGGGCCAAACACTGACTTCCTTTGTCGATCAATCGCTCAAATTGCTGCCGACGCTTTACCTCAAAGCTCAATCGACGGAGATTCCTCCCCGTGCATTGGACGAAGAAGACATCGAACGATTCGTAACGGAAGAAGACTATAACTATGTGAAAGAGGGGGTTATGAACCTGCTGGGTAACGAGGATTCCTATTTGGAGGTCTTTCACCCCGACATGCCTTTTAGCGACACGCCGGTAGTGGCCTTTGTGTCCGAAAACCTAGCCGACATCTATCAGGAACTAAAGGATCTGGCAGCCAACTACCGATTGGCCCGGGAGGATGTAATGAATGACGCCTTAGTGCTTTGTCTCGAAGCCTTTTCGGAGCATTGGGGGCAAAAGCTCCTGAATGCCCTCAGAGCCTTACACTCACTCCGCTACAGCGCCGCCTGGCAAGATATTGAAGTCCTCCGCTCCGAATCCCCGTCGCTCTACGGAAATAACTTTGCAGATGACTTTTAAAGCAAAAATAAGTAAAGAAGAAATTAACGTTCTTCCTCTTGAAGCCTTCGAAGGAGGAATCACACAGATAGAGGATGCTGCGGCAGCAAGACAGGCCGTAGCAGTTCTCAGAAGCTTTCCGGCCATAGGTATCGATACGGAAACCCGCCCTTCATTCAGCAAAGGAGTCCGCTACAAAGTGGCTCTTTTCCAAGCCTCCACAGCGGATCACTGCTACCTCTTCCGTCTGAATAAGATGGAAGACACAGCTTCGATTTTCGACCTTCTCTCCGACAAAAACGTAAAAAAGATAGGACTTTCCCTCCGCGACGACATATCGGGGCTTAGCAAACGGCACTCTTTCAAACCTCAAAATTTCATAGACATACAAAGCATCGCACAGCGGTATGGTATTTTGGAGTTGAGTCTTCAAAAAATTTATGCCATCGTTTTTGAAAAAAAAATATCAAAAGCGCAGCGCCTTACAAACTGGGAGAACGATGTATTGAGCAGCGCTCAGCAAGTATATGCAGCCACCGATGCCTGGGCTGCATTGCGCATTTACAACCGCCTGCAACAGGAAAAAGCCCTCAGTCCAAAGCAATTGACCAAGCTTATCAGCGAACAAAACAGTATTGTAACAACAGAAAAAAACGAACAAGAGCCATGAGGGAGACGCCTGTCATATCCTTAAAACCGAAAAAAGAAGAAAGCGTCCTTCGTTTTCACCCGTGGATATTCTCCGGCGCCATACGGAGCATGGAAGATGGCATAAAAGAAGGAGATTTGGTAAGTTTACGAGACTCCGGAGGTAATTTCCTCGCATGGGGGCATTATCAGGTTGGGAGTATCGCCGTACGGATTCTTTCTTTTAAAGAAGAAGAATGCATCGACCGCGCTTTTTGGCAGCAAAAAATACAGACAGCCTACCGTCTCAGAGAAGCCTTGGGGCTAATCCGCCCCGGAGCAAACAACTGCTACCGCCTTATACACGGCGAGGGAGACGGACTCCCCGGAATGGTTGTAGATGTTTACGACAAGACAGCTGTTATGCAGGCTCATTCGGTAGGGATGCATCAGGTACGCCAACTACTGGCCGAAGTGCTTGCTGACAGTTTGCCCGGACTTAAAAACATATACTACAAATCGGAAACGACCCTCCCCTATTACGCTCCGGTAGAAGCGGAAGACGGCTACCTGATAGGCGGAAATACCGACAGCGAAGCTCTCGAAAACGGACTTCGCTTTCGGGTAGACTGGCTGCATGGCCAAAAGACGGGCTTTTTCATCGACCAACGTGAAAACCGTAGCCTCTTGGAGCATTATGCAGGCGGACGTGTGGTTCTCAATATGTTTTGCTATACGGGAGGCTTCTCGGTCTATGCTCTCCGGGGTGGGGCCCGCCTGGTACATTCGGTGGACAGTTCGGCAAAGGCTGTTGAGCTCACAAAGCAGAATGTAGCAGCCAACTTCCCGGCCGACGATCTGCGCCATGCAGCTTTTGCGGAAGACGCCTTTCGCTATTTCAAAGACAACGGACAGGCATACGACCTGATCGTGCTCGACCCGCCGGCTTTCGCCAAGCACCGATCTGCCCTGCACAATGCCCTGAAAGGCTATCAACGCCTCAATGCCCGAGCTTTCGAGCAAATATTACCGGGTGGTCTGCTCTTTACCTTTTCCTGCTCACAAGCGGTAAGCAAGGAGCAGTTCCGGCTCGCAGTGTTCAGCGCTGCAGCGGAAAGTGGTCGTAAAATACGCATCCTGCATCAGCTCACACAAGGGCCCGACCATCCTATCAACATTTACCACCCCGAAGGAGAGTACCTGAAAGGCTTGGTACTTGCCGTAGAATAGAACAAAGAAGGTTTAACAAAAAATGATAAAAGCTATTTTTTATAAGGAGTGGATAAAAACCCGCTGGGTTGCCATATCGGCAGCCATAATCTCCTTAGGTTTTGTTTGGTATAGCTGCGCACGAATCGAAAAGGCAATACTTATCAAAGGAGCTCCGTACATCTGGGAAGCTTTGCTCACACACGATATTGTGCTCATTGAGCTGCTTTGCTACATGCCGCTTTTTGTGGGACTGGTATTGGCCTTGGCACAATACGTCCCGGAGATGCAGCAAAAACGCTTGAAGCTAACTCTTCATCTGCCGGTAGAAACACTCACAATAGCGGGATCGATGGTGCTTTACGGTTTGATCGTACTGCTGTTTATAGTTGCACTCAACTTCGTAGTATTGGCGCTCTATCTTCAAAAGTTCTTTGCTGCAGAGCTGGTCAGTCGCATTTTGCTAACCGCTTTGCCCTGGTATGCTGCCGGTCTGGCGGCTTATGGTCTTACTGCTTGGACATGCTTGGAGCCTGTATGGAAAAGACGTTTGCTTCATGTCTTTGTTGCCGCATTTTTACTTCGTTTGTTCTTTCTCATTCCGAATCCGGAGGCCTACAACGGCAGCCTGTGGTGGATTCTCCCACTCTCTGTTTTGTTTCCCGGATGGGCATTGCTATCGATAAAACGCTTTAAAGAGGGTAAACAGGATTGAACAAGATTGTTAGTTTGAAAATAAAATACAAGGAATTTATCGCCTATGCTTCGTTTTTTTCAATTACTTCTCATCGGGATTTCGATTGCTTTATTGGCTTACTTACTGCCTTGGCTCTATCGTTTTGCTACACTAAGCCCGGAAGCTAAAACCTTTGTTGTTTACAGTCGCATGATCGACGATTTTGCAATAGTGAACCACAATGCAGACAAGAAGCTGCCGAAGTACAGCGATCTGTCGGGACGGAGCTACACGCAAGCCGAATTCGACAGCATATTGCCGATGCTTTACTACCGTCAACTGCTGTCCGACGGCCGTCTTCCCGATACGCTGTTCGGTCATGCAGTAAACTCCAAGCTGATTGCGAAAGAAAACTTCGTATTCCGCCATGCCCCTGCACACATCAACCGACGGAATTGCGAATTGTATTTTTTATTAGAGTCAGCTTCATCAAGAGTTGACTTGCAAATGCCCGACGATGTGTTCCGTTTCACGAAAGAAGGGATTGAGTTCGTGGACATGACGCAGAACAAGGTGAAAAGAGAAAAAACAGCCTTGTTCCGCAAGGCATTTACACGAGAAAACGTTAGGTTGCCCATAAGTAAGATAAGCGGCAATCCGACTGTAAGAAAAGATTACGACGAAGGTTACTTCTTTAGCGATGCTTCGGGAAGGCTTTTTCATTTCAAACAAGTGCAAGGCCAACCCTACCTCCGGCACATCCCTCTGCCGGAAAGATTGCAAATAGCCGAAATTTTCATAACAGAATTTCTCGGACGACATCATTTTGCTTTTTTGAGCGATACGGAGGGAGGATTTTATGCTCTGAAGGCGCCCGACTACAGCTTGCAGCGTGTGGAGCTAAATCCTTTCTTCCCGCAAAGCGACGAGCTGGTAGTGTTCGGCAACATGCTAGACTGGACGCTGCGCTTGGGGAGGCGGGATAGCATCTACTATACAGCAGTAGATGCACAGAGTCTTTCGACTATCCGGACTTGGGGGCAGCTCAGAAAACAAGCAGACTGTACCGAGAGTCTCTATGCCTACCTCTTCCCCTTCGAGCTCAACTTCACATCGCCCAAAGATAAATATTTCCAGCCGCGCATCAATAATTTTTCGTGCCAAGCCATATTTTTCAACCTGCTTTTACTGATAACTTTCTTAGGGATTTCGAAACGCCGAAATACTACTCTTTTGATGGCATCCGGATTAGCCATTGCCTGCCTGGGAATTTTCGCCTTCATCCCTTTAATCATCATCCGGAAAGGCTAAAGGAAGTCCAAGTTAGCCGGAAGTTCGTCCGAAGGTACCGCTCAATGTAAAGCCGCAAACTAAAGCAAGGATGTAAAACTTTCACAAAAACGACAGATATGAGATTGGGATAAGTACCACACCACCTGTTTTTATTTTAAATAAAGTTTCGATGCTCTCAGCAAAAACATCTAGTAAAATCTAAAAAACAACTTCTCGATGTATAAAATTTACAACCTACTGGCGGTATTTCTTTTAACTGCTTCTTCCTTGTTTTCGCAACCTTGCAACATCACCCCCCGGCCTAAACACATCGAATACGGAACAGGTTTCTACTATCTGCCTCAAAAAACTAACTACAGCACTAATTTGAAAGGGCAATCCGGGGATTGGCTTCGGAAAATCCTCCGGCAGGACAAAATTCAATTCCGAGAAACATTCGGGAAAGCCCCAATCCGTTTCCGATGTACGCAAAACGACCTTGAAGCCGAATCTTACAGCCTTCGTATCGACGCCTCCGGGATCCGTATCGAAGCGCCAAGCGAAAAAGGTCTTTTTTATGCATGGCAATCCTTCCTACAACTTCTTCCCCCTCCTGAAAACGGACAATATCGCCTGCAATTCTGCCACATACAGGATGCACCTCGATTCAGTTATAGAGGTATGCATCTGGATGTGTCTCGCAACTTCTTCGATAAAAACTTCATCAAGAAACAGCTCGACGTCATGGCGCAATACAAACTAAACCGTTTCCATTGGCATCTGACCGACGGATCGGGCTGGCGCATTGAAATACCGACCTATCCGGAACTAACCCACCAAAGTGCTTTCCGTCCCTATCCCAATTGGGCAGCCTGGTATCAAGGCGGACGGAGTTTCTGCTCACCTGAACATCCCCAAGCCCAAGGCGGCTATTATAGTCAGGAAGACATCAACGAAATTGTTCAATATGCAACTGACAGATGCATCGAAATCATAGCTGAGATAGAAATGCCGGGGCACTCGGAGGCAGCCCTTAGCGTCTATCCACATTTAGCCTGCCCGGGAGAGACTACGGAAAAGCCAAATTACTGCAGCGGAAAAGAAGAGACATTTGTTTTCCTCGAAAACGTGTTAAGCCACTGTGCGAAGCTTTTTCCCTCCTCCTACATACACATCGGTGGCGACGAAGTGGACAAAACACCTTGGAGCAAATGTCCGTACTGCATACAAAGGATGAAAGAACAGAACATAAAGGATCCCGATCACCTGCAAGAATACTTTATCAATCGGATGGAGGGAGTACTGAAGAAGCTGGGAAAGAAAGCCATTGTTTGGGACGAAGCAATAGTGGGAAAGCTCGCAACCGAGACTCTCGTGATGTGCTGGAGAAATGCTTCTATGGGTGTTCAAGCTGTCAGTCAAGGACAAAAAGTCATCATGACTCCGTCGGAGTTTTGTTACCTGAATTCCTATCAGAATGCTCCTCCCCTCGAACCTCTGGCCATGGGTGGTTACATCCCTCTGAGGAAGGCCTACAGCTTCGATCCTTGCATGGACATGATTTCGAATGCCGATAAAAAGAAGGTTTTAGGACTTCAGGCTTGCCTCTGGACGGAATATATCGATACGGACTCTCATGCCGAATACATGCTCTATCCCCGTCTGGTAGCTCTTGCCGAATGCGGATGGACGGATCCGGAAAGAAAGAGTTGGCCGGATTTCTATCGACGCGCCCTCTCAATCGCTGAATCCTTGAAACTTTCCGGTTATCACAGCTTCGATTTGCGACAAGAGGTCGAGGAACGGAGCTCCGCCGATGCAACTCGTGGAAATATAGCCTATAACAAACCCGTTCACTACAAAAATAAGTATCACAGTAAATATCCGGCAGCGGGCGATAGCTCTCTCACCGACGGTTTAAAGGGAGGATGGCACTATGGAGATCTGCGCTGGCAGGGCTTTCTCGATACGGATATCGATTTGCATATCGATCTCGGAGTAAACACGTCGATTAGCAGCATTGATACGGAATTTATGCAACAAAAAACACAATACGTATGGTTGCCGAAAGAGGTACGTTTCCTGCTCTCGGAAGACGGCAAAGAGTTCCGGCTGCTTCAAAGCTATAGCACAAACATCTCGGCCAACGAAGAACGAGTCATATTCAACAGCTACCGCTGGGAAGGGCAAGCAACAGGACGCTATATAAAACTCCAGGCTCTAAACCGAGGAATACCGGGAGGCTGGCTTTTCATCGATGAAATTGTTGTTCGCTGAGTTCCTCACCTATCTTTAACTTCTTCTCACAAGAAACTATGCCTATAACTTACTACAGCTCTAACTCGGATATACCGACAGTAACGCGCGATGAGGAATTTATGTCCATGGCTCTGGAAGAAGCCCGAAAAGCCCTCAAAAAAGGAGAAGTACCCATTGGAGCCGTAGTGGTATGCGAAGGACGCATCATAGCCCGCGGACACAATCTAACGGAAACCCTGACCGATGTAACGGCACATGCAGAACTTCAAGCTATTACAGCCGCTGCCCAGTACTTAAGCGGGAAGTATCTGACAAACTGCACGCTTTATGTAACGTTAGAGCCTTGTGTGATGTGTGCCGGAGCCATCGGTTGGGCACAAATAAGCCGTATCGTCTACGGGGCTTCCGACCCGAAGAGAGGCTTCTCCCGATTTGCTCCAAAGGCATTCCATCCAAAGGCAAAAATATCGGCGGGTGTATTGGAAAAAACCTGCGGAGATTTACTTTCATCCTTCTTTACAGAAAAGCGGAAAGGCTGAATTTACAGATAACGCTTTAGCGCAAACAACCCGGAATGCATCCACAACCGAAACTCTCTAAGGAGGACTTTTCATATCGGAAAGTTATACATGGTTTTACTGCACAATAAACAAATCAAAGAATTTGATACCTGATTCTTTCGCCGTCAGAAAGTAAAAGATAAAACTGTACAGGACACCTATAAACATAATCACCTTACTCAAGGTAGAAGCCTGGTGATAGTCCTCAGGGGTTTTCGCTCTCCAAACCAGGTATATCAACAACATAAAAGGCATCAGGCCTCCAAAGATTATGTAGCGCAGACTCAGGGAGCCTTCGAAGGGCAAGAGACGACTTACAACGAGTAATGCAGCCATGTTGACAACGATGAGTAGCGAAATAAATATCTTGGTCTTTTGTGTACTCCATACGATGGGCAAAGTCCTGCACTCCATCTCGCGGTCGCCGGGAGCATCTTCGCAGTCTTTTATCAGCTCGCGCACCCAGGTACACAAAAAAGCAAACAATGCAAATCCGCCTATCCATATATAGCAGGTTCGAGGTATTTCCGTCTCAAAAATCAATTCTCCGTATTTTTTGTGCAAAACAGCCAACTCCATGATGGGCACCACCAAGATACTCAAAGCTGTACTAAAGGCTATCACCAAATTACCGATAAGGAACTGCCGCTTGTAATTCGAAGAATAAAACCACAACAAACCCGGCACCACAACAAAAACAAAGGCAAGTGTAAAGCTACGAGTAAGATAAGAGAGCAACAAACCCAACAGGACACCTGCTCCTGTCAGAATCTGATGCATCAACATGGCTGTCTGCCGCGGCAAGAGCCTTCCGACAATTTGTTTATCGGGCTTATTGATAGCGTCGATTTTCACATCAAAATAATCATTGATTACATAGCCCCCTGCGGCAACAAATACAGAGGCTGCAATCAACAGAGTAATGTTCAGGGGTGAAAACGATGAAGTGTCAAAGCCGAAAGTTTGTAAAATGGGCACAAAAACCACACGGTTCATCATAAATTGGACAAAGGCCAGAAACAGAAGGTTCGGGAGGCGCAAAAGCCGCAAATAAGCATCTATTTTCATTCTTATAAAAGCTATTCAGGTCAACGGTCAGGTTATTTTCGATTCGCAGTAAAAGAAATAACGTAATTCAGCTTGGAGTGCTTCGGATAATCTTCGGAAAAATGGAAACTTCCTTCGATGGAAAGGGCCTTACAAGTCTCCGCGAAATGGCAAAGTGCAATACCCATATCGATTCTATCGAAGCTGGGAAAAGGGTCTTTATAAAAATGGAAACTATCCTTCTCATGCAAGACACGCCATTCCTGCTTGTTATGGGCCGAAGGAGCAAGGCGAAGCATCTCGAGCGCTTCGGCATAAGGGCCGGCAAGCTGGGGTGTCAATGGCATTGCGAATGTTTCATGAAAGAACAAACTTCCAAAAGCTTTCCGGGGTTTGGGTTTCTCGCCGGATACGAGAAGGAGTCTCTCAATCCATCGTTTCTTTTCGGCCGGATAGCCCAACGGAGAAACGATTCGAAGCCTTTCGTTTTGTTTCAGTTTGGCTTGCTTGATGAAGTCGCTGCGAGAGAAAGCTCCTCCCAACCAGCAGCTACCCAAGCCCAAGCTGGTACAAAAAAGAATGAGCTGCTCGAAGAGGTAGGCAGCTCCCTCCTGATCGAAAGGGCCCTCTTCGTAGACAAGCAAGAGGAAGGCAGGAGCCTTACTAATAAAGCCGTAAGTCCCCAACTTCAGGCGCTCCGTCTCCGAGGATGTTTCTACAAGTTCTATGCGGGTTTTCACGCCCCGGGGAGCTTGCGTTTGCGCAATGAAGTTTTTTATCTGATCCCGGTGCTCTGCGCGGAGACCTTCTCCGGTAAATGTCCTCGTAGAGCGGCGCTGTTTGATTTGTTCTTGGAGGGTCATAACAGATGTCTTTTGATAATGCTTTCGGAAAGCAATTCATAGAGTTTTTGTAAATCCGGCCGTTCCTCCAAAAGCCTCATATGTTCTTCCATCACTTGCCAGTTGTTACGGACTGCCGGTCCCGTCTGTGCGTCGTGAGGCGAAAGCGTCCGCAGCTTATCGGCCGTTTCTCTGATAAGGGGTAGCAAAACTTCAAATGGGAGCTTCGCCGCTTCGGTAAGTTGAGACGAGAGCTCGTAAAGATGATTGGTAAAATTACAGGCGAAAACAGCTGCCAAATGCAGCTGTTTTCGCTGTTGGCTGTTTGCCTCACGTACGTTGTCCGATAACATCCCTGCGAGAAGCTTTGTTTTGCTGAGGGCTGCTTCGCTGTTGGCTTCAATAAAGACGGGAATCTCCGAGAAATCAATGGGTTTAGCCTTAGAGAAAGTTTGCAGGGGGTACAACACGGCATAATTCTCCGAATAAGCTCTGAAAACATCCAAAGCGACACTGCCTGCCGTATGTATCAACAGACTATCGTTTCGCCTACCCAAACATTCAAGCAGCGTGGGGATGGCATGGTCGCTAACGGCAAAAATAAGCACGTCTATCGAACTATCGAGTTGAGACAGGTCATCCAGCGCTTCGGCGTCTATCTTACGGGCTAATGCTTCGGCATTCGAAAAGTGGCGGCTATAGACCTGCACAATAACACTCCCTTTTCGATGCAAGGCGGTGGCGAGATGGCTTGCCAGGTTTCCGGCTCCTATCAGTGCTATTTTCATGCTGGCGGTTTTTCTTACTATTTGCTTCGCTTCCGAGTGAAAATAAGAACAAGGCCTGCCAGCACGAACAAAGCAGGCCAAACGTATTCGGCATAGCTTTGTGTGAGACGAATGATGTCCGAGAGGCGCAACCAGACTGCAACAGCAAGCAATACCCAGGCAACAGTCTTACTGCTGTGGAAAAGCAAGAAGATGCCCCCAACGATAAGCAAATAGGACGATGCATTAAAAAGATGCGGCACAACTTCCTTGGGCAGGAGTTCAAGCTGCTTAAAGAGGAACAAGCTTCCCAAAACAAGCAGGGAAACTCCCCATGCCAAGCGATTGTCTTGTTTTATAAGCATTCTAACAGCATGTTTTCTCAATTAATGATTCCTTTGGGGGCTTTATCTTTCACTTCTCGTGATAACGCTCGTTGTGTACTTTTTCGAACTGCAACTTATCCTCTTCAAAAGCATTTTTATGTTCGACGGGGCGTCCAATAGCGATCATGCACACAATTCCCAGTGTTTCGGGCATACCCAGCAGAGCGCGGACATAACTCTCCGTATCGACAGTCTCGTCTTTCATACGTCCGTTTACCTGCACCCAACAGCTCCCTAAGCCCATACTGTGGGCCTGCAATTGAATAAAAGCGCTTGCAATCGAAGCATCCTCTACCCAAGCAGTACTTTTCTCCTTATTCACTGCCACCACGACGACTAAAGGAGCATGTTTCATAAACTGCGATCCGGTTGGTCGACATTCGGAAAGCTTACAAATGGTATCAGTTTGTTCTACTACCACAAACTCCCAAGCATTACAGTGTTTAGCGGTAGGAGCCATCAAAGCGGCTTTCATCAATAGGGCTTTCTGTTCTTCGCTTATCTGTTCGGAGCTGAATTTACGGATGCTCCTGCGCGTTTTCAGCAGCTCAAAAAAAGCAGTGTTCGTCATTGTGTTATTATATAGCAAATTTAGTTTTGAGATTTTTCAATCAGGTAAGCGATGGGGCTATCGGTCTTCAGCAAAGTGGCGAGGCGGCTGAAAGGCAGTACCACTTCGGTATGCCCCATGTAATAGGGGGCGATTTCGTAAGGATTGAAAACGTAGGTGATGGCCTCATCGGATATGTAGAAGTTTCCGTTCGGTTTGATGGAGTCCTCCCAATAGTCAAGTTCTTTCAGCTCTTTTTCGGAGAACATGGCTTTGTTGTCTTCGTTTATTTTTGTGCGAAGCAAAGCCGTGAGTTCACTCTGATAATCTTGCGTAAAAAGATCCGCTTCGGTAATAAGGTGCTTGGCCTTAAGGTCGAAATTGTAGTACGAGCGAATTTCCAGGCCGTATGCCCCTCCCATAAAGGCATAGCGATCCAAGCCGTAAGAAAATATATTCTGATCGTTCAACAGGGAAAAACCTTCGATGGTATGTTCGTTGTTGAAGGGATAGAGCAGGTCCTCGTCTTTCGATTCCTGCAACAGGGGTTCGTTGTTGAGTCGATACTCTTGCCTCATATCGGCAGCATAAGCCGGCAAAAGCGAATCGTTGGAGAGTTGCAGGTAGTTCTCTCCGAATATCAGAGACACAAGAGACGAACGGATCAGGGAATCATTCTCCGTATGACCGGCAGGAAGCTCCATCTGTATCGAAATTCTAAAGGCTCCCCGCGAAGTGTCGGAGGACAAATAATAGGTATCTGCATAACTAAGGGACAATAACTTGGATCCGGGATTTTCCCTACATGAAAACAGAAACAAAGCAGAAAAGCCTAAAAGGCTAAGGAATATTGTTTTTTTCATATGGCAGATAGTTTTTGTTGGTGGATATTTTGTTTAAACGCGGTCGAGATCCTGACTTGCGAAGATACAACATTTATTCGAGAACAAATAGCCTCAGCCTTCAGCATCGACGGATTTTTTCATCTCTATTTCTTCCGCTTACAAGCCTTCGGGACTTTTAGCACGAAACAGCAAAGAACTGTCGCCGTAGCTCAAAAAGCGAAAATCATTTGCAAGAGCATATTCGTATATCTCTTTCCAAGCATCGCCCACAAAAGCCGACACCAGCAGCAGCAAGGTGCTTTTGGGCTGATGAAAATTAGTTATCACCGCATCTACCAGACGGAAGCGGTATCCGGGGCGTATCATGATTTGTGTAGCAGCATGCAGCTTGTCCATCTTCTCTCGCTCCAGATAGTCTAGGATGTGCTGCAGAGCCTCTTGTGTAGACATCTCTGGGAGTTGGGTTTCATAAGGAGCCCACTGCGTAACCGTCAAAGCATCCTGACATTTTCCGGAAGCAAGCGCCACTCCAATATGATATAAACTCTCGAGACTGCGCACAGAGGTTGTACCTACAGCAACAAGCGTGCCCTTGTGTTGAATGAATTTCTCAAGAGCTTTCCGGCTCACCTCAACAAGCTCGGTATGCATCTGATGCTCAGAAATGTACTCCGACTTTACCGGTCGAAACGTACCGGCTCCTACATGCAAGGTCAACTCCTCCCGCTCGATACCTTTCTTTGCAAGGGCCCCCATCAACTCCGCTGTAAAATGCAGACCTGCTGTCGGAGCGGCCACAGAACCTGCTATTTTCGAATAAACGGTCTGATAATCTTCGTAATCACGTGCTTCCGTCTTCCTATTCAGATAGGGCGGGATAGGCAACTCGCCTGCAAGTTCCAAAATGTCTGCCAACAGTAAGTTTTCGTTGTCCCAGGTAAAACGTATCGAATGCCCGACTTTATCGCTGTAGAGCAACTCTGCCTCCAAGCGGCAAACACCCTCTTTCGTCTGCAAGTCTTTGAACAGAATATCGCCTTTCCATTTTTTCAGATTTCCCACAAGACACTTCCAGGTGCAGCTTCCCGAAGCGCTCAATGCCAATGCGTAGTCGCTCGGCTCTTCCGGTTCCAAACAAAAGATTTCGACACGAGCTCCCGTTTCCTTATAGAACTCGATACGGGCCCGAATTACTTTCGTATTGTTGTAAACAAGCAGAGATTGAGGCGGAAGGAAGTCAGTTAATGAGGAGAAACGGCTTTGGCTAATCTTCCCGTTTTCGAAGAGCAACAATTTTGACGAATCTCGCGGAGAAAGCGGATGCTTGGCAATGCGCTCGTCCGGTAACGGATAATCAAAGTGAGCAATGGATAAATCGTCTTTTTCTGAATTCGTATTCACAAGAGAGAAAAATTATTGTATTTTTGTGCAAAAATACAACAAAACAAGCTATTCTAAACATCATACTGCGATTTAGCGTAAGCCGGCTTCGTGTATGCTACGCAGCAAGTGTGATTTAACAAAAGAGAATTTATGATAAAAAAAGGAGATAGAGTGCGTTTTCTGAATGCTGTGGGAGGGGGTGTGGTAACACGCATTGACGAGAAAAAAGGCTTGGTTTATGTGGTAGACAACGATGGATTTGAGGTTCCGGCCTTGGAGCGAGAATGCGTTGTAGTCCCGACTGTTGTAGCAACGACCAACATGCCATTGAGGGACTTCTCGTCGCCAAGCAAATCCGCAGTCCCGGTAGCGGAGGAAAGCACTCAACAAAATCACACTCCCGTATTTGAAGAAGCCGAAACATACGAAACACCCGAAGGAGACGAGCCGAAATACCTGCTGGCTTTCTTGCCAAAGGACATCAAGCAGCTGCAAAGCTCATCCTACGAATGCTATCTGGTAAACGACAGCAATTACTTTGTCTTTTACAACATCGTCAGTGGGACGGAAGAGGCAAAGAAAAGCATAGCGCATGGATTGATTGAGCCGAACATGCAAGAATGTCTGCTTGACATAGAAAAAGAGGAGTTGAACGACTGGAGCCGTATTCATGTACAGATGTTAGCATTCAAACGAAACAAGAACTATCCGCTCCAACCAAGCGTCGATGAAGAGATAAAGATCCACCCGGTAAGTTTTTACAAGTCACACAGCTTTACCGAGAACGACTATTTTGAAGAGGCAGCAATGTTGGTTGAAGTCGGATGCAAGCGAAAAGAAAAAACCGAGAAAGAGATCCTGAGAAATCTTTCCTCCGAAAGCTTGCGCGAAGCGGTATTGAGCAAAGAAAAAAAAGGCGAACTTCCCCGTCGGAGAAACAAGCGCCCACTCAAAGCCGAAATTATCGAGGTGGACTTACACAGCGCCGAGCTTCTCGACACTACGGCAGGCATGTCCAATGCCGACATTCTGGAATACCAGCTCAACAAGTTTCACGAAACACTCAACACGTATAAAAACAAACGCGGGCAACGCATCGTTTTCATCCACGGAAAAGGAGAAGGCGTCCTGCGGAAAGAAATAGAAAACAGCCTCAAGACCCGATACAAGTCCTACCACTACCAAGACGCATCTTTCCGCGAATATGGCTTCGGAGCCACCTTGGTAATGATTCGCTGAGCCCGGCTAACCGGTCGCACCGGACTTACAGATGGCAAAATCAGTTGATTATGAAAAAAATTCTCTTACTATTTTCTTTCTCTTTAGTACTATTTTCTCTGTCGGCCCAATGCGACACCTGCCACATAAGCATCGAAAAAAAATGGTACGGCTATCGCTTTGAACTGCAAGGGCAGAACGTAACGATAGACCGCTTACTTTTGCTTACGCAGTCCGAGAGGGAGGCTTATGCCTATGCGCAGAAAGCTAAATCTCTATCACGAGGAGGAAATCTCTTATGTTTTGTAGGAAGCTTCTGCAGCGCCTGGACTTTGGGAGCTTTAACCACCGGCAAACGAAGCGTCAACTGGCCTATGCTTGGAGTTGGGTTGGGGAGCTTTGCGATAGCATTCCCTTTATTAAAATCCGCCAACAAAAATGCCCTCAGGGCTGCGGAACTTTACAACAGCACGGGGCGGAGGCAGGCTACGGAAGTCAGTTTGAGCATTGTGCCGAATGGGCTCTCGCTGCAGCTTGCCCTTTGACGCCTACGGCATTTCTTCCTACTTAAATAAAAACAAGTTTTAGTTATGAAGTGGAAGGATTTCTTTTATTTTTCACGCGGACAGCGCATCGGCATCCTCATTTTATTAGTACTCATCGTACTTACCTTTGCCTTAGATATTTTCTTTTTGCGCCGTTTGAAGCCTCCTCCCGAGTCGAACGGAGAGGCATTTTTACGAGAGGCCCTCGAATTCCGTGCATCGCTGGAAAACTACGACAGCATCATGGAAGTCACGAGGCAGCAGCGTTACAAGGAGCGCTATGCCAAACGAAACACTTCGTACACCTGGCCCAATGCATCGCATCGAAAGGCTTATCAGCTCTTCGGTTTCGATCCGAATACCATCGACTCGGCAGGCCTGCTGCGCTTGGGATTAACACCTCGAATGGCCTCCTCGCTACTCAAGTACCGCTCTAAAGGAGGGAGCTTCCGAAATAAAGAGGATTTTGGAAAAATCTACGGCATCCCCGCTCAGAAAAAGGAGGAGCTGATGCCTTATATCGAGATAGATCCGAGCAGGAAGCAAATCCGAAAGGACGAGGGACCGAAAGAAGATATCTCCATCGAGTTGAATGCCGCAGACACAACGCAACTCATGCGCGTGAGAGGTATCGGACGGAGCTATGCACGCTCCATCGTCGGATACCGAAAACGTCTGGGAGGCTTCGTTTCCGTAGAACAACTGCGCGAAATATACGGCATGCGCCCCGAAAACTACGAGCGCATCGCGCCACAATGTCGTGTGGATTTAAGCCTGCTGCAACCCATAAAAGTGAATACGGCCTCCGTCAGCCGATTGCGGCAACACCCTTATTTAAACTTTTACCAGGCCAAGGCCATCTACGAATTGCGACGGGAACGAGGGCGCTTGCAAGACATCGATGAGCTAGGCAACTTGGAGGAGTTTACAACGGAGAGCTTGACAAAGATAAAGCCTTACTTGAGCTTTGAATAGAAACAGTCGAAGTTTCCATCAAAGAGTCAGCAGAAGAGAATGGGCAAACTCTCGGACAAGCTGTTGAAAAAATTGAAAGCGAGATAGAAACTTATTCAAATGAAAGAGCTATCTTTGTCAAAAAAACAAGGGAACAGGTAGTCTTACTTACCGGAAGGAAACTATGGGACGAAAGCTTATATTTTCGAACGACGAAGAATCCAACGAAACCGTAAAACGTTATGAGAAATACCTCTCAGGACAAGCCGGCGGCTACTTCGATGTAGAGGAGCTCGAAGATATTATCGAATTCTACCTGCGAAACGGACTCACAGAAGACAGCCTGCAAGCCCTCGAACTCGGTTTCAAGCTCCACCCCAACAGCAGTGAGCTGAAGCTCAAACGCGCCAAGACCTATTTGGCCACAGGTGACAACCAAAGTGCCATCCAACTCCTCGACAGCTTAGCAGACAAAGACGAGTACGAGGCCACATTACTCCGCATGCAAATCCTCCTCCGCCTCGGCAGGAATGAAGAGGCTCATTTGCTCGCCACCCGCCTTTGGGCGCAAGGCCCGGAAGAAGATGCGGACAACATTTGTCTCGATATTGCCAGCGTCTATTCTGCCCAACAGGAATGGGGGAAAGCTCTTTCCTGGCTCCACAAGGGCGATTCGCAAAATTCTCAAAACACCGATCTTCTCTTCGAGCTTGCCTTTACCTACGAGCAACAGAACGCTTTTCCACAGGCTATCGCCACTTACAACCGCATCATCGACATTGATCCCTACATCACCGAAGCCTGGTTTGACATGGGGCAAGCCTACTACGCTCAACAAAACTACAACAAAGCCCTCGAAGCCTACGAGTTTGCCCTTACCATAAATGAAAAGGACAGCCTCACCCTGCTGCAAAAGGCACATACGCTCTTTCAGCTCGACCGCTTTGAAGAGGCCATCGAACCCTACAAAGAATACGGAAAAATAAGCGGCGACCTCTGGCAGACCTCCCTCTTTTTAGGAGAGTGTTACGAAAACATGGGGGAATACGATCAAGCAGTCATCCACTACGAAAACTCCATCGACCTCTACCCCGAGAACTACGACGCGCTCATCGGAATCGGGATCTGCCTGCTCGAGCTTCGACGTTACGAGCTCGCTCAATCCTACTTGCAAAAAGCCATCAGCATACAGGAGGACTCGGCCGAAGCCTGCACCTACTTTGCCGAAGCACTGACCGGAAGCGGACAGCTCGACGAAGCCATTCGGAACTACAAACACTCCCTTAGGCTCAACCCAGGTCAGACAAGCGTCCTGGTAACCATCGGCCAGTATTACTACCACCGCGAAGCCCCCGATGTTCCAACGGCTCTGAGCTACTTCCTCCAAGCTCGGGAACAAGACCCCGAATACGAATACATAAATGCGTTTATTGCAGCCTGTTATTTCACAATGGGTGAAGAGGAGTCGGGACAGGCTCATCTGGCCGAAGCTCTCAGCAAGGATGCAGAAGCCGCTCAGATATTCCGCGACAACTATCCCCAACACGCACACTTTTTGAGTCAAAATCCGACATGAGACACTATGGCCTGATCGGCTACCCGCTGCAACACTCTTTTTCCAAGCAATTTTTCAGCACAAAATTTGCCACAGAGAATATCCAGGCCGACTACGAAACTTTCGAACTCTCTTCCATTGATGAGTTTCCTATCTTAATACGGAAGCAACCTCTGTCCGGGCTTAATGTTACCGCACCTTACAAACAGCAAATCATACCCTACCTCCATCACCTGAGCGAAACGGCTGCCGCTGTCGGCGCTGTAAACGTTATAAGCTTCAAGAAACATGCTGATCGCCTGCTGCTCACCGGACACAACTCGGATATCATCGGATTCGAGCGTTCCCTGCTTCCACATCTGAAATCGAGGCACGGCAAGGCTCTGATATTGGGAAGCGGCGGAGCAGCACAAGCCGTCTTTTACGTCCTGCAAAAACTCGGCATAGAGACCCGTTTCGTCTCGCGCAATCCATCGGGCAGGAAAACCATCGGATACAACATGATCGATGCAAGGATGCTGGATGCCTGTAAACTTATTGTGAACGCCTCTCCCGTAGGGACCTTCCCCGACAGCAACAATTGCCCTCAACTGCCATACGAGTTGCTAAGTCCGGATCATCTTCTTTACGATTTGGTATACAATCCGGCCGAAACCCTTTTTCTGAAAAAAGGCAAACAACAAGGGGCTCAAACCGTCAACGGGATGGAAATGCTTATCGGTCAAGCCGAAGCCGCCTGGGAAATTTGGAATACATAAACGCCTCTACGGATATCGGAACAAACAGCTTACAACATGAAAAACCGCATATTAGTCTCATGACCTTTTATCCACACGCACAACCGGCAAGGAAAGTTTTAAAACGATGCTTCAAAACATTTTTTTCTTCTGAGAAAAAACCGTAAATTAGCACCGATAATTTTAAAGTCTCCCGACAACAGTCTTTCCGCTGCAGGGCAAAACCAAAAGAAATTATCACGCATAAGAACAAACAACTACAGGCATCTATGAGCTATCTTAATTTCGACAAAATGCTTCTGACTAACCTGGAGCGTTCGCTTTCAAAAGAGATTATCCGAAGCAATCGTGCCGGAGCCTACAACAGCACAACAATTGTGGATTGCAACACCCGCAAATACCACGGGCAATTGGTCGTTCCTTTGCCTCATTTGGATGAGAACAACCACGTATTGCTATCCTCACTCGACGAAACCGTCATTCAACACGGAGCGGAATTTAACTTGGGCCTACATCGTTACGAAGGCAACCACTACAGCCCCAACGGACATAAATACATCCGCCAGTTCGACTGCGATTTCGTGACACGCACTGTTTACCGGGTAGGGGGCGTCATCCTGTCGAAAGAGCGCCTACTCGTTTCTTTTGAGCCCCGGGTGCTCATCAAATACACCTTACTCGAAGCGCACTCCCAAACTATTTTGCGTTTCAGACCTTTTTTGGCCTTCCGAAACGTACACGCTCTTACGCGAGAAAATGCAGAGGCGGATACCTCCTTCGAAAATTGCGAAAACGGCATAAGCATGTGCATGTACCATAATTATCCTCGGCTCTACATGCAATTCACCCGTAAAAACAGCTACGAACATCACCCCGACTGGTATAAAAACATCGAATACTATAAGGAGCAAGAGCGCGGATTCGAATACCGGGAGGACTTATTGGTGCCGGGATATTTCGAAATGCCGATAAAAAAAGGAGATTCAATTATTTTCTCGGCAGGTCTATCCGAAGTATCCACTCGAAAATTGAAAGCTCTCTGGGATTACGATCTCTCCCGGCGCGTACCCCGCAAAGACATGTTCGCCTGTCTGAAAAACTCCGCACAACAGTTCTACAAACGCGAAGCCGGAGAGACATACTTGTTAGCCGGCTATCCGTGGTTCGAAGCCCGGGCCCGAGACCAGTTCGTGGCCTTGCCGGGAAGTACGCTTACCATTGACAGGATGGACTATTTTGATGATATCATGAGCAGCTCGATCAAGGAAATCCGCCGCTTTCTAACCGGCGAGCTAAGCGAACAAAGGCTGAAAGGAATCGACGACCCCGATGCTCTCTTGTGGTTTCTCTGGGCCATTCAGCACTACGCTGCGACACATTCCATACAAAAAGCTGCGACACGCTTCGGCGAGTTGGCCACAGAAATCATTTCCTTCATCCGTAAGCAACAACATCCCAGGCTTTTCATTCATAATAACGGTTTGCTCTACGTCGACGGACATTCGAAGCCCGCAACATGGATGAATGCCGTAGAAAACGACCGCCCCATCCTGACTCGATCCGGATATGTGGTAGAGATAAATGCCTTGTGGTACAACGCCCTTAAGTTTGTTGCCGAGATGGAGCGAGAGCTAAAACACGAACATGCGGCAGACCTTATCGACTATCAGGCTGAAATGGCACGCGAAGAATTTGTTAAGGTATTTTGGAACGGAAGCTACCTTTACGACTACGTGGAAGGCTCCTACAACGACAAAGAAGTGCGCCCCAACATGATTTTTGCAGTGGGGCTGCCCTACTCGCCCCTCAACCGCCAACAGCAAAAAGCGGTAATCGACATTGTTACGCGCGAGCTGCTTACCCCCAAAGGTCTTCGAACTCTCAGCCCCAAAAGCGGATTTTACCGTCCGAGCTACGTTGGCGGACAACTCGAACGTGACCGAAACTACCACAATGGCCCGGTTTGGCCTTGGACTTTTGGGGTCTTTGCAGAGGCCTACATTCGTGTACACAAAGACCGAGGCTACGACTTCATCCGTCGAATGCTTTTAGGTTTCGAAGCCGACATGACGGAGCTGGGCATCGGGACTCTCAACGAACTCTACGACGGCAACCCTCCCTTCAAAGGGCACGGAGGTGTATCCTTCGCCATGAGTGTAGCGGAGGTGTTGCGAGCAATAGACATGATAAGAAAGCATACAAAAACCGAATGATCATATGAAAGCACTAATGCTGGGATGGGAGTTCCCCCCGCACATATTGGGTGGATTAGGAACAGCAAGCTATGGGCTTACGAAAAGCATGTCCCAACAAGGAGATATGGAAATCACCTTTGTGATCCCCAAGCCTCAGGGAGACGAAGACCAAAGTTTCCTGAAAATAACAGGAGCCTGCTGCGTGCCGGTGGTTTGGAAAGAAAACAGCTGGGAACATGTAAATGTCCGTATCGGCAAGCTGATGCATCCCGACGAATACTTCTGGCTGCGCAACGGAATCAAATACGACTACCGACGCATCTATACCAACGACTTGGGTTGCATTGATTTTTCGGGTCGCTACCCCGACAATCTTCTCGAGGAGATTTCCAATTACGAAGCCGTTGTAAGCGTATTGGCTCATCAACTATCTTTTGACATCATCCATTCGCACGACTGGCTAACCTATCCTGCCGGGGTATTTGCCAAGCAAATCAGCGGAAAACCTCTGGTGGTGCACGTACATGCCACCGATTTCGACCGTAGCCGCGGACAGGTGAACCCCATTGTTTACGGCATCGAAAAACGAGGTATGGAGCTGGCCGATCACATCATCACCGTGAGCGACCTCACACGGCGCACCGTCATCGAGAAATACCACCAACATCCGGATAAAGTAACAACGGTTCACAATGCCGTAGAACCGCTCAAGGATGTAGACAGCTTTGTAAAAACTCCACGGAAGGACAAAGTCGTAACTTTCCTGGGGCGAATAACCATGCAAAAAGGACCGGAATACTTCGTAGAAGCGGCACATCGGGTATTGCAAAAAACACAAAAGGTGCGTTTTGTCATGGCCGGAAGCGGCGATATGATGCAAGCCATGATCGACCTCGCAGCCCAACGTAACATCGCCGACCGTTTCCACTTCACGGGCTTCCTCAAAGGAAGGGAAGTGCATCAAATGCTGGCCGAAAGCGATGTTTACGTAATGCCCTCCGTATCCGAACCCTTCGGCATATCACCTCTCGAAGCCATGCAGGTAGGCACACCCAGCATCATATCCAAACAGTCGGGTTGTGCCGAGATACTGACCCACGCCATAAAAACCGACTACTGGGACATCGAGGCCATGGCAGACGCTATTTATACCATTGTGGAAAATCCGGCTGCCTACCGCTCCTTACGCGAACTGGGACGCGAAGAGGTGAACAACATCCGATGGTACGATGCCGGATTGAAAGTACGCAAGATTTACGACAGACTAACCGGAGCTTTGTAAATCATAAATTCTATAACTGCAAACACTTCTATTAAGATACAACATCCATTATGAAAAATATTTGCTTTTACTTCGAAGTTCACCAAGCCCTTCGTCTGAAACGCTATCGCTTCTTCGACATCGGAGACAATCATTACTACTACGACGACTTCCAAACGGAGGACTACCTGCGCAATTTGGTAGAAGAGGCCTATCTGCCGGCCAATCGAACCATTGCCGAGATGATACGCAGCTCGAACGGCAAGTTCAAGTGTGCGTTTTCCATATCGGGCATCAGCTTAGACCTCTTCGAGCAGTATGCTCCGGAGCTGATTGACAGCTTCCGCGAATTGGCACAAAGCAATACGGTGGAATTTTTGGCCGAACCTTATGCTCATTCCCTCGCTTCGGTATTCAACCCCCAGGAGTTTGAGCTGCAAGTAAAAATGCACAGCGACAAGATAGAAAGCCTTTTTGGAAAACGCCCGACGGCCTTTCGAAATGCCGAATTAATCTATTCCGACGAAATCGGCGAACTGGTTGCCAACATGGGATACAAGGTCATGCTCATCGACGAAGCACGGCACATCATGGGATGGAAAAGTCCCAACTTCGTCTATCGACATGCTTACCGCCCCAAACTCAAACTATTGGTACGAAACTACAAACTGAGCGACGACATAGCATTTCGCTTCTCGGACCACAGCTGGAAGGATTTCCCACTTACTGCCGAAAAATACATACATTGGATTAAAAATACTCCTCCGGAGGAAAACATCATCAATATTTGGATGGGGTACGAAGCTATCGGCCACTTCCAACGTCAGGAATCGGGTATTTTCGATTTTCTCAAAGCCATACCCTACCGGGCCATGGAACAGGAAATCGGTTTCATCTTCCCCTCGGAAGCCGGACGACGCATCGAAGCGGTAGACAGCCTGAGCGTGCCTCATCCCATCAGCTGGTCGGGACACGAGAAAGACCTCACACCCTGGCTGGGGAATGACCTCCAGCAGGAAGCTCTCAACAAACTATACGCCGTATCCGAACGGGTACACCTCTGCAAAGAGCATCCTCTCAAGTACGACTGGCTCATGCTACAGACCAGTGACCACTTCCGATACATGAGTCACAAAGACCCCTTTGGAACTTATTACGAATCAGCCTACGACGCATTCATCAACTACATGAACGTACTGGCCGATTTTCTTGATCGCGTCAATGCACAATATCCCGACGGCATCGAGAACGAAGAACTCAATGAACTGATAAAGACCATCAACAACCAGGAAAAGCAAATCGCACTACTCGAACAAGAAATTGCCAAACTGCAGGCAGCTAAACCTGTGTGCAAGCGGAAGACAAACTAATCAAACGAAAGACATATACATTCATCCTCTTGGATTTTCTTCATGGTAAAGCTCTTACACATTCCCTCAAAGAATTATGAGTCTTGTTCTTATCTCAAGAGAAATTCAAAGCTTATGTCCGGCATGCCGCATCCTTCTGCAAGCCCCAAAGAAGAGGTTTAAAGCAGCAAGCAATAAAAAATAACTACGAACATCGGAGGTCTTTTCATGCACCGAATATTCTTCATGATTTTTCTTCTATTATAAGAAATGCCTATGGGGGGATAAAACGAAATATAGCTTGATTAATTTCAAAGCTCACGATTCAAAAATTGACGATTATTCTCTATATTTGCAGCATGTAAGAAAACAACGAGAAGATATGCTACAGAATTTATTTGACATCAGTTCCAGGGTTATCGTTATTACAGGCGGCTGCGGAGTCTTAGGCTCCGAGATGGCCCTCTACCTCGCCGGACAGGGCGCCACAGTGGTAGTATTGGATCGGGATGCGGTCAAAGGCGCCGAACTCCGCAACCGAATAAAGAAAATGGGGGGAAAATCCCTCTTCCTCGAAAGCGATGTGCTTGACAAAAGCATTCTCGAACAAAATCGCCAAGACATCCTCAAATCCTACGGAAAAATCGACGTACTGGTCAATGCCGCAGGAGGGAATATGCCGGGTGCCACCATCGCGACAGATCAAAGCATCTTCGATCTCGATATGGAAGCATTCAAAAAGGTCGTTGATCTCAATCTCTTCGGCAGCGTCCTACCTACAATGGTCTTCGCCCGCGCCATGGTCGACGCCGGTACGGGCAATATCATCAACATAGCTTCCGAATCGGCCCTGCGTCCTCTCACGCGCGTTGCCGGATACGGAGCAGCCAAAGCCGCTGTAGCCAACTTCACCAAATACATGGCCGGAGAATTAGCACTGAAATTCGGGTCCGGATTTCGGGTAAATGCTTTGGCACCAGGATTTTTCATCACCGACCAAAACCGCAACCTCCTCACTCATCCCGACGGCAGCTATACCGATCGTGCTCGCAGCATTCTCGCGCACACTCCCTTCGGACGCTTTGGCGAGGCTCACGAACTACTCGGTTCCCTCCACTATCTCGTGAGTGATGCATCCCGTTTTGTTACAGGAAGCATTCTGGTGGTAGATGGCGGATTCGATGCTTTCTCCATCTAAACTCAAAAAAATTAAAACAGCAATCCCGATATGAAACGTTTCGAACAAACCTGGCGCTGGTATGGGCCCAAAGATCCCGTTTCTCTTTCCGACATAAAACAAGCCGGAGCAACGGGAATTGTTACCGCACTCCACCACATAAAAAACGGTGAAGTATGGACCGTAGAAGAGATACGAAAGCGCATCGCCAAAATAGAAGCAGAAGGACTCACCTGGTCGGTAGTAGAAAGTATCCCCGTACACGAGCACATCAAAACACGGGAAGGAAAATTCGCTGTTTACATCGAGAACTACAAACAAAGCATCCGCAACCTGGCTGCCTGCGGCGTAAAGATTGTTACTTACAACTTCATGCCGGTGCTCGACTGGACACGTACCGACTTGGCCTATACCCTGCCCGATGGATCAAAAGCCCTCCGTTTCGAACGGGCTGCTTTCATAGCCTTTGACCTCTTCCTCCTCAAACGTCCGAATGCGGAACGGGAATACACTCAGACCGAAATCGAAAAGGCGCGGCAGCGATTTGCCGACATGAGTCAAGAAGAGAAGGATCGCCTGACCCGCAACATGATTGCCGGACTACCGGGAGCAGAAGAAAGCTTTACCCTCGAAGAGTTTCAGCAGCAGCTCGATCGCTACCGCCAAGTCGATGCCGAAACGCTACGCTCGAACCTGATAGCCTTTGTTGCTGAAATAGCTCCCGTCGCGGAAGCCTGTGGTGTGAAACTGGCCATTCATCCCGACGACCCACCCTACCCGATCTTAGGACTGCCTCGCGTGATGAGTACCGAAGCGGATTTCCTCCGACTGGCGGAGGCCGTTCCTTCCGCATCCAACGGGCTCTGTTTCTGTACCGGTTCTTTCGGAGTAATACCGGAGAATAAGCTAGCCGAAATGCTTCGGAACTTGGGCGACAGGGTACATTTTGTTCACTTCCGTTCGACCCAACGCGACGCCGAAGGAAACTTTTACGAAGCCAACCACTTGGAGGGTGACGTCGACATGTATGCCGTAATGAAGGAGCTTGTCCTTCTGCAACAGAGACGGCAAATATCCATTCCTCTGCGCCCCGACCACGGGCACCAAATGATAGACGATTTGCGTAAGCAGACTAATCCCGGCTATTCCTGCATCGGTCGGCTGCGCGGATTAGCTGAGTTGCGTGGCCTCGAAATGGGAATCGCCCGGTCCATCCTCTAAGAAAAAAACAACACTCCCCTTGTTGCATACCGCAACTCACTCAAAAGCAGACAACGAGGAAAAACAAAAAAAGGTATGTAGTTTCTGCTTCGATAAGCTTTAATAACAAAACTGTAAATTTCCTCAAAAAGGAGGAAGAACAGATATAATCCCATGAAAACAAGTCAAATAGACCCCCAAAAACAGTTTTTCAAAGGAAAAATCAGCTAAAAAAAACATCAAAAAAGCCCGAAAATAGGTTGTATAACATATTTTCGGGCTTGTGCATGAAGAAAAATCCATGTTTCTTTGCAACACTTAACAATAATAACACAACACAATCTTTTTTATACCTTAGAAAAACTAATACCTATTTAAGCAAAAAAATGCGGGGCTTTGTGAAAAGCCCCGCATTTTTTATACATCTATCAAAAAAAGCATGCATTTTATCAAGAAAAGAAGAGCAGACAAGGCTTTTTACTTATATTTGCAAAACCAAAAAGACAGAGGAAACTGACAGTAGCTATGAATAAAATTATAAGCAAAGAAATTTTCTCAGAGAATGTTGTTCAATTTGAGGTAGAGGCCCCTTTAATCGCCAAAGCCCACAGAGCCGGACATTTTGTTATCGTCCGTGTCGGAGAACAAGGGGAGCGCATGCCACTCACCATTGCTTCCTCCGATGTGCAAAAAGGAAGCATCAATCTGGTAGTACAAAAAGTAGGTGTTTCTTCCGCGAAGCTTTGTGCGCTCAATGCGGGAGATTATATTACGGATTTAGTGGGGCCGCTGGGAAAAGCCACGCACATCGAAAACTTCGGCACCGTACTGTGTGCCTGCGGCGGAGTGGGAACAGCTCCCATGCTGCCCATCGTAAGGGCCCTGAAGAAAGCGGGGAATCGCGTAATCACCGTTCTGGCAGCACGCAGCAAAACCCTTATCATTCTCGAAAAACAAATGCGCGAGCACTCCGACGAAGTCATCATCATGACCGACGACGGATCCTACGGAACAAAAGGACTTGTTACCAACGGTATCGAAAGCGTATTGCAACGGGAGTCTGTGGATTTCTGTGTTACAGTGGGGCCTGCCATCATGATGAAGTTTGTAGGACAACTTACTCAAAAATACCGCATCCCTACCGTTGCCTCTCTCAACACCATCATGGTGGATGGTACGGGCATGTGCGGAGCCTGTCGTGTTACGGTCGATAAAAAGACAAAATTCGTCTGTGTAGATGGCCCCGAGTTCGACGCCCACCAAGTGGACTTCGACGAAATGATCATGCGCCTGAATGCCTATAAAGACTTGGAACGAGGAGCCATGCAGCGCTTTGCGGAGCAACCCGAGCAGGACAGGCCGGCAATGTAGAACAGTTTCAGCCACAATCCTCCACATACAGCTATGAAAGAAGAAAGCCAAATAAAACAGGAAAGAGAGCAAGATTGGCGGGTATCGTTGCGTAACGGAATGAAAGCCAAAGATCGTATTGCCATACCACGAGTGCAAATGCCCGAGCGCGACGCCCGCATACGCAGCACAAATAACGAAGAGGTAAATTTAGGCCTGACTGAAACCCAGGCCATGACGGAAGCGCAGCGCTGCCTCGACTGTGCCAAACCAACTTGCATGGACGGATGTCCCGTAGGTGTAAACATCCCTACTTTTATAAAATATATCGAGGTAGGCAATTTCCCGGCAGCAGCAAGAACTCTAAAGCAAACCTCTGCCCTACCTGCGGTTTGTGGACGCGTATGCCCTCAGGAGAAGCAGTGTGAGGCTCATTGCATCCATCTGAAGATGAAGAGCACTGCCGTCTCTATCGGTAATTTAGAGCGTTTCGCCGCCGATTACGAACGCAACAGCGGCTGCATATCGGTACCCGAAGTGGCTGCCTCGAAAGGCATAAAGGTAGCTGCCGTAGGTTCGGGGCCGGCCGGTCTTTCCTTTGCCGGCGACATGGCCAAGTTAGGCTACGACGTAAGCGTCTTCGAAGCCTTACACGAAATAGGAGGCGTACTGAAGTACGGCATACCCGTTTTCCGCCTCCCGAACGAAATCGTAGATGTGGAAATAGACAACCTCCGAAGCATGGGAGTCAAATTTGTAAAAAACTGCATCGTAGGAAAAACCATCACTATCGACGATTTGAAAGCCGATGGTTTCAAAGGAGTATTTGTAGCCAGCGGGGCGGGGCTACCGCGCTTCATGAATATCCCCGGAGAGAATCTGGCAGGCGTCATGTCTTCCAACGAATACCTTACACGGGTGAATCTGATGAATGCGGCATCCGCTACATCGGATACTCCCGTATATACCGGTAAGAAAGTAGCCGTCATCGGAGGCGGAAATACAGCCATGGACTCGGTGCGTACCGCGCGTCGGCTCGGAGCCGAAAGAGCCATGATTGTTTACCGCCGTTCGGAAGAAGAAATGCCGGCTCGACGGGAAGAAATACATCACGCAAAAGCAGAAGGCATCGATTTTCTCACCTTGCGCAATCCGATAGCCTATCAAGGCGACGAGAAAGGCCGGGTTACCCACATGCAGCTCCAAGTCATGGAGCTCGGTGAGGCAGACGCTTCCGGCAGACGTGCGCCTCGCGAAATTCCGGGAAAAACGGAATGCATCGAAGTGGACGAAGTAATTGTGAGCGTTGGCGTCTCGCCCAACCCTCTGATTCCCCAATCCGTATCCGGTCTCGATGTCAGCAAATGGGGAACCATTGTTGTGGACGAATCGAGCATGCAGTCCTCCATACCCATGATTTTTGCGGGTGGAGACATTGTGCGCGGCGGAGCTACCGTCATTCTGGCCATGGGAGACGGACGTCGAGCTGCGAAATCAATGAACGAATGGTTAAGCAAGAAATAGAGTCCGTATGATATCTTTCGAAGAAGTTTTTCCAATAGGACAAATACAAAAAACTCACGGTGTAGCGGGCGAAATGGCCTGCTCCTTTTCTTCCGAAATATTTTCGGAGGAAAATATTGATTTCGTTGTACTCGATATCGAAGGTATTCTGGTGCCTTTCTACATAAGTTCATTTCGTCCCAAGGGTCAGAAAAGCGGACTTTTGATGCTGGAAGGTATTAACTCCGAAACAGAAGCCCGACAACTGTCGGGAAAGAAACTCTACATTCCGAAATATCATCTGGATAAAGTCGATTCGCAGGAAATAGATTTAAGCTATTTCATCGGGTTTGAAGTCCAAGACGGACAGGCCGGCCGGGTAGGACAGATAAACGACGTGGATGAAACAACTCCAAACAGCCTCTTCGTTGTAAGCTGTGGCAAAGACGAGTTTCTGATTCCGGCCGGAGCGGACTACATCCGCTCCGTGGATCATGAACAGGGCATCCTCTATGTCGATTTACCCGAAGGGCTGATCGATTTGGCTTAAATCAGAGGCGTTTCAGACCTTTCTTTTGAGCCTTATCGCTAACGGGGACTATGCTGATGGCATAGCCACCTCCTGCTACAGAATGCTGTTTCAGCTTCGACTTCTTCGTCAGCAGCACCCGGCGGATACTGTAAGCTTGAGGGTTCTTTTTATAATCTGCATCGGGAGCATCAGCATATATTGTTGCAAGGTATTCCTTTCCGGCTTCCAGAAAATCGAAGCTGATGAGCGACAAGTGCGATTTCTCCCCCGCCGTACTGCCAACAAACCAATTCTCCGAGTTTTTCGCTTTACGCGCCACTGTGATATATTCCATAGGTTCGGCCTCAAGATAAATACTTTTATCCCAGTCGAGCGCTACGTCTTTGATAAACTGAAAAGCATCCGGAAAGCGCATGTAATGCTCGGGCAAATCGGCAGCCATCTGCAAAGGGCTACTCATCGTAACATAAAGAGCCAACTGATTGGCTATGGTTGCGTTGCAGTGAGATTGGTTATTGGGGTTCAACTTAGAGATATCCATCTCAAAAATACCCGGCGTATAGTCCATCGGGCCTCCGATAAGGCGCGAGAATGGCAGGATACAGACATGCCCCGGTTTACTTCCTCCGAAAGCCTGATATTCGCTTCCGCGTGCCGATTCGTTCCCTATCAGGTTGGGCCAGGTGCGGCAGATCCCGGTCGGACGGACTGCCTCGTGAGCATTCACCATTATTTGATACTCGGCAGCTTTCTCCAGTGCATACTGATAATGGTTATTTATCCACTGGCTGTAATGATTTTCGCCACGCGGAAGAATATCCCCGACATATCCGCTTTTCACGGCCGGATACTCGTACCGCTTCATTAAACGGTAAGCTGCATCCATATGGCGTTCGTAGTTACGCACGGACGACGATGTTTCGTGATGCATAATCATCTTCACTCCTTTACTTTTGGCATAACGATGTATCTCGTCGATATCAAAATCGGGGTAAGGAGTCTGGAAGTCGAAAACAAAATCCTTGGAATTGCCGAACCAGTCTTCCCAACCAATGTTCCAACCCTCTACCAATACACCATCAAAACCATGCTCGGCAGCAAAATCAATGTATTTTTTCACATTAGCCGTGTTGGCGGCATGCCTGCCGTGAGGCTTGAGCTTGCTATAATCGGTAACACCGATTTCAACAGCAGGCACTTCGTGCGTATAAGACCAGTCCCTCTTACCGGTAATCATTTCCCACCATACTCCTGTGTATTTCATCGGTTTAATCCAGGATGTATCTTCTATCTTACAGGGTTCGTTCAGATTGAGGGTCATCCGTGAAGCTAAAATCCGCCGGGCATCATCACTCGCAATGATGCTACGCCAGGGACTGCTGCAAGGCGCTTGTAAATGTCCTTTACTGCCGTTCGCATCGGGCGTAATCCAAGTACGAAAAATAAAGTTCGTATCATCCAGATCGAGGTGCATAGCTCCATAGTTGAGCAAGGCCGCCTCGTGCAGATTGATGTAAATACCCTCAGATGTCTTGAGCTGCAAGGCGCTTTGAACAGCTGTATCCGAAAAACCGGTTTGCGAAAGGTTGGCAGGGCGGCCTTTCTGATTAATAGCACGGATTTCGGAAAGCTTGGATTGGGTATAATCATACTCCTGCGTATCGTAATCGCCGGGAATCCAATAGGCCGTATGGTCGCCGGTAAGAGCAAATTGAGTTAACTCTTCTTTCACAACAAAGTAAGTAAGAGCCTCTTGCCGGGGAAATTCATAGCGGAATGCGAGGCCATCATCGAAAGCACGGAAACGGAGGGAAATCTCACGCCCCGAAGCCTCCTGACGAAGCATAACAAGAAGTTCATTGTAATGATTGCGTATCGCACTCTCTTCACCCCAAACCGGTTTCCAGGTCTCATCGAAAGAAGCGCGTTGAACTCCTTTAAGGACAAAACCATCGTACAAGGATCTTTGAGAGGCCTGAGCAGCATCTTTTCCAAAGGACTTCCCCTTTTCGCCTGACAACTCAAATCCCAAGCGGCTGGGTTTTATAATTGTTTTTCCTTTGTAACTCAACTCATAGACTGGCGCTCCGGCACGCAGGGAGAAGCTCATCATAAAATCTCCATTGGGCGAAGAGAGGTTCTGGGCTACAGAAAGTTGCCACACAAGGGAAACAGAAGCAAGCAAAAGCAAGTGTTTCAAAAGGGTCTTTTTCATAACTGTATTTTTTGATGTTATTTTTCCTGTAAAGCTTATCTTTTCATGGCTCGATCCATGCTCCGTTTGTCTTCTTTCTCTTTCAGGCTTTGACGCTTGTCGTAGCTTTTCTTTCCGCGTGCAAGAGCTATTTCAAGCTTCGCCAATCCTTTCTCATTAATGAAAAGTTTGGTGGGAACGATGGTTAAACCACTTTCCTTCGAGGCTCGTCGCAACTTATTCAGTTCGCGTGCAGTAAGCAAGAGTTTCCGGTCCCGGCGGACATCGTGATTGTTGTAGGTGCCAAAGAAATATGTGGCGATGTGCATGTTCTTCACCCAGAGTTCCTCGTTAAGGAAACTACAGTATGAATCGGTCAAGCCGGCTTTCCCGTCCCGGATGGATTTAATTTCGGTGCCGAAAAGCTGTAAGCCGGCCGTGTAACGCTCCAGAATCTCATATTCGAAACCGGCCCGCTTGTTCTTTATCAATATATTCGAAGTTCTACGCATTAGGCAACATAAGATTAAGAAGCCCTGCAATGAGCAGGGGCGACACGATAACCGAGAGAGAAAAAACCAGCAGGAACTGTTCTCTTTCTTTCTCCGACATTTTCATCACAGCACCCAAGCCGCCCCAAAGCAGGTAAGCGGCGTGTATAACCAGAATCTGAAGAAAGAAAAGACTGGGAATCAGGCTCACAAGCATTTTCAGCACAAAAACAGTGGTAAACGAATAAGCAACTACGCTCTCACAAGCGGCTTGTGAAAATGTGAGACCTGTTTTCTTCCGTAAAAACTCCCAACAAAGCCGGCAAGCTAAAAAATACCCCCCCAGCAAAGAAATAGCATTTACCGAAGCTTTCAGCAAGGCCATCTCAAATTTTCGCTCCGGGCTGTGCAGCAAAGCGGCCAGGAAGCTTAGCGCCACACAAAGCACAATCCATGGGAGTACATAGCTTGCACGAAGGTCTTTCACCTCCATCTTCTCGGAAGCAATGAGCTCCCAGGTAGCATTGGGCTTCAGCAACAAGCCTCGCGTTCTGTTCAGGATCTGTTTAAAATCAATTCTCATGTACCGTTAGCGAAAAATGCAAAGATACGGGATAAAATTTATTTTCGAAGTTTTTAGCTTAGGAAACTCCCTCCAGAAAGCGCCAGGCCAAATAGGCCAAGGCCCCGGAGCCCGTTTTAAGAGCTTCTTCGTCTATCCGAAAACTCGTTGTGTGCAAACCGCCTGCTTGCGCATTCTCCTTTCCACGTATTCCGAGGCGGTAAAAAGTAGCCGGATAGCACTGCGTAAAAAAACCGAAATCCTCCGAAGTCATACGCACCTCCATATCCCGTACAGATTCTTTCCCCAGATATTCTTCGGCAAAACGACGGGCAGCTTGGGTTACTTGAGGATGATTATCGACACAAGGATAACCTTCCGGAATATCAATTTCAGCGCAACAACCACAGGCGTCACAGGTCGCAGTAACAATACGGCGAATATGCTCTTTAGCCTGCTCACGCCAGAGCTCATCCATCGTCCGCAAACTGCCCGAAAGGCGGACTTCCGAAGGAATTACATTGGTGGCCCCTTCGGCTATTAAGCTTCCAAAGCTCAAAACCATGGGGGTCAACGGATGACAAAGGCGGCTCCTCAACTGTTGCAGGGCAACAATGCTTTGTGAAGCGGCCAGCACGGTATCGTTAAGCAGGTGAGGCAAAGCGCCATGCCCTCCCTTTCCTCTGATTTTGATGTGGATCTCGTCAGCCGAAGCCATTACGCGCCCTTCTCTGAAAGCCAGCGTGCCGGTCGGATAATCCGGCGACACATGCTGCCCGATGATCATATCGGGCTTCCAGTCCTCAAACACCCCATCCTCCAACATCAAGCGGGCGCCTCCGGGCGATTTCTCCTCGCCGGGTTGAAAGACGAGCAGCACCCTGCCTGAAAAAGAATCCTCCATGTCCTTCAGAATGCGTGCCGCCCCAAGCAGCGAGGCCGTATGAGCATCGTGCCCACAAGCATGCATTACACCGTCGCGAAGCGACTTCCAAGGCAAGTTCGTTCCTTCGGATAGAGGAAGGGCATCCATGTCGGCACGTAGGGCCACGGTCTTGTCCAAAGGAGATTTTTTCCCCGATATGAGTCCCAGCACACCGGTAGTTCCGAACCCGCTACGGTATTCGATTCCCATTTTATCCAATTCGCTGCAAACAAAGGCCGATGTTTCAAACTCGCAAAACGACAACTCCGGATGAGCGTGCAAATGACGGTAACAACGACACGAATAGTCGAAGTAAGCCTCGCTGAGATCATGTATTTTTTTTAACGCGGTATGTATCGTCTCCATTCTGAGCATATAAACGCAAAGACTGACAGTACAAAATTACAAATAAGGATGCAAATTTAACAAAATTAACCCGGCTTTTTTTAGGCATAGTCCTTTAATTTTGTATTTTTGCAGGCAATGACTACTCCCCCATCACCCTCGATGCGAGGCAGTCAGCACGGAATCAGATATACTCACAAGAAATTAATCCAACTACTTGTATGAAAAAACTTAGTGTATTTATTGCCTTAGTTAGCCTAACTGCAGTATTAATGGCGAAAGGACCTGCCATCACGTTCAAAGAAAGCGTTCACGACTTCAAAGAGATAGAAGAAATGGGAGGTTTGGCCAAACACGATTTCGAATTCACCAATACGGGCGATGCAACCTTGGTCATCAACTCGGTTCGCGCTTCTTGTGGATGTACCACCCCTTCGTGGACAAGAACTCCTATCGAACCCGGCAAGAAAGGTGTCATATCGGTTGCATACAACCCGCAAGGCCGCCCGGGCTCATTTATAAAAACAATTACCGTACGCTCCAATGCAAGCGAAGAGGATGCTCAGATGCTTCAGATAAAAGGGAAGGTTGTAAATACAAAGCAAAGTAAAGGTCCTAAATCCAGAAACAGATCTGAGGCCGTGCCTTACACATACTAACTCCATTCCGATATGAGAGAAGCTCTGATACTTCTTGCATTCGGTCTTTCTTCAACTGTTGCTTTCGCAGAGGCGGTCATTCAGTTTGACAGCAGAAAGCATGATTTCGGGAAAGTTCCGGAGACAGACGGAAAGATCAGGCATGAGTTTGTATTCAAAAACGCAGGCAACTCTCCTCTCTTAATCGAAAGGATAGAGGCCTCTTGCGGATGCACCACTCCGCTGTGGACTGCAACGCCCGTCTGGCCGGGACAAAAGGGAAGAATACAGGTCGTCTACAATCCGCTGGGGCGCAAAGGGCCTTTTTCGACCACAATAGCTGTAATAAGCAACTCGCTGGAGCAGGAAGAACAGCTCATCCTGACGGGAGATATCACCCCCAAAAGCAGAGTGGAAGACTATCCTTACTCCATGGCTGCGCTCAAGCTAAGTTCCCGCAGAGTGGGGATAAACAACATCCACAAAGGTGAAATAAAACAAGAGGATATCTTTATAGTCAACCGGGGTGAACAGCCGGTAAAGCTCTCTTTCGCCAATGTCCCCAAATACATCACCGTGACGGCAAGCAGCCAAAGCTTAGACGTGAACCAGAAAGCAACGCTTACCTTCACCTACAACTCCTTGCTGTGCAAGCAATGGGGGCGGGTTTCCGATGTAATTTACCTGAGAACGGATAAAGAACGCCTCTCGGCCAGCGAGAGCAGTATAGTCGTCAACGCCAACATTCTTGAAGACTTCTCTTATCTCTCATCTTTCGAACGGACAAACGCTCCCATCCTCGAGCTAAGCAACCGGGTTGTGCACTTCGGGAGCCTGAAAACGGATAAGCAACGAAGCATGCGTGTAAAACTGCGAAACAGGGGCAAAAACCCTTTGGAAATACGGGACATCAGCAACAACAACAAAGAAATCAACATAGAGAGCAAGAAAGCCGTCATTAAAGGAGGGAAACGCAGCCATCTGAAAATAACGCTCGACACAGCCGGATTAAAAAGAGGACGCTACAGACGGACAATTACCTTACAAAGCAACGACCCTCAAAACAGTCTTACACAAATCATCATACTGTGGCACGTGAAATAAAAAGCTGCCCATAGAAACACTACCTAAAAGCAAGAATAGAGAAAGCATACATGCACTACCGACACCATCATCCCGAGAACGATCCGGCCTACAAAGGCCTCAGTGTGAATCAAGGCGTAGAAAACGTACCGATTATCAATCCTTACGAACGGCCCCGCCGCCGTCGCAAAACCTACAGTGTCGGCGACTATGTAAACGGCATTCTTGCAAGTGATATATCCATGCTGGGACAAGCCGTTACGCTGATAGAGAGCTCCCTGCCGGAGCATAACGAAACCGCTCAGCGAGTAATTGAGAAATGCCTCCCTCATGCCGGACGCAGTACCCGACTGGGAATAACAGGTGTACCCGGAGCTGGCAAAAGTACTTTCATCGAAGCATTGGGCATGCACCTCGTCCGTAAAGGACAGAAACTGGCCGTACTCGCTATCGACCCCAGCAGCGAGCGTTCCAAAGGCAGCATTCTCGGCGACAAAACCCGTATGGAAGAGTTATCCACTGCCGAAGGAGCCTTCATTCGTCCTTCTCCATCTGCCGGCTCACTCGGTGGAGTAGCCCGCAAGACACGGGAGAGCATCATTCTCTGCGAAGCTGCCGGATTCGATACGGTATTTGTCGAAACCGTAGGCGTAGGACAGTCCGAAACTGCCGTTCATTCCATGGTCGATTTCTTTCTGCTTATACAGCTCGCCGGGACAGGAGACGAATTGCAAGGCATCAAGCGCGGAATCATGGAAATGGCCGATGGTATTGCTATCAATAAGTGCGACGGCAACAATGTGGAGAAGGCCCATGTAGCACGAACCCTCTTTGGAAATGCCCTGCGCCTCTTCCCTCCGCACGAAGCCGGATGGCTACCCGAAGTACATACCTGCTCGGCCGTCGAAAAAAATGGGATAGCCGAGGTCTGGGAAATGGTTACACGCTACATGCAATTTGTAGAGAAAACCGGCTACCTATACCGGAAACGCAACGACCAAGCTAAATATTGGATGTACGAGAGTATTAACGAAAGCCTCAAAACAAGCTTCTATACCAACCCCAAAATCAGTCGGATGTTGCCCGATTACGAACAACGTGTCCTCAACAACGAGATATCTTCTTTCGTAGCTGCCCGGCAACTCTTGGACAGCTATCTCGGTTGACAAAATCCCGACGAAAACCTCCGGAGAAGAATTCCAACACTTCCATATACGGGTCAAGATAAAGCACAGAGAGGGAAATCAAAGGGATACACAAGCGAGGCAAAGCATAAGTACAACCCCGACTCCTCCAAAGTTCATTTAATATTTTCAGCCGTTCTTTATTGGTCATTTCCAAAAAAGAAGGGGAAATCATTTTATAAATATTGTCAGGTATTAACCTGCATTTTTTTACAAAATCATCACTGCTATAATAAAAGTTGCCTAACCTATCGGCAATGTTGTCATCTGAATAAACAGAACTAATCGTTCTATTTACTTTATTTATCTTACCTTTTGAGAAATATACATCAAAAGATATATCTTGATACGAATTACTATCCACAATTATAAAACCAAGATTTGCCCGCCCAGGTCTTTTTATCGCAAACTCATAAATATATATATATCGCCGTCAGTAATCGGTGTTTGAGAGATAATTGACCGTCTGCTTTTCTTATTCCTACTGAATACGCCCAAGTTGTGGCATATAAGGGATAAGACTGCAAACCGATATTCGGTATTCCATTTAACCAAAGAGATAAAGAAGCCATATTTACACAGTTGGTTGTCATTCCTTGAAATGGCAATATTTCCCTAATCCTCTCGTTAGTGTAAAAATATGCCTATTGACAACTTCTACGGGTAAGGTTGGATATACTGTGTAATCTGACGTACTTTTTCTAAAATAAGTAGCGAAACCAAGTTTACTATTAGGAACTTTTGTTTCATTAGGACCGTAAGACATTAACGTATTCCCTTTGTACAGTGATCTTTTTTATCTCTGTTGCCGTGTATGTTGCCCTAAACAATTTACTAAAGATAAAATAGACAACACCAAAATACACAGTATAACCTTTTCATATTACAAAGAATTAAAAATTCCATAGATTATAACGATATGCATAAGAACCTGCATAACTATTATCGATAGCACCCGTCATATTTATACAACGCTGCGTGCCCCCACGCTCCAAATCTTGCCGGATAATTGGCTTGCATAATGTAAACTCCTTTATTTCCCAAGCGAAGAATAATTAGTCTCTCTATCTCTATTAATATAGCAGTATATTAATAGATCATTCTTATGAGCGAAAAAAATGAAACCTCTTTTTCTTCTTTTGTTTCTTTTGCTTCTCTTTCTCAGGGAAATAGAAGCACTTGCACCTCTGTCGATCAATGATAAGAAAAAAACTGAAAGTGCGAGCTTTGTTCTCTATGTAGCCGGGTACAAATCTAACCTGCCTCAATAATACCTCAATGGAGTTTTTCAAGGAATCATTATCGGTGTCAATATATAACTTATGGCACAAGGGCTTACCATCGGCATCGACGATATAAAACACATAAAATCTATGCAAGTTTTGTGAATCCAATATATGACAGAGAGAATCCAAAATATTCGAACAATCGATGTCCAAACCGGGAGATTTATCCCATAGATTCCATATCAGCATCTTACCCGAATCTGCTTCTATAGCTCTGATAGCTTCTTCACATCTTATCGAGTCTATCATTTGTGCTTGAGTAGGACAGGCCGAGATTATTCCGATACAGACCATCGAAAGTAATCTTATAATAATATTGTTTTTTACCATCTTCTTGGAATTTTATAAATGAAATGCCACCACTTATGTAAATATTTTTGTGATTCCGGAAAATCTAAAATACGATTTTCAAAAGCGCGAATATGCCCCATAATATGCTTATTCAATTCTCTAGGGAAGAGCCCTTGATTTTTATACTGATATATGAATCCTAAGCGCTCTTCCGGAGCCAGCGTATAAATATCCCCCGGCTGTCTTGCTACAGGTATTCCATTTTTTATTTTTGTAGCATGATATAATTCCTTATAAATAGCACGAGCAAGCTTGGCTCTGCTCTCGTTTATCGCACCCGTTGGCTGCGCCGGCCCCAAGGATCGTAGGCGTAGCGTTCTACGACATTACCGGCTTCGTCCGCTAAAGCGACTAAGCTCCCCAGGTAATCCGAATAGGCGTAATAAAGCGTTTCCGCTGAAGCGCTTTGTATCAGTATTGCGCCACCGCTAAGGTAGTGGATTTTTTGCCGACTTCATGCTTAAATATTTGATAACATAAAGGTTATTGGAATCGCTGCTAATTTGGCACATTACTATATTTTTGCCATAATTCGGGGTATTTAACAGGCAAATCTTCTTCTTCCCAATCTTCACCTTTGATATCTTCTTCAGTGTGATAATCCAAATAACCGACGGCAATATCTCTTGGCAAGTCTTTTTCAGTGTCTTCTCCAAATTTTAAGAGAAAGGCATTGTCCGCAACATATAATAAGTCTTCACCCTCATATTCCAAGTCCGGAATATCTTTTGTGGCTATTACATCCGGATTCTCTATGGCCGCAAAAAAGAACTCTTTCCCTTCGGCTATCAATCGGCACCTGAAATACAAGAAGCTATCATCACTGACATAACCACTCACGATTTTAGCAGCAGCTATTAAATTGTAATGAGCTGATTCTGCAAGCACTTCTCGGAGTTTGCGCTCAAACTCGATGATCTCAACTTCGTCGAAAGTGGCCAACCTGTTTGTCATGAGTTGTAGCTGATGAGAAAAATCGCTTCTCTCCTCTTTCGACTGTTCAATTAGACTCCAAAATAATGCTTCACTCATCATCTAAAATTTTTTAAATCTTTTTCGAATGCAATTATATCAAAATTTTTCACTTTTTCCGCCAAGTTTGGAAGAATTTTTACAATTCCATCTATTATAAATTGTTTAACGGCAGAATCTTCAAGCTGTACAAACTGCTCAAAATCATACTCAATTTCGCATTCAAGTCTTTTTTTGACTTTGTATATTTGGTCTTTCTTGGTTTGAAAAATTGTTTAAATACTTCGCTTACGCAGATTATACCAATATACAATTCCTCTAACTCTCCTCCATAGCTCCTTTCTAAGAAAAACGCTTTAAGTTCATTTGACAAATCATTGATGGTAAACATTGATTTGTCCGGGATCTTCCTATCTATGCATCGTGTTAACGCTACTTTCATATTTTTGCAAATTATCTAAAAATTTTATTTCCTGGTGGCAAATGCCCATGCTGTACCGCATACCCATATATCATAATTTTTTCCTGAATTTTTATTTCAATTACATTGCCATAAAAAATCGGCTCGATCGAAACTCCTCCAAGAATCATATTATCCAATTGTGGCTGTGAATACCTTTTAGTCGGATTAGTTGTTTCGCCATATTTCCACACATCTCTCCAGCTTTCAAAATAATAACGTTCCCTCGCATGCTCCACAACACTTTCGTCCGAAAGATTGCGGATGTGTTTGAGCATCAACAAGCCCACCTTCAGGTGGATCGGTTTAGCCGGACGTCCATTATCAGGGCAATAAAGCGGTGAGAATTCTTTCTCAAACATATCCCAATCAATCTTGTGGGATAAAATGAACAGCGGATGTTGACTATCCAAGGTACTTTCTAATGAAAAGAAAAGCGAGCTTTGTTATTTTTCTTGTGGTTTTGCTAACATCGTCTTCTGTAAGTTTTGTTATATAAATGTACAAAATCTTGCAGATAAATACAAAAAAATATCAATTACTTTTCTGTATATCATGAGATTGAGGGCTTTTTAAGGCTCGACTAAATAATCAAAGCCCGATTTAATCGGGCTTTGTTGTGTGATATACTTGGATTATTTCTTCACAAATTTGCTGTAAATCTTCCAAATGCTCTTTGTTTGTAGGGTCATAACCTGTTCCTATTTTGTTTATCAGAATATCTTCTAAGCATTTCTCTAACTGTTCTCGGCTTTCAATAGATTTGAGTATCGAAGGAACATATCCTTTATATTCATCTATGGCAATATCTTCAGGCACTCCAATAGGATTCCAATTAGCCAAAACACGATTTATATCTTCAATTATCTGTTTCATAATGTAATTACTCAAAGGATATGAAATGTCCTTTATCTAAACCTTTTGCCGTACCTGGTACGTTGCTAAATACGGTAACAACTTCACCTTTTGCATTAACAACAACAGTATTTCCTCTTAACGTATATCTGGTCTGCGCTCCATGCCTGCCCATTGCTTGAACTGGCGTCCCTTCTCTAACAATCTTTAAAATATCTGTGGTTTTGAATCCTCTTTTAATCGCCTGATTAACAGCATGCTGCTTAAACCCTTTAATTACTGATGTACTTGTCTTAGCGGCAGCATTCTTTGCTCCCGTTGTAATACCAACAATTAAACCTTTTGCAGCTATCGACTCACCTGTGGGGCCGCCTAACAATATATCGCCTGCATACAGTAAACCGTCTATCGCCCATTCCCACCAAGATGATTTACCATCCAAATTATAATCAGGAGCTAAATTCTCTATAAACTTTCTCTTTGGCTCCTCCGGCGGGTCTTGATGCATCATCTCATTAAACAACATCGAATAGGCTCCCGTTACTGTCACCGATTTCGGATGTGCCGCTATGTCTTAGTAGATGTACATTTCTCAGCTTTCATCAAGACTCGTTATAATTTTGATAAGGATTGGGCCTGCTAAGCTTAATAGCGTCTCGTTGTATTCTTTATGGGAATCAATACCTCATCGGCCGCTAAGATAATGTTTCTTTTGGATATCTTGTTCCATGTGAGATTACAAATTTTGCGGAACTTTTTATCATGAAAATAGATTTTATACCTGCCGTTTGTTTGTTTCGATTTTCTTTCTTCCGATAAATAGCCTCTGAACCAGATTTTTAAATGTTCTTTTCCAATTGTGGGGCTTTCACAAGCACATCCCCTTTAAGTAATAAGTATTCCTTGGAGCGCATGACCTTGTTTTGATAAGATCTTCAGACGATAAAGTATATTTATTTGAAAATTAGCTTATTGAGCGCCGGATTGTTGCTGAGGTAGGAACGAGGAGAGCTTCATTGATAAAGAGATTCTTTTTCCAATTGCAATTCGATGGATACTATGAAGAGCTCCCGCGTAAGTTCAACTAAGCAACCATTAGTGGAATGGGGAAGGATTGATTTTTCGGACAAGGGAAGAGAAAACACTTCTCTATCCTTTGCTTCGAAGGGATAAATCTCTATCTTGGCCTTCGTCCTAAAAAAGTTGTATTCACTGCTTAAAACTACACCCTGCCGGCTGAAACTACACCGAAGGATATTCCCCATATTTTTTGTATCTTTGCAGGCCGTTTTCCGGCACACTAAACAAAAGAAAACTATATAATTAATATATTTTGATATGAATATCGTCAGAAAAGACCTCGACAACAACACGGCACAGCTACGCTTGCACATCGAAAAAGCCGACTATGCCGAAAAAGTAAACAAAGCCCTGCGCAACTACCGCCAAAAAGCCAACATCCCCGGCTTCCGTCCCGGACACGTACCTCTTGGCCTGATACAGCGGATGTATGGTAAGGCCGTGCTCGCCGAAGAGATCAACCAACTCATAGGCGACGCTTTGAGCAACTACGTTCAAGAAAACAAACTCCAACTCCTCGGCGAAGCCCTCCCGAACGAAAGCGAACAAGGCGAAATTGACTTCGGAACGCAGGAAGATTTTGAATTTATCTTCGACATCGCACTTGCCCCCGAGTTCGAGGTAGAAATGAACAAGAAAGATACAATCAACTATTACAACATAGAGGCTTCCGACGTCATGGTTGAAAACCAGATGAAGGCCTACACCGGACGCTACGGAAAATACACACAGGAAGAAGAAGCTCAAGAGAAGGATATGCTGAAGGGTCAACTTCTCGAGCTGAAAGATGGAAAGATCAACGAGGCCGGTGTGAAGGTTGAGAATGCCGTACTGACTCCGGCTTACATCAAAGACGAAGAGCAGAAAAAACTTTTCGATAAAGTAAAAAAAGGGGATATTGTCGTATTCAATCCACAAAAAGCCTTTGGAGATAAAGCTGAAGTGGCTTCACTCCTGAATTTGTCAAAAGATGCGGCGCAGGAAATTCAGTCCGACTTCCAATACAGCATCCAGAGCATCACCCGATACGTTGAAGCCGAAGTTAATCAAGAACTCTTTGATAAAGTATACGGCGAAGGCGTAGTGAAAAGTGAGGAAGAATTTCGGGAGAAAATCCGCGAGAACATCGTCGAAAACCTCACAGCCGACAGCAACTACAAATTCGGCATCGATGCACGCGCTTTCTTCCTCAAAAAATACGAGAATCTCAGTTTCCCCGACGACTTCTTGAAACGCTGGGTCTTAGCAAGCAACAAAAACATGACCTCCGAACAAGTGGAGGAAAACTATCCTCAAATGCTTGCCGACCTCAAGTGGCACCTGATAAAAGATAAATTGGCCAAAGCCAACGAAGTCAAGGTAGAGTTCGACGACGTAAAAGAACAGGCAAAAAAACTGGCTAAAGCCCAGTTCGCTCAATACGGGATCATCGGGATGGACGACAACGTTATATCCAACTACGCCGACGACATGTTGAAGCGTGAAGAAACCGTAAAAAGCCTCTTCGAGAAAGTAGCCGAAGAGAAAGTACTGGAAGTGATAAAAACTACCGTGAAGCTTACGAATAAAACGGTATCCATCGACGAATTTAACAAGATGTTCGAAGCGGAAAGTCACTAAACAACCGGATACAGACCATCAATAAAAAAACCGGAGGCAGTTAAAACCTCCGGTTTTTTATTTCCCTTTCTGGCTGTCCTATGCGAAGTATTCCCTTCAATCAAATTTCGTACATCAAGCTTTCAATATCTTGGGTCTCCGGCTTCTTATTGTGCCCCAACCCGTGCAATACTTTATATATCACAGGAACTACTACAAGCGTAAGAAAGGTGGATACAAGCATCCCTCCGATAATTACCCAGGCCATACCGTTGCGCAACTCCGCACCGGAGCCTTTCGAAAGCGCTACGGGAAGCATCCCGATGACGGTTGAAAAGGCGGTCATCAGAATGGGGCGGGTACGGATGCGCACCGCCTGCACGAGGGCTTCGTCCATACTCCGGCCGCTGCGCCGCGCTTCGTTGGCGAAATCCACCAACAGGATGGCATTCTTAGCCACCAGCCCCACCAGCATCACCAAACCCAACATGGCGTAGATGCTCATCGCCGTATCCGTCAAAGCCAATGCCAAAACAGCCCCCACGACCGAAAGCGGAATGGAAAACATCACCACCAGCGGATCGATCCAATTGTTGTAGAGCACGGTCATCGAGAGGTAGATGAGTAAAAGTGAAAGCAGGAGCGCGGTGCCAAGCACGCTCATCGAGTCGCTCATCTTTTTCATGTCGCCCGTAGCTTCGATGCGGATGCCTTTCGGCCTGTACAGTCGATTGACTTTATCAAGAAACTGCTTCGAGACGGCTCCGGCGGCTACGCCGAATACCTGCGAACGAAGGGTCACGGCAGAGTTTCGGTCGAAACGTTCCAGGCGATTCGGCCCGGCCCCGGGTGTTACTTCTGCAAACTGTGCAAGACTTACCCGCTCGCCGCGGTTGTTGATGAAGGTCAGTCCCGACACATCTTCGGCCAATCCACGATAGGCTCGGTCGGCGCGTATGTTGATGTCGTATTCGTAATTCCCTTCGGTATATTTGAGCTGGTTGTTACCCTGAAAGTGCATCTGCATCATCATTCCCACATTATCCAAGGTCAAGCCCAGTTCCGACATCCGGTCCCGATCCACGGAAACCGCAATCTCGGGCGTAGCATGCTCTACCGAGAGCTCCTGCTGCATCACGCCGGGGATGGAACTCAAAACCTCCAGCGCCTCTTCGGCAAAAAGCATCACCGAGTCGGTATTGTTTCCGGTGATGATGTATTCGATGGCAGCTTTCGAGGCCGTTCCCGTAAGGCTTACGCTGAAAATATTCACCTTTGCATCCACCAGCAAATCGCTCAGCGGCTTTCGGATGCGTGTGATGTAACTTTCCGTGCCCTCTTTCTGTTTTTTCAGCTTCACATTCAGTTCCGCCAGATAAGGCGTCCCTTTCGAACTTTGGGTATTATCACTCGTAACCCCCAGCATCGTAACCACTTTGTCCGTTTCGGGGAGGCTCAGGAACCAGTTTTCGGCGCGCTGCACCAGTGCATTCGAAGCCTCCATGGAGATGTCTTTAGGCATCTCGAGTTGCACGATGAACTCGCCCCGGTCGATGTAAGGCTGGAATTCGAAGTTGACGAAGCCCAGCGGGAAAAGCGCCAGTACCGCTCCGGCAACGATCAGCACCGCCAACCCGACCCAGCGTTTATGTCCCAGCCCCCACTCCGAGATTTCCGAGACCCACTTGCCGAAGCTTTCGATGCCTCGCTCGAAGCCTTGCAGCAGTTTTTCAAATGCATTTTTTCCGGTCAGCTCCTGTAAGTTGGCAAAACGAGAAGTCAGAAGCGGAACGAGCGTGAGGGCGGAAAGCAGACTGAAAAGAATGGAGATGACGATGACGGCACAAAACTGCCTCAGGATATCCGACACAAGAGTGTTGGTGAAGATGATCGGCAGGAAGACCACAGCCAGTACAACGGTTACCGAAACCACGGTTGTTCCGATTTCCTTCAATGCATCGAAAGTGGCTTTCACGCGGTTTTTCCCCATCTCCATGTGGCGGTAAACGTTTTCGATTACTACGATGGCATCGTCCACCAATACCCCGATTACGAGGGAAAGAGCCAGCAGCGACATCAGGTTCAGCGTAAAGCCGAAGAGCTGCATCCCGATGAAGGTGGCGATGAGCGAAACAGGAACGACCCCCATCACAATAAGGGCGTTTCGGAAGTTGTGGAGAAAGAGTAAGATGACGGCGGCCACCAGCAGTACGGCGAGGAACAGATCGGTAATCACCGAGTCGATGGAGTGATGTGTGAAGAGGGTAGTGTCCTGTACCGTTTCGATGCGCAAGCCTTCGGCCGAATAAGCTTCTTCGAGCTCTTCGATGCTGCGCGCCACCTCCTCGCTCACCCGGATGGCGTTGGCATCCGACTGCTTGAGCAGATTTATCAGAACGGCGTCCTGAGCGTTCACCCGCCCGAGTTTGACGGGGTCTTTCACCGCATCGACCACATCGGCCACATCGCTCAGACGCACCGGAGCTCCCGTTTGAGTAACGCTCACCACAGTCCGGCGCAGCTCCTCGATGCTCCGCAGCTTTCCGGACAAGCGGATGGCCGTCTGCGAATCGTCGGTATGCAGGTAACCCGTAGGGAAATCGAGGTTCGACGCACGAATGGCACCCTGCACCATCACCGGCGTCAAGCCGAAGGTTTTCATCCGATCGCTGTTCAGATTAATTTGCAGCTCACGTTGCAGTCCACCCACAAGCGAAATCTTTGCGGCTCCCCGCACGCGGGACAATTCGGGCACGATGTGTCTGTCCAGCAGGTCGTAAAACTCGGTTGCCTCCAAGGCCGACTTGGCCGAGAGAATCAGAATGGGTTTCTCGTCCACCGATATTTTCGAGACCGTAGGCGAAAGGATGTCGCGCGGGAGTTCCGAACGCTTGGCTGCCAACAGATTCTGGGCGTCGGTAGTGGCTTTGTCTATATCCGTTCCGTAAACGAAAGACACAATCAGCATCGACATGCCTTCAAAGGAGAAAGACTGCATCTGGTCAATTCCTTCCATGCTCGAGAGGGCGTCTTCGGCCTTCCGTGTAAGCGAATTTTCCACTTCTCCGGGCGATGCTCCGGGATAGACAATCTGTATGTTCAGCACCGGAGGGGTGAATTTGGGCATCAACTCTGCATTGAGGTTTTTGTAACTCAGGTAGCCTAATACGGTCAGCAGCAGAAAGAGTACGGTAACGTATACCGGCCGCTTGATGGATAATTCTGTTATTTTCATGACTCACACTCTTTAGTTCTTCCGCATCAAAAGCTTATTCCACAACACGCACAGGGGCTCCGTCAGTAAGATTAATCAATCCGGCCACTACGATGCTGTCGCCCGGCTGCAAGCCTTCGAGCAGCTCGATGCGTTCATCCACCATATTGCCCGTCACCACTTTCCGCTTCTTTGCTTTGCCCTTCGACAGCACAAAGACATGGGCTGCCTGCACGCTACCCCCCACGGCGCTGCGCGGAACGAGTATTCCCTGCTTCTGCTCCTCCGGCTCGAAAACTGCGGTAACGAACATGCCCGGTTTCAGGCCTTTTTTATCGCCCTTAATCGCAATTTCGACGGGAAAATTCAACGAGCGATCGGCTTTCTCTCCGACGAAGGAGATCCGCCCCTCAAAACTCTCGCCCGGGAAAGCACCCGCCTTCAGCACAACCGATTGTCCTCGAAGCAGATTCAATCGTTGCTTTTCGGTAACGAAACAGCTTGCTTTCAGCTCCGAAACATCAACAATGTCGAAGAGCTTCGAACCGGGATTGACGAAACTGCCGACCTCCACGTAGCGTTTTTCGATGCTTCCGCCGATGGGAGCTTTTACCGATGCGTCGGCCAGTCGGCGCCGGCTGGTAAGGTAGCGGCTTTCGGCTGCGATCATTTGCGTGCGGATGTTGTCTAATTGCTGGTCGGTTACGCCGCCCTGTGCGTTGGCGTTTTTGAAGCGTTCGTAATCTTTCTTGAGTGCGTTGTACGTGGCTTCGTTCGATGCGGCCTCGGCACTCAGCATCTCGCTATCGATTTGCATAAGAAGCTGTCCTTTCTTTATGGATTGACCTTCGTCGACATAAATCCGAACGACCCGACCCGTTACATCCGATAGAAAAGACAGGTCGCGCAGAGCTTCCAAGACGCCTACGGAAGTGAATCCGCCGGAATACTCGCAGGAGGCGACGACCTCTGCCCTCACCGCTACGGTCGAAGAGAATTCGGCCAGCTTCCGGGTTCTTTCCGCGGCTGCCCGTTTGTTCGAAACGAGTACTCCGACAATCAGGGCGATGGCCCCGCATACAGCAAGAATATAAGCGATTTTTTTCATGACGATATTTATCTTATTAATGTTTATTTTACGTTCATCAGTTCCCGGATATTCCCTCCCGCCTTTTTTAGTTCGATAAGCGACTTCATACATTCATTCAGGGCATTGGCATAACTCAGCTGCGCCTGTACCAGCGATTGGCTGGCATTGAGGACATCCGACAGGGAGGAGAGTCCGAGGACAAAGTTGTTTTCCGCCGTTCGGAACACCTCCTCGGCCAAGCCTCGATTATCGCGCTGGAGGGTCAGGGTATGGCGGGCGTCTTGCAGCTTCATTTGTGCGTTCATGTAGGCCATATTCAGCGACTGTTCCAGTTGCACGGCGTCTTCCCGGGCTTTAAGTTCTTCCATGCGCGCCTGATGAATTTTCGAGCGGCGTGAGAATCCGCTGAAGATGGGGACTCTAAGGCTTAATCCCAGCACGGAGGTGGGATACCAGTAGTTGCTTTCCCCACGGAAGAGCTGGTCGCTCATTCCGTTGTACTGGTAGTTGAGCATCAGAGAGAGAGTTGGTAGATTCTCATAAATCGCCGATTTTTTCTGCAATTCGATCAAGTGCATCTGCTCCCTAAGGAGGCAGTAGGGTGTTTGTCCCTGCAAGGAGAAAGGAACGACGGTTTCCGAGGAAGCTTTCTCTTCGAAAAAAGACCAGTCGACCGCTTCCACTTCGAAGGGAAGGTTCACGTCAAGCCCCATTTGCAACTTCAGCAGGTTTTTCTGTACGCTGGCCGCATTTTCGATGGCGCTTTTCTGGGTGGTGAGATTCACTAAGTTTACTTTCAGGCGGTCGAGGTCGGTTTTCCTCACCAGCCCATTTGCGTAATTCACTTCCATAGTCTTCAGCATCCGGCCCACCAGTTCGATGCTCTTTTCCATCTGTTCGGCGGCATACTCGGTGGATTGAATGGCATAGAAGACTTCGGCGCTTTGTGCAATCAGCTCTTCTTCGTTCGACTCGGCGCCGAGCGCAGCCAGTTTTTCGGCCGTTTGCGCGATGGCCAGCGCATTGAAAAGGGAGAAATTCACTACCTGCTGGTTGAGGGAGAACCCGGCGTTGGCACTGTAAGTAGTACCCATCTCCACCGTCATGTACTTCGGGGCCTTCGGGTCTTGCGCCTGCGGCGGCAACATGCTGTTCAGAAAATTGGGCATGATGAATTTTGCCTTTTTCAGGTTGTCGTTCAAGTTGGCCGAAGCATTTATCTGAGGTAGCAGCGCCCCCAGCACTTCTTTGCGAGCGTAGGAAGCCTTCTCGACATCGTAGCGCATCTTTTTCTGGTTACGGTTGTTTTCAACGGCGTATTCGAGACAAGTCCGCAAGGAATAGGGCGCTTGTGCAAACAAGAACGTCGTTACCAGCAACAGGCAGGCCGTCAAGCATATTGTTTTAACTTTTGTATTCATAAAAACTAAGCGTTACAGTTGTTGTTTCCCTTTTTCCGATACGAGGGCGCGCAGATTGTATTCCGCCATGTCGGCGAAGTAGGATTTAGGCAGGAAAGGATGGTGATTGATGAGGCTGTTGATGTAGAATCCGAAGACGGAATAGCTCATATAGCGCCCCATCACCTCCGCATCAAGCTCTGCCCGATAAAGGCCTTGCGCGATGCCTTGTCTCAGGTTTGCTTCCATCTTCTGCTGAAACGAGCCGGAGCCGGCGAGGTGCTCCAAAAGCGCCTGATTGGGATTGAGTCGCATCATATCGTAGAAAAAAACCGGACTGAGCTCGGTAAAAAAACGATTCACCCGAAGAAAACCCTCGCGCAGATTTTCGATTGCCGAGCGCTTCGGATCATCCAGCCCGCCCAGTGCCTCCCTCAAGCTGGAAGAAACCGAGCGGATACATTCTTTCAACAACTCCTCTTTCGAAGCGAAGTGATTATAAAGCGTTTTTTTCGAGATGCCCATCTTCCCCGCCACCTCCTCAAGCGACAGACGCAAGCCATCCTGCCGGAAGACTCCCAGCGCCTTCTCGATGTAATACTCTTTTTTGGAACTCATATTATTGACTGTTTTTTAGGTTTCACTCTAAAATTAAATCGAGACAAAATTACACTATAGGAACCGGAAAAGTGTAATTAATACACACAATTAACTAACTTTAATAGAGTCAAATAAGAAAGAGGTGAGTAAATTTCGATCTACTCACCTCTACTCTAATTCGTTACAAAGAGTCTACACAAACACTCTAATGAGCTTCGAGCCAATTAGCTCCATAACCGCAATCGGCTACCAGAGGAACGCGAAGCCGGAAAGCTCCTTCCATTTCCTCCACCACGGCCTTGCGAACGGCATCCAGCTCGCAAACCGGGACACTAAAATTCAACTCGTCGTGCACCTGCATAATCATTTTTGCCTCCAGATTTTCCCGCTCAAAACGCTCCTGAATACGAATCATGGCAAGTTTAATAATATCCGCAGCACTACCCTGTATAGGAGCGTTAATGGCGTTCCGCTCGGAGAAACCACGCACAACATTATTCTGCGAGTTAATATCCGGGAGGAAGCGTTTACGTCCAAGCAAAGTCTCAACATACCCGAGTTCCTTAGCACGACGGATACTTGCATCCATGTATTCTTTCACTTGAGGATAGCTCTCAAAATAGCCATCTATCAGCTCCTTAGCCTCCGAGCGTGGAATGTTCAGGCGCTCCGAAAGACCGAAAGCAGAAATACCATAAATGATTCCGAAGTTTGCCGTTTTCGCCTTACGACGCATATCGCTTGTCACCTCCTCGGGAGACAAGCGATAAATTTTTGCTGCAGTAGCACTGTGTATATCGTTGGCATCAAGGAAGGCTGCAATCATATTGGCATCCTGGCTGAGGTGGGCCATAATACGCAATTCGATTTGCGAATAATCGGCGCTCATAAACAGAGAATCGGGATTGGGGATAAAAGCCTTGCGTATTTCCTTGCCTTGCGCATCGCGTATGGGTATGTTCTGCAGGTTGGGATTGCTGGAGCTAAGCCTTCCGGTGGCAGTTACCGTCTGATTGTAAGAGCTGTGTATTCTACCCGTCTGAGGATTCACAAGTGCGGGTAGCGCATCGATGTAAGTACTGAGCAGTTTTTTGAGCCCTCTGTAGTCCAATATTTTCCCTACAACGGGATGTTTCGAGCGGAGCTTTTCCAAAATATCCTCGGAGGTCGAATATTGCCCGGTCTTGGTTTTCTTCGCTTTGGCATCTATCTTCAGTGTTTCAAACAGCACCTCTCCGACTTGTCGAGGCGAGGAAACATTAAAATCCCGACCGGCCTCAGCCTGTATCTCATCCTCAAGACGCCGAGCCTCCGCAGCAAGAATTTCGGAACTTTGCTCCAGAGCCTGTGTATCAATCCGCACTCCACTGCGCTCCATCCTTTCCAAAACTCGAACAAGAGGCATCTCCACATCGTAAAAAAGCCTTTCAAGCGCATTGTCACGCAATTCCTTCTCCAGTATATTTTTTAAGCGGAAGGTGATATCGGCATCCTCGGCAGCATAGTTACATAACAAAGTCGCATCGACCGCACGAATGGCAATCCGGTTCTTACCCTCGCCCAACAGGTCTTCGTAAGTTATAGTCCTGTACTTTAAATAAATATCGGCCAAATAATCCATACCGTGTCTCATTTCCGGTTGCAACAGGTAGTGGGCTATCATCGTGTCGAAAAGTCGGCCTTGCAGAGCAATACCATAAGAAGTCAGCACGGACAAGTCGAATTTAAGGTTGTGTCCGATCTTTTCGATTTCGGGGTTTCCGAAAAAATCACGAAATTCTGCAAGCACCTCCAAAGCCTCATCTCTGTTTTCGGGCAACAAAACAAAATAAGCTTCCCGCTCACAAAAGCAAAAAGAGAGCCCCACGAGCTCGTCGCGAAAGACATCAAGCCCCGTGGTTTCGGTATCAAAACAGACCGATTTCTGATCTTGCAATTTTCGAAGCAAAGCAGCGCGCTCCTCTCGAGTCCGCAGCAGCTGATAGCTGTGTTCGCTGTTCTCTATGGAGGCCGGCCCGGAAGAGGAGTCTTCATCAGGAAAGCTCGGCGAAGCCTGAGGCTCGGAAAGTTCGGGATTGTCAAACAAAGACATTTGCAGGCTTTGCACTCCGGCAGGAGGTAAAACTGTCGACGAGCTGCCGAAAACTTTGGCAGCCAGACTTCGAAACTCCAGTTCGTCAAAAAGCCGTCGAAGCTCGCTCTCGTTTACGGGCCTTAGCCGCAAAGCCTCCTCTTCAAACTTCAGAGGGACATCTGTTTTGATCGTAGCCAAGAAGCGCGAAAAAATGATTTGCTCTTTGTTGTCTTCTATTTTATTCCGCAAGGCGCCTTTTATTTCCGCACTGCGCTCGAACATCCGATCGATACTGCCAAATTCCTGCAGAAGCTTCACGGCCGTTTTCTCTCCCACCCCCGGACAGCCGGGAATATTATCCGAAGCATCTCCCATAAGAGCCAACAAATCAAGCATTTGTTCATGGCTATCCAAGCCGTATTTAGCCTTTACCGCCTCTGTCCCCATTACTTCAAAGCCTCCTTTATGCCGGGGTCGATACATAAAAATACGATCGGAGACCAGCTGACCATAGTCTTTATCGGGAGTGAGCATATAAACTTCGAAACCTTGCTTTGCGGCCTGACAGGCCACCGTGCCGATAACGTCATCGGCCTCATAACCGGGCTCTTCAAGTAAAGCGATGTTGTAGGCCCGAATCAGGTCTTTTATAAGAGGCACCGACTTGCGTATGTCCTCCGGCGTTGCTTCGCGTTGGGCCTTATAAGCCTCGTAAGCTTCGTGACGGAAGGTCTTTCCACTCGGATCGAAAGCAACGGCTATATGTGTGGGTTCTTCACGCTTAAGGACATCTTCCAAGGTATTGACAAAACCCAGAATCGCAGAGGTATTCATCCCTTTGGAGTTGACTCGCGGATTCCGTATAAAAGCATAATAAGCCCGATAGATAACCGCATAGGCATCAATCAGAAATAACTTCTTCATCTCTATTTGTTTGTTTGACTATCATTCGTTTAAGCCGGACAGATCCCAAATCCATCCCGGAAAAGAAGAAATGTCTTTCTTTTTCAGACTGTAAAAGTAACTAAAATTTATCCGGAAACACCACAAGCTCTCGAAACAAAAATAAAAAATGCTTACTTTTGCAATTCCATTTTACGCGAAGTCTTATTCATGAGTTTTACGGAGACCATAAAAGAAGTAATTACATCGGAAATGCAAGCTTTCGAGGAGGCTTTTGCAGCGGCTTTCCGTACGGACAATAGCTTGCTGGCGGGGGTTAACGAATACGTACTGCGCAAAAAAGGAAAACAGCTCCGGCCGGCTTTGGTTTTGCTCACGGCAAAGCTATTAGGAGAGGTCAACACAAGCAGCATACAAGCCGCACTTTCCGTCGAGTTGCTACACACCGCCAGCTTGATTCACGATGATGTGGTGGACGAAACCATGGAGCGTAGAGGAAAGGCTTCGGTGAATGCCCGATGGAGTAACAAAATAGCTGTATTGGCAGGCGACTACCTGCTATCAAAGTCGCTCTTACATGCCACAGAGACCCAGAACATCGATATTCTGAGCGTTATTTCGAGAATTGGAGTACAACTGTCCGAAGGCGAGTTGCAACAACTCTCGAATATGCAAAAAGGAGCGGTATCCGAAGAGGAATATTTCACAATTATCCGGAAAAAGACAGCCATGCTTTTCGCTTCCTGTACGAAAATCGGGGCTATATCGGCAGGAGCCGATAAGGAAACACGCCTGCATCTGGAACGTTACGGAGAATTTTTGGGAATCTGTTTCCAAATAAAAGACGATATTTTCGACTACTCGGAGAACGACAAAATCGGGAAACCGACAAGAAACGATATCCGTGAGGGTAAAATCACCCTACCGCTTATCCACGCCCTGGGGAAAAGCACGGAAGCCTTAGTCAACGACATCCGGGAATGGATTCGATCGCGAGAGCTATCCCCTGAACACATCAAAGAAATCGTTGCTTTCGTCCATCGAAACGGAGGAATAGCATACGCCGAAGAACATATGCAAATTTATAAAGAGAAGGCCATTGGCGAGTTACAGACGCTTCCCGACTGCCAAGCAAAAGAGGCCCTCATCGCTTGTGCGGAATTTGCGGCAAAAAGAAGCGTATAGAAAACAAAAAAGACTGTTCCGCGAGCACAATCCGACGCGAAACAGCCTTGTGTAAATTTCAGAGCACGGAAGTTCAACGATAGTCTTTCAGCTGGCTTTGCAAGCGCTTACGAGCCAAAAAGATACGACTTTTAACTGTTCCTATGGGCAGGTTCATGCTTTCGGCTATTTCTTCGTATTTATAACCCTGAACGTGCATCGTGAACGGAATCCGGTATTCATCGGGGAAGGAGCTAATCGTATTGCTTATCTCACCTACTGCGTACGCCCCATCCGGACTTTCAAAACCGGAGTTCTGCGACACATTCAAATGGTAAAGGTCACTGGTCTTGTCGATAATAGTCTGGTTACGAACAATCCGGCGGTAGTTATTGATGAAGATATTCTTCATCACCGTAAGGACCCAGCCCTTAAAATTGATATTGTCCGTGAACTTATCCCGATTATCGAGAACCTTTAATGTAGTATCCTGCAGCAAGTCTTCCGCATCTTCATGGTTCAAAGTCAGCGAGAAAGCGAAATTACGCATATTCCCCTGCAGAGCCATCAATTCATTTTCAAACTGAACGTTCTTTTTCATAAACTAATACCTTTTTGATAAACCAAGTAGTTCCTGTGAGCGAATTGTGGAACATCTCTCGAAAACGTTTTTTGAAAATACTTTCCGAATAAGCTATTTAAGCAAACGACTGTCAGCTGTCTATACTGAATATGGAACGTAAAAGATTACTTCCGAAAATATTTTTATCGTTTTATGTTGCAAAAGTAAGCTATATTTTTGAATTATTCGTATATTTGAAGTCCTAATTTTAACAAAAATGAGCAAAAGACAAGTAATATTGATATTGATTTTTTCTATATGCACTCTGACGGCATTCGGAGCCGCCTCGCAGAAAAATATCTTTACCATCGATCTGAAAAAAGAAATTGGCGGCACCACATGGATATACGTACAAAAAGGATTTGCCCAAGCTGAGGAAAAAGCGGCGGATCTCATTTTGATACACATGAACACCTATGGAGGAGAAGTTTTGTTCGCCGACTCGATACGTACCAAGGTACTAAACAGTCACATACCTGTTTATGCATTTATCGACAACAACGCGGCTTCCGCAGGTGCTCTGATTGCCATAGCTTGCGATAAGATTTTCATGAGAAACGGTGCGATGATTGGAGCCGCCACGGTTGTAAACTCAAGCGGCGAAGCCATGCCGGACAAGTACCAATCTTACATGCGGGCTACTATGCGGGCTACTGCCGAGGCTCATGGCCGGGACACCCTTATAACGGGTCAAGACACAAGCTACGTATGGAAACGGAACCCACAAATAGCCGAAGCCATGGTAGACGAGCGTATTGTGATCGAAGGAGTCAGCGAGGCCGGCAAAACACTGACATTTACAAGCGAAGAAGCTCTTCGAAACGGCTATTGCGAGGGCATTGCAAACAACCTGAAAGAAGTAATTGAAAAGCATCTTGAGTACAGCAACTATACAATCACATCCTTCCAGCCCAGTATATGGGACGAGATAAAAGGCTTCTTTATGAGCTCCATTGTCCAAGGCATATTGATCATGCTCATCATAGGCGGCATTTATTTCGAGCTGCAGACACCGGGTATCGGCTTTGCACTGGGAGTGGCCATCACTGCCGCCGTACTGTATTTCCTACCTTTGTACATCGACGGATTAGCGGCACATTGGGAGATACTCATCTTTATCGTCGGATTGGCCTTGCTTGCCGTCGAACTATTTGCTTTACCGGGCTTCGGATTTTTCGGCTTCTTGGGTGTGGTTCTGATTCTTTCCGGGCTGACACTAAGCTTGATAGACAATGTTGTATTCGACTTTGAAGCCGTAAAAATTTCACTCGTACGCAAAGCCATCATCACGGTTCTTGGAGGTTTGGGAGGAGGTTTCGCTCTCACAATTTACCTCAGCTCCAGGATAGGCGGCCGAGGCTGGTTCAAGCAAATGGCTTTAAACACTTCCCTGCTCAAAGAGGAGGGTTACGTAGGCGTAGCCACAGAAGTCAAACGTTTCGTAGGACAAACAGGAGTAGCATCTACCGACTTGCGCCCTTCAGGAAAAATAAAAGTCGACTCAAACACTCTTGATGCGATTTCGGAGGAAGGCTTTATCGAAAAAGGGGAATCGGTAATCGTAAGCAAGCAAGAGGGCGCACAGGTGTACGTAGTGCGAACAGGAGATTAGCCTCGAAGCGGTCGAGCAAGAAATTTCTTCACAAAGCCTCTTCACCGGCTTAGCATCAAGCGGGTTCGGTAAGAGCATTCTCAAAAAAACGCCACAAGGCATCGTCTTGCGGAACGGGCGCTGTGATGTGCACTGCCTTTTTGGAAACGGGATGAATAAAATCCAAGGAGCGGGCGTGCAGACTGATGCCTCCGTGGGCATTGGAGCGAGGGAAGCCGTATTTCAAATCGCCTTTTATCGGACAGCCGATATGTGCCAACTGGCTTCGAATCTGATGATGTCTCCCAGTTTCCAGGCTCACTTCCAGCAAGTTGTAAGCATCCGAGTGAACAAGCAGGCGATAAGTCAAAACAGCCGGTTTGGCTCCGGAGCGCGGCGCGTCGTAAGCTTTTGATTTGTTTTGTATTTCGTTACGTATGAGATAGTGCTCCAAACGACCTTCCGGGGCTTGAGGTTTCTCCTTCACGACGGCCCAGTAAGTTTTAGTCACTTCTCGATTGCGAAACATATCGTTGAGACGCGTCAAAGCTTTACTCGTACGGGCAAAAAGCAGCACTCCACTCACTGGGCGGTCGAGGCGGTGCACCACCCCCAGAAAAACCTCACCGGGTTTGTTGTATTTCTGCTTCAGATAAGCCTTCACCAGCTCGGAAAGAGGGGTGTCTCCGGTCTTATCCCCCTGGACAATATCCGAACTGCCCTTATTTACGGCAATGATGTGGTTGTCTTCGTAAAGGATCTGTAGTGAGGATGGCTTCATAGACAGCAATATAAACGCATTGATGAGGAGTATCGAAAAAGAAAGAGCCGATTCAATTGAAGTTAAGATTTTCGTTGCCGGAGAATTTCGTACATCATCACCCCTGCGGCAACCGACACATTCAGCGAAGCAATATTCCCCCAAAGAGGAATCCGTACTAAATTATCGCAAAGGCGCAAGTGTTCGGGAGCGATACCATCTTCCTCCGAACCAAGGATCAAAGCAACGGGATCGCGGTAAGAGATTACACAGTAATCCTCAGCGGCCTTCTCGGTAGCAGCCACCAGCTTAAGTCCCGACTCGGATAAAAACTTCAGCGCATCTCTCATATTCAACTCCCGGCATACGGGGATGGAAAGAAGTGCGCCGGCAGAAGTTTTAACGGCATCGGCATTGATGGCGGCAACACCTTTGGCCGGCACCACGATAGCATCAACACCGGCACATTCGCAGGTACGGGCAATAGCTCCGAAATTCCGCACATCGGTAATTCCGTCCAACACGACGATAAAAGGGTTTCGCCCTTCTTCATAGATGGCAGGGATGATATTCTCCAAACGCTGGAATACGACCGGAGAAATAAAAGCAATTACCCCTTGGTGGTTTTTTCGTGTAATACGGTTGAGCCTTTCGAGAGGCACCTTCTGAACCGGTATCGAAGTTGTAGCAAGAAGCGTGAGGAGTTCGCGTGACAAGTCGCCCGTCATATCACGACGAAGCAGCACTTTCTCAATTTCCTTTCCGGCCTGCAAGGCCTCCATCACGGCACGGACACCGAAAATAAGATCCTTCTCGGGACGTTGTTTTTTAGTATAAAAAGCCATTTCTTTCTTGAAGACTTAAAATTCGGTTCATTCCGAAAACAGGTCTTTTCATGCCCGCAAAAATATAAAAAATAGCCTTATCCCGGAAGTTTCTCTTCTCTCCGAGCCGAACTTCAAGGATTTTTCGAAGGAAATAAGGCAAGTAGCTCAAGGGTATGATGACAGATAAACAGAAAAAGCACTCCCTATTTATAGGGATTAGAGGCTCGAAAATCCCCCTTTTTAGGGATTCCGGAGTAGCGCAAAAGAAGATTATCTTTGCAATCCAAATTGCAGAGCCATAATTTTCCTTATTGAAAATTATGCCGGGCGGCCCTGAAACCGACAGAGTAAAGATAGCGCCCCTGCTCTGCTTAGTTATTTTTTGACAAAGCGCAACATGCTGCTTACGATATATAAAAGGTTCGGACTTACTGCTCTGCTCTTTTCCTTTCTTACTTTTCCGGCTTTATGTCAACAAGTAAAAGGCGAAAATCACGGACGGTTAATCTTAAACATTCAGGAGAGATTTACGCACATACCCCTTGTCCAAGCTTCCGTTTCGTTGAAAAGCGCTTCGAAGCAATTTTACAGCTTGGCGGACAAAGACGGCAACTGCATATTCGATGCTCTTCCTTACGGCAAATACCTTCTGAAAGTTTCTTGCGTTGGATATCAAAACTACGGAGAGGACTTCGTCTTTTCATCAGCAACAAGCAAAACGATTACCATGACTCTGAATACCCGACAACTGAAAGAGGTAACCATCACGGCCTCAGAAACACGCGGAATGACGAGTTCATCGACGATAACCCGAGAAGCCATCGAGCACATCCAGCCTACGAGCTTCAGCGATTTACTCGAACTGCTTCCGGGAGGCTCCTCCAAAGACCCGAAAATGGGCAGTGCAAATACCATCAGCCTGCGTGAAGCCGGTAAAAGCAGCGACCACAACATCTCGTCCCTCGGAGTTGCTTTTGTAATAGACGGCACCCCCATCAATACCGACGCGAACCTCCAGTTTCTCCCCGGAGCCAACGCAAGCGACCCCGACATCTCGCGGCGCAGCGTAAACAAAGGAGTGGACATGCGCATGATTCCTACCGACGATATTGAAAAAGTAGAAATTGTTCGCGGAATACCTTCCGTAGATTACGGTGATTTAACGGGCGGTGTGGTGAAAATTGTACGCAAATCCAAGCCAAGCCCCTGGGAGGCCCGTATCAAAGTGGATGAGTATAGCAAGCTGTACTCCGTAGGAAAAGGATTTGGACTGAACAAGCAGCGCACAACGCTGAACTTTAACGTGGATTTTCTGGACAGCAAAGTCGACCCGCGGAACAACTTCGAAAAGTACAAGCGGCTGACGGGTTCCTTGCGCTTAAGCCAACAATGGACGAATCCTTCCTGGAGGCTCCGCTGGCAGACGGCTTTGGACTATACCGGCTCTTTCGACGATGTGAAGCGCGATCCCGATATCTCTCTTATAAAAGAAGACTTCTACAAGTCATCGTACAACAAAACCTCCTTCAACAACGGAGTGTTTTTTAAGCCCAAGAAGAAAAGCATCCTGCCTTCAATCGATTTGAGCAGCTCCATATCCTTTGAAAACAGCTTGCTCGAACGGCGTAAATTCATCTCCATAGTTCGCGACACGCCGATACCCAACAATATGGAGGAGGGAGAGCACGATGGCGTCTACCTGCCTTATCAATATATGGCCGAATTTCAAAGCGAGGGAAAGCCGATTTATGCTTTTGCCAAATTGAAAAGCAACTGGGAGTTAAGCCTTGGCGTTATGAAGAACAAGCTTGCGGCAGGTGTCGAGTGGAATTACTCCAAGAACATCGGACGCGGCGAAATGTATGACATCAACCGCCCCATCACCCCCCTCTGGAACAGCCGCCCACGAGCATTCAAGGACATTCCGGCCTACCAGAAGTTAGCTTTCTTTATGGAGGACAACATCACTCTGTCCTTGGGCTCTCACATTTTTTATTTTACTCCCGGAATCCGGACCCTGTCGTTTCCGGGAATGAGCAAGCTTTATACCCTGCACAATCGAGTGTATTGGGAGGCCCGGATTAACGCTAAGTGGGGCTTTAAAGAGCTTTTTATAGCCGGACACCCTCTAATCATCGAACTTGGCGGAGGATGGGGTCGGACCTCCAAAGTCCCCACTTTGGAACATCTTTATCCCAACAAGCACTACAACGACATCATACAGCTCAACTATTACCACGAAAATATCGACTTTCGGCGCCTGCATCTCCGCACCTACATCGTAGATAAAACAAATTACGCCCTGCAAACGGCTCGCAATGAGAAGTGGGAACTTCGGGCTGATTTGACCTACCGCGACAATCGCTTTTCGGTCACTTACTTCAAGGAGGCCCTTAATTCCGGCTTCCGGTCGGTAAGTTACTTTCATCCTTATGCTTTCCGAAAGTACGATGTAAAATCCATCGACCATGCCTCCGTAAAAGAAAAACCCAAGCTCGAGGATTTCAAATACGAAGACAAAATTATACTGGATGGATACAGTCGCAGTCAAAACGGCAGCGCACTCTACAAAGAAGGAATTGAATTTCAATACTCTTCGGGCAGGATACGCTCCATACGGAGCAAGTTTACATTAAACGGAGCCTGGTTCAGAACGACTTATACGAACAGCATGCCGCTGTTCCGCCCGGTGTCGACGGTTATTGACAACGAAGCCGTACGGGATAGCTACGTGGGACTCTATGATTACAACGAAGGACATCTAAGCGAGCGCTTCAACTCGAACCTCATTGCCGATACGCAAATACCTGAGCTGGGACTGATTTTCTCCACGACAGCACAATGCCTGTGGTTTACTCGGAAACAAGTTTTCCCGAAAGAAACACGTCCTTTTGCCTACATGGATACTTCGGGTACCTTGCAAGCTTTCGACGAGGCTGCCGCAAGCCATCCCGTATTGCAACATCTCGTGCGTGAGGCAAACGAGGGCTATACGACTTACGTACCGATAGGTATTAACCTCAACTTTAAAGCAACCAAGGAGTTGGGAAACTTTTTAAAAGTAGCACTTTTTGTTAATCGGATACTCGATTATCACCCCGACTATTATTCCTACGGTCTCTTAGTCAGGAGACAGGTAGATGCTTACTTCGGGATGGAGTTGAATTGGAAATTATGATTACAACTATAACAATCAACATATTTAATTTTAAAAACACATAACACAATGAAAAAGAAAAAATTACTCTTCCTTCCTTTGCTTTTGGCTGTGAGTTTTGTTGCGGCTCAAAACTATACGTTGCAATACGACTGGAGCAGCGTGGTTAAGTTTAAGAAACGCTCAGGGGCTATGTGGAGCGATGTAAGCGCCGATGGGAACTTACTGATACTCTCAAGGTTCCAAACCCAAGCCCCCGACGACATCAAGGGAAGCTTCCTCGGACGGGAATTTACCGGTCCGGCCAGCACCAATACATCCGGCTCCAACAGCATCGTACTGACCAAAAGCGATTTCAAGGGCAAGTTGCTGTGGGCCGTAAGTAGCGACAAGGGAGATGTACAGAGCGACTTGAACAGCGCCTTGGCTACCAAAGACGGCGGAGCATTTCTGGCATTGACTGTGCGGCATACCGAAAAAAGTGACGCTACGGATAATATCTTATTGCGCATCACCGACGAGCAAAAAAACGTGCATACCCTTACTTGGGAGCGTGTACAGGCAGGAGGAGAGGTTACCTGGATCAACCAACCGGTTTTTGTAAAAATCAGTGCCGCCGGAAAAATAGAGTGGATAAAAAGGGGGGAAGTGGGCTATGAGCCGGCGCCGGCAAAACCTGATAAATTGTTGGGTACCGCTTTCCGTTTCGATGGAGTCACTGAAGATGAAAACGGCAACCTCTATGTTGGCGGATGCATTGCCCGCAAAATGACCGTGGATGCTGTTAGCATCGACTACCACAACGTAAGTCCCGAATGGGACGGCGATTTTGTCCAAAAGAGAGAGGGATGTTCCTTCCTGTTGAAGTTGGACAAAAACGGTACAGCCTTGTCGGGCGAAACATCGGGCGGAGAAGCCAAAACCGACTGCCCCAAAAACATGCTGATAGCCGACGGCAAACTCTATATGTTGGGTACGGTAAAAGGTTTAACCGGGGAAAACTACTCGTGGGGCGATAAAAGCATTGCTCCCGCCACATCCGACGGAGTATTTATGATGAAAAAAGACCTCGCTTCGGGCAATGTGGAATGGCTTTCGTACTTTCCCTCAAAATTTGTCAACAACGAAGAACTGCGTCTCTACGATGGAAAGTTGGTTGCCGTCGGACGTTTCACCGGAAACATCACTTTCAATCCCGAAACAACTTTGACCGTAGAGAAAGGTCATACCGGGCTGATATTTACCGTAGATGCGGCAACCGGAAATCCTCTGAAAGGAGCTGTGGGTACGGGGCGCACCAATTATACCGGACTGTTTTTCAAAAACAACCACATCTGGGTTTACGGATACGGTCTTGGCGGCAAATCTTATTTAGACCTATATACTCCCGATTTGACTTTGGTAAAGACTTATAAAGATGTGATAACAGGAGGAGGGACTACCTCTTATAACTGTGCCGAAAAAGACGGTAAATTAGCCTTGATTTTCACGTCCAGAACTCCGATAACGGCACTTGGTGGTAAAGTAATACAAGCAAATGAATCCGGATACGGTTTCATGGCTGGAGTAGCCACCTTCAACATCACACCGGAGGGAGCTACCGGCTTGAATGACAAGCTCTCCGAAAGCTTATTTAGCTGTCGTGCGGACAAAGCCACCCTGCAGCTCAACTTATCATCGAAAGCCTTGATACGGGTATACGGCGCGATGGGTGTACCTGTGCTCGAAACGATGCTGGATGCAGGAATTTCAAGCTTCTCCTTGCCACAAGGCATTTATTTGGTAGAAGCACTCGGACAGGTGCAAAAAGTATTTGTGCCATAATGTATTTTTAAATTTATATAATTTTCACCCAACCCGCGCCGGAATTACACAAATAAAAACCGGTGCGGATTAATTCACTCTTTCTTCAATGCAATCAAAAATCCTATCTTGTATCCTTTGCGGCATGCTGCTTCTGGTTTGGCCGGGCTGTAGGAATACGCCTGATAACATCAATCGTACAGCCGTTATCGTGACGCTAAAGTTGCCCGAGAATCTAATGAATGCAAACCCCGTTCTCCTTAACGAAGGCCTAGTATATTCCTTTAAGAATATAAGCACAGGACAAGTTTTTACTTTTGCAGAGACGAAGGCTATATTGCTTCCGGAAGGCTTGTACGACTGTTTTTTCGAGGGTTGGCTGAGTAGCGGTACAAGCGACAAAATCAAAATAAAAGCCTATGCTCCTTCTCTCCAAATTTTGGGGTCAAGCGTTTCGATAGAACTCAAGAGCTTCAAAGCTCCTGCAAAAAGCGGTTTTGTATTCGAGGAGCTGTTTTTCACCGGTGTGCTTACTCCTCAAGGCAAACAATACCACGGATGCAGCTACTTCAAAATACGCAACAACAGCGATAAACTGCTCTATGCCGACAGTCTGGTTATCTGCGAATCGCGCTTTATTTCTACCCAGAAGTGGGATTACCAACCCGACATTCGCTCCCAAGCCATGCCCGTTTTTGCAGTTTACATGATACCGGGCAAGGGTAAAGATGTGCCCGTAAAACCAGGCGAATCGTTGCTTATTGCCGATATCGCCATCGATCACCGAAAAGCGAACCTCAATGCATACAACCTGAGCGGAGCTAACTTTGAGTGGTTCGACAACTCCTCCAGACCCAGCATACAAGATACCGACAACCCACTGGTACCCAATCTCGACAAAATATATTGCTATACCCTGAGTATCTGGGTACCTCACAACCGAGGTTTTCGCTCCTACGCACTGGCACGTATGAAAACCGACAAAGACAGCTATTTGAGAGATTACATCTACGAATACAGTTACGTAATGAAGCTCCCTTCGGGGGTATTCCCGATGACAGGGAAAGGCTATAAAATGCCTAACGCGTGGATGGAAGACGTGGTGAATTGCAGTATCGAATCGGATTATGTGTGGAATTTGGTTGATCCTTCGCTTGATACGGGTTGGACCTATGTATCCAAAATTGACCACGACAAAACCCGTTACAACAAAAGCGTACGTCGCAAAATAGCCTATGTCACACGCGAAGGGCTTGAGATACTTCAGGATACGAACAATTCTAGCGATGATTTTATCCCGGCAGCTCAACCTTCAATGAAATAAAGAATAATCTTGTAAAAAACTTTTATGTTTTCCTCCAAGTACTGCCTCGTGACGACTCTGCTTATACTTTTTGCTGCGATAGCCCAAGCGGAAATCCGGGACTCAGTACATCATTACCGGGGAGTTGAGAAAGCTTACGAACGAACTGCCTTGCAGAGAAACCTCCGCTTAGCACTGCTTGATTTACCGGCCCAGCAACGTTACTCCGGAGAAACAAAGTTTTCAAGCATCGAATTTGAGCAAAGAGAACGACGGGAAGAGCATCCGGTTGTTATGCAACTCGGACAGGGAGGTCTTTGGCGCGAGATTCATGTAAAAAGTTTTAATCCGCTAAACGAAAAATCAATAGCCTGGGGAGCCGCCTCGTATGAGCATGCTGGCATTAAAAATATCGTGTGGAACGAGAGTTCCGATTATGAATTTCTTTATCCGTATATTGCAGGCGATAGTATTGGCGGGGACTTACAGCACGAGACCTACCGCTTTTCGGGAGGATATTCTTATGCCAAAGGCCTCTTGACACTGGCTTCACACTTTTCCTATCGGGGGGTACTGGAATACCGCAACATAGATCCACGACCTAAAAATACAGTAGGCGATATTCATGCCGGACTAAGCCTTTCCCTCCTCCTGCAGGAGAAGTGGAATGTCGGATTGGATTTCTATGCAAAGAAATACAAACAAAGCGACAAGATCGACTTCTTTTCGGAATTGGGCTCTACTCCCATCTATCACTTTGTGGGCTTGGGAAAACAGTACGTCCGTTTCGCAGGAGACAAAACGGCTTTTTATTACGACGGCTATGGATTCGAAGGTATACTAAGCCTGCTCTCTTTGCAAAAAAACGGCTTTTCCGGATTCGTAAGCTACAGCCAATCCGAAACCGAAAAAATCATTCTGTCGCTGAATAAGCTGCCGATGTCCCAATTGTCGACATACCGGTTGAGTGGAAACTTACTTTACAAAAAAGACTTGGGGGATCTTGAGTTTGGAGCGGCAGTTAAGCCTCAGTACAGCTCGAAAACAGGTGTAGAGCATATATTTGGAGACCCCGTCAATAACGAATATCCGCAAATAGCTTCCGTTGCACAATTCTTCTACAGAAATCTGACTACAACGGCAAGCGCCCTGCTACAATATAGGCTTTCGCCCAACTTAAGAATCGGAGTACTGCCTCAACTCAGTTATCTCAAAGAAGAGGAACGATACCTCTATCCTCGGAGCCTAAAGGGACGGGAACAATGGATTGGAAATCTGAACGCAGAATTGGCGATCGCTCGAAAGAGGAATCTTTTTCGTTTTTTCGTGGATTGTTTCTATATTCGCAGCCAAAATCCGATCTTGATACTTACGGAGCTAGCGGGAGGAAAATCATTCCGGCAAATGGAAGAGCAAAACTTCGAGCAGTTTGCCTCATCGCAGGCAGGCGCAAAGCTGGAGTTTTCTTTTTATTTTCAAGCGAATAAGAAATTTTGCCCCTATGTAAATGCCGCCTACCTTCACCGCAGCTACGAAAGGGCTATAAACCGTATTAATGCCTACTCCCTCAAACTCGGGATGTTATTCTGAAGAAGCGAAAAGACGGGAAAAAAACGATGGAATTTGAAGCTACACAAACAAATCGGATAGAAGAATGAATCTTTCCTTCCGTATAACAACAGTCGTTCTAGGCCTACTCCTCATACTTCCGGTATGGGGGCAGTCATACAGTGTCGGAGGAACAATAATGGATCGCTCAAACCGACAGGGGATTGAGCACGCCGTAGTGTCCCTTCCGGCATTGAACTATTGGGCAAGTACGAACGAAAAAGGAGATTTTCTCATCCAAGGAATACCTGCAGGAAACTACCAGATTTATTTTCAAATGATGGGGTACAAAGACAGCGTTTTAACCTGCCACATCGATAAGGATATCGCCGATCTGAATATCCGCCTCCGGATAAACAACCTCTCTCTGAAAGAAGTAACCGTAACGGCACGTGAAAATACCTTCGGGTCATCTTCGCAGATTTCGCGCGAAGCCATTGAGCACATACAGCCCAAAAGCCTCAACGATGTATTCCAACTGCTGCCCGGTCAGGTGAGCGAGAACCCAAACCTGAACGCCCCCAAACAGATACGCATACGCGATATATCGAATAACAACAACAGCTCCTTAGGAGCATTGCTCATCGTCAACGACATGCCCGTAAGCGACGATGCCAACATGCAGGCCTTCTCCACCGCACAACGGGGCTTGGTAGCAGGAACTCCGGGACACCTGGGCAAAGGCAGCGACCTCCGCGAAATATCGGCCGAAAACATCGAATCGGTAGAAGTTATCCGAGGTATCCCCTCTTCGGAGTACGGAAATTTAACTTCCGGCGTTGTACGGGTTACAACCAAAATAGGAAAAACACCCTATCGCGTCAACTTAAAGACCGATTTGCAAAGTAAAATAGCAAGTATTCAAAAAGGATTCAACCTGCCTCAGCATGCAGGAGCCATGAATTTGGGCTTGGATTATGCCAAAGCCTACAACGATATCCGCATGAAATTCCGAGGCTATGAGCGCATAACGGCAAACCTGTCTTATTCCAATACTTTTTTCCGGCACAAAAAACCTCTCAAACTAAGATTCAATTTTGCTCCTTACACCACACTGGATGAAAACAAGACCGACCCGCAACTAAAAAAAGACGAAGAAATAAAATCGAAGAAATCCGGATTTCGTATCGGAGTAAATGGAGAATGGCTCCTTGCTTGCAAGTCGATAAGCAACCTCGAATACAACATTTCGGGCTCGTACACCCAGATTACCGACTATCAAAAAAGACTGATGGTGCTGTCCTCCGGGGCTGTTCCTAATCCTACATCGAGAGTTTCAGGCGAGTTCCCGTCCGACTATCTGCCCGGTATTTTCTATTCGGAATACGGCATGGACGGAAAACCCTATACTTTTGCTGCCAAAATAAAAGCCAACTTGGCTAAAAAGATAGGCATCAGCTCTAACAAGCTGATTGGAGGTGTGGAGTATATGATAAACGGGAACAGCGGCAAAGGCCTGGAATACGATCCGGCACGCCCACCGATGAATGTTCTCAGCAACAGTTCCCGACCGAGACCTCTTTTAAATATCCCTCGACTACAGCATCTGTCGGCATTCATAGAAAACAAAAGCAAGCTGCAGCTGGGAAGCACACGACTGACCTGGCAAGCGGGAGCACGCTTTTCCTCTGCCTTACCCGGTAATATCTTCGCCTTAGAGCCTCGCTTTATCGCCTCCTACGAGCTACTGAACTCGAAAAACAACTCCGTGCTGGACAAGCTGTCTCTGAATACCGGATGGGGAAAGGCTGTAAAAATGCCTCCTCTCATATACCTCTCTCCCGACGACAGTTACTTCGACGACACTGCTCTGAACCACCTCAGCCCGAAAAACGGCTCTTTAGCCGTGATAAACACCACCGTACTAAAACAAGGACCGAATCCGGATCTAAAACCGATGAGCAGCATAAAAAAAGAAATTGGCCTGGAAATGAGAAAAGGGCCCGTATCGGCTCAAATTACCTTTTACAGCGAAAGAACCGATCACTGCTACAGCTTCGAACGGGAAGTTTATATAAAGCCCTATCGGAAATTTATTATCGAAGCGGGAGGTACAGCTCCTGTATTTGAAAACGGAAGCGTGTTTTATACGAAAGACGGCAGCATAGTGGAAGCCAAGTCCGAAACCGATACCGTATTCCGCATTTACAACATACCGACGAACAACGGGATAAACATAAAAAAAGGTATCGAATATGTTGTGAAGCTCGGTAAGATAGAGGCTCTCATGACTTCCTTCACCATAGACGGAGCCTGGATGTACGAAGAGCAAGTAAGCACCCGTCCCCAATACACCGAGATACATGCCTTGCATCCAAGTAAACCCAATAAGGTTTATCCCTATCTGCCTCTGATGCCGGCAGGCGAAAGCACGATAAAACAACGTCTGAATACCAACCTGCGAAGTATAACCCACATACCGGCCATACGGATGATTTTTTCCCTTACCACACAAATCATCTGGGACGAGCGCTACCGCTACCGCTGGGAAAACGAAAAGGGAGAAACTTACGTATATTACTACGATTCCCAGGGACAACGCATAGACGGAAGCCCTTCGGCTTACGAACGCCGACCGGAAAGCCGTCACGTAGACCCAATCGGTTTTATCGATTACAGCGGCAACTTTCATCCTTGGGATAAATCCTACTCAAAAAGTCCGGAATACGGCAGGATGGTGAATAGCTTCAACAGAGATTACTATTTTGTGGAAGACGTCATTCCTACGCTTATCCAGTTCAACTTCCGGATGACCAAGGAGTTTACGGACTACATAGCAGCCTCTTTCATGGTTAACAACTTTTTCAAGATGCACCCTTACGTTTTAAACAACCGCTCGGGCGCCATGATCAAACAGAACGACAAACTGTACTTCGGTGCAGAATTAAATATCAAATTTTAAACACCTAATAAAGAAGAAAAATGAAAACAGAAAAAAAACTTGCGTCTGCGACGCGCCGATTAGTCCCAACACTGCTTGTAGCAGTAGCGATTACCCTGTTTGCCTGCAAAGGCGATGAACCCTTGGCCGCTAAACACAACGTGGAATTTATCTTGGAATTACCCACAGGCATTGATGCAAGTGCCCTCGAAGCTGTGGAAGTAAGCTTAACGGGAGCATCCCTTGCAAAAGAAGAAAAAGGGAAGTGTAATGCCGAAGGAAAGATCAGTTTCTCACTCGAAGCGGGCGTTTACAACGTCAGCGCATCAAAAATCACGGAAGAATTCAGTTTAAATGGAAACATGCAAGTAACCGTATCGGAAAATGCCTCTTTTACAATAAAACTCCATGCTGCGAGTCTGGCCGGTGGCTTGATTTTCAAGGAAATTTACTACTCGGGTTCCGAAACGTTAGAGGGCAAAGCTTATTTTTCCGACCAGTTTGTTGAAATCTACAACAATTCCGACGAGGTTCTCTATCTCGACGGAATTGCTATCAGCTGCATAGCCCCCGAAGCCTCCGGAAAAAACCCTTCGAAATGGGTAGATGTAGCCGGGAATCTGCTCCCCCGTCTTGCCGTCAGCGGTTATGCTTGCTACTTCCCGGGTAGCGGAAAGGACTATCCGATACAGCCCCGTACAAGCATTGTTATCGCACAAGATGCCATCGACCACCAAAGCGATCCTCTGGGTAACCCGAATTCTCCCGTCAACCTCGGCCCCGGGAAAGCCAACTGGGAACTTTACGTCGGACATATTAACCAAGGAAAAGACGCTGATGTAGCTGACGTTCCTAATCTGGAAGTGCTCTATGCAACACAAACCACGCGTCACGATGCACTCTACTCGGTGTTTGGTCCGGCTATGATTCTTTTCCGTCTCCCCCAAGGTGTCGATCCGAAAGAATTTGCCAAAGATAGCAAAAACATAGCAACAGAACCGGGAGATACCAAAGGAAAAACCAAGTATCTGATGATACCCAAAGAATATGTAATCGATGCTGTGGAAGGCATACGGCCCGAAGGAGAGAAAAGAAATAAAAGATTACACACCGAATTAGATGCCGGTTACGTATTCTGCGAAAAAGCATATAACTCGAAAAGTATTCGCCGGAAAGTAAAACAAATCGTTGACGGCAAAGTAATCTATCAGGACAGCAACAATTCGAGCAAAGACTTTTTAGGCGACCAAACACCCGCTCCGGGAGTACATCCTACAAAGATAGACCAATAATAAAGTAAATACTGATGAAGGCCGGAGTTGTCGTCCGAAACCAGCTCCGGCCCCTTCTCATAGATAAAGCACAGCAGTGAAAAGACTTCTCTTTCCGGCGCTCCTCCTCCTGTTTAGCAGCTTGCTGAAAGCACAAGAGCGGAGGGCGATCTCAGTCAACGAACTGAGCTACTTAAGCCTCGACCGTCTGTGGCTAAACACGGACAATGCCGCAGCCTTAGGCGATGCAGCTCCCAACAGAGCGCAAGTGTCGCTCTCAGGCCTATCTGAACGAGGGGACTTCCGCTTGCCCTACATGCCTCAGAGCGAACAAGGCATCCGCTTAGCAACCGAGGGCTACTACCGCATCGGTTCTTGGGCGCTCTACGGAAACATGAAGTACGCTGTAGCATCCCTCGACGACTTGAAATGGAAGTACGAAATTTTTGCTTCAGCGGACAATCCCTTTTTCTTTGCCGACTCGGTGGCCGGACATTATGACTCGGAAACCTACTCCTTCGATGCAGGCTTGGCCGGTAGTTCTCCGAAGGGACATTGGGATTATGGCCTACGAGTGGCCTATACCACCGGTAGCCGAGGGAAGAATAAAGATCCGCGTCCCTTGATAAACGGTGTGCGCTACTCCATTCGCCCCGGCATCAGCTACAGACATAGAAATTGGCGCTGGGGACTGGCTTTGAAAGCCGAAAGATACGAAGAGGATGTTCAGGTAAGTGTAGTCGAACATCTTGTCGTGCAACATTACTTTCTCTTCATGGGCTTGGGGAACTTCCACCCCGAATCAGGAAGCGAAAAGAGTCGCGACAGCAAAGGAGAAAATTTCGGAGGCAGCGTCCAAATGAGCTACGAGAAAGGCCCGTGGCAAAACCTGCTGCAGCTCGAATACCTGAGCGTGAAGGAGTATGGAAACTTGGGAACTGCGCTACAGCCCTTCAAGTCAGGCGACTACCACTCGCAGCGCATACAGGCCGGCTACCTGATGAAGTACCGTCCGAATGCAGGTCAAAGCCATCTTCTGACCTTCAATCTCTCTCTACAAAATGACAGAGGCCTGTGGTACAACCAGAAACTCGACCCGCTGAAATTCGACCCACCCGAATGGATTGTGTACAGCAAGTCCATTAAATGGACTAAAGAGAACTACGAAGCCTTGGGCAGTTATCGTTTCATACAGGAAAAGGATGGCCGAAAGGCACTCATCCTCGGCCTTTCGGCATCGCTTCGGCAGCAGACGGAGCGAATTTTTCCGAACCGGGAGTTTATGAGCTTCGGGAACATCAACCTGGGCGCAGAAGCCGTTAAGAGCTTCCGTCTAAGATCGCAAATAGAGCTCTTGCTTGATGCGTCCTTGGCTTGGAGAAAAAACCTCTTACAAGAAAACAACTTCGGAAGCATCGCCTTACGCGAAGAAATATCCCAACCCGTTTTCAAATTTCTAACTTCAGACCGCATTCATTCAAACATTAGCATTACCTTTGCAAAAACTTTCGATTTTCAGCAAGGCTATAGCCTCTGCCCCTATCTGAGAGCCTCGATGAGCTATAACAACGCCATCCGCGAAGCGCAGGAGCGCAGCATTTACGAGATCGCTTGGGGCTTGCTGTTCTGAGAAGAACAATTTTGCACATGAAGAAAATCTTTTGCATTCTTTTCCTGTTGGGGGCTATATTTCAACTCTCCGCACGGAAAGCGGAAACAGCGTCTTTTGCAGTGGTAGTGGACATGCAAAGCTACCGGGAAGCCAAAGAAGAATTAGACGCTTACATGCAATCCATCAAGCAGGACGGTTTGAATCCGCTTTTATTGAAGGGGACTTGGAGGAATCCCGACAGCCTCCGCCAAATACTCAAGAAGCTCTACTTAGACAAAAGACAAGCCTTGGAAGGTGCTGTTTTTATCGGTGACATACCGGTAGCTATGATTCGCAAGGCCCAACACCTCACGAGTGCATTCAAAATGGACGAGGAACACTACCCCTGGCAGCGCTCCTCGGTTCCTTCCGACCGCTTCTACGACGACTTCGATCTTGCTTTCGACTTTATCAAACAGGACTCGATACATAAAAACCTCTTCTACTACGAGCTGCGTCCCGATTCGGAGCAGCGCCTGAAACCGGAGATTTACAGCGGACGCATCAAGCCTTTCGAAGGTAAAAACAAATACCAAGACCTCCGAAAATACTTCAAAAAACTGCTACGCGTCAGAGCGGAAAATCGGAAATTAAGCCGACTTTTTTACTTCGGAGGCTCGGGCTACAACTCGGAGTCCGTTACAGCCCGTATGGACGAAAAAATCTCCTTCTTCGAACAGTTCCCTTCGTTTAAAACCCGGCAAAACAGCATCCGCTACCTCTATCACAACCGGAGCGAACGGGTGAAAGACCTCTTGCTCTGCGAATTACAAGATGAACAAAGCGACTTGGCACTGCTGCATCACCACGGAAGCAGTACGGCCCAATACATTTCCGGATTGCCGCAAGTGTCGGCCCCCGAGCGCCAGCTAAATGCTATAAAACAGCATCTGCGGAGCAAGCTGCGCGAATCCAAAGATACGGCAGCTACCGTCCGGCGCTTCATGCAACAATACCAGCTTCCGCGGAGCTGGTTTGAGGGAGCTTTCGACCTTGAGCAACAGCGTAAAGATTCGCTTTTCAACGCCGGATTGGAAATCGTCATCGCCGATATACGGCAAATCCGACCGAATATCCCCGTCATCATACTGGACGCCTGCTACAACGGGGCTTTCCAGCTCGACCGTTATCTGGCCGGAGCCTATATTTTCAACGAGGGGAATACCGTCGCCGTGCAAGCCAATTCGGTAAACGTGCTGCAGGATAAATGGACTAACGAGTTTCTGGGTCTTCTCGGTTTGGGCTTACGCATCGGACAGTGGAGCCGTCTCAACAGCTACCTGGAGTCGCACATTATCGGCGATCCCGCTTTCCGTTTTGCAGCAGTGCACCCCACACCCTTCGACATCAACCGAAGCCTGAATCAATCCACACACAATACGGCTTTCTGGAAAAAACAAAGCCGAAGCCCGCTACCCGAACTGCAAGCCCTTTCTTGGCGCAAGCTCTTCGAAAGAGAGGGGACAAAGCTATCGCAAGACTTGCTGACTGAGTTCCAGTCGAACCCGCAAGGCATCGTTCGCATGGAATGCCTGCGCCTGCTTACTGCCTGCAACGATGCAAACTTCCTCCGTGCTTTGAAGCTGGCTGCCGACGACAGCTACGAACTCGTCCGCCGACAGGCAGCCTACCTGATGGGAAAGAGCGGCAACCCTCAAGTGACGCAATCCTTACTGCGGATAGCATCCGACAACAACCCCGGGAAACGTGTGGCCTACTGCGCCGACGAAGCTTTGGCCTTCTTCCCCGAAAAAGAGCTTACCGAGGCTTTCAATCTTTTATCGGACGGGAAAGCCTCCTGCCTCCGTTACGACAGACAACAACTCATCGACAAAACCGAACGCTGGAAACGTCTCGTTAGCAGCATAAGTCAAGCCGGATCCGGTACGAAGCAGCGCCGAAACGACATCCGAACACTGCGCAATTACAATATTCACCAAATGCTACCCGAACTTTGTAAGATGCTCCTCAGCGAGAAGGAAGAGCTGTCTATCCGCTTAGCCCTCGTCGAGGCCTTGGGCTGGTTCAATATCTCCTACCGGAAAGCTGAAATTATTGAGACTTGTGAGCAGTTGCTGCGTCAAGAGAAATTGCCCGAAGCTCTGAGAAAAGAAACCCGGCGGAGCCTCCGGCGTCTCAACACTGCCTGGTACCGGTAGGCACGGATAAAAGCATCCTCAAAAGTAAAACTTAAGCATAAACAGGCGCTTAAAATTATTAACACATCAAGCTTTATGCAAGCCATCATCACCTGCGAAAACCTGACGCACTACTACGGCAAACGCCTGATCTACGAGAACCTCTCCTTCTCCGTTCCCGAAGGACGGATACTGGGCTTGCTCGGCAAGAACGGAACGGGAAAAACCACTACCATCAACTTGCTGAACGGCTACCTCAAGCCACAAAGTGGACGTTGCACACTCTTCGGAGAAGACATCCGCAACATCAGCCCCCGGACAAAAAGCCGCATCGCTCTGCTTATCGAAGGACATGTGCAGTATGCCTTTATGAACATCGAGCAGATAGAGCGTTTCTACGCCTCTTTCTACCCCCGATGGAACAAAGACGCCTACTACGACCTGATGAAGCTGCTGCAAGTAGCACCCCGGCAACGCATCTCGCACATGTCTTGCGGACAACGCTCGCAGGTAGCACTCGGACTGATTATGGCTCAGAATGCCGACCTGCTCATTCTCGACGACTTCTCCCTGGGTCTCGATCCCGGGTATCGGCGCCTCTTCATCGACTACCTCCGCGACTACGCCAAAAACGAACATAAAACGGTCTTTCTTACCTCCCACATCATTCAGGATATGGAGAAACTCATCGACGACTGTATCATTCTCGACTACGGGCGCATCCTCCTGCAAAAACCGGTAAGCGAACTCATGGACAGCTTCCTGCGCTACAGCTTCGATACCGAAGGCGAGCCGGCCACACTGCCCGCAGACGAAAAGATCTACCACCCCAGCTTCATCCGCAGGCGTGGCGAACTGCACAGTTTCGAGAATACTGCTTACATAGAACATTACCTTCGAAGCCGGGGCATCTCCTACTCCAACCTGAAAGCTGAGAAAATGAACCTCGAAGACATTTTCATCGGACTCACCGGGAAATACTGAGGTTAAGTTTTTCAGATAAAATAAAATAGATACAGGGACAGATACAACACGAAACAAGAGGTCTGGAAAACCACAGAAAACAAACATGCCGTTGCAAGTTATGGCAATATGTATCCGCAGCTATTTTCCATCGGCTTTATTGTTATAGTTTTCAAGCGACAAAGCCATCCCCGAGCCAATAACCCTGTAATATATCCGCCACTACCCACATTCTCCCGACCTTAGAGTACGACAGGCTATAAATTCTTACTCAAGAACTATCGAGAGCCGGCATTGTCCGTTTCGGCAATTTCGGTAAGTTTCGGATAACTCTATCGAACAAAGTCGCTCTGCGAAAAATCCTACACAAACCGGATACGCGCGATAGCAAATCACTCTCCGTAAGTAGTCATAAATCCCATGCGCAGCAGAACACTGCACAAAAAACAGGCGAACAGCAAGCCCCTATCGAAGCGCTAAGCAGCCCTTCTTCATGCAGACCGGACCCTCAAACAACTGAATTCCAATCAGAAGCGAATCGTATCGAACAGTTCTCTTAATAAAAGAGAGAGATGAACTTAAAGAGCTAGAACTTCTACACATTAAGCTAAAATTTCCCTAAAATCAACAAGCGACACCTCGTTCAGAGGCAACACAGAGCTCCATCAAGCCCACTTTTTAAAAAAAACAAAGAAAAGAGAATCCAGAAAGAAAAGAAAACAAAGAATAAACAACAAAGAAAACAAAATCAACAGAAAGGAAATTAAGAATACACAAATACACAGGCCAAACGTCCAACATAAAAAATGAATTTTGATACGAAAAACGGAAAAACAATACATATTATAAATATCATCGCTTGTTTTTTCGGATACATTATTTTATCTTTGCAGTTCAATTATTAAAATTTAATGAAAACAGAACCCGAAAAGAAAAATTTATGAAACAAAACAACCCACTTTAAAGCAATTTCCAGAACCTCGCATTTCTCGCAAAAAAGACTCCCTCAAAGGAATCGAAAAATGAGAGCAAGGCTCCGCAAGTCAAGACGAAAATTGTATCAAAACAAGCAGAAATCACATTTATCTAATTCAAAAGTAATATTTATGAAAAGAAAACTATTTATGCTTTTTTCCTTATTCTTCATCGGGATAGGGATTGCAGCAGCTCAAACGCAAGTGCGCGGTAGCGTAGTGAACGAAACCGGAGATCCCGTTGTAGGCGCCTCGATTCAACTAAAAGGCAGCACACGAGGAACCATAAGTGATGCCGACGGAAATTTCAGCCTTAGCGCTCCCACAGACGGAATCCTCCTGATTTCCTACATGGGATATGTAAAACAAGAGTTGCCGGTAAAAGCCAGCATGCGCATACAGTTAACTCCCGACACCGAGCAATTGGACGAAGTAATCGTAACAGCCTATGGAGGAAGCGTAAAAAAATCCTCTTTATCAGGGTCTATCACTTCGATGAAGGGCGAACAGCTGAACAACTTGCCCGTGCAGAGCTTCGATCAAGCATTGGCGGGTAAAACAGCAGGGGTACAAATTTCACAATCTTCTGGTCTGCTAGCCGATGGGATCAGTATCCGGGTTCGTGGAACAAACTCCATTTCACTATCGTCGCAACCTCTTGTTGTTATTGACGGAGTACCTATTACAGAGGTGACAAATCTAAACATATTCAACAGCGGAAACGGAACACGCTTTAACCCCTTAGCCACAATAAATCCAAATGACATTGAGTCGATGGAGGTATTGAAGGATGCAGCCGCTGCTGCACTATACGGTTCTCGTGCTGCGAACGGAGTGCTATTCATCACAACCAAAAGAGGAAAAGAAGGAAAGACCACTGTATCCTACAATGGCTTTATAGCAGCCTCGCAAGCAACCCGACTACCCAAACTGCTCAATGCAGAAGACTTCATTAACATCACCAATGAAAAAGCAGCCAACACCTACGGAGCCGGCATTAAATTAGCCGATTGGGATGCAAACGGAACGGAAACGAACTGGTTAGACCGTGTTTTTAGAACTGGGGTCGCACACAATCACAGTATAGCCATCTCAGGAGGGAGCAAACTCATGAGTATTTATGCCTCTGCTGACTGGAACAGTCAAAAGGGTATCACCATCGGCAATCAAATGGACCGTGCCTCCGTACGCTTAAACGCGGATGCTCAAACAACTGATTGGCTCAAAATAGGTATTTCAGCAAATTACTCATACACAAAAAACCAAGGGGTTTTATCGGATGGTTATCTCGCAGGCGTAACAGTAGCCGGCTACAATGCTCCTCCGAACGTGCCCGAATTTAATCCGGACGGGAGTTTCTATCTAGATAGAAGAGGAAGATTAGGAGCCGGGTCAAACCTACTCTCTTACAACGGTGCTAATACATTTTTAAATGCATTCAGTCATCCTACGGCCACTATAAGCTTCCAACGCAACAACAACACCTCAGAACGCATACTGGCGAACGCGTATGCTGAAATATCGCCTATAAAAGGGTTGAAATTAACATCCCGACTTGCGATTGATCATCTGAGTAATTTTGAAGACCAATACAGTCATCCTTCCATATCAGGACTAGGCACAGCCTACAACGGAATGGTACAGGAAAATATCGCATTTATCAAACAATGGAACTGGCAGAATTACGCCAACTACAACTTCAGCATAAACGATCACTCGTTTAGTTTAATGGCAGGACTGGAATATCAAAAAAGACACTATCAGGACATATATACAGGAGCTGCCGACTTCGTAAACAAGAACTATCAACACATTTTAGACAATCTATTTGCAGAAAAGTTTGCAGGAGGTAGTATGAATTCGAGAGGCAATTCAAGTTCCTTTGGGCGCTTGAACTACAATTGGAAAGATCGCTATATTTTCGAAGCATCATTCAGAGCCGACTCATACTCCGGGCTCAGCCCCAAATACAGAAGAGGCTATTTCCCGGGTATTTCCGCAGCATGGCGAATTTCGCAAGAAGCATTTATGCAAGACGTCAGACTGCTTAGCGACCTAAAACTACGAGGGAGCTGGGGTGTTGTTGGAAACAGCAATGTCGGTCCCTATGCATACAGGACAACCTATGCCGGAGGAAAGTACGGAGACATAAACGGTCTAAGCATGAATGTTGTAGGAAAAGAAGACTTACGATGGGAACGAGTAGAAAAAATAGATCTGGGTGTAGACGCGGCATTCCAGTCCGGTAGAATAAATATCTCCTTCGATTATTGGCAAAGCAACATAAGTGACATGATCTTGAGAGCTCCAAGCATACATATAGCAGGAATCCCCGGAGCAACTCCGGAGACAGCCTCCTCCATATTAACAAATATCGGAGCCATGCGCAACCAAGGTATCGAGCTACAAATAAACACAACCAACATCCAAACTAAAGACTGGCAATGGACTTCTACCTTTAATCTGACAACCGTAAACAACAAGGTACTGGCTCTTGCTGGAGATAACATCCTTGATGTAGCATCGGCTATTGTAGGAGAGCCTCTGGGAGTTTGGCGCGTATATCATTATGCAGGAGTAGATCCACAAACAGGACGTGCGGGATATTACGACAAAGACAATAAAATTAAGTACTATGATCCTAATCCAGCTACTCCTCAAAAAGAAAGATGGAAGTTCGAAGATGGCAATACTGCCCCTCCTCTCGGATCATCCGATTTAAAAGTACAGCATGGCAAGGCAGGATCTCCTACTTGGTACGGAAATTTCGACAATACCGTGAAATTTAAAGATATTGATCTTTCAATCGGATTGCAATACGGAGGTGGCAACTACATCCTCAACCGCACCAACGCAGGGCTTATGACTTTCATGCTCAACAACAACATTGAACGAATTAAAGACCGCTGGACAACACCCGGTCAACAGACCGATATTCCTAAAATATATCACGGCGATAGAACTTCGCTATCTTCCTTCTCAACCCTTTGGCTGGAGAAAGCCGACTTTTTACGACTTAGAGATATTACATTGGGCTATACTGTTCCTGTTAGCTTAAGCCGTAAAATCGGAGTTTCTCAAGCTCGATTCTACTTAAGAGGATCCAATTTGGCCGTTCTAACGGGATATACCGGAACAGATCCGGAAGTCAACACCAACAGGAATGAAAACAGAGAGGTGGGTTTCGACAATCGATCAGTGCCTTACCCGCGCACTATTACATTCGGAGTAAACATTAATTTGTAAAATTATTTAGTCATGAAAACTTTAAGATATTATACATACTTCATAACTTTATTATCGGCTCTATTATTAGCAAGCTGCGATAAAGAAGTTCTCGATGAGAATCCATTCCACATGGGAGATTCAGCGGACAAAATGTTTGACAAGCCGGACAACATAGCCGCAGCAAACAAAGGACTATATGATGCCCTTCAAAATGCAGAATTTCTTGGGGGGAGGGCTCAGATTTATGTAGACATCAGAGGATTAGATGTAAACCCAGCTACTTTCTTCGGACAAATGTCTGTATTCAGCAATTCTGCGAGTGATGGAGTAACCGAAACTGCTTGGCAGGGAGCATACAGAACGGTAAACGAAGCGAATACTTTCCTGGTAGGAATTGAAAAAGCTAAATCACACAACATTATTACTGAGGAAGAGTATAAAGTATACACATCAGATGCTCGTTTCATCAGAGGAGTCGTTTTCTTCTATGCATTAAATCTATGGGGGCAAATGTATGTACAAGACTCAGAAAATTTAGGAATTCCACTTGTATTAAGACCCTTTGACGGGATCACTGCTTTTACCGAAGCTCCCTTAGTAAAGCGTGCAAGTATTGACGAATCATACAAACAAATACTTGAGGATTTACTATATGCCGCAAGCAACTTACCGCCCAAGCGCAATGATGCATATGAGGGTCTTGCTACAGCAACTTCGGGAGCTGCAAATGCCCTGCTAAGCCGAGTTTACTTATACATGAAGAACTACGATAAGGCAATAGAACATGCAGATAAGGTGACTGATCACAAACTAGGGGAAACAACTCTTTCAGCCTTAAACTCTCCGAGCGAATCTCCAGAGGTGATTTTCTTCGTTGCCATGAACAGTGACGACAATCCCAACACAAACAACGCCCTTGGACAGCATTACGGAAGTACAAAGCGAGCCGACATAACAGTAAGTTCCAATTATATCAACTTACTATCAGACACAGACGCTCGAAAAAAAGAATGCCTGCATTATGAAAAAGACAGCAAAACATGGTATTGCAACAAATATAGAAAAGGATCAAGTGACTGGGCTCCCGTCATTCGCTATGCAGAGGTATTGCTAAACAAAGCCGAAGCTTTGGCTCAAAAAGAGTCGGACGTCTCCGAAGAGGCTATTAAGTTGCTTAATGAAGTACATCAGCGTTCAGATGCAACAAAGACCTATACTAAGGCCAACTTTGCAAACAAATCAGAACTCATCGATGAAATACTACTTGAAAGGAGACGTGAATTAGCTTTTGAAGGACATGGAAGCTTCGATTTATTCCGTAACGCCAAAGGAATACCTCCCGGAAGAGGAGCCGCAACAGCAGCTGCTATTGACTACCCAAGTAATTATTTCGCATTGCCCATTCCAAGCCATGATATCGATAAATCAAAAGGCAACTTAATACAGAACAAAGGTTATTAAGTCTTTTATTTTTCTCAAAAAAGGAAAATCGTTAAACACAAAACACCCCAAAGTTTTTGCCTTTTGGGGTGTTTTGCTTCGTCATCATACAAAACAGAAGCACACCATATTCAAACACTTTCTTCATTCTTCTTTCATTCTCCGATTTAAAACATTCCATCCTTTAGGATACACTCCCAAAGCTCGAAGAAGTAAAAAAGCTGCAAAACAGGGAGTTTTCAAAGCAAATATTTTTGATTTTCGAAATATATTCTTACTTTTGCCCCGTACAACAATAAAAACAACCCATTAAATCTCACGCCTATTGCCTATAATTACTTTTCAACTTCAACTAAAAAAAAGAAAAAGTATGAAAAGTCTCCGTCAACACTCCGACGACGAACTTTTACAATCGTATCGGGAGGGTAACAACAAGGCATTCGAGATTCTGTTGGAACGCTACAAAACCAAGGTCTACACCTACATCTTTCTTATTGTACGCAACCGCGAACTCAGCGAAGATATTTTTCAAGACACCTTTATCAAAGCTATCGCCACCATTCAGCAAGGCCGTTATGTGGAATCCGGACGTTTTCTGGGTTGGATCAACCGGATTGCACACAACCTGATCATAGACCACTACCGCCGCGAAAAAAACGAAAACACTTTCTCCTCCGACGGGCTGAGCTACGATCTGTTAAACCAAATCAACATAAGCGAGAAAAGCATTGAGGATATTCTCTCAAACGAACAAGTGCTATCGGATGTCACCCGCCTGGTAGACTATCTTCCGCTTTCGCAACAGGAAGTGGTACGGATGCGTTTTTTCGAAGACATGAGCTTCAAGGAAATAGCAGAAAGAACACAGGTGAGTATCAACACCGCTCTTGGAAGGATGCGCTATGCCCTACTGAACATGCGACGCATAGCCGCCGAAAAAGACGTTTGCCTTGATATAAAATAAATTCCTAAGAACGATATACTATATCGAGGTTCTTTCCGTTTTTATATCACATACTAATTGATATACAACGGAAAGCCTATGCACGAAAAAACTACTTCGACACGCAACGGAAAACAAACGCCTCTCAAGCAACCCTCTAAAACTCTGCAACCTCGAGACGAAACCCTGCGGAGCATCCTGCAATTTGCAGCAGCCTACCGCGCAGAAGCTATCTGTGAGAAACAGAGCATTGCTTTCTTCCTGAATTAAAACCTCCGGACGGATTTCCACAAGGCGGAATTACTCCCCGAGCCAAGCGCATCAAGACGGGGTTGTCTTTGCTTTATGCCTGCAAAGGAATCTTCAATTGCAAGTTTCCTGTGTACGCGCGGGATCTCCGTACACACAACCCGATTATTGTTTCAACTCATTGTATCGAAAGAAGAAAAACAGACGGTCTCTGAAGAAGAGATCATTACTAATAATGGCTCTAAATATAAACTACCTTAAAGAATTGGATACGCTCATCTCGAATCATTTCCTCGGCTTGCCATCCGGAATAATTTCTCTACATTTGTGCTCGTAAAATTTTTACCTTGATTAACCATGTACAAAGAATTTCAGACCTACCTGTCCGAGCAGTTAACCGAAATCCGGAACAACGGACTGTATAAGACCGAACGCATCATTGCCTCGGCTCAGGATGCCGTGATAAAACTATCGAACGGTAAAGAAGTAATCAACTTCTGCGCAAACAACTACTTAGGATTATCCAATCACCCGAAGCTGAAAGAGGCCGCCTCTCAAGCTTTACAGGAAAGAGGATACGGCATGTCCTCGGTCCGTTTCATATGCGGCACACAGGACTTGCATAAGTCTCTGGAGCAAGCCATATCCGACTATTTCGGCACCGAAGACAGCATTCTTTATGCCGCTTGTTTCGATGCGAACGGAGGTGTTTTCGAGCCTCTTTTGTCCGAAGAGGATGCCATCATATCCGATGCCTTGAACCACGCCTCCATCATCGACGGGGTGCGGCTCTGCAAAGCGCAGCGTTACCGCTACGCCAACGCCGACATGCAGGATTTGGAAGAGCAGCTGAAAAAGGCGCAGGCGCAACGCTTCCGCCTCATTGTTACCGACGGTGTCTTTTCCATGGACGGCAACGTGGCGCCCTTGGATAAGATATACGAACTTTCTCGGAAATACAACGCCATGGTCATGGTTGACGAAAGCCATTCGGCCGGCGTAGTAGGAGCTACCGGAAAAGGTGTAAGCGAGGTTTACAATCTCAGAGGAGAGATTGAAATCATTACCGGAACACTCGGCAAAGCTTTCGGTGGGGGAATAGGGGGATTCACAACAGGCAAAAAAGAGATTATTGAAATGCTGCGCCAACGCTCGCGCCCCTACCTCTTCTCCAACTCCATACCACCCGCCGTAGTTGCTGCAGGAATAAAAACTTTCGACTTGTTAAAAACAGATAACTCCCTGAACAGAAAGTTACACGAAAACACCAAGTATTTCGTTACCCGGATGCAGGAGGCAGGTTTTGACATCAAACCGACACAGTCCGCAATATGCGCCGTAATGCTCTACGATGCAAAATTATCGCAAGACCTGGCAGCCCGGCTGCTCGATGAAGGCATCTATGTAGTAGGCTTTTATTATCCGGTAGTCCCCAAAGGACAAGCTCGAATCCGGGTACAAGTCTCGGCAGCCCACCGAAAGGAAGACCTGGATCGTTGCGTAGATGCCTTTATCAAAGCCGGCAAGGCTCTCAAAGTCATTTAAATTTTCAAAAACAAAGAGAATGAAAGCACTTGTAAAATCGCGTCCCGAGAAGGGACTTTGGATGGAAGAAGTGAGCATGCCATCTGTGGGAGTTAACGATGTACTCATCAAAATAAAGAAAAATGCCATCTGTGGCACCGACTTGCACATCTACCAATGGGATACTTGGGCTCAAAACACCATCAGGACACCCATGACCATAGGTCACGAATATGTGGGCGAAGTAGTAGACAAGGGCAAAGGGGTAAAAAACGTAACGATAGGCAGTCGGGTTACGGGCGAAGGACACATCGCTTGCGGACACTGTCGTAACTGCCGGCGAGGCAAGCTCCACGTTTGTGAAAACACCATCGGAGTAGGCGTAAATCGCGACGGAGCTTTTGCCGAATACCTCTCTCTGCCTGCCGAGAATCTCGTACAGCTCGACCCCCGCATACCGGACGAAATCGCAAGCATTATGGATCCTTTTGGAAATGCCGTACATACAGCGCTATCCTTCCCCGTCATCGGAGAAGACGTACTGATTACAGGCGCAGGGCTCATCGGTTCCATGGCAACTTCCGTCGCTCGTTTTGCAGGAGCGCGCTACATCGTAGTCAGTGACCTGAGCGACTACCGCCTCGAGATAGCCCGAAAAATGGGAGCAACCCTCACGGTAAATCCCAGCCGAGGAGAAAACATCCGCCAAGCGATGAAAGAATTAAAGATGAGGGGCTTCGATATCGGCCTCGAAATGTCGGGTTCGAGCAAAGCTTTCAATGAGATGGTCGATACCATGTACAATGGCTCCAAAATATCCCTACTCGGTATCTTACCCGACGGTACGGGAGCCGACTGGAGCAAAATCATCTTCAAAGCACTCACCCTGAAAGGCATCTACGGACGTGAAATGTGGGAGACCTGGTATCAGATGGAGCAAATGCTTATTTCGGGCCTCGACCTGTCGCCCGTCATCACCCACCGCTTCCACATAGACGATTTCCAAAAAGGATTTGATATAATGGAAAGCGGACGCTGCGGCAAAGTAATACTCAGCTGGGACTAAGCAAAAGGCTGCTCCGAAACACTATAATGGGGATTTTTTCGCTATGTTTACAAGCGCTTGTTTCCCCGTTATTGAAAAAAGAATTATCTTTGCACCTCGTTAAAATTTTTGAAAGTAATTAATGTTTTATTTTAAATAAATTTTTCCATGCAAAACAAGGGACTTGTCAGAATATTTACGGCAGCGCTTACCTTAGTGTGCTTGTTTTATCTTTCATTCAGCGTCGTTACGAGCATCCATGCATCAAAAGCTGCGGAATATGCCGAATCAAAAGCAGAAGTTTTCAATAAGAATGGTGACAAAAGCTACGACCAAATTGAGAACTACAAAAAATTAGCCGAATACAACTATTTGGACTCCGTAGGTTACGAAAAAGTATGGTTAGGCTACACCCTGTCGGAATGCCGCGAACGGGAGCTTAACCTCGGGCTCGACCTTAAAGGCGGGATGAATATCATCCTCGAGGTCTCCATCCGCGATGTAATACGAGCCTTATCGGGCTACAACAACAGCCCGAACTTCAACAAGGCTTTGGACTTGGCAACCGAACGGCAAAAAACGAAAAGTCAGGTTGCTTACTTAGATCTCTTTGTTCAGGCCTATGCCGAGTTGGATCCGAACGCCAGCCTGGCAAGTATCTTCAGCACTTTCGAACTGAAGGATAAGATTTCCCTATCGAGTTCGAACGAAGATGTTATCCGGGTACTGCGCTCGGAGATAGAAGATGCCGTTTCGAACTCTTTCAATGTATTGCGTACGCGTATCGACCGTTTTGGAGTGGTACAGCCGAACCTCCAACGCTTGGGCAATACCGGCCGTATCCTGATCGAGCTCCCCGGCATAAAAGAACCCGAACGGGTGCGCAAGCTCTTGCAAGGATCGGCTAACCTCGAATTTTGGGAAACCTATGAATTTAATGAGATATTCAACAACATCTCGGAAGCCAACCGCCTTTTAGCCGAAAGGCAACGGGAAGAGAGCAGGCCTGAAGAAAGCGTAGCGACTCAGCCCGAACCGGCAGTTCAAGCAGAAGCCACTTCCTCACTCGACAGTCTCACCGCTGCCCTCGGAGCTTCAAGCCAGACAGTACGCTCCGACTCGAGCATGCAGGCCGCTCAAGCAGAATTTGCCAAAGAGAATCCCCTCTTTGCCCTGCTACAACCCAACGTGCAAGGCAACCAAGTAGGAAGAGGCCCTGTTGTTGGTTACGCTCAAGGTAGAGATACGGCCAAGGTAAACGAGTATTTTGCCATGAAGCAGGTACGCGAAGTCCTTCCGCGCGACTTGGGCCTGAGATGGACTGTAAAACCCATTGACGAGAAGAGCGATATCTACCAACTGATTGCCATCAAAGTAACTAATCGAGACGGACGCGCACCTTTAGCCGGTAACGTAATCACCGACGCACGCGCAGATTTCTCTCAACACTCAGCCTTCGCAAACGTAAGTATGAGCATGAATGCCGAAGGAGCCAAGATATGGGCCCGAATGACAAAAGAAAACATCGGAAAGTCAATCGCCATTGCCTTGGATGGCTTTATCTACTCCTTCCCCACCGTAAACAGTGAGATACCCGGAGGACAATCGCAAATCACCGGAAACTTCACGGTAAACGAAGCAAAAGACTTGGCCAACACACTGAAATCGGGTAAGATGCCGGCCCCTTGCTACATCGTACAGGAAGACGTCGTAGGCCCTTCTTTAGGTAAAGAAGCCATAGAAAGCGGTCTTATTTCCTTTGTAATTGCTTTCTGCCTCGTCCTCTTATACATGATGTTCTACTACGGATTCATTCCGGGACTCATTGCCGACCTGGCTCTCTTCACCAACGTATTCTTCCTGATGGGTATTTTAGCCTCTTTCGGAGCCGTACTGACTCTGCCCGGTATTGCCGGTATCGTACTGACACTCGGTATGGCTGTAGACGGTAACGTGCTTATTTACGAACGGATTCGCGAAGAGATGATTGCCGGAAAAAATATGAAGAAAGCCATCACCGACGGATTTAAGAAAGCCATCTCGGCCATTGTCGATGCCAACGTAACAACCCTCCTAACGGGTATTGTGCTGATTATATTCGGTACGGGGCCCATCTACGGATTTGCCGTTACTTTGGTTATCGGTATCTTCACTTCTTTCTTCTCGTCGGTATTCCTTACCCGCTTGATGCTGCAAACCTATGCGAAACGTGAAAACGCCAAAGAACTTCCCTTTACCACCCGCTTCACCGAGGCCTGGTTCCAAAATACGAAGTTCGACTTCATCGGAAAGCGTAGAATCGGTTACATCATATCCGCTGTCATGATTCTCATCAGCGTCGTATCTTTCGTAACCCGCGGTTTGAGCTTGGGTGTTGACTTTACCGGAGGCCGGAACTACATTGTTCGCTTCGACCAGCCCGTCAATACGGAGCATGTACGTCAAATGCTCGAAGGCGCTTTCGGAGATGCCAACGCACAGGTAATCACCTTCGGGAACGACAATCAGGTACGCATATCGACCAAATACAAAATAGACTATGCCGATGAAGCCGTAGAAATGGAGATGGAAGGCATCCTTTACGAGCGTCTGAAACCCCTCTTGAAGGAAGGAACGGATATGGAACACTTTGCCGACCATTACATACAAAGCTCTCAGAAAGTAGGCCCTACCATTGCCGACGACATCAAGAGAGCCTCCGTATGGGCCGTACTCTTCAGCTTGATTATCGTATCCTTGTACATCTTCATCCGGTTCAACGACTTTGCTTTCTCCATCGGTACGATGGCATCTCTGGCTCACGATACGATTATTCTCTTGGGAATCTATTCGCTCTTCTACAGCATTGCGCCTTTCTCTATGGAGATGGATCAGTCCTTTATTGCCGCCCTACTCACCTATCTGGGCTACTCGGTGAACGACACCGTGGTAATATTCGACCGTATTCGTGAAAACATTGGGCTCTATCCCAAGCGCGAACGCAAGTCCATTATGAACGACTCGCTTAACGAGACTCTCAGCCGGACTTTCAGTACTTCGATGAGTGTGATTGTCGTATTGGTGGCCATCTTCCTCTTCGGTGGCGAAACCATACGCGGCTTTGTCTTTGCCTTGCTCGTAGGTTCGATATTGGGTATTTACTCCACGCTTTTTGTGGCCGTACCCGTTTCGCACGACATTATTCTCAAGAAGAAAAGCAAGCTGAAAGCAGCTCCCGCAACGGAGAAGAAATAATCGTCGCTACCTGTATAAAAGCACGCTGTGCAAAAGCAATATAGGAGGCAGCCCGGAGAAGAAAAATTTTTCCGGGCTGCTTCGCATTCAAGCGGCAAGTACACATAACATCTAAAACTTACGACTTGCTTGCTTTTACAGGCCAAGTCCGACTCCCGTCCGTAGTACAAATCTCCCCTTGAGCCAACCGGGAGTACGCAGCGGGAAGGGGTTTGGAAAAAAGCACGAATTACAGTCTAAGCCCTCCGGGCTTACGCCCATCCCCTTGAACACAAGGGGACATTCGGGGGGGAAGAGAAAACTAAGAACAGCATCCGAACTTCCCCCCAAAAAACAAAAAAACGGGGTCGAAATCCGTCATTTTCCCCTCCCGGACGGAAAAAACACCCCGGAAACCGCCTCTTTTCATAAGCCTCAAATGCTAAAAAAACAAAAAACCTTTTTGCCTACGCACGTGCGCAAGTCCTTTTTTTAACATTTCGGGCCCCGAAACGCAAGATTTTTTAGCCGGATTCCAAAATAGATTATTATATTTGTCGTCGGGATTGCTTCACAAAACAACACAAAGTGTTTTGCCTCATAAAAATCCGTAATTTCTA
>BDEJ01000031.1 GCA_001653155.1 Porphyromonadaceae bacterium H1
GTTGGGCTCTATACCTCAACGGGGTAACCCTCGCTCATAATTTATTTAGGACAATATTGATAAAAGACAGAAAATTTCAGTAATTTCGTCGACGGTTAGTTTGTTGATAAAGTTAATTATTTATAAGTATTTGTTTTTCTGTACCATATAGAAGTCGTGGCTCGTTTTGAAGTATGTTAATCTTTTATAACTCTCTTATATCAAGCTTACGTTAAAATAGTAATGTTAAAGAAAGAGGACATCAAAGTAATGTATTTGGAAAAAGCACAATCATTACAATTTTTTGCTGCAAAATTTGTAGATTGTGAAACAGCTGAAGATATAGTACAAGATGCCTTTTTGAAGCTTTGGACTGTTCGAGAAAAATTATCTCCCTCGAGTAATCTCAATTCGTATCTTTTTCAGATGGTGAAAAATGCTTGTATCGATAGTATCAGACATGACTCTGTGAGAGATAAGATTGTTCGACAACTGCAGTTTGAATTGAAAATGGAGGAAATTACTTATTACACGGAAAATAATTATGTTATCGAAAACGAAAAGATTGAAAAAATAAATCAATTGATTGACAAACTTCCGATCAAGTGTAAAGAAATTTTTGTGGCAGCGTATCTTGATGGCAAAGGCAATAAAGAGATTGCTTCCGAATTAAATATCTCTGTTCGTACTGTAGATGCGCAAATTTACAAAGCGCTGTCTTTCCTAAGGAAAAATATACTTTCCCTTTCCAGTTTATTCTTTTTTTGTTGCTTTCTTGCCTACTTTGAATAATCTTAGTGATTTTTTAATTAGATTTACTTTGTAAAAAGATTTTTAATGGCCTGATAATAAGAAGTATATTACTCTTTTGGCCATTTCTGTGAGAAAGAATTTCTTTTCTCAGTAGGTAATATCTTGCCTATAATCGTATTATATAAAAAAGTATTTTCTAATGAACTTTCATACTAAACAATAACAAATAACAATGGAGTACGAAGAAATCCAACACATTATATCAAAAGTGTTAACCGATACAGCATCTGAAGAGGAGACAAAAGTATTTTACACATGGCTAAAATCCGATGAAGAGAATAAAAAATTCTATTTTGAAATAAAAAAGATTTTCGATACCCGAAAAGCTATAGCGTTTTCCAATCCGGAAAGATTAAAATCTTCTTGGGAAGCGCTCTCCCAAAAGATAGATGAAAGAACTCTCAAAGAGCGGAATCTAACTCGTAGATTATTTATCCGCTACGCAAGTGCTGCCGCAGCGATTTTATTTATTTTGGCAACCACTCTATTTTTTGTAATGAATAATAAGTCTGATGGGCGTTGGGTAGAAGTTTATAACGAACCGGGCAATGCTCCGAAAACAGTAGCTTTGGAGGATGGTTCTGAAGTAAAATTGAATGCAGCCTCAGTGTTGAAATATCCTAAACATTTTAGCGGAAGAAAACGGGAAGTTCATTTGGAAGGAGAAGCTCTGTTTTCAGTAGTACGAAATGAGAAAAAACCTTTCGTCGTTTATTCCGATTTACAAGAAATTACTGTTTTAGGGACTATTTTCAATGTGAATTCCTACTTATCGAGCATCAACAGTGAAACAACCTTAATATCGGGAAAAGTACGGTTGAGTATTAAAGATAAAATGGGGCAGTTGCAGCACGAAATTGTTCTGTCGGAAAACCAACAAGTACGACTTAATAAAGAAACTCTCGAATCAGAATTAAAATCGATAGATTCTCAAAATATTATCTCGTGGACAAACAACGAATACATATTCAAAAACAAATCGTTTGGAGAAATACTGGAGCGTCTGTCAGCAATATATGATGTAACATTTGTTGCTACCTCCGGACAAAAAGATCAGAAATATACCTGTAAATTTTCTGTCGGTCAAAGCTTGGATGATATATTGGCTATTCTCAACTTCAAAGACCAATTTCGCTACATAAAGGGAAATGATACTATAACAATAACAGACAAGTAGTAGCTTGGAAACCATAGAAATACAACCAAATATATGATTATAAAATATGGGAAAATTAGCACTAAATTGTATCTACAAATGTAAAAGCACCTTTATCACAAAGAAATTTAAAGCGCTTTTTCTTATTTTGATTATCTGTCAAAGCTTTGTTTTCGCATATTCTCAAGGCAGAGGAATCTCCATTAATGTTCAATATGCGCCTATCCAACAAGTGGTAGACATTATTGAAAATCAATCAAATTTAGTTTTTGTGTATCAGGAAGATGACGTGAAAAACTCTCATCCCATTACCTTGAAAACATCCAATTCGGATCTGAAAGCAGTATTGGACCAAATCTCAAAGCAAACATCATTGGCTTATCGATTATCAAATAATTATGTTTTTCTTACTAAGGCCGAATCGAATGAAAAGAAGCTCGCCCAACAATACAAAATCACGATAACAGGATTTGTAAGAGATGAGATACAGCAGCCATTAATTGGTGTATCCATTGTTGAGGTATCATCTTCTACCAAAGGAACAATTACCGACTCGGACGGGAAATTTTCGTTAAATGTACTTTCGTTACCTTCTGTGTTACGTTTTTCATATGTAGGATACAAAGACAAATTAGTAACCGTAACATCTACATCTTCTCCAGTTTCTATTATATTGGAGCAAGATACTAAAATACTTGAAGAGGTGACGGTAACAGCTTTAGGTATTCAGCGCCAAGAAAAAGCACTTGGATATTCGGTTTCAAAAGTGGCGGGAGAATCATTGGAAAAGATAAAAGGAGCTAATATGATTAGCTCTTTGGGAGGTAAAGTCTCAGGACTTATTATTGAGCAAACCGCCAGTGGTGCCGGAGGCTCTTCACGCGTATTATTGCGTGGCTATACCGATATGTCGGGAGATAATCAACCATTGTTTGTGATTGATGGAATTCCGATAGATAATTCAAGTTTCGGACAAGCCGACAAGTGGGGTGGATATGACCTCGGTGATGGCATTTCGAGTCTAAATCCCGATGATATCGAAAATATCTCAGTATTAAAAGGGCCTGCTGCTTCTGCACTATATGGCAGTAGAGCAAGCCATGGAGTAATATTAATTACCACAAAAAAAGCAAAAGTTAAACATAATGCACTTGGCATTGAATTTAATAGTAGCACTACTATTGATCGTCAATCTACCAATTGGCGTGATGTGCAATACATTTACGGACAAGGTTATGAAGGCAAAGTAACCGGTGTTGATGAAAGGGGCTCTGCCAATAATAACTGGGGACCAAAAATCGATGAAGGGTTGATGATAAAGCAATTTGACGGTATTGTGCGTCCTTTCGTTGCGATCCCGAATAATATGGACGGATTTTTCAAAACAGGTATTACTGCAAATAATACGCTGACATTCAATTCTGTAAATGATAGAAATGGTATTAGGATTTCATATAACGATGTTCGGAACAAAGATATTGTACCTAACACAGGATTGACCAGAAATTCGATGACCCTTACCGTAAATTCTCTTATTGGCACAAAGCTAAAAGTGGATGCTCGAGTAAATTACATCAGGGAGCACGTAAAAAATAGACCTGCAATGGGTGATGATAGAACAAACATCGGACGAAATCTCATAACCTTGTCGAATACTTTTGATCAAAAATGGTTGAAAGATAGCTATATAGATAATCAGGGCAATTATTATGACTGGAATTACCGTAATATGTGGAATTTGAATCCTTATTGGATAATCAATGCCATGAGAAATGAATCAAAAAAGGACCGTTATATATCTTCCGCAACTCTCAATTATCAATTTAACGACAACTTCAATGCTAAAGTAACAGGTGGAGGAGATTTCAACTATTTCAATTTTTTGGATTATGCTCCAATCTCAACACCGGGCAAAGACACTGGATATCTACAAATAAGGGAGTTTAACAATAAAATATTCAACGTTGAGTTTTTGATGTCTTACACAAAAAAAATAAAAGAGATAGATCTCGGAATTAGGTTCGGTGGAAACTTTTATGGTGAAAACAAAAGATGGGTGACCCATACAGCTCGAAATATGGTTAACCGCAACTCACCTATTGTTCTTGGAAGTTTTGATCCGACTTTCTCTACTCGCGAAGAATCCATTCTAAAAAAGCAAATCTATTCTGCTTTTGGAATGCTCAACTTAGGGTATAATGGCTACTTGTATCTCGATTTAACTTCACGCTTGGATGCTTCTTCCGCACTTGTCCGGCCTGATCGAACCTTCGCTCCTGGTAGTCCCTATTTTTATAATTCCGTTTCAGGCAGTTTCGTATTTTCCCAATTCTTCAAAATGGATAAAAACATCCTCCCTTATGGGAAAGTACGAACATCATGGGCAAGAGTAGGGAGCGATACGGATCCTTATCTTCTGGGACTTACATATACCTATTATCCAAGGAGTTACTTGGAGTATCCGATGGCATATATTACCAATATAATTGCTTCTAACAAGAACCTCAAACCTACGATGACCAATTCGTTTGAGGTGGGATTTGAAACCAGGTTTTTCAAGAATAACAGGCTGGGAATTGATTTCACGTATTATTCACAAGTGAGTAGAGACCAGATTCTTCGTTCGCCCACAACAATTGCTTCCGGATACACAAATGCTATAATTAACGCAGGAAAAATTGAAAATAAAGGGATTGAATTGAGCTTCTTGACGAAACCGATAGTGACAAACGATTTTACATGGGATTTGAATTTTAATTTTTCGCGAAATCGAAATAAAGTTATCGAATTAGCTGAAGGACAAGGATTCAATGAACTCGAATCAGCCCGCTGGGCTGATGTAATGGTTGCCGCTTTGGTGGGTAAAGATTTTGGCTCTATCATGGGGCGAGACTATCAGAGATCGCCCTCCGGCGAAATATTGATAGATGAAACGACCGGATATCCTCGATTTACCGATGAATTGGTAGAACTAGGAAATGCCTCATGGGATTGGACAGGAGGCTTATTCAGTAGTCTTTCGTACGGGGATTTCTCTCTTGCCGTTTCACTTGATGTTAAAGTTGGTGCCGACCTGTTTTCCATGTCCGCTCGTTCTATGTATCAAACAGGTAAAGACATTCATACGCTGGTGGGTAGAGATGAATGGTATAAATCGGAAGAACAAAGGGTGGCAGCAGGAATTTTGCCTCAAGTATGGAAACCCACGGGCGGATATTTAGCCGAAGGTGTATTTGAAAAAAAGGACGCAAACGGGAATATTACTTATGAGAAAAATAATATCTACATTGATCCGGCGAAGTATTGGGACTATGTTTCACAAAAAACGCCCATTCCTTTTATATTTGATAATTCCTATGTGAAAGTGAGAGAACTAATACTCTCTTATCGACTGCCGAAAGCCTTGATAAGTAAGTTGTTTATTCAAAGTGCTTCTATTTCCTTTATTGCTCGTAATCCATTTATCATATATAAAAATGTACCGAATATAGATCCGGAATCAACATACAACAACTCATTTGGTATGGGATTGGAATATGGATCGCTTCCTCAAAAGAGAGGTTTTGGTGTCAATGTAAACTTGCAATTTTAATAGATGTAATTATTATGAAAATTAGAAAAATAATAATACTGTTTGCTCCTGTCTTTTTTCTTTCGGTTGCCTGTTCGGATTTTGATGATATAAACAGAGATCCGGTTAATCCTACAGAAGTAAACCCCAATCTTCAATTTAGCTACATACAGCTATACACGCATGGGCATCTCGGATTGGCTGAAGGAAGTTCTAATTATCCATCGACATTTATTCAACATCTAATGGGTAATTGGAGTATGACATACTATGGCGGCGAATATAGAAAGCACGACGATAGTTTCGGATTGATATGGAATTCTATGTATGGAGTTCCCGTAAAAAACATTGTTGATATTACAAGAGCTACCGAAAATGTCCCGCAATACAAATCGCTTAATGCAATGATACGGATTTATAAAGTATATCTTTTCTCCCTACTTACCGACATTTTTGGAGATATTCCTTATTTTGATGCCGGTAAGGGATATTTGGATCGGAATTTCAGGCCTACTTACGATAAACAAGAGGATATTTATACGGATTTCTTCCTTGAACTCGATAAGGCTTCAACTGCTTTAACTGTTTCGAACGAAATGGTAACTGGAGATATAATTTACGATGGGAACATTCAAAAGTGGAAAATGTTGTTAAACTCACTGAGGTTGAGGCTTGCTATGCGTATTGTCGGGAAAGACAAGGAAAAAGCCCATATTGAAATCAGGAAAGCACTCACTCCTGCAAATGGAGGTGTTATTCTTTCTGCCGAAAATGATGCAGTCATCAAGTATTTGGATATTTATGAATGGGATTTTAATGAAATTAGAAGAAATGCATTGTCACAAACATGGAGAGGTAGAGATGCTGTTCCTACGCCATTCTTGTGCTCTACTTTGTGGGAGTATTTGAAAAAAACAAAAGATCCGCGTCAGTTTAGAATCGGAAGGACGTATTATGAGAATAGTTCAACACAGTCTGTTTTCGATAGGATTGACATCACCGATGAGATGCGCGGATTGTCCAATGATTTATTTCAGCCAATTAAACCGGGGTATTTTCAGTGGGATAATTGGCCTGGTGGATACATAAGTACATTGATCAACGGATATGTAGATAAATGGACGCGTCCTCAGTTAAACAAAGAATTTCTAAGAGGAAATAACCCCGGTATTATTATTACGTCGTCTGAAGTAAATCTTCTCCTTGCCGAAGCGTCATTATTATGGAATGATTTAAACCTGACAACTACCTCTGAGGAATTGTATTTTACAGGTGTAAATCAAGCGATGGCGCTCCTTTCAGATAAATATAGGATAGCGGCAGTATCAACAGCCGAATTTGAACAATATAAAATGGATAATCCCTTTCCGACGAACAATGAATTGCGAAAAAAGAAAATCAACGAACAATTATGGATTTTACACCTCACCAATCCGATAGAGGCATATAGTAATTGGCGAAGATCCGGCTATCCTGTTCTGTTACCATCTGCTTCCTATGGTGTTAAGACAATTGATTCTCAATCTATTCCAAGAAGACTTTGCTATCCTTTGTTTGAAAAAACATATAATCCTGAAGGGTACAAAAAGGCAATTTCTAGAATGGAAGGAATTGACAATTGGAATAAAGGTGTATGGTGGGATATTAATTTTTAATGCAGTATGATGAAGAATATAAAACTAATAGTCGCGATCGGTGTTCTTTTGGCATTATTATCGTGTGAGGAGAAAATAAATCGTCCTGATTTATCCAATGAGTATCCGAGGATAATGAGTACTTGGCCTATAGTAGGGACTGATGGAACTTTAGGGGCTTTTGAGATAAATGTGGGAGACACACTTCGATTCGGATTCATGTACACCCCTTCTTCTGCTTTGAGTGAATGGTATTTGGATGGAAAAAAGATCGGTGAAGGTGCTGATTTCAACCTTACTCTTTCCAGTTTTGGATCTTACCACCTGAAAGTTGTCGTTTCGAATGATGGGAAAACCACTTTTAGAGAAGCTACCATAAAAGTAAATGACCCTACGCTTAACATGGATTTAGTCAAAAACAGATATTATGTTAGTCCCGATGAAGAATTGCCGTTAAGTGTAACATATACTCCATCTGAAAATACTATGGCTTTTTGGTATATGAACGGAATAAAGGTTGCCGAAGGGGCGAATTATACATTCAATCAATCAGAATTAGGGAGCTATACATTAAAAGTAGAAGTAAAGAATGCGATCAGTTCCCTATCAAAGCAGTTTGTTGTTGTCGTAAGAAACCCCAATGTTGTGCAAAACGTCGCTTTGTTTGAAGACTGTGTAGCTACCGCTTCCGGTTATACAAATGATGATGAAAATCCCAATAAGGCGAGAGATGGAATTGCGGATGGCACCAAATGGTGTGATGCCTCCAGCACTATTAAGTGGTTGATGTATAAATTTGAAACTCCTGTCCGCGAAATTACAAAGTTTGTGCTCGATTGGGAAAACTGGGATGTGAACAGGAACTACAAGATTGAAACTAGCATTGATGGAGAAGTCTGGGAAGAAGCAGTTCAAACGACAGACAATACAAATGATCCGAGAGAGAGCGTAGTTTCAATCAAAGGGGTTCGTTTTGTGAAATTTACATTGATGGAAGTAGACGATGCTATACGCCTCATGGAATTTGAAATATGGGGAATAAGGTAATAAAACAATCTTCGTATGAAATATTCTTTGTTTTTAGTTATATGTCTATTGGTTGTAAATGGAAGTATTTCTTGCAATATTTGCAAGGAAGTTCCCGCAATCAATCCGGAGTCGACACACATAGCCAATACGTTTGTGCCTTTTGGTGTAAACTTGGCAGGAGCTGAGTTTTCCGAAGCAAAAGTGCCCGGTGTGTGTGGAACAGATTATTTTTATCCTACTATAGCCGAATTAGACTATTTCAAAGACAAAGGTTTAATGTTGATACGATTTCCGTTTCGATGGGAACGGATACAGCGCTCGCTTGGCGGAGAACTCGATCAGCTTGAATTGCAACGAATTAGGCAGTTCGTTGCAGAGGCGAAAAAACGGGATATGTTTATTATCCTTGATATGCACAACTATGCGAGAAGAATAACCGGTGAAGGAGAATTTATTATCGGTAGTCCACAAGTAAGCATTTCCCATATTTCCGATGTATGGAAGAAGATCGCTACGGAATTTAAGGATTTCGACAATATTTGGGGGTATGCCTTGATGAACGAACCGTATCAGATGCTCTCTTCCCCTTCTTGGTTCGATATTGCTCAAGATATTATTTACAGTATTCGTCAAACAGACAGTTTGACATCCATTATTGTTGGAGGGAATATGTGGAGCTTATCGCAAGTTTGGGTTCAAGAAAGCGATATGTTGAAAGACTTGATTGACCCGGGGAACAATCTCATTTATGAGGCTCATGTCTATTTTGATATGGATCGCTCTGGAGCTTATGCTCAAGGATACGATGATGAAGGTGGGACGCCAATGCGTGGCGCAGAGCGGGTTTACCCTTTCCTCAGATGGCTAAAGGAAAACGATAAAAAAGGTTTTGTCGGTGAGTACGGCGTACCATCAAATGATGTAAGATGGCTCGTAACCTTGGATAACTTCTTGAAAATAATGAAGGAATACGGAGTCAACGGGACCTACTGGGCGGCAGGTCCTGCATGGGGAGGGTATCCGCTATCCGTAGAACCGGTGAACGGTGTCGATAAGCCGCAGATGAATATATTAACTAAATATTTACGGCTGAATAAAGATTCAAAACTGGAGAAAATTTTATTGAGCAGAAATCCAAACGTAGCGATTACCGCATCAAGCTATACTTATCCGCCTGAAAGTCCTGCAAAAGTGAATGATGGCGATTATTCTACTAGGTGGAATTCCTCGGGTAACGAAGACCAATGGATAGCTTATGATTTGGGAGATAATTATAACATTTCACGCATTGTTCTACAATGGGAGTCTTGGGATTTTACAAAGAGTTTTATTATTCAAACAAGTCCGGACGGTAAAAACTGGGAAAACAAGTTAACGGAACATAATAATACGGAACCGTTAAGAATCTTCGAGGTCGAATTAAAGGACACTAGATTTGTTAGAATCTATGTAAAGGCATTAGATGATGATATGGTTCGTATGTTGGAATTTGAAATTTGGGGAAATAAATAATAAAAACATAGTCAGATGAAAAAATCTTATTTTATAGCAATCTGCTGGATTGCAGTACTTATAAATGCTTGCGATGCAACAGTTTCTAATGGTGAGGTAACTTTTGAGACTGAGGATCTAAATTATTCGATTAATACAGAAGTTAATTTCAATAAGAAATTGTTTGTTAATGGTAAGGTGGCTTCTTTCTTTTTCGGAGGGACTATCTCTACATATGGAAGTTCGGCTATCGCTCAACCAAGTGGTGCAGTACAGACACTCAGATTGAAAGACTTGAGTTTAGGTGGTTATCGAATTCCTCTGAAGTGGAACAACGGCAATATCATCTCATCTGCCGTGGGAGGACCTACAAATATATTTGGTGATGCTTGGGTTACCAAGTTGAAAGAAATTGAAGCGGAGGCAGTAATCGTTATCGGTGGTCAAACGAACAACAACGACATTACGCCTGAAGATGCTGTTAATATGGTAAGATATTTCAAAAACAGGGGGCTTTCCGTAAAGAATTGGATTGTAGGGAATGAACCAAGCATGAATGGTCTGACAATACAAGAATATTGCCAAATGTTCAATCAGGTATCCGATGCGATGAAAGAGGTAGATCCATCTATCAAAATAGGTGGGCCTGCTTGGGCGTATTATGACTTGAATGCATTAAGATCGTTTATAAAGCTTTCAGGGTCTCGCGCCGATATTATAGATTATCATCATTATGGAATGGGAGAGTTTTTTCTGTCGGACGAAGAAGCACTTTTGCAAACTTTGAATTATGAAAATGAGATAAACGAAATTCGAAGTATGATAAGGACAGAACTCCCGGGAGCTGAAAACAGAATTGAGATTCAGGTGGGAGAATATCACTGGTCGCACCGAAGAGATAATGGTTATCCCGGCTGGAATGGAGATGATAGATTTTTCAAGCCTGTAACAACCGTTTGGGCTGCATCGGTAGCAGGTCTTATTGCCAAAGCAGGAGGGAGAGGCTGCCAATATGCGGATTTGAATGGCCCCTTGGGCCTAACTTTTGAAAATAGCGATGAGGCTACCCATTTCGGAAGAAGCGTGAATGACCCTATGCCTATCTATTATGGCTTATTTATGTTTACCGGTGGAAACTTATTCCGTCATTTCGGAAAGGAATTTGTCGTTGCTTCCACGACGATTGAAAATATGGAAATATACGCCTCCACGTCTAAAAATATTGTTTTAATCAATAAAGATTCCAGCAATGCAAAAAAAATTCATCTCAAAATGAGAGGCTTGAGGAACAGAAGACGAGTAGATATTTGGCAAACGGAACGTCAAAATCCTTTTAATCCCCCAACAAATAAAGGAACTCAGATTATCAGAAACGGGTATTTTTCTTACACAATTCCTCCATATACTGTTACATCTTTGATTATCAAGTAGATTGTTGTGGTGTCGTTTGGGATAGTAAGTAATAAAAATCATTCAATGCATTTATTATGAAGTATCAAACACTTACATACTGCTTTCTTATGGTTTTGCTGTTTGCCGGAAATGTTTACGGTTATGAAAACTTATCACTAAGAGCCGATGTGTCCACAACCGCTTCGGGATTTACCCAAGACGCTGAAAATCCAGATAAGGTACGTGATAATAATAAGGAGACAAAATGGTGCGATAATAAGCAGCAGGATAAATTTTTATTATTTGACTTGGGGGCTTTATGTAAAATCGATAAAATTACGCTATTTTGGGAGGATTGGGATCGAACCCCTCGTTACCGCATCATGGTAAGCGAAAACTCTATTGATTGGAAAGAAGTTGTAAATGAGATGAATAATAATACTAATCCAAGCGAATATGTCTTAAAGTTGAAAAACATCCGCTACATCATGTTTTTGACTCTGAAAAACGACGATGACGCTGTTCGCTTAATGGAATTTCAAATATGGGGAGAATCAAGCGCTTCCAAAGAAGCTGGAATAGCCCTTGTGTTAGATAATTTATCTAAAATGCCTGATGCAGAAAGCACAGCCTCGGGCTTTACAGGCCCGCTTGAATCTCCCACAAAAGCCATCGATGGAAACCCGAATACTAAATGGTGCGACAACAGCAGCAAAACCAAATGGCTACAGCTTGATTTGTATGCTTTGTGTAATATAAAAGAGCTTATCCTCGATTGGGAAAACTGGGACATAAATAGTTTATATACCATTCAGACTAGTACCGATGGAGTTAATTGGGCAACCCAAATTGAAGAAATCTCGAACACTACTGATAGGCGGAGGTACAGGGTTAATTGGGAAAATATTCGATTCCTGAAATTTATAGTCCCTGAGGAAGCTCATGACGATGCAGTCCGCTTGATGGAGTTTGAAGTATATGGAAAAGTGATAAATAAGATCGATAAAAGCCTTTTTGAAAAGAAAGAAGCCCTAGTGCATCCGAATTTGTTGCGCGATGAGGGCAAGAAAAAGATTTACGATTTAGCCCGTTTTGTGGATACCAAAGTTGGTGTAGTGGATGGAAGCGGTAGTAATTGTGTTATTGGGCCTCAGTTACCATTTGCCTCAATCAATCCCTCGCCACAGACACCAAACGGCGAACATGATGGTTATAAGTTCGGTGAACCCATTCGTGGTTTTGGCCAACTCCATGTAAGTGGCACCGGCTGGGGAAAATACGGCCATTTTCTTTTATCTCCCCAGATAGGATTGAAAGTTGAGGAAACCGAGCATGATTCGCCTGCTTCGGAGCAAATTACCCGACCAAATTATTACAAAGCAAACTTAGACCGGTATAGTATTGTGGCCGAAATAGCTCCGACTACTCATGCCGCTATTTACAGGCTTAGCTATCCCAAAAGCAATGAAGCAAATATTCTTATGGATGTTACGCATAGCCTCACGCGTGATATAGTGCCTTATGTGGGTGGTATGGTGAGAAAAAATGAAATTCATATCGACAAAACTTTCAAAGATAAAATGTGGGGATTAATTGAATATGAGGGTGGATTTGGGAACGGTTATTACATGCTTTACTTCTATGCTCAAACAAATAAACGGCCCAAACAGGCGGGAGTTTGGAAAAACGGGGACATACAACCCGAAAAATACGATGAAGTGCTCAATAGTGCAAACGATCGCATTGGAGGCTTTTTCTCCTTCGATACAAAAGAAGGTGAAACCGTGTATTATAAAATTGCGATTTCATTTCATAGCATCGACAAAGCAAAAGAATACTTGACAAAAGAAATTCCCGACTGGGACTTTGAAAAAATAAAATCGGACGGCGAAGATGTTTGGAATCAGACACTGAGTAGCATCTTTATTCCCGAAGCTACCGAAAAGCAAATGAAAATGTTCTATTCTGCCATGTATCATGCCCACACAATGCCACGTGACCGAACAAAGGATTTTAAGAAATTCGATGGAGATACATTGTGGGACGATCACTTTGCAATATGGGATACGTGGCGTACACTTTTCCCCCTTTATTCGATTATAAGGCCCGAGTTAATAGCTTCCAATATCAATTCTTTTATCAACAGATTTAACCGAAACGGTAGAGTAAAAGATGCATTCATAGCCGGCATAGATATGGAGCAAGAGCAAGGGGGTAACAACATTGACAACATCATTGCTGATGCTATCATTAAAGAATTGTGCGGTTTTGATCATCAAAAAGCATACGAAATACTTAAACACAATGCCGAGAAGGAGCGAAAAGCATTCCCTTTGATCTCAACAGATTCTTTGCTCTCTCAAAACGATTCCAATGCCTATCGACAACTTGGATACGTGCCTGCAGGAATTATGTCTTCCTCTATTTCGATGGAATATTATTACAATGATTTTGTAGTCGCTCTTGCTGCCCAGAAACTAGGAAAAGACGAAGACTATAAAAGATTTCTCAACCGTTCACTCCAATGGACAAAGCTATGGAACCCCGATATAACCGACAATGGGTTCAAAGGATTCATCAGCTCCAGAACCAAGGGTGGAGAATGGGTGGATGACATGGATGTAACCAAAAATTGGGGTTCGTGGAGAAAGTACTTTTATGAAGGTAATGCTTGGACATACTCTTTTTTTGTTCCTCATGATTTTGACCGATTAATAGAGCTTTCTGGAGGAAAAGAAAACTTTACTAAGAAACTAAATTATGCTTTTGAAAACAATCTTATAGACATAGCTAATGAGCCATCGTTCTTGTCTATTCGCTCTTTTAGTAATGCCGGCAGAACAGACCTAACTTGTTATTGGGTCGATTATGTCTTGAAAAACTATTACGACGAATACTCCGTGCCCGGCAATGACGATAGCGGCGCCATGTCTTCGTGGTATATTTTTTCAAGTTTAGGGTTTTTCCCCAATGCCGGACAAAACACCTACTACTTAAACGCTCCACTTTATAAAAAAGCAATTATTCAACGTGCTGAAGGAGATGTCATTATTAACAATCCGAATTTTGGAGATAAAAATATTTATCTCAAATCTGTTTCAATTAATGGTAAAAAACTAAAGAGCAGTCGATTTGATTTCCAGGAGATTAAGAATGGTGCTGTGATTGACTTCGAGACTACTAATAAAAAAATAATATGGTAAAAAATCCAACTACTAACAAAAACACATTATGAGAAAAATTTTTACAACTCTTTTAATAGTTGCAATAGTTGCAACTATTAGTGCTCAAACCACCGGAAAAATCATATTAACAACAAGCAAACCTTCGGTGTCATATGATCCGAACAGTAAGCTAGGGATAGCAGTGGACGCAGAAAGTGCCGCTCAATCGAGTGTATGGATAGATGCAAATAACAATCAAACACGTGAAGAGCCGACTGAAAATCCCAAGAGTTTCGGTAGTTGGGATATTAAAGATTATGCAGTAGGTTCACAAACTATGACAATTCATGGAAATATAACGGAGTTGAGAGCAGAATTAGGACAGATTATTGCTGTGGATTTCTCGAAAAGTAATTTACAGTTAGCTGTAATCAGTCTAAAAATCAACAACCTTTCAGGAGTTAATGCGACAAATTTAGTCAATTCTTTACCGGATAGGACAGGGGTAAGTCAGGGAAAACTCTCCATCTTTGATACATCTACTCCCAATGAAAGAAACATATTTACAACAACTGATGTAGCCGTCGCTGTCGCAAAAAACTGGGCTGTAGTTGCATGGAATGGAACAGGCGAAGAAAATTATCCTGGAGCCGCACCAGTGGTTACCGGTAAAATTCTATTAACCACACTAAAGGCAAGCATTGCAGAAGATCCCAATAGTAAAATTGGAATCGGCTTAAGTGCTTCACCTGTAGATCAATCCGGAGTATGGGTCGATGCCAACAACAATGATATACGCGAAGAGCCCTCCGAAAATCCGACCGGTTTTCAGCTATGGAATTTAACGAACTTTTCTGTAGGCTCGCAAACAATGTCAATCAACGGTAATGTAGCAGAAGTTACTGTAAAATGGGGAGATATATCCTTGATGGATTTTTCTGGTAGCAATCAAATGTTGACGAAGATAGAAGTGTTTGCAAATAAAATAAAAGGCTTAAATGCCACAAAGCTGATGAATTCATTGCCCGACAGAAAGGGAATTACAGCAGGAACAATTATTCTTTTTGACGCTTCATATGAATGGGAAGAGAATCAATTCTCAAAATCTGATGTGGCAATAGCCACAGCTAAAAATTGGGATGTCATGGCAAAAAGCGCTGAGGGGAATGAGGTTCCCTATACGGGCATTTCAACAGGATTTGATGATAATAAAGGATTAAAATATAATATTCAATATGCAAACAATTCTTTACTTCTAAGTAATTTAGAAGAGGGAATACCCGTGAGACTATATACTATAATGGGGCAAATGATTTTTAGTAAATCTTCAACTTCCACTATGGATATTGAACTCCCTCAAGGGATGTATATCTTGAAAATAGCAAACGAAATAATAAAGATCAATACCAGAAGATAGTTCCCTAATTTTCTCAATTACTTTGCAAAAGTATTAAGAAACGTGAGTTCGAGCGAGGATCAAACTTGAGCTCAATAAGCTCTTCAAAGAGGTTTATGGATGGTTTTTTCTCAAAGGAAGAGTAAGCCACCAAAGCCGATAATATACTTGCAATGAAGTTGTCAAAACTTCTATGACGTGTATGTTCCATCTGACAGATATTTTTCAGTTCGTCATTAACGGTTTCAATAAGAGCGCGTTTTTGAGGCATGATTTTATTGTGCATAAGCATCAGATCGCTTCATGTTCCTCTTTATCTTGGTTACCAGATGTATGCCGTCAATAGAAAGCTGTTCGAACAAGTCTTGGAGATGTAGACTTTATCCCAAAAGCTTTCCAAAGATGTGCTTGTGAAAGTCTATGGGTTTGAGCGGTTCTCTGTCATCTACATTTTCGGCAGTAAGTATAAATTTAAGATTCCGCCTTTATCGTTGATTATCAGATGCAGTTTGAAACATAGAACCAGTCGATAAAGCATTGTCCTTTCTGGGCAATCCCTTTGAATGTACGGTGTTGCTTCTCTCGCTTGACATGACAGCTGCGTGGTGGCGTGGAGTCAATGAACGAGATATCGGTGCATTTCTCTAAGCATAACATTTTTAAGAAATATAGCTAATGGTATGCAGGTTTTACGTTGCGGTTCAACAAACTGATTGTAGGAAACAGATCTATAAGACATTTGGGGTTATAAAAGCTCTGCAATGATTTGACCTTCTTATGTTTGCAGAGTTTTTTTCATTGACATGGTCAAAAAAATGCTTTTTCTGCGGCTCTAAAAATGTGCTCAGGAATGGCCTGATATGCCGCTTCCAACCTTACTTATGTATAAGGATTGCGGGTGCTGTTTTGACGGCGGTATCCACCGCGATAAATCCCAGGGAGATCACCTCATAGAGGGCAAACAGACCAATGACCAGTTTGCGGTCAGGTATGGCGTCTCGTCGAAGACGATAGATCGTGATCTGAAAGGCATGCGCTATGTCCAGAAGATATCACGATACAGGTATGTTGTCATCTAAATGGACACGACATACTGGGGCTGCAGTTTCGGCTTGATGGTGATAAAGGACTCCCTCCGCAAGGAGATATACTGTGGCCCAATGTCCCATGAGACGGTCGCAGGTTATATGGAAAGCATCTGTTGCAAGGCAACACCCAAAATGTCTTATAGACCCGAATTGATAAAGCTGCGTTTTTAACAAAAAAAACCGTATAGAAATTTTCATTTCCATACGGCCTTTTTGCGGAAGCGACGAGATTCGAACTCGTGGTACGGTTGCCCGTACGTCAGTTTAGCAAACTGGTGGTTTCAGCCACTCACCCACACTTCCTAATTTTGTGCCTGCAAAGATAGAAAAGATTTTCGGATTTCCGAAATCTTTCCGTAAAGAAATATTCGATACTTTTCGCTTTGCCACTCGAAGACTTCTTCGGTTGTTTTTTTCAATGCCGAGCCTCCGACGAATGAGCGTGATGTAAGAGCTTACGAAACAAGAGTTAACTTGCTTTCAGGTCGAGGTAGGAGGGATTTCTTCGATAAAATTGCTTTGTGCTTTAAACCGAAAAAATCTCTGGCTATAGCAGCTGGTATTAAAATTTAATATGTATTTTTGCTTCTCAATTCTACGGTTTTTATGGCGGATATACAAGATAAGCAAGTTCAGGACGAGGAGACCTTAATCCAGCAAGAGTTTGATGCCTTGCTTGATGATTATAAGAACTCGAATCATCGGCAAAAGCTCGAGCTGGTAACCAAGGCTTTTCATTTTGCCCGTTCGGCTCATCAGGGCTTGCGACGTCGTTCGGGAGAACCTTATATTATGCACCCGATAGCCGTAGCGCGTATTGTTGTTCGGGAAATAGGCTTGGGTTCTACTTCAATCTGTTCCGCTTTGTTACACGATGTGGTAGAGGATACCGACTATACGGTAGAGGATATTAAAAACTTGTTCGGGCCTAAAATCGCACAGATTGTAGATGGTTTGACCAAAATATCGGGAGGAGTTTTCGGAGATAGAGACTCGGCTCAGGCGGAGAATTTCCGTAAGTTGTTGCTCACTATGTCCGACGACATTCGGGTTATCCTCATCAAAATAGCCGACAGGTTGCACAACATGCGTACGCTTAGCTCTATGCCGCCTGCCAAACAGTATAAAATAGCCGGCGAAACGCAGTATATTTATGCCCCACTGGCCCATCGTTTGGGGCTTTTTCGCATCAAAACCGAGCTCGAAAATCTCAGCTTTAAGTACGAACACCCCGACACGTATCGGCAACTGGAAGAGCGATTGGCGGTTGACGAGGAAGAACGTAAGATTTTTTATCGGCAATTTTCGGAGCCGATATACCAAAAGTTGGAAGAACTGGGCTACCAATTCAAACTTAAGGAGCGCTTAAAGTCCGTTTACTCCATTTGGAAAAAAATGTCGGTCCAGAATGTTCCTTTCGAGGAAATATACGATATTTTGGCGCTTCGCATTATTTTTACTCCGCGCGAAGGATTAAGCGAAAAAGATCAGTGTTGGATGCTTTATTCGGCCATTACTTCTTTGTATAAACCACATCCCGAGCGAATCCGCGATTGGGTGAGCACTCCAAAAACGAATGGATACGAGTCTTTGCACGTTACGGTTATGGGCCCGATGGGGAAATGGGTAGAGGTGCAGATACGCAGCGAGCGGATGGATGAAATTGCCGAGCGAGGCTTGGCTGCCCATTGGAAGTATAAAAACGGTGGGAAGCGAGACGATGAGTCGGAACTCGATAAATGGATAAAAACCATCAAGGAAATACTTGAAAATCCCAATCCGAATGCCATTGACTTTATGGCAACCTTCAAGTTGAATTTGTTTGCTTCGGAAATTTTTGTTTTTACCCCCAAAGGAGAAATTAAAACCATTCCTCAAGGAGCTTCTGTCCTCGATTTTGCTTTCCTCCTGCATTCCGACCTTGGTATGAATTGTATTGGAGCTAAAGTAAATCACAAACTGGAAGCTCTTTCCTACAAACTTAATAGTGGGGATCAGATCGAGATTCTTACCTCGAAAAAGCAAAAACCGCAGCCTGAATGGTTGGATTATGTAGTTACGGGGCGTGCAAAAACAAGACTTGAAGCATATTTTAAGAAAGAGGAGAAAATACTCATTGCCGAAGGAAGCCGGAAAGTCGAGGAGGCTTTGACTAAAATAGGCATCAAATCCGAAAATGAGCAAATTGCGCGCTTACTCAATTATTATGGACTGAGACAACCTGCCGATCTTTACCTTGAAGTGGCCAAAGGTACGCTAAGCTTAGAGGACGATTTGCAGAAGAATGTATTTAAACCGAAGTCGAAGAATGTATTTACACGCTACCTGAGAAATCCATTCTCGAGTACATCCACTAACGAGAAAAAATCTTCGGAAGTTCCCCGGAAAATCAACTTAAAGTCCACGATGAGGCTTGACGATGAAAACATCGGTAAGGAGTACGAGCTTGCATCCTGCTGTAACCCTATACCGGGTGATGATGTCTTGGGCTATGTTGATAGGGACGAACACGTGATTGTTCATAAACGGCAATGTCCTAACGCGCTTACTTTAAAATCCAATTTTGGAAATCGGATTGTCTCTGTTGAGTGGGGACTCAACAAGGGGCATTCTTTTGTTGAGTTGATAGAGATAAAAGGTATTGACAAAAAAGGTGTTCTGATGGAAATACTGAAGATTATCTCCGAGGGTTATGGCTTTAATATCAGTGAAATACATATTAGTGCCAAGGCCGGTATATTTATTGGTAAACTCTATGTCTACGTACACGATACGGAAGAAATTGACACCTTGTGCCGCCAAATCTCTAAGATATCAGAGGTTAACTCCGTGCGCAGGGTTCAGAACCTGTCCGATAGCTCTGTTTCTTCCTGATGAATCAAGGAATAAAAGATGCTTTTAGGCCTTTGATAACTGCATTGGAGAAACCGTTTGCCTCCATTTCGTTTAATCCTTTGATGGTAATGCCCCCGGGTGTGGTTACTTTGTCTATCTCTGCCTCCGGATGTGTTCCGCCACTTTCTAAAACTTCGATCGCTCCTCGCAAGGTTTGCAAGACAACTTCTTTTGCTCTCTCCGGATGAATGCCCAATTCGACCCCGCCTTCGCAAGCTGCTCGTATGTAGCGGAAGGCATAAGCTATACCACATGAGGATAAGGACATGAGGGCATTTAGCTGCGATTCGGGAACGACAAAAACTTTTCCCAAGGCCTCCAGCAGATGGATGATGTATTGCTCTTGTTGCGCATTCGTATTGGAGGAAGATAAAATAGAGCTGCTTTCCAGAACATCGATAGCTGTGTTGGGAATCAACCGAAATATACTTGCCTCAGGACTGAAAGCCGTACTTAATTCATTGAGACTGATACCGGCTGCTATTGACACGATAATTTGGCGCTTGTAGTCAAGCTTGGAAGCGATTTCGCTTGCTACTGAACTTAATATCCACGGTTTTACAGCTAAGAAGATGACGTCGCTGTTTGCTACTAAATCCTGATTCGAAGAGAAGGTTTTGATTTTTGGATAAAGATTTTGAAGAGATTGCAGGTTTTCTGAAGAAATGTCGCTTACCTGTATTTTTTCTTCCGGAATAATCTTACTTTTTGCCAGACCTCGGGCAATAGCTCCACCCATATTTCCCGCTCCGATAATACCGATTCTGAGTTCTTCCATAAGTAGCTTCATTTTATGAATTATAAACATCATAGCTCGTGCAATTCCGCTCTGGTTTTGCACGAGCTATGTTATTTTGTTTTGCGACGCTCTTTACTTTTTTCTTTTGAAAGTAATCGTTATTGTTGCTGTGCCGATCATCACTTCGGAGGTCATTGTGTCGTTATCCTTTATTGTCAGTTCCACCCGGTCTAATTTCGTCGGGCTGGGTATGTTGATCGCTTCTTTAGGGCTTATCGTAATTTTAGGATGAACGTAACTGTAAGTGGCCTCGATAGTGGTGGGTATTTCCAAGCTACCACCTCCGAATGGGTTGGAAGCTTGCACATTCATCTTTATTGTGGCGTCTTGTTTGCTTTTGAAGTTGATCGTCAACGAAACATTTCCATTTTCTATGGAGACATTAGGGCTTTCCCAAGAAGTGCCGACCAAGTCCAAATCCTTTTCTTTACAGGAGTTGAGACCTACTGCAAGTATTGCAGTTAATACGATAAAAACTGTTTTTTTCATTTATTGATTGTTTTCTGAGTTCGAGAAATTTATAATCCGACAGGTTTGCTGATTTGTTGAAAATTAGCTAATTGTCTTGTTTGAAGATAGTACCTCGTTCGGAGTTTTTGGTGACTTGTTTCGAGGCACTGATTTTTGAGGAATGCAAACAATAATGTGGTTTTAATTCTCCATGTAATCTATGAGGCACATTATTGCTTGCATGTTTGTTGTATGGCTCCGAATTATCAGGTGTTCATTCCGCCGCAGACATTAATGACCTGTCCGCTGACATAGCTCGAAAGATCGGATGCCAGGAAGAGGGTTACCTTGGCTACTTCGTCCGGAGTTCCACCACGGTGCAGAGGAATTGTCTCATTCCATTTTGCACGCTGTTCGTCGGTCAAGGCCTGAGTCATTTCTGTTTCGATAAAGCCCGGGGCAATGGCATTGGCTCGTATTCCACGTGAACCTAATTCTTTGGCCACTGACTTGGCTAACCCAATCATACCCGCTTTGGAGGCTGAATAATTTGCTTGTCCGGCATTACCCGAAACGCCGACAACCGAACTCATGTTAATGATACTTCCCGATTTTTGCTTCAACATAACGGGAGTACAAGCATGTATAAAGTTAAAGGCTGACTTCAGATTCACGTTTATCACAGCATCCCATTGTGCTTCCGACATGCGCATCATCAACCCGTCTTTGGTGATCCCTGCGTTGTTTACTAAAATATCTACACGTCCGAATTCTTTTACAATTTCTTCTACTACTGCGTGAGTTTCTTCGTACAGTGCCGCATTTGAAGCGTAAGCTTTGACTTTCACTCCGTAGGATGCGATTTCTTTTTCGGTAGCCGATGCGTTCTCATCTATTTTTAGATCTGTAAAAGCAATGGCGGCTCCTTCGCTGGCTAATTTTAAAGCAATAGCCTTGCCGATTCCTCGAGCCGCTCCTGTTACAAGGGCGACTTTTCCTTCTAATAATTTCATGTCTTCGTTTTGGTTTAAAAAAAATGATATGATAGAAATTACTGGCAAAGATACGAATATTATACCGCAGTGCAATTGTGAAGTCCGGATTTATTTAGAGAAAAGAAAAATGTTTGTATCCGAATGCTTGGCTATTTTAAATGGTGTAATGTGAAGCTTTGTTATTTTGTTTTTGAGGTTGTAGTTAATGATGCTCTTGCGTGATGTGTGATCCGATAATAATACCGGATTCATGACGCTTGGCATAGTTTTTGTCTTGTCCTGAGCTCTTGTTGAAATTCCCGCTGTAGAACTTTTCCGGTTTTGCGTTATTGGGGAAATGTCAACAAGAGAATTGTTTATTTATAATTATTTTTCAATGTTTATTTATTAAAATTAGGAAATATGAAAAAACTATTTACAAAATCATTGTTTGCTTTTATGTTGCTGTCAGGCTCGTTTGTACTGAATGCTCAAGTTGTAAATCAGGATCGTTATGTTACTATTTCTGTCGTAAAAGGAAAGGAAATACGTTTCAGACAAATAAAGGCAGAAGCTGAAAATACTAAGGTTAAGATTCAGAATGGTGCTCAGAGCTCCGAATTTCTTGTGGGTGAGGCTGGTGTTGGCCCCAAATCCTTTGTTGCAGAAGGTAATACTATAGTGATATATGGTAATGTCGTAAGTTTGGATTGCAGTGAGAATGCTAATAACCTGACGGCTGTTGATGTAACTAAAAATACACAGTTAAGAGAGCTTTTCTGTCAGAAAAATAGCCTGACTAAGCTTGACTTGAGCAAAAACAAAAATTTGAATTTGTTGAACTGTGGGAGAAATCAGCTTAAAGAACTTAATGTGAAAGCTAATACGAAATTGATATACTTCTATTGTGATAGCAATAAGATTTCTTCGCTTGATCTTACTAAAAATACAGAATTGGTAGAATTTGCTTGTTTCTTTAATAGCTTAAAATCCTTGAATATAACAAAAAATAGTAAGCTTCAACTCTTGGATTGTTCTGCTAATAACCTTACTTCGCTTGATGTAAGTGGAAATCCTATGTTGCATCGCCTTGTTTGCGCTGCAAACAACTTTACTGCTAAGTCTCTCGATAGTATTTATTGTGCTTTGCCTGACAGAAAGGGTATGGGGGCTGCCGGTCAAATACTCCCGATTTATGAGCCGGCATCTGAGAATTACGCTGCCGTGTTGGCTTCTTCTGCTAAAAATGCAATAAACAAGAATTGGAAAGTGAGCTATTTGAATACGGGACTTGAGTTCCCTGAGACTAAAGGTAAACACTTGTGTGGTAATACTACGGATGTTGAAACTTTGAAACAGGTATCCGTAACTCTTTATCCCAATCCGGTTGTAGACTTTTTGTATGTGCAGTCTCAATTAGCCGTTTTGTCTTTGGATGTTTTTGATATGAACGGTGCACGAGTGGCTAAGTCGCTTGGTGCTGATAAAATAAATTTATCTCATCTGTCTGCAGGTAGTTATACGGTGCGTTTGCAGACCGTCAATGGTTCTGTTTCTTACCGCATTGTTAAGAGGTAATTAACTCCGGTAAATCCGGTCGACCAAAGGGAAGTGTAACGCATGTTGCACTTCCTTTTTTATTTAGTGTTTTATTTAGTGCGCGTGTATGATGACGCTTCAATTTGTGTATAATTTGATGACTTTATTAGGAAAGATTGAGAAAAAAACTTAATTTTGTGGGTGCTTTTGCTGCAGTTTTGCTGCAATCGTTTTTTCAAAGAGGAAATAACAAATTAAACCGATGACCAATGAACGTACTCGAAAACAAGAACATGCAAGATCATTCTTCCGAAGAACAACCGCATGTGGAGCCTCGTTTTGACGCTGTTGAAGAACCGAAAAATGCTGTGGCCGAATCGAGTTCTGTAACACCCGAGGAGTTTCGGAAGGGCTTGATTGAAAAGCTAAAGACACTGCTTGATCAAAATGTTGCAGATATTAAAGATGAGGTTGAGAATATAAAAAATCTTTTTTATAAAAGCTTGAATTCTGAGAAAGAAGTTCTTAGGGCTCGGTATGTCGAAGCCGGAAATGAAGAAGAGTTTTTCCCTAAAAAAGATGAATCGGAGGCTGTGATGAAAGCCCTTATCGCTCAGTATAAAACCAAGCGAGCTGCCGTTATGGCTCAAATGGAGCAGGATCGGGAAAACAACCTCTTGCAGAAATTGCACATCTTGGAACAAATGAGAGCTTTGACTGAGCAGGAGGACGATGTGTCTGCCCATATAAAGGAGTTTAAGGACTTGCAGCAGAAGTGGTCGAATATCGGTCAGGTGCCTCAAAAAGAAAGCTCGAATCTTTGGACGCAATACAACCTGCTGCGTGAAAAGTTTTGGGATTTGGTGAAAATCAATTATGAGCTGCGTGAGTACGATTTTAAAAAGAACTTGGAAGTAAAACTGCAGCTTTGTGAAACTCTTGAGAAGTTGTTAGATGAGCCGGATGTAATTGCAGCTTTCCGGCAATTTCAGCAATTGCGTGAAGAGTGGTGGAAAGTCGGTCCGGTGGAGAAAGCCCTTCGGGAAGAAATTTGGGGACGCTTCAAAGCGGCTTCGAACAGCATGCACAAAAAACATCAGGATTTTTGTGAAGAGATTCATAAGTCCGAAGAGAAAAACATGGAAGCCAAAGTTGCTCTGTGCGAACTTCTGGAGGGCATAGACTACGAAAGCTTACACTCTTTTAAAGCTTGGGAAGAAGCCCAGAAGCAAGTCTTAGCTTGGCAAGCCGAGTGGCTCGCTGTTGGTTTGGTACCGCGTAAAAGCAATTCGAAGCTGAATAAGCGTTATCGCGTAGCCTGTGATTTGTTTTTCAAAAATAAGAATCTTTTCTTCAAAACGATAAAAGCTGAACAGGCAGAAAATTTGCAACGAAAAAGAGAATTGTGTGAGAGAGCTGAGGCCGTTCAGGAAAGTAGTGATTGGAAAGAGACTGCCGATTTGCTCATTCAGCTGCAAAAAGAATGGAAAGCAATTGGATTTACCCCTCGGAAGCAGGCGGATGAGCTTTGGACCCGCTTCCGGGCAGCTTGTGATCATTTTTTTCTCCGAAGAGATGCCGTTATGTCGGATCAGAAGGAAGGTGAACTCGAAAATCTTGCAAAAAAACAAGAGCTTATCGAGCAAATAAATGCATTTGAAGCTAAAGAAAATACAGAACAATCCCTGGCCTCGCTACGGGAGCTTGCTGCCCGATGGAATGCAATCGGCTTTGTTCCTTTCAAGGAAAAAGACAAGTTGTATAAAAAATACCGAAAGGCATTAGATGCACAGTTTGATAAGTTGAATCTGGATGCTGCTGCCCGGCGTATGGATGCCTTCCGTAGCGATTTGGATGAGCTGGCTAATAAAGGAGAGGATGACTTGTACCGTGAGCGGAACAAGTTGATGCGCTCTTATGAGCATCTGAAAGCCGAAATCATCACCTATGAAAATAATTTGGGCTTCTTTACTTCTTCGTCGAAGAAAGGAGGAGGTTTGATAAAAGAAATGGAGCGAAAAATCCAATCTTCGAGGGAAAAGGCCGATTTGTTGGCGGAAAAAATTCGCTTGCTGGATGAGAAGCTTGCGGAATAAAAAGTCTTCACTTTCTTTGCTATTGGCCTTTATGGGAGTGTAGTGTGAAGCGCCATGCTTTATTTCTCCATTCTTCGCCGGCGTAATCTATCCCGATTCGAGGTAAGGCGTGGAAAGATGTTTCCAGGGGAGCATCTTCGATCCATATACGTGGAGAGTAGAGCAAGTGCTCTCCATAAAAACTTTTATCTATTTTGAGGATGCGTCCGACTTTACCTGATCCGATGACCTCATCGAGGCCTCGTATCAGTACAGCTTCCGGGTGTTTCTCATTTCCTGTTACAACGTTGAGCAACCAATACATACCATAAATCAGGTATACGTAAACATGCCCTCCCGAGGCATACATGATTTCGGTACGTTTTGTCCTGCCTTTGCTGGCGTGACATGCCTGGTCTTCTTCTCCGAAATAGGCCTCTGTTTCAGTAATTGTGTAACGGCTTACCGAAGCATCGTCCCAAACGCGTACGAGCGTTTTTCCCAGCAACTCCTGCGCTACCGTAACAGCGTCTCTTTTATAGAAATTATAGTTGAGTTTTTCCATGTGCACTTGCTCGAAAGAGCGTGATTATTCGTAGCACTCTGAATGGCAAAGGTATGAAAAAACTATTGAAAATATTTTCTTATAACTTGATTCCCGAAAAAATAATCTGATTAATATTTGTCAGTCCGGATAAAAGCAGTATTTTTGCAGTCCGTTTATTATCCGGTGTAATAGCCGAATATTCTTCTGTTTAAATGCCCTGTTTTGTGCCGATTAGCCTCTCCAAATCAGGTGTTTGTTTAAAAGAAGTTGTAGGCTTTAATAGCTAAATGACAATAATAAATTTATAGTAAAAGTGGATACGCTAAGTTACAAAACAATTTCTGCCAATAAAGCTACTGTGCAGAAAGAATGGGTAGTTGTTGATGCTACCGATCTGGTGTTGGGACGTATGGGGTCGAAAGTTGCTAAACTTTTGCGCGGAAAATACAAACCCAATTTTACCCCTCACGTTGATTGTGGTGATAATGTAATCATCATCAATGCCGAAAAAGTTAAATTGACCGGAAGCAAATGGACCGATCGTGTTTATTTAAGTCATACCGGTTATCCCGGAGGACAACGGGAAATTACACCCGAAAAACTTTTGCAAAAGAGCCCTGAAAAGCTTTTCAAGAAAGTTGTAAAAGGTATGTTGCCCAAAAATCGCTTAGGGGCTAAGTTGCTCGGTAATTTATATGTGTTTGTTGGCCCTGAACACAACATGCAAGCTCAACAACCAAAGAAAATTGATTTAAACACACTTAATTAATGGATATGGAAACAGTAAACGCCATAGGAAGAAGAAAAGCCGCTATCGCACGGGTATTTGTGAGTGAAGGAAGTGGAAAAATCGTTATCAATAAGCGCGATTTGTCTCTGTATTTCCCATCGTCGATGCTTCAATATGTTGTAAAACAGCCATTAAATAAATTAGGTGTGGTTGAAAAATACGACATTAAGGTGAACCTCGATGGAGGAGGCTTCAAGGGGCAAGCTGAGGCTTTGCGTCTGGCCATTGCCCGTGCTTTGGTAAAAATTAATCCCGAAGATAAACCGGCTCTTAAGGAAGAAGGCTTTATGACGCGTGATCCTCGTGAGGTGGAACGTAAAAAACCGGGTCGTCCCAAAGCTCGTAAGAGATTCCAATTCTCGAAACGTTAATGCCTGTTTATCTGTTGTACGAGGGTGTATGGCCCGATTATTCCGTTGCCTTGCAAACCGTACGATGATTGAGTTTAGTATCTAAATCGGAGAGACCCTCAGCTTTTAAGAGGCTACTCTGCGATTGATAAAAAAGAATGTAAACAACACAAATAACAAGAAAATGTCAAGAACAAATTTTGAAGAATTATTAGAGGCTGGTTGCCACTTTGGTCACTTGAAACGTAAATGGAATCCGGCTATGGCTCCTTATATTTTCATGGAGCGTAACGACATCCACATTATAGACTTGCATAAAACGGTTGCTAAAATCGATGAAGCAGCCGAAGCCATCAAGCAAATTGCTAAGTCGGGCCGCAAGGTATTGTTTGTCGCTACCAAGAAACAAGCCAAAGAGGTTGTTGCCGAGAAAGCATCAGCAGTAGGCATGCCTTACATTACTGAGCGCTGGGCCGGTGGTATGTTGACGAACTTCCCCACCATCCGCAAAGCGGTGAAAAAAATGTCGACCATCGATAAGATGACCACCGACGGAACCTTCGATAATATATCAAAGCGCGAGAAACTCCAAATAACCCGCCAACGCGAGAAACTGGAAAAGAACTTGGGTAGCATTGCCGATATGTCTCGTCTGCCGGCTGCTATCTTTGTAGTGGATGTGATGAAAGAACACATCGCTGTGAAGGAAGCACAACGTTTGGGAATTGCTGTTTTCGGCATTGTGGACACTAACTCCAATCCGAGTGGTATCGATTACGTTATTCCGGCTAACGACGACGCAACCAAATCGATCGATGTAATTCTGAAGGCTATCGTAGCGGCAATTCAAGAAGGAGCCGATGAACGAAAAGTCGAAAAGGTTGATGCGGAAGCCGCTGAAGCTCCGGTTGTGAAGGAAAAGAAAACCCGAGTGGTGAAAAGATCACGTACTCAAAAAGAAGATGAGGATGCCTTGAAGGCGAAAGTGGCCGACAAGTTTATCAATAAAGACGACGAATAAGAACATTTTCCTCATAAGATTCTACGAGTTACGAGTGATAAAAAGAGAAAAGGTCTTTTTTGTTAACTGGTAACTCGTTTTTTTTGAAAAATTAATATTAACACATAAAATAAGACAGTTATGGCTATAACAATGGTGGAAATATCAAAACTGCGCAGTATGACGGGAGCAGGCATGATGGATTGTAAAAATGCACTTACCGAATCGAATGGCGATTTTGATAAAGCAATAGAAATTATTCGTAAAAAAGGACAGGCAGTTGCGGCTAAACGTAGCGATCGCGATGCTTCGGAAGGTTGTGTATTGGCAGCTTCGAAGGATGGATTTGCTGCGATTATAGCCTTGAAATGTGAGACAGACTTTGTTGCAAAGAATGCCGATTTTATCGCACTCACCCAATCGATATTGGATGTAGCTCTTGCGTCGAAACCTCAAAATCTGACTGAGCTCTCGGCTTTGATGATCGATGGACGGAGCATTGCCGACCTCGTTACAGATCGTTCGGGTATCACGGGTGAGAAGATGGAATTGGATTATTATGAGTTTGTTGAAGGAGCTGCTGCAGCTGCCTATGTGCACCCGGGTAATAAGTTGGCCACGGTTGTTGCTTTTGCCGAAGCAGGTGTTGATTCGCAGGTTGCTCGCGATGTTGCCATGCAAGTAGCAGCGATGAATCCTGTTTCTCTGGATCGTAATTCGGTTCCGGCTAACATTATTGAAACGGAATTGGAAATCGGACGCGAAAAGGCACGTCAGGAAGGTAAGCCCGAAAACATGCTGGATAAGATTGCACAAGGTCGCCTGAACAAATTCTTCCAAGAATCGACTTTACTCGAGCAAGCATTCATCAAGGATAATAAGATGAGTATTGCCGATTACCTGAAGGCTAATAAAGCTACGGCTCTTGGCTTCAAGCGGGTAACCTTGAACCAAGAATAATAAGGAAAAAGTGTTTTTTATTAAGATGCCGCTGGAGATAAGCTTTCAGCGGCATCTTTTATTCTGCGCTTCCGCATGATTCTTGCTTTCCCGTGTTTTTTTGCGGAAGCAAATTCCGATAAAAAGCGAAAAGTTTCGCTGAAACGAAAATAAATGTTTATTTTTGGAACTTAAAAGAAGATTTAAGGGATACATATATGTTGGTTATAGGAATTGCAGGAGGAACCGGATCGGGAAAATCTACTGTTGTACGTAAGATAATGGAGAAACTGCCCGGAGGAGAAGTGGCTGTTATGCCACAGGATTCTTATTACCGGGACAGTAGTCATATGCCTATTGAAGAACGTCTGGAGATTAATTTCGATCATCCGGATTCAATCGAATTCGATCTGCTTGCCCGGCATTTGAAAGAGCTAAAAGAAGGGAAAAGTATCGAACAACCTATTTATTCCTATCTTACTTGTACACGTTCGGAAGAAACTATAACCGTTAAGCCTTGTCACGTTATCATTGTAGAAGGGATTTTGATTCTTTCCGATCCGAAATTGCGAAAACTTCTCGATTTGAAAGTATTTGTTGATGCCGACGCCGATGATCGCTTAATACGCGTTATCAATCGAGATATTATTGAACGAGGGCGCTCGGTAAATAAAGTAATGGAGCGTTATGAATGTACCGTAAAACCGATGCATCTGCAATTTATTGAACCCACAAAACGCTTTGCCGATATAATAATCCCTCAGGGAGGAAACAACCATATTGCCATTGATATACTGAGCAAATATATTGAAATAGCACTGAGAAAGAAAGATAAAGCGGATATTTAAATATCCGACAAACAACAGTAACCGGATTTTATTTTTATGCTGAAATACGATATAAAAAAAATCCTGTTTTTGGATATCGAAACTGTTCCCGGGACAGCTCGACTGGAAGACTTGGAGCCCTCCCTGGCTTCGCTGTGGACCGAGAAGTTTGCTATTCTAAAGAAGCGACTACCGGAGAAATATGCCGAAGATTGTACGGCTGCCGATGCTTACGAGAAAAGTGCAGGAATTTATTCTGAATTCGGGAAAATTATTTGTATATCCGTAGGTTTTATAAACGACTCCGATGGCGTACCTGAACTACGCATAAAATCGTTTTTTGATGAAGATGAAAGTAAAATCCTCCGAGATTTTGCGGATCTTGTTACTCGGCATTTTGCTGCTTCGGGCTATAATCTTTGTGGGCACAATATCAAGGAATTTGATATACCCTATATTTGTCGCCGTATGCTTATTCATGGGATTCAGCTACCACCTCCCTTGCAGCTTTCGGGAAAGAAACCTTGGGAAACTCCGCTCTTGGACACTCTTGAATTTTGGAAGTTTGGCGATATGAAAACGGCTATTCCTCTTAAACTACTGACAGCCATACTGGGAGTAGCTACTCCCAAGGATGACATCGACGGAAGTCAAGTGGCAGATGTCTTCTATAAGGAAAAAAATCTCGAACGCATTATTACTTACTGTCAGAAAGATGTTGTGGCAACGGTTCAGGTCTTCCTGAAGTTAAACGGACTGAGATGTATCGAAGAGAAACATATTGTTTTTCCGGATTGATACAAAATACCTGTCTAAACCTGTGGTACTGGTGTTTTTGTATAGCCTTTCTGGGAGGAGTTGTATTGACTTCCTGCCACGCCGATAATCCGGAAGAAGATGAGCAGTATTTTGAGAATGACACCTTACATGCGGCGATCCTTTATTCCACTGTGTCCTATTTTGAGTTGCACGGGCAGGCGATGGGAGCAGATTACGAACTGTTACAGAATTTGGCGGCCTATCTCGAACGTCCTCTCAAGCTTCATGTTGCAACTTCCGAATCCGACATGATTAATATGTTGGAGCGAGGGAGGGTGGAGCTTGTTGCTTGTGAAATTCCTCAGACATTTCGTCTCTTGCGACATTTTCGCTTTGTATTTCCACAGAGCGAGTCCGAGCAGGTCTTGTTGCAGAAACGAGGGAAACCTCTGTTGACAAGTGTAACTCAATTAATAGACAAAGACGAAGTTTGTGTAATAGCCGGTAGTGTTTATCAGCAACGTTTGGAGCATCTCAACAAAGAATTGGGAGGAGGGATAAATATACGTGTGCTCCCTGATAGTTTGATGGTTGAAGACCTGATTACCCTCTTGCTTAGGGATTCCATTGATTACACACCGGTTTTCAGAGATTTGGCCTTGCTGTACAAAAACTACTATCCCGATCTGGATGCGAGTCTTACATTGTCTTTTGCTCAGAAGAGGGGGTGGTTGTTAAATAACAACTCAGAACTGGATCCGGTCATCGAAATGTGGCAGGAACTTCCTCAAACTCGGAAATTGCTGGCACAAATGAAAGCGCGCTTTTTGAGGAGAAATCCTTATTTATCCGCCTCGAAAATAAAAATTCCTCAAGGAGCCATATCGCCTTATGATGCTGTGTTTAAAAAGTATGCCCTTGAGATTGATTGGGACTGGCGTATGTTGGCAGCCCTTGCTTTTGTGGAGTCCGGATTTGATTCCTCTGAGGTCTCTGTTGCGGGCGCTGTGGGCATTATGCAACTGATGCCGGTGACAGCCATGAACTTTGGATTGGATGAAAGCAGTTTTTTTAATCCCTCGAAAAACATAAAAGCCGGCGTAGATTACATCAAAAAATTAGATAAAATATTTGATGACATTGAAAACAAAGAGGAGCGTAAGAATTTTATTATGGCTTCCTACAACTCCGGTCCTGCGCACGTTCTTGATGCTATGGCTTTGGCTGATAAATACGGGAAAAGCGCTCATCTGTGGGCAGATAACGTAGAGTATTTTCTTTTGAAAAAGAACGACCCCGAATTTTACGGAGACAGTGTGGTCAAATACGGTACTTTTCGAGGGGCCGAAACCGTGAAGCATGTAAAACGCGTGCAGCAAGCCTACGAAAAATATCTTAACAACAAGAAGTGACTATCATTTTTTGTGTCAGATATCTAAAGAAATCAAAGTCTCACGGCAGGCCTTCTCAAAGCTCTGCCTTACATATCAAAAACAAACAAATTCCTTTGCCCGTTTAAGATAATGGCCTGTATAAGGTATATGAACATATTTGCCTCTGAAAAGGGCTCTCATTGAACTCCTTTTTAGAACCAAATTTTGTATTTTAGCGTGCAGAACTTCAAAAATTATACTAAATAATCTTTTATACAGAGAGGGATACCTTATACGATAAGAGATGATTACTTAATGGATCTTGATAAGAGCTATGGAGCTTTTTAAGCCACCAGTAGTTTGTGCTTTCTTATAACATACCGACAATAAAGAACCTCGATAAAACATGAGGTCGAAAAGGCTAAAGCCACAATAGTAATGTTTGCAACGAATAATAGCCCTATAGTTAGTATAAGGAAAAAAGAGACCAAAGAAACAAGCTGATTTCGAGGAACAAAGTTGTATTTCTCTTTGGGTACAAATATGAAATAAAAATAGCAACCAACAATTAGACTGGCATAAATAGAGGTACTTAGTAGACAGACCAAGGGATATGCTCCCGTCATGCTCTCTCCACCGAGAAGTAATACGGCAGGGTAACCTAACAGAAAGACAGTGAGAATAATGGATATCCCAATGATTTGTTCTATCCTGATGACCTTTTTTATCATTTCCGGACGCAAACCTTGTATCACGCTTGGGAATATGGCGTCATTAATATTGTTAGTCATTAAACGAGGTATGGATACTACTTTTTGAGCTAAATCCCATAAAGCTAAGCTAGCCATATCGAAAGTTAAACCCAGAATGAGAGTCGTAACTTCTTGTTTTATTTTTCCAAATACGGAAGACCAAAAAAAAGGCATTGCTTCCAGGAATACATTTTTCAATCGCCCTAAAGGGAGTAAGTAAACCGAAATCCTATGAATAAATAGAATGTGAAAGAATCCACATAAAGCTGCCGCAAGAGAGGTGCTTGAGATTATTAGAACATAGAGAAACAGATCTGATTCCGACTTCACAAACAAGAAAATTAAAAGCAAACTAAGCAGGCGTGAAATTAAGATGATACTTGTGGAAATTTTCAGCTTTTGCATCCCTTGAAAGTAACTGTTTGGGAAAAGAGCAGTGCTTATCGTTGTACTAAAAATAAGCAGGTAAAGTATGTCGTGTTGCCTCATGAAAGGAATCAGATATAGTAAAGGGATGAGGATACATCCACACAACAAAAAAAGATAAATTCTTGCTGAAAAGACTTCAGATAATACTTGGCTCTTTACTTTGTTATCATAGCGATTCTCTGAGAATTTTTTTAACGCTGGCAATCCAAATCCAAATATGATGACCATATTTAATAATTGGACATTGGAATTAATGAAAATATAAGTCCCGTAAGCTTCCTTTCCTAACGTACGAAGTAGATATGGAAGCAGAAGTAATCCGATAATAAGATTGGAAGATTGGGAAAAGAGCATAAAAAAATAATTCTCCCCAATATTTTTTTGAGGGAATATCCTTTTTTTTATGTCTTGAAGATTTATATTCATTCGTGAAGGTAAGAGTCCGGCTATTTATTTAGCACTTGTTTATATACATCCATAATTTTCTTGGTGATTATTTCTTCGCTTACTATATCTTTAATATGTTCGGAGATCATTTTTCCATCATAGTTTTGATATGTATTACTCATCTGTAGAATAGCCATGGTAAGAGACTCCACATCCTCTACAGGTACTACAATAGAGTTTTGCGAAGTCGTCATAAAAGCAGGTACAACGGAAGTAACAATTACCGGCAAACCAGTGCTCAATGCTTCAAGTGTAGATATTGATTGTGATTCAACACGGCTTGGAAGAATAAAGATGTTTGCTTTCCATAATTCATTTCGAACTCCTTCTCTATCAAGTTTGCCTACAAAATGAAATTTATCTTTGTTCTCTACTTTGCTCCATATTTTCTGAAACTCTGAGGTGTTGAAATTTCCTCCTACAATGCTTATTTCGATATTTTTGTTTTTATTACAAGCTTTATCAAAGGCAGGAAATAGAATATCGTAGCCTTTGTAATAAAAAAAGCTATTGGTTGCGACAAAACGTATTTTATCAGAAACATTTCTCTTTTTGAAGTGAAAATAATTGCAATCCAACATATTTGATATCGCTTTGATAGCAGTTCTTCTAACAAGGAAAGATTCTATTTTAGGCTGAATGTTTACGGATACGGGAATTATAAAGTTGGCATCAGAAAAAGCTTTTTCATAATAAGGTGTATGCCAATCAGCAAACATGTTTTGGGCATACTCACAAGATAAGGAGAACCGGGCAAGATGCTCTGTTACTACATAAGGAATTGAGTATTTTTCTTTTATTAGTGCAGCTACGTAGCCTGCATATTTAGCCGAATGAGCATGGATGATGTCTGGTGTACCGAATTTTTTACAATATTTGTCAAACATTCGCAGTGTTTTTCGAATCCATAAGTCTCCATTTGTTTTTTGAGCTTTCGGCAGACATCTGAAAAAATTACGATATACTACAAGGTTGTCTTCATGGGAGACGAAAGTCCTTATTGGATAGGTAAGGTAATTCAATTTGTCGTTTGTGAGGCTGAGTTCCACATTTGCTAAAATGTTTACACGCATTCCCATGCTTTTTAAGGCAAAGGCTTGTTCTCTTACAAAATCACCTCCACGAGGTAAATACCATGAAGGTAAGATTAGAATATGTAAGCCTTCTAAGGTGTCTTTTTTTGTCATACTTCGCGTTTTTTCATTAAATGTTTTTTGACAAAATACATCATTAGCCGGTAGTAGGACCTTTGGTACCAGGCAAATTCTCCATTAAGCTGTACGGCCTTTCCTTCGATTCCGTTTTTAAACTGGAACAATTTTCCGGTTCCCGAAGGTGTCAGTTTGGCCATGTCGTAGATCTTACAAAAATCTTGGAGAAAATCAAACAACTCTTTATACATGAAAAAGGAAGCTCGTTTGTTCAGAGCCTCTTCGCTACTTCCGGCGAAGATCCCTTGTGCAGAGCCTGTTTTCGTGTCGATATGCACAATGATGGCCGAAATGCGTCGCCCTTTGTCGTTTACAAAAAACAGGCGGAAACTGGGATCGCCGCATAGCGCTGCAATTTGCTTTGGAGAAATCCGAGAGTTGATATATAGGGATTTACGCTCACACATGCTGTTGTAAATCCTGCAAAAATCCCTGCAATCTTCTTCTTCAACTTGCTGCAAAGCTTCGAACTCCAATCCGTAGGTGTTCGATTTTCGGATGTTGCGTTCCCAATTCCTATCGTAGCCTATAGGGGAGCTTAAGTTTATCAGCCGGGTAGTGGTGGTCGAAAACAGACCTACCGGACGTAAATATCCGGCTTGCCTCACTGCCATCTCGTAATTGAAATCCCATTCCGTATCCGATTGAATTTCAATTATGTTGTATCCCATTTTAGTCAGTTCTTCATAAAAAGAAGAGAGTTGTGTAAATTGTTTCCGTCCTTGTTGCCTTGTAGTTTTTTCTTCTTTTTTTTCACGCCTGCACTCGCCGGCTATTTGCAGCATCTTTATACCCATGCGTTTTAAGCTATAGGCCATGCAAGCCACAGAAGGATTTTCAAGCGAATCGACAAAAAACAAAAAACGATTGTTGTTCTCCACAGAGTTGAAAGCCCACCAACCCTCGCTTTGTGTGACGGGAACATGGGCAAACTCACGGGTTATTTTGAAGAATGTATTTCTGTCGATGTTTTGCATTGGTTTAAATTTTTCCTGATGTTCGAGAAAGAATATGCTGTGCCCATTTTAAGAAAGAGTAGCATGATGAGTATCGCTTCGAGATATTAAAATAGGGTTGTTGCTTGGCTCCAAAATATTGATTAAACAGGGCCACTCCTTCGATCATGCTGCCTTCGAAATCATAATTTTGTGTTTTGTCTTTCAGGAAATTAATAGCCTCCCATATCATGTATATCGACGTGTCGTTGGAGTTCGAGCTGCAGTAATGACTTTTAGCCGTTATCAAATTATATCCTACCGAAGCATCCCAGACGAAGAAGAGGGCGGATAACAGCTCTCCGGCTTTATTTTTAACCGAGATGATGGCGCCTTGTTCTCTCCTGTAGGCGGCCTCGTATATGGCTAAGAATATTTCCTCCGAATATTCAATCTCTTTTGACCGATCTCGTAGAGTTTTTTTATGAAAAGCATAAAACTCCTTTGGAGAGAGATCGAAGGAGATTTCAAGCTCTTCTTTTGCCTTTCTCAGCCGCTGTCTGTTGCGCGGATAAATATTTTCAAAAATTTTTTCTGTGTCTCCGATGTTTTCCAATACGTAGGTGTATCTCGTATTTTGCTTAAAGCCTTGCCAATACAGAGTTTGCCAGTTATTAAAAGTATGATGAAAATTCTGAGAGAGGTAATCGGGTTTTAATCCTTCAATTTGCTTTATCAGAGCTTGGAGGGCTTTCCGCTCGAAGGAGTAGCGTTTATATAGCTTCACATTTGAAGGATAGTTCAACCAGACTCCTCCGTACTGTGTCAATTTCGGCTGTACAATGACTCTGAAAGTGAATTTTTCGTGTAGATGGAATACCCAAACGCCTTGAATTTGCTTTTTCTCTTCATAGAACAATACCCCCCAAGCCTCATCGGAGCATACAGCATCCATCCACCAGGCCTGCATAAAAAGAGGTAATTGCTTTTCACGACAAAGCTCCCTATAGCGATCTTTATTTGCCATATAGGGGGTTCCTGTATCAGCCATATTTGATAATTATGTCTTTCTTTAAGTTGTATAACAAGCCAAAAGTAATACATATGACGGAGTTTTCCAAGCAATGCTTTGAATTTTACAACTCGTTTATAGCCTTAAAAAATAAAGAAGAAGCTTCCCCGCCAAGGGAATAATCTTCAAAGGACGTAAATTCAATTAGCAAATGCAACTATTAGGGAATAGGTAAGGATTGATTTTATCGG
>BDEJ01000032.1 GCA_001653155.1 Porphyromonadaceae bacterium H1
GAAGATTAATTTGCTGAATATCAAACAATATGTGGTTTTTTAAGGGACGACTAATTATATATCTGTTTTCTTGACAAAATTGTCAAGCTTCCGGCGTTGATAAGCAGGCATTTTACGCTTCCTGCAAAAATCGAGCAAAATTTAGTTTTACTTATCGAAAATAAGGCAATTCATCTTATGTGGGTTAATATCAGTCAGTTGTTTTTTCGGAGCCTTGTAGGCATCAGCTCTTTTTGTATAACTGAAGAGGCTGTCTCGGAATAAATTCCGAGACAGCCTCTTATGCTATTACTATCAGAGCTTTACGATTAAAGTAGGGCGTCTATTTTTCCTGCCAACACGTTCTTGGGAGCTACCCCTACGTGTTTGTCTACCAATTTACCGCCTTTAAAAAAGAGGAGGGTAGGGATGTTCCGGATGCCGTAGGTTTCGGGTGTTTCGCTGTGATTGTCCACATTCAGTTTTCCGATTACTGCTTTTCCTTCGTAATCTTGTGCCAATTCATCGATGGTAGGGCCCAACATCCGACAAGGGCCGCACCATTCAGCCCAAAAATCGACTACTACAATATTTCCGCTTTCGATGTGTTGTTTGACGCTTGCGTCGGTAAATTCTAATGCCATGATACTTTTTTCTTTTAGTTTGTTTTTAATTTGTATTCTGTAGCCTAAAACAAGTTGTTCCGGATTATGTTCTGCAAGATTCTATTTATCGGGCTATTGATAAAAGCTATAAAAAGCCTATTGCTTTTTTGTCTGCAAAGGTAGTTTTTTCCTGCATGAGACGAAATACGAGGAGCTTACGAACGGTTTTCCAGCATCGTAATTGTAAAGCTGAGTTGCTCCTGTCTTTCGTATTGTTTTAACTTTCGATAGACTTTATTGTTCAAACTTATACGGTTTTGTCGTGCGAAGAGTTTGACTTTTTCTTTTGGAGTCTCGCTGTCTTCCACCTGGATGTACAGGTTTACTTTGCCTTTGTTGGAGAGTAGCATGTCGGAAAGCTCCGTACACAAACTATCCGTGAGTTCATCCAGTTTCAGGAAAAGGGTTAGATCGCTTATGCTGTTCTCGCGCAGTTCGTCCAGCAGGTCGATGTGCTGTATGCGGAAAACTAATTCTTTTAGCCCTTCCTCTTGTTGCTTCGAAGGGAAACGCTGATCGGCTCCCTTTTCCTGAACGACTCCATTAACAGCCAGATACATGTCCCGTATCATATATTTGCTGAATTCCACATACTGATTACCGAAGAGGGGAAACTCGTGTACGCCCTGATAATCTTCAAGTGTGAGTATACCATAGGGTTTTCCATTTTTTGACATTCCATGCCGGATGCCACTCACGATGCCTCCAATGCGGAGTTTTTTACCTTTTTTAGCTTCCAGATCTTTCAACTCTTGGGTATTGGAATTGCAAAGATAGTTGATTTCGAGGTTATAGTCATCCAGCGGGTGCGCCGACAGATAAATCCCAATCATCTCACGTTCTCGGTTCAGTTTTTGGAGAGCCGACCACTCGGGGGCATAAGGGATTTCGGGTTTTGCTATTTCGATGGCCATGCTATCGTCTCCGAAGAGCGATTGTGTGGCCTGGGAGCGGTCGGCTTGGTATTTATTTCCATAGCGAATGAGGCTGTCGAGTGTGATTTCTCCTTTGCTATTTTCTGCGAAAAGTTGTTCGCGGTGTACATCTCCCAATGTATCGAAAGCGCTTGAGAGAGCAAGACTTTCCAGGGTTTTTTTGTTGCAGGCCGTGAGATTGATGCGTTCCACAAAATCGAAAAGATTGCTAAATTTTCCACCCTTGTTTCGTTCGGCAACCAATGCTATTACGGCAGCCTCGCCGACTCCTTTGACTCCTCCCAAACCAAAGCGGATATTACCTTCGGCATTCACCGTGAAATTTAACTCACTTTCGTTCACATCCGGTCCCAAAACCGTAATACCGAGGCTGCGGCATTCGTCCATGAATTTTGCCACTTCACTTATATCGTCTTTGTTACGGGTAAGGTTGGCTGCCATGAATTCAGCCGGATAATGCGCTTTCAGATAAGCCGTCTGATAGGCTATCCACGAATAGCAGGTCGCATGCGATTTGTTGAAAGCATACTTGGCAAATTCCGCCCAATCGTTCCAGATTTGTTCCAATTTTTGAGGAGGTCCGAAGCCTTTTGCCGCTGCTCCGTCAAGGAATTTTTCGCGTAAGGCAGCCATCTTGTCAATGAGTTTTTTTCCCATGGCCTTGCGCAGTTCGTCGGATTGCCCTCGCGTGAAGCCAGCCAGATCACGGCTCAAAAGCATGACTTGTTCCTGATATACGGTAATACCGTAAGTTTCTTTCAGGCGTTTTTCCATTTCGGGGAAGGGGTAATCGATGGCTTCGCGCCCGTGCTTACGGTTCACGAACTGAGGAATATACTGCATGGGGCCCGGTCGGTAGAGGGCGTTCATTGCAATAAGATCTTCGAATTGGGACGGTTTTAGTTCTTTCAGATATTTTTGCATCCCGGCCGATTCGAACTGGAAGGTTCCAACCGTCAGACCCTGACTAAAAAGCTCGTATGTCTTAGTGTCGTTGATGGGTATGTTGTCGATATCCAAATCGATTCCCTTTGATTTTTTGATGTTTAGAAGCGTTTCCTTGATGATGGAAAGGGTTTTTAATCCCAGAAAGTCCATCTTTATCAATCCGACTTCCTCGATAACGGACCCTTCGTACTGAGTGACCAGTACTTCCTTTTTGCTTTCCTTATCCTCGGCGGTGCTGATGGGCACCAGATTCGTCAGGTCGTCCGAGCCGATAATGATGCCACAAGCATGGACCCCGGTTTGCCGAACAGTTCCTTCGAGCATTTCGGCATAGCGGAGGGTGTCTGTTAAATTTTTATCGGAGGATTGTGCTATGGCCTTCATTTCGGGCACGAGCTCCATACAGTTTTTCAAATTTACTTTGGGCGCTTTTCCATCTTTATTTTCGGGAAATTTGTCCGGAATCATTTTGGTAAGGCGTTCAGCCTCGGCCAGAGGGAGGCGCTGTACGCGAGCTACGTCTTTGATAGAGGATTTAGCAGCCATGGTTCCGTAGGTAATGATGTGAGCCACACGTTCTTTACCATATTTCTCGGTAACCCAGCGTAGTACTTGACCGCGGCCGTCATCGTCGAAATCAATGTCGATATCGGGCATCGAAATTCGATCGGGATTCAGGAAGCGCTCAAAAAGCAAGTCGTACTTTAAGGGGTCGATGTCGGTGATGCGTAAGCAATAGGCAACTACCGAACCGGCGGCAGAGCCTCGTCCCGGTCCGACGGAAACATCCATTTCGCGAGCTGCATTGATGAAGTCCTGTACGATGAGGAAGTAGCCCGGAAATCCCATGGTTTTCATCACATCCAGCTCGAAATTAATGCGTTCGGTTTTTTCCGAATCCAACTCCTCACCATAGCGGAATTTAGCTCCATCAAAAGTGAGTTTGGCCAGATAGTCGGCTTCGAGCTTTACGCGGAGTACCTTTTCATAGCCTCCAAGGCGATTGAAAGAGTCTTCTCCGAACTCTTTGCGAAGGTTTTCCTCGCTGAAGAGTTGCCGGTACTCGGCTTCCGTGGAGAAGTCCTCCGGTATGGGAAAAACAGGCATCATGGGTTGCGAGTCGATGTCATAGAACTCGATTTTATTCGCAATTTCGAGCGTATTTTCGAGAGCTTCGGGTATGTCGGAAAAGATTTTCCACATCTCTTCGGGAGTTTTAAGCCATTCTTGCTTGGTGTAGCGAAGGCGATTCGGATCGTCCAAATCTTTCCCTGTACTGAGGCAAATTAAACGCTCGTGCGCTTCGGCGTGTGCTTCTTCGATGAAGTGTACATCGTTCGAAGCAATAAGTTTTGTCTTGGTTTTACGAGCCAAAGCAATGAGTTGCTCATTTTGTACTTGTTGCTTTTCGTAGGTGGAGGTGTCTGCCCCGTCTTTATCGGTTTGGTGGCGTTGTAATTCGAGGTAATAATCATCACCAAAAACGCGTTTGTGCCACAAGATAGCCTCTTCCGCGCCGCGCAGATCGCCTTTTTCGATGTACTTATGAATTTCTCCTCCCAGACAAGCAGAAGAAACAATGAGACCTTCGCTGTATTGTTCGAGCAAGTCGTGGTCGATGCGAGGACGGTAGTACTTGCCTTCGATCCAAGCAGAGGATACCAGTTTACATAGGTTCTTATAACCTGTTTTATTTTTGGCTAAGAGTACCAGATGGTAGCCACTGCGGTCCTCCACGCTTTCTTTCGAGAAGCGGCTGCGTCGTGCTACGTATGTCTCACAGCCGATAATCGGCTTGAAAAGCTTGGCCTCCTCCGCATGCAATTCATTTTCGATAGAACTGCGCTCTGCTGTAGATAGTCCCTCGGCCTCCATGCTTTTCTTCAGCTCCGAGATGCGACTCTTTGTTTTGGAGTTTCGCTTTTTGACACAGTTATAAAATTCTTTTATCCCGAACATGCTGCCGTGGTCGGTAAGAGCAATAGCATTCATACCGCTGTTTGCGGCTTTTTCTACCAAACCGGATATGGAGGACATCCCGTCGAGGACGGAATAATACGAGTGGACGTGAAGGTGTACAAAAGCTTTCATCAAGAGAATAAATTGGATAAGCACTCCGAATGAGTGCATACTTTATACGGGTAAAGATACGCTTTATTTTTCGGGAGGGAGAAAAGAGAGGACCAAAAGTTATTCACAAACTATCCACACGGCGGCCTCAAGAGCTTTAAAAAACTCAGGATGCAAGCACAAAGTTAAAAAATGCGTTTTTTGATTCAAAGGTTTAGGGCAGCACACATTTTATGCTTCGGATTTCTTGCTCCAGCTGTATGCGGAGGAGGTAAAGCCCCGGCATTGGTAGCTCGGGAAGGCGCAAGGTTTTATCCGAAATTTTATCTGCTTGCATGATTATCTGTCCGGAAAGACTGTACAGGGCGGCTGTTTGAATCGTTTCGTTTGTAAGAAAACGGATCGTAGCGCTTTGCGGCTCATAAACAAAATGAAAAGGCTTCTCGTTTTTCTGCATTCGAGGAAGGGATGAGGTCTCCAATAAGTTTTTTAATCCCTTAAGTGCATCTATCTTACCCGCTCCATATCGGGCATTTGCCTCAGAACCAGTGTGTTCATCTCGATGTGCGGTTTTATTGAATAGCTCCAGCACATTCTCGAGACTAAGCTCCGGTGCAGTCTGCAGCCATAAAGCTAAAATTCCGGTCACGACAGGGGCTGCCATGGAGGTTCCGGAGGCTACGCCCCATGCGTAGCGCCGGTTTGATGCATCGACTATTTCCATGACTTTATCTTGAGCTGGGGTGCTGTAAGGAGGAGCAAAAGAGCTGAAAGAGGAAACAATAATCGCTCCTGGAGCCGTAATGTCGGGTTTTATCCGTCCGTCGTAGCTAGGGCCTTTGGCCGAAAGGGGGTAGAGTGCATCTTTTTGCCAAGGCTTGGAGAAAGTTTCGCCCGAAAGGGATTGGTAGCCCGTCTTTGATACGTAGGCTCCTACACTGATGGAATTCTTTCCGGTAGCTGTCGCGGCAATGCTTAAATCGGTATTTCCCTCGCTATATCCCGGTTTATTGTGAGATACAAAGCTTCCGTAAGCGCAGTTTGCGAGGAAACGCCCGGCTGAAGCCGAGAATTCGATTTCCCAAACTTCGTTGACCGGCTTCGAATGCGAGATATGAAAGTTAAATGCCGGATTTCCGTTTTTGGGATTTTTGAACGAGGAGAGCACGAGAGTTCCGTTGGGTTTTTCTCCAGATCCGATTCCCGAGTCTTTTACGGTTTGTTCTAATTCCGATTCAAAACTTTTACTGTAAACAACACGATGAGCCAACGTGTCTCGTAAAGTGATGGTAAGACGGCAAGGTATGCCGGATTGTCCTTGCAGGAAAACATTTTCGCGGCCGTAGCTCGGAATAGCAAGTATCGTTTTGACCGGAGTGTCTAAACTTTCAAAATCTCCGTTGAGTGTCGCTTTTCGATGCCCTTCGTTTCCTGCGGCAATCACCATGAGCCTGCCCTTACGGTTTTGCATCAAGGCGTCTGTTAGGAGGCAGAACTTATCCGTACTATCCTTGAAGCCAATGGGGCTTCCCATACTTAAGTTGATTATAAGAGGCTTCTTCTCTTTTTCTGCGTATTTGAGGAGAAAATCCACTGCATCTACAACGCCTTGTTCGGTCTTATTGCTTGCAACCAGTAGCAGCTCGGCTTCAGGTGCTACGCCACGATAGGGCGTATTAGCGCTTCCTGATGCAATGCCGGCTACATGAGTCCCATGTGTATCGAAAGAGATGTCGGAGCGCGCTGCGAGTATCTCCTGTGCAGTTTGAAAGATTCTACCGTATCCATGAGGAGAAGCACTGCCTCCGGATGTTCGGCTTTGATCCCATACGCAAGCAATACGGCATTGACCTTCTGGAGTTTTGAAATTGGGATGTGTAAAATCGAAACCATTGTCGATGATACCTATAAGAACTCCCTTACCTCGGTATGTACTGGGAAGATTCGTTCCCAAGTGAAGCGCTGCGACTTGGGTCGATAAGAGCATAGCGTCGCACATGTGCTTTATTTCGTTCCCGCTGTCAATTTCGACTACAGTATCTTCTTGGCTAAGCCGGTGGATGCTCGAAGCGGGAAGAAATGCCGTAAACAGGCCTTGGCTGCCGGTGTTTAGACGTAAGCCGTACTCTTTGTGCAGATAGTTGATGTCGGCATCGGGCTTTAAGCGGATGTAAATGAAAAGATCCGAGCCTTCTGTTTGGGCTTTAGATGCTATTGAAGCTATTGGGCTCCGAAGCAACTTATTCACCGTAGAAGAGGAAAGTTTCGAGGAGTAGTTCTTTCTAACGGGATGCCTCTCGGCCTGGAGAAAACCCAAGATACAGAAACAAAAAAAAGCGGACATCAAATACCTCATAAGGCAAGTGTTTTGTAAAAGAGGGGTGAAAATAATATTGAAACAAAGAGCGACGTTTTTAAGCATCCTGCACCTTCGCTCTTCATTATATAGTTTAAGAGCTTGTCTCAAAAACTTCTACTTTGGGACAAGCTCTTAAAATTCTGCGTTAGTCTACTAAGACTTTCGAGCTATATTCTCCGCCTTTTGCGCGAAGGGTAACAAGATAGATGCCTTTTTCGGGGAGGGGAAGCGTAGCGCCGCTTCGGAGTTTTCTTTCTTGTAGTACACGGCCGCTAAGATCGGATAGGATGACTTTCCCGGAATCAGCTTTTTTCCCAAAGTTTACGAACAAGGTCTTGCCCGTTGCGTAAGCTCTTGCTTCGGGTAGCCCCTTTATAGAGCGAATGTTCGTGGGCTTCTGTAGCTGCCAACTGAGGATGGGAAAACCGTTGTTTATATTCTCTTTATCGGCTACAAAAAAGGCATCAGAGCTACCGGGATCCATGATAAGTTTCAGGAATTCAGGATCTTTCAATTCTGCCTCTGTCTTCTCAATCCCTTTCGGATCCGGTTTTGTACTCAAAGTTGGTTCATAGTAGCAGTTGCTTATAAGGGCTTTGGGATCCACATCGCCTGAAATAGCATGAGGTTTACCCAAAAAACCTGAATTACTATGAACTGATCCTATGTTATAACAGTTGCTCGCTGTTCCTCCGTAAAGAGCACCGGCAATACCTCCGGCTCCTTGGCCCGGGTCGGTACTTACCGATCCGGTATTATAGCAATTGTTGATGGAGGTTCCTTTATTCACTTGTCCGGCAATACCTCCTACTTCTGCACCTCGGGCTTTTATAATCCCCATGTTGCAAGAGTTCGCAATGATTCCACCTGTACTTTCTCCTACAATACCGGCTACAAAAGCACCACCTGTAACAAGAGCTTCGTTACAACAATTTTCAATTCGGCCACCCGGACGAATAACACCTACGAATGCTCCGACAAGATCACCTCCTTCGATTTTTGATTCTTCTCCTATGCTTAGGTTTTTAATCACAGCTTGGCCTTTGATACAGGCAAAAAGCCCGGTTCCACCTACACTTCCCGAGGGAGAGTCAGGATCGTTAATAAAGAAAAGATGCATATTGTCGATGGTGTGGAAGTTTCCGTCAAATATACCCTCAAAATATTTTGATTTATCGATTGTTCCCGGGGATTGAGGGTTGGTGTCCTGGTATTCGTCAAAATAACCGATAGGTAATAGTTTTTTTCCCTCTTTAAATCCCATGTTCAGGTCGGCCATCAGCTTGAAGTGCTTTCCTGCATAAGGTTCTCCACCTCGAACTTTCTCTCCCAAGAAAGCAAAATGTTGTTCGTTTTCAATGAGAAAAGGATTTGACGCACTTCCATCGCCTTTAGTCCAAGTACTTGCACTTCCATCCCAGGCAGCAGCCTTTAGGCCGACAACAAAACCGCTTGCCAGCAGCAAGCAAAATAGCATATAAAACTTTTTCATGATGATGTTTTTTAATTGTTAGTCTACTTATTAAAATGGTTGATATCGTTTTATTCCGAAGGGAGTTTCAGTATTTCTTGAAAAGATAAACCCGAAAGGAGCATCCATTGACCCTCTTGTTGCACTAAAAACTGTAAGTCCAGCACGATTGCGTTTTGCATGCTGTCTAATTTTCCGCTACCTTTTAAATAGCCTATTCCGTATTCCTTGTGGATAAAAGCCCGTTGTAGTTCTACGGAAGCCTTATTTTCTGCGTCCAAGTCAATACGAATGTCGGCATTATCGACGTAGCAGTTCTTTATGATGTAGAACGGGGCCTCTTCGGCCTTGAGTACATCTACCTCTTTTTCGATGCCTAAAAATCTGGATATGTATTTCCCTTTACCTTTCATGAGGATCCAAGAGGGTTTTCGAGTTAAAGAAACCAGAATCGAGCTTTTGGTGAAGTGCGAGAAAGACGCGTTTTCCAGGGCTGTGAGCCTCACTTGCGTTTTGATTCTGGTGAGGTAGTCCAGTTTCGTGAGATCGATTTTTAGTTTCACCAAAGCGCTGGTTTCGCCATCTGAAAAAATCAAGCTGTCGCTTTCAAGTGAAAAAAACTCTCTTCCGGGAGTTTCGCTTCCATTCTGCTTATATTCAAAGAGGAGTTTAACCCCTAATACAGCGCGTCCTGATGGGTTTTCGCGATAAACCGGGATACTCAATAAATCCTCCGTTTTTTCAAGGGATTTATTGAGCTTATCATTCCGGAAAGAAACATGATTTCCTGTTTCGGAGTTGTAGCTTCCTTTGGGGTTCTCGTCGTCGCAAGCGACGAAAAAAATAAGGCCGGTGAGCAATAATGTGATGTTCCGTATCTTTCTATGCATAATTTTAATAACAAAGTTTGTATTTTGATTATAGCGGATTTTGATCTTTAATGGGATCCATATTTATATTCCCATCAAATTCACTCTGAGGTATGGTTAGTATAAATCCCTTATAATTAGCTAACTGTGTGTTCTCGTTTATTAGTTTTTCTAAATGGTTGGAGTCTTTATAATCACGAGTGTATCCGGTTTTTAGACGAAGAATGTCGAAGAGTCTTGGACTTTCTCCCCAAAGTTCGATACGGCGTTGCAGAATTATTTCATCAAGTAAGGTTTTTATCTCCGGAGTCGAAGTGGTGCCGTAGGCATCCTTTGTCAATTCATAGGAGTCCGTTACTTTATCGAGACGTTTCTTTATGTAGTTGCGTTCTCGAATGCTGCCGAACATTTCCATAAGCTTGCGAGCTTCGTTATATTGCTGCAAGCGACAGAGAGCTTCGGCTCTGGTAAGCAAAAGTTCTTCGGCGCGCATATAAATATTGTCGCCTAAGCCCGATCGGAAGTCACTGAAGCTGAACTTCGTACTGCAAAAACTTTTTTGACTTCCCTGCGGCAATTCATCGGGCATGGCATCGCGCCACCAATTCACACGGCGAAGGTCTTGCAAGCCCATCTGTTTGTAAAGCCATACGCTGATGCACTTACGATCCGTACTTCCATAGGTGCCGGAGTTCGAATCCATGTGCGAGAAGAAAGAGGCTTTGTCGCCCGTCTGATCGCTTTTTTGAATGGATGCTCCCCACAGGACACTGGAGATCTCCAGTGTGTTAAAACCTATAATCAGCTCGGAGGCATTGGCGTAGCCTAATCGAGGTTTCGTTAGGGCTATTTTTGCAGCTTCTGCGGCAAGCTCCCAGTTGTTCTGTACCAAAGCAATGCGCGATCTGATGCCTTGCGCCACGTAATAATCTATATGCGATTTGTGCTGTTGTATTTTTCCCGCATCTTCTGCTCTTTTCAGTAAAGCAATGCCTTTTTCTATATCTTCGTTAATACGTTCGTAAACTTGACGTAGCGTTCCCCGAGGGCTGCCTGGAGTTGCTGAGGTTGTAGGAGCCGTATAAATCGGCACTCCCGGTGCATCCTCGTTTCCGACATAAGTTTGCTGATAAAGTTGTGCGAGGTGAAAATAACAAAGAGCTCTTAAGGAATAGGCTTGACCAAAGAGATAATCCTTGTCGGCAGGTGCTCCGGGGAGGCTTTCTTCCGTTGCGAGAATGTAGTTCAGGTTTGAAATCAGTGTATAGTAGAAATTCCATTCGGAATACGGTCGAAATAACTTTGCGGCATAAAAACCGCGCTCCTTTAAGCTGTAGTCCATCGAAAACCAACCTTTTGTATTAGACGACAGGACCATGTCGTCTGCCATAAAACTGGATGTTAGCATTGTGGACATGTATCCGAAAGCATGTGTCGAGTTATCTCCTGCCCATCCCGGACTATACATCAGTCGGAAAACTCCGTTGAGCGCCACCATAGCCCCTTCTGCATCCTTAAAAATTATTTCTTTCGACACCTGGTCGGTAGGATTGGTGTTAAGATAAGCCTCACAGGAGGAAAACAGCATTCCGGAAGCTATCAGAGAAAAAATAAAACCTATCTGTTTCATTGCTTTTTCTTGTTTCGTTAAAGTTTCATGTCAATGCCAAAGGAAATCGTTTTCGAGGGCGTATAGGTATAGCCCACTGTTCCGGTAAAGTTGTACTGCGGATCCATCCCTTTTAGGTGTGTGAAAAGGACCAGGTTGTTAGCGCTGGCATAAAGCCTGATGTGGTTGACAAAGCTATGTTTTAAATACTTTGCAGGCAGGTTGTAGCCCAAGGTGATGTTCTTCACTGCAAAGTACGAGGCATCCAGCAAATCTTTATCGGTGACCCGAACCTGCTGATTCCACATTACTTTGGGAATGTCGGTTTGATCGCCCGGCTTGCGCCAGCGACGCAAGGCATTTTGATGCCAGGTATAGCCTTTGCGAGTTACATTCATCATTCCTCCGTAAACACCGTCGAGCATTTTCCCTCCCAAAGAGAAAGTTGTTTGCACGGACAAGTCAAATCCTTTGTAATAAAATTCATTCGTAAAGCTTCCATGCAAGTCGGGGATGCGGTTCCCGACTATCTTCCGACTGCTCTCCGTCAGACTGACATTATCGGTTTTATAGGCCGGAACGGGCTGATTCTTCTCGTCTCGATCCACCCAATAAAGCTGATTTCCCGTGAGGGGGTCGACTCCGGCCGAGAGAGGGAGGTAGAAAGAGTTGACGGTCTCACCTTCCCGAAATATGACAGGGCCGTTGATAATTTCCGGCTTTTCGGCAAGTTTTAGAATCCTGTTTCTCACATGACTTCCAATAAGAATAGCCGTCCATCGAAAGTTCTTGCGTCGCAAGACATCCGCATTCAACGTGACATCCAAACCGACGTTCATCATACTCCCTACATTTGCCGGGTAGGCATCAAATCCCGTAGAAGTTGCTTTGGGCATACTTAACAAGAGGTCGGTTGTGTGTCTCGTGTAGAACTCCGTAGTGATCGACAGACGGTCGAAGATACGAGCTTCGAAACCGGTGTTCAAACTTTGATTTTTTTCCCAGCTGAGATCTATGTTCTCAAGAGTATTTATAGAGGCTCCGTTAAAGGGTCCGTTCGGTAAATTCATGTTGTAGAGGCTCTGATAGGCATAATAGCCTCCGATGTTATCGTTGCCTTGCGATCCGTAACTGATTTTCAACGTGAGGTTATTAATCCAGTCCGAGCTGGGCGCCATAAAATTCTCTTCGGATATTCTCCACGAGGCTCCCAGAGACCAGAACTCACCCCAGCGGCTTTTCTTAAAGAAACGCGAGGAGCCATCTCTTCGGAAGCTTCCGGAGAGGTAGTATCTGCGCTTAAAGTCGTAATTAATCCGTCCGAGGTAAGACTCGATGGCATAGCGGTCTTTTTGTGAGGCTGCTCCGGCAAGATTTCCGGCAGTCGAAAGTTCGTATAAGCCACCAAAAGGAAAGCCTGTCTTTATGGCTCCTTGAAAGAGTTTTGTTAGTTGGTAATATTCGTGCCCGATTAGGACATCAATAGCATGGTCTTCAATGTCTTTTTTGTAGGTCAGAAGTTGATTGAATGTATAACTCAACTGTCGTTGGGTGGCCTTGGACAAACTTCCGGATGTATTCGCAGCATTGCCTGTATAGGGGTTGCTATAGCTCATTTCGTTTGTATTGAAATAATCCAATCCGAAATTTACAGAAAACTTAAGACCTTTGAGGAGAGATAGTTCGGGGATTTCGTCAACATTAAACTCAGCATAAGTTCTGCCGCTGAAGTTGTCTCTCGAGTTTAGTTCCTTATCTTGATGCAACCAAGCTATGGCGTTGGAGTTAGATAGGGCCGGCCGGTTCTGTCCGTAGTCGAAGATGCGATTCCCACTGGGATCCAGCTTAAGGCTTCCATCAAGATTGTGTTCGTAAACCGGATAAATCGGGGCCATAATCTGGCTGGCGTACCACAGGTTGGATACTTGTGTGTCGGAAGCGCTTTTATAGTTGGATGTTGTTTGTGAAAACGAAGCATTCATTCCCATGTTCAACCACTTGCGAGCTTGTATGTCCAAATTCAATCTGCCGGAATAGCGCTCGAAAGCAGTTGTTTTCAGTAAGCCCTTTTCATCCAGATACCCCAGAGAAAGCAGGTATTTTATCGCTTTATCTCCGCCCGAAACCGATAGGATATACTCTTGTCGCAGCGGATTTTCGGAGCTAAGTTCTTGCCGCCAGTTTTCGTCGTAGATTAGCTCTGCTGCTGGGTTAACGCTGCCCGTAATAGGATCGATAAGACTCTTAAGAGGCATGTTGAAGGGGTTATATTCTTCTTTAAATCCTAATAATCCTTTTTCAATATTTCCCATTTCGCTTAGAGCAAGCTCTGGGGCCAAACCCGGATCGACGCCTTCTGTATATATCTTTTCGTTTTTATAGGCCTCAAAGGCAAGCTCAAGGTATTCTCTCTCATTTACCGTACGATATTCCGGCAATGCTTTAGAGGCTATTCCCCAATTGGCTTTTAAGTCGATTGTAATTTGATTTTCGTTTTTGCCGCCGCGCTTGGTGGTAATCATTACGACTCCGTTAGCACCCCGAGCTCCGTATAGGGTAGCAGCAGAGGCATCTTTTAGAACTGTTACTGTTTCAATGTCGTTGGGATTGATTGTGTTCAGAACGCCATCATACGGTATGCCATCCACCACATAGAGGGGAGCATTTGCTGCAGAAATAGAGCCGAATCCCCGTATAACCATAGCTGCTCCGGTACCGGGCTGCCCACTGCCCGATGTGCTTTGCACTCCGGAAACCGTACCTTCAAGAGCTTTTGATACATCAGCAGCCATTCGTTTTCCGAATCGGTCTTGTTTCACAGCCTCGGCCGAGCCGGTGAAAGTTGTTTTCTTAGCTGTTCCGTAAGCTACAACGATTACTTCGTCGAGTTCTTCCGTATTCTCTTGAAGCTCAACTCGAATTTCGGAGCGTCTATCTATCTGAATTTCTTGAGTTTGATATCCTATGTAAGATATTACGAGGGTTCCATTTTCCGGGACGTTTTTTATAACAAACTTCCCTTCAGCATCCGTGATAGCCCATAAATCTTTTCCTTTTACTCGAATGCTTGCTCCTATAATTGTTTCACCCTGCCTATCGGTGATAAGCCCTTTCAGGTATGGGATAAGTGCCTGATTGTCGATTGCTGGGATGTTTTGTTCGGATTTGTTTTCCTGAGCATTACAAACTCTGCCTTGCGAGGGAACGAGAAAAGTGAAGAGCGCCAGAAAAAAAATGAAGTTTCGAATCGTAATGGTTTTAAAGCTCATGTGATAAAACTATGCTGTGATTTCTGTTTTCTGCAAAAAAAAAACATCCTTCTGTTGATTGCCGGCAGGTAATTACAGTGGATGCAGAGAGATGTGTGAATAATAAATCTTCATCATGCATGCAAAGATATTCATTTCATCCTAATTTTTCCGTATGTAAATTCATTAAAAAATGTAAACGCTAATTCGTTAGTTGCCTCAGAATTAAAGAGTTTTTGCTGGATGCTTTAAATTTTCTGTTTTTTATGTCTTTTTGAGTGTTTTTGTTTGGGATAACGGGGGGTGATGGTTTCTATTCTTCTTGACACTTTCAATAAGCTCATCATCAAAACAGTTTTAATCTTCTGATATTGGGTGTGTGAAATAAAAAAACACCCCAACCGTTTTTTGAAAGTTGAGGTGTTTGATCTTAATAGGATCAGAGCTTTTGTGTCATTCTTCTCAGAGAAATTTCCCTGAGGAATTCTCTGAGAGCTTTTAGTTTATGGCAGTTTGTCCCAATAAGCCTGATTACGTATTCGCTCAATGGTCGTTTTACGATCACCCAAACGAATGGAGTTACTTTCCGTAACAGGCATAGCAGCAGCATGTTTACCTGCGCCGCGCCACTTCAGCATGCTGGTAGGAACACCCATTTGCAGCAATTGATCAAAAACCGTTTTCGCACGTCGGCGCGATAGTTCGAGGTTATAGGCCGACGAACCTAAGGCGTCGGTGTAGCCCGTTATCAGGAAGTGCTCATTGCTACGCTGCTTCAGTACTTCGGCTAATTCTTCCAAAGTTTTCATAGATTCTTGTGTGAGGACGTCCTTGTCAAACTCAAAGTATAGATTATCAATCAAATCGTAAAGTGAACGTGCCATTGCTTTGCTCTCTTTCTCCGCTTCCTTTTCGGGTTTAGCATCTACAGGCACCAAGGTCGGAGCCGTCAATGTGTCCTTAACCGGCACATAAACTTCTTTCTCTACAATGCGTTCTACGATACGCTCAACTGGTTTCTCAACATACTGTATCTGAGGCTGGAATTTATCCTCTCCGCCGAAACGCCAAATGACACGCAAGGCCAATTGAGCGAAACTTGGGGCCTGCTTGTGGAAGGAGGTCAGATATTCTCCTTGTAAGCCTAAGCCTAAGGAGTTGTACAGCCAAAGGTTGACTCCCGCTCCCATTGAAAATGGGAAATAGGTGCTTTTGTCGTTCATATATCCCTTGGCATTCCATGTGTCGTCCACAACCCAACCGGCAGTGCTACTGGGATCGTTGAAAAAGGTTCCGATTCCTTTGCTTACAAAGTTTTTATGCAAAACATTCGCTCCTACGCGCAGGTAAGGCTCTACGTATTTTGAGTCAACTAAAGGACTCACTCGCCATTGCAGCCCCAGTCCTCCGAGAAGGAAGAAGTTTTGCCGTCCGGCATGAGCGGGTTCGACTTCTTTGCCTGCAAATCCTGCCGTTCCCTGTAAGTCGAGGTAAAACCAGCGGTTCAACTCCCGAGCCAAGTAGAGGTTTGCGCCCCCTAAAAGATGTTGTACCCTCAGCCGATAAATATAACCATCGGCGTTGTTTTGGAAGTCGGTAATGGAAACCCGGTCCCAATTAGTGAGTGCTCCTCCAAGTCCTAATTCCCAAGCGTAGCTTTTACGTTTTACGGGCTCTGTAGTGCTTTGAGCTATTGCCGAAGTAAGACCCAAAGCGAAAAACAAAGCAATGTATAAATTTCGTAACTTATTCATAACTATACTGTATTTAATTCATGAGACGATATTCTCCAGAAGCTTCTTCTACTGTCAGCTCTTGTTGGTGAGCCGGATCGCCTTTTTTGAAAAAAGGATTCTGGAGGAAGAAGCGCGAAGGGTTGGGAGCAGACTCTATTTGTAGCATCAAAAGATAGTTTGGTATTCCTCTATAAGGCAGAAAAGAGCTAGTTCCCAGTATGTCCGGATTTTCGGCTCCATGGGAAATTTTACCTCCTATATCGCCAGTTATTCGGCAGTAAATTGTAATCATATATTCAGGATAGGCCGACGAGAAAGAAAACTTAAGTTTATTATCTCCATTGATCATTTTTAACTGGGCTGTTTGATCTCCTCCGCTTTTCGTTGAATAGAAACGCAAGTAGAATGTATTCAGATATGGAGCCTCAAAAAGTTTGCTTCCATCGGTTTCGACAGCTTCCCATACACGGGGGGTGGCCGAAGCTGTGGGTGGAGTATACTTGGGGTAGAACTTGGGATAGTTACTCTTTAGTACCGTACCCCAAAGATTCGTTTGGCCAGATTTTATTTCTGCTTTGAAGTCCGTAATCGTTGGATGTGGGTGTATCTCTGGAATGTGTACGGCTGCTGGCATTAAGGGTGTTTCTCCGTAAAGGAAACTTTCTCCACGTATGCTGTAGTATTGCTTTTCTCCATCCCATTTATAGATTCTGGCATCCCTTAAGCGAGCTCTGTAGGCACCGTTCAGACAGGTTTCTTGTGCAGTTACAGCCTCGCTTGGAGCTTCCTCATCTGCTGTCAGTACTTGTGGACGTTTGATGAGTAATATGTTCTTATCTTTATGTGCTGCAAAATCCATAGTGAATTTTTCTACGGAAATTCTCCAGCGATCGTATTCGGGACCTTTCCGGATGTTACTTTCCGTAACTGCTTGAGTTGGGTCTATTACCTTTACGGGCGAGAAGGTTGGTTTCGGATAGATACTTGGAATTTCTTTCCATTCCCCGTCTACTTCACGCTCGTATCTGTATTTGATAACAACAAAATGGAAGGCGTCGCTGTAGCTATAAGTTATAGATCCTGTCATATCGCGAGGATAAACAAACTCATCCACAATACGCGTATTGATGCGGTTCGGCACGAAGGTATTCTCAGCTGAAGGTTCCGAGATACTGCCGATCTTAACCAGGGAGTTTCCTTTGCGTGCGGTTAAAGGACGATTATTAGGCAACATGTCGCGGGTTATCTTAAATTTACCCTCAGCGTTGGTTTTGAAAGTCAGAGTCGGATTGAGTCCGGGAATTTTGCTTACTTCAACATCTGCACCTACCACAGAGCCCGAGGAGTCGAATACCATGAAGATTACACTTCCATCTTCCGGATTAACGTATTCGCGTAAAGGACCGTTGTAATATATCGGCAGAACGTTCGGCTTTCCGAGTATGATAGGTTCTCCGGGCATTCCGTCTTTTCCATCCTGTCCGTCGCTTCCCTTGGGCCCACGCAAGAACTCCCAAAAATCAGTTAGCGAGTTTCTTCCTGCCGGCCACATAGATCCCGGATTGTGAGGATCGGGGACCTTGCCTCCTGCAATATGTTCTTTCCATAAATCATAGGCACTCTTACCGGGAGCTCCTTCGTTTCCGTAAGCACGGATATTTGTGCTTGTTCCGTTGATGTACCAGAATCCATCGTTCCCGATGGATATCTGAGGCGTAGCGCCATCATCTCCCTTGGGACCGCGTGCAGAGATGTTGGAGTTTACATTTCCGATCCACCAGTTGCCATCCTGACCGATATGGGGAGTCTGTCCGCTTTCGCCGGTTGCTCCGGTGAGGAAGGTATAAAAATCGCTCAGGCTATTGGCGTTAGGGTCCCACTTGCTACCCGGTTGGTGCGGATTAGGCACATTTCCGGAGGCGATGTAGTTTTTCCATTCCTCGTAAGCGCTCAAGCCCGTACCTCCCTGTCCTTTCAAATACTTGAAGAAGTCGCTTTCTTGTGTTTGATCTGCCGGCCAGTTGATAGTTCCGTCGTTCACTCGTTGCTTCCAAAGCTCGTAAGCCGAAAGTCCGGAGGATCCCTGAGGCCCTTTAGGCATAGAAATGTCTATGTCGGTACATGAGCCCAGGATGAGGCTTAGCATGCATAGGCCAAAATAAAAGAGTCTTTTCATGTTCATCTTAATTAATTGTTTAGTTGATTTGAAATACTACGTTATTTAATCTTTATCTCGCTAAGAAATATTGAGATAGAGTTTATTGACAAAAACTATGCAAAAACAAAAGCTCCTGTATTTTCACAAGAGCTTTATTGTTGAAGAATATCAGAAGTTCTCTGATATTTAGTTTGTTATCGGGCGTTTGAAATTTTTCTTTTCGAAACTGTATTGAAGTGAGATTTGCATGTAAGCATTACGACTTCTTTGCTCCTTTAGGACACAGTTCAATCATCAATGTTCCTTTCGGTATTTTTTGCCCGGGCGTTACATGAATCTTTTTTATTTTAGCCCCAAAAGGCATTTCAATTCGATTTTGCATTTTCATCGCCTCCAAGATGAGAAGAGGAGCGCCCTCCTCAATCTCGTCTCCTTCTTTTGCCATAATTTCAATAACGGTTCCGGGGATAAAAGAGTGTATATCGTATGCACTCGGATTAACCCAAGATTGACGCTTCTTGTATTTTTCCGTCAAAAGAGTTTGATATTTCCGTGCTGTTACCGCAAAATCAACATATTCTTTTTTGCTTTTTTCCATTTGATCAATAAATTTGTTTTACTGCAATGATAGTTAAAGAAAACATATCCGCAAAACTTGTACTTATGCGGAGAAGTGTTGATTAGAACGGAGGAATACCGTGTTTTTTCTCGGGACGGAAATCTTCTTTGTTCTTCGATATTTTAAGAGCATGCAACAGCAACTCGCGAGTTTCGGAAGGTTCGATCACGGCATCTATATAACCCTTAGAAGCAGCCACATAGGGGTTTGCAAATTTCTCGATATATTCCTGCACCTTTTGTTCGCGCATAGCTTCTTCGTTTTCAGCCTCCATAATTTCTTTTCGGAAAATAATATTGGCGGCTCCTTCAGGTCCCATTACGGCAATTTCGGCGCTGGGCCATGCAAAAGTAAAGTCGGCTCCTAGGTGGCGGGAGTTCATGGCAATATAGCCTCCTCCATAAGCTTTACGTAGGATAACCGTAATTTTAGGAACCGTTGCCTCAGAGTAAGCATAAAGCACCTTGGCTCCATGTCGGATAACGCCGGCATGCTCCTGATCGACCCCGGGCAGATAGCCGGGCATATCTTCAAGAGTTACGATAGGGATGTTGAATGCATCGCAGAAACGAATGAAACGTGCAGCTTTGTCCGAAGAGTCGCAGTCGAGACAGCCGGCTAGATACATGGGCTGGTTCGCAACAAAGCCTACCGTTTCGCCATCCATACGGCCGAAACCAACAACGATATTGGCAGCCCAAAGCTCGTGTACTTCCAGGAAGTAAGAATCGTCTGTCAGAGCATGGATGATATCCCGTACATCGTAAGGATGTTTGGGGTTGGTAGGTATTATTTTCTCGATATCCTTTTTGGCTTTGGGCTTTTTCGGTGCAATGGCCTTTGCCTTTTGCTCATTATTATGCGGAATCAAAGAAATCAGATTTTTAATTTGATCGAAGCACTCCTGCTCGGACAGAGCATAGAAATGAGCATTTCCGGTAATCTCGGCGTGTACGCGGGCACCTCCCAGATCTTCTTGCGATATCTTTTCGCCCAAAACGGTTTCGATAACGTTGGGGCCGGTAATAAACATTTTAGAGATGTTCTCAACCACAAAGACAAAGTCCGTCAGTGCGGGAGAATATACGGCGCCTCCGGCACAGGGGCCAAGGATAACTGATATTTGCGGGATTACACCCGATGCCATCGTATTTCGGTAAAATATTTCACCATAACCGGCCAAAGCACCGATACCTTCCTGGATACGGGCTCCTCCGGAGTCGTTGATACCGATGCAGGGTATTTTCAGCTTCAGAGCGTGATCCATGATTTTTGTAATTTTACGGGCATGCTTCAAGCCCAGCGAGCCTCCCATGACTGTGAAATCCTGAGCGTAGATGCATACAGGAGAGCCATTTATCATACCGGTTCCTGTAATTACTCCATCGCCGGCAAGTACCTTGCCTTCCATCCCGAAGTTACGTTCTTCGTGTTGAACAAAGAGATCGTACTCATGAAAAGAACCGGCATCCACAATGGCGAGAATCCGGTCACGAGCTGTCATTTTTCCCATCGCGATTTGCTTCTCGATGGCTTTATCTCCTCCACCTTTTTCTACGATGGCTTTCTTCTGACGCAAAGCCAAGACATTTTTCATTAAAGTCATATTGATATTTATTAGTTAAACAAAGTTCGTGTGTAGAAATATAAGATCCATATTGGAGCGACAAAATTAAACATTAATCCATACATCAGAGTCTTTTTTTTTACTTCTTTGCTGTTTTATCAGATAAGGAGTTTATTACCAGGGAGATAAAAATGGCACATTTTTGCTATTTTTGTGCGAAATAGGAAATTTCTTTTCCTTTCGAATAGTCAAAGTGAGTTTTTTCATGTTTTTTTAAGATATGAGAGAAGACTTTGTGACGTATTTCGTTTTCTTACTTGGCTTTTCTCGTGGAGCAAACTAAAGAGCGCTTGCCGAAAATATTCCGGCAAGCGCCCTTTGAAAAATACACCTACACTGTAGGTTTAAGCCCCTGTAAAAGGAAGTTGCACATAACCAAAGCGCCATAAGAGGAAGAGAGCGCAGAGTGCGGCAATGATCAGTGCAATAATTATGGGGATAAAGGGATTGCGTTTTTTGGCAAAGGGATCTTTCAGGTTCAGTCGTGAGTTATCCGGCAAGGAAGCCAAAGAGGTCAGGGTTTTACCGAATATGATGTTGATTGAAACGCGCGCATTTATAGCCCAACCGTTGGCATCCAATACGGGTGTAAGGTTCCGCTTCCGCAGTTTGAGCCAGGCCAGCAGCATGGAAGGCCCCGAAATACAGAGCATAACTCCCAAAATAGCTAAAGGCATTTTCCACCAAGTAAGGCTTAAGAAGCCGGTAAGTATCGAAACGATAACCGATCCGATAGCCCCGAGAGCCAAGCTGATGGCGGCAAAGATTCCGACAAATTTAGCAATGTCGAAGGGCGGAGGTGGAGCTACCGGAGCTGCCGCGGTTCCTGAGCTCGTAGCCTCTATTTGTTTGCCTGAGGCTTCCACTTTCGAAAGGGTACTTTCTTCTACTTGTTTGTCCTTGGATGCTGCAAATTTCTCGATTTGAGTGGAGATAAACTTAGCCATGCGCCGATAAGGAGACCAGAATGCTTGCCGGATGCTGATCGGGTTTTCCAGAACCTTTATAATGGTAGCATCCCAGTCACGGCCTTGCTTGTCGTAGAACAGAGCGTTACGTCCCACCTCGATGTTGTCGAAATCTCCGTCGGTGAGGGCTACTACAATAGTCATTTTTTCCTCCGTCTGATTTCGCAGGGTACAATTGCAGTATATCAGACAAATTCCGCTGGATCGAGCCATCATGTCATGCTTCGGCATATCGTTAACCCGGATACAGAGGTCGCAACGTCGTTGGTCGATATAAAGATGCCCCGACTGGAAGATGGCTTCCATATCCGGAGAGTAGAAGTCGCAGAAAGTAACGTAGTTGTTCAACAAGGTGTACAAGTCGCGGTAGTAACGTGCCAACTGGTCTACCAGCATGATGTTTTTCGTATCTTCTGCCAGCTCGAGGTCTTGAGCAATCAGTCGGGATAGTTCTTCCTGAGTGTTTCCGGCTAACAGTTCCCGAATGCTTTCGAGACCCAAGGATTCTACGGCGCTTCCGTCTTTCTCGGCAAGCCAGGTTTGGTAGGCATCGAAGTTGGATGCCAGTTGCTTCCACTCTTCTTCGCTCAGGCTTTTCTTCCCCGAGAGTTTGGGCTGCACGACTAACTTATCGAAATTGCTCAGAGCTTCTTCCCAAGCCGGGTTTACACCCTTAACCAAAGATAAAGCCTTGCCCGGTTCTATCTTCGCAATCGGCAAATCGGATATATCGCCCATGCTTGCAGCGATGTCTTTTGTCTTGATGGCCTCGTAGGTTCCGTGCAGAGCGTTGAGTACCACGGCGGATTCTTCGTCAAATTCGGCCAGACGACAGCGAAGGAAATAATCTTCGATTTTAGCTTTTACTCTCGTGAAGGCTTCAAAAGCGTCCGCTGTCATTTCGCCGTAGGGCAAAATAAGACTGGTGTCGGCTTCTGCTTTCCCTTGCCATTCGGAGAAAGCGCTACATTGTCTATAAAATTCATCGATTTGCTCCTGAGTGACTCCTTGTTTCCCGCTTAAGTCGTCAGCAGCTCCAATGCACTTAATAATGTCGTTGATTATTTTTTTTAATGATTCGTCGGAGCTGCTTTCTTCCGTAATTACTCCATCGCCGTTGAACTGAGTGTCGGCAAAAATGGCCGCTGTGTTCGAGGTCTCGGCTACAGAGAGCTCCGTAGCATCGGGTTTTCCGAGGTTTGACAGGATGCGTCGTGCCGAATCAAGCAGTAGCTTTCCTTCGGGCGTGCTATCGTTTATGGCCGATAGAGGAAGCACTTCATTGCTCTTCAGGTAGTCATCGGGATTTTTTACGGAAGCAACCGCCCATTTTACAGCAGCCAGAATCTCTGGAACCCGGATTCTTCCGTCGTGATTCTTGTCTATCAACTCTAAGGTCCGCTCGTCGATTTCCAAACCGTAAACGGGGCAACTAAGAGCTGTCCAGAGTTTTTGGTCGAGGCTTTCGAGTTCGACCAAGTCGCGCCCACTTTCGAGGCTTACGCGATTAACACCGCCGATGCGGGCAAATTTCCATACATGTTCGTTCTTTCCGAAACGAAATCTCTTTTTTTGTGTTCGGTTGTTTGTTTTGTTTTCTGCCATGATTTTTTTTGATGATGAGTTGGTTAATTAAATTATATTTATCTAAAAACGAAGTTACAAAACAAGATGTTTGCACGGCTTAAGCCGTTATTTTCAAGGGAGCTGCTTGAGTAGACCCGTGATTTTTTCAATTAAAGTTTCCCATTGGTATTTTTTCTTTTCTTCGACTATTCCCGCTGCGAATTCTTCGGGCTTGCGATGAAAGAAAAAGTCCGTCAAAGCATCAGCAATGTGCTCCACGTCGGGAGGGACCGAATAACCCACTTTACCGTGAGGAACGATCTCGGAGAGACCACCTACGTCTGTTACGAGCATCGGTTTTTCGAAATGATAGGCAATTTGAGTAACACCGCTTTGGGTTGCCGTTTTGTAAGGTTGTACGATAATGTCCGCAGCGTTGAAAAAATACTTGACTTCGCTGTCGGGGATGAAATCGGGATGCCAAATGACGGAAGTCTGTAATCCGAGCTCTTGTTCCAGACGGAAGTAGTATTCGGAGTTGTTATAAAACTCGCCTGCCACAATCAGTTTGACTTTATTCTGATGCAAGCCTTTCTCGGCAAAAGCCTTTAGGAGGAGGTCAAGTCCCTTGTAGTCGCGGATAAATCCAAAGAAGAGCATGTAGCGGTAGCCGCTGTCAAGCTTCAGATGGGCCAAAGCTTCTTCGCGAGGCATCTTTGCACCATAGTGATCGTAAATCGGGTGTGGAGTGAGTACCTTGGGTTTTGAGCGGTCGAAAACTTCGGCATCGTCAAGCACGGATTGCGACATGGCTACAAAGGCCTCGGCAGAGCCCATGAAGTAACGGATGAGGCAGCTGTCGCCGGGTCGTTTCTCGTGGGGAATAACGTTGTCGAGTATTGACACAATGCGTGTTTTCTTGTTTCCTTGCGCCAGGCGTACAATCGTTCCCAAGCAAGGAGCCATGAAAGGCAGCCAGAATCTAACCAAAATCAAGTCGGGTGCTTCTTTCCGGAGTCTCCATCCCAACTTCAACCAGTTGAAAGGGTTTACCGAATTAACCAGCCTCCGGATGTCGAGCCCGGCCGGCGGCGCCTCCGATGAATATTGTGTTTTACCCGGAAATAAGAAAGAAGGGTATTGGAGGCTAAATGTGTATATGGTCACATCGTGTCCCAATTTTTTGTACTCGCAGGCCAGACGCTCGTTGTAAGCTGCCAGTCCTCCTCTGTAGGGGTAGGCGGTCCCCAGAATAATGATCTTCATCGGCAAAAGGGAAGTGATTTTCTTCTGAAAATGCAAAGATAGAAAATAAATTATTCTGAAAAAGAGCCCCTTCCTTCGAGCTCCTTTCCGGCCTTAGCTCTATTAACTGTAAAGACCCGCTATCAAGAGCCTTAGAGTAGCGAGGGGCTGCCCGGAATTTTCGGCAGCAGCTTTTCAAAACAGCAAGAGCTGTTTGTTTTATTTAACGGTTTTCGCTACCTTTGCAAGGTTATTTTACAAAACAGGGATTATAACTAAAATTTTACAATTATGTTAACGGATAAAATAGGCCTTAATGCAGGCCTTGTCTGGAAAGCTTTGGGCAAAGGTGAATTGAGCTTGAAGGAGGTAAAGAAAGTCACAAAATTAACGGAAAAAGAGTTGCATCTGGCTCTTGGCTGGCTTGCTCGTGAAGGGAAAGTCAGATTTCGTGAGGAAGAAAAAGATCTCTTCGTTACTTTGGTTTAAGCTTTGTGCGCAATTTTATTCCGGTAAAATTTCACCGGATGAAAAATTGAGCGTATATTTGCAGCCTCTTTTTTGCCGCAAGGTCTTTCTTTCGCAGCAGTAAAGAGTGCGCTTCTTGGCGCTTGAAATCCCGCGAAAATAGCTCAGTTGGTAGAGCACAACCTTGCCAAGGTTGGGGTCGCGGGTTCGAGTCCCGTTTTTCGCTCCGCAGACAGCCTTGCCCGGATGGTGGAATGGTAGACACGAAGGACTTAAAATCCTTTGGCCTCACGGCTGTGCGGGTTCAAGTCCCGCTTCGGGTACGACCTGTCGGATTTTGAAGAAAGTCCCTCGCTCTTAAATTTAAGAGCGAGGGACTTTCTTCTTTATTGGATGACTCTGTATTAGTGCTTCACCACGCGTTGTGTAGCGATGCCTCTGTCAGTCTCTATACGCACGGCATAGACACCGGCGGGCAGGTGGGCGAGACTGATTTCGGAAGTGGCAACAGCGGAGGCTACCTCAGCACCATATACATTATATATATGTATGCTGCGCACTTCATCCTCTGCTTTTATGTAGAGTACGTTCTCCACCGGATTGGGATAGAGCCGTACCGCTTCGGCTGCCGGCACATTCCTTACGGAAGTAGCACAGGTATGGCTGCCCGTAGTAGCAGGTATATCGGTTTTATTAGAAAAATACTGCACCTTCCAGTTTTTGGCGGTAGCATTGCCTTTGGTAGTTGCCAGCACCGTAGCATGATTAGTGGATGACGCATTAAATACAGGCTGTATTTTTCCTTCCTCTTTTCCGCTACGGTCGGGCAGGGCACAGTAGATGGCATCTAAGGCGGCGGTAGAGAAGTTGTTTTCATGGCAATACAAATTAGTCAAAGCCGTACATCCGCTTACATCAAGGGAGGTAAGTTGATTGCTGCCGCAATATAATTTAGTCAAAGCATTAAATCCTCTTACATCAAGGGCGGTTAGTTGATTGTTATTGCAAGACAATTCAGTCAAATCCGTACATCCTCTTACATCAAGGGCGGTCAGTTGATTGTTATTGCAAGACAATTTAGTCAAAGCTGTACATCCGCTTATATCAAGGGCGGTCAGTCGATTATCACTGCAATACAATTTAGTCAAAGCGGTAAATCCGCTTACATCAAGGGAGGTCAGTTGATTGTTATTGCAAGACAATTCAGTCAGAGCCGTACATCCGCTTACATCAAGGGAGGTAAGAGAATTGTAGTCGCAATTCAATTCAGTCAAATCCGTAAATCCGCTTACATCAAGGGAGCTAAGAGAATTGTAGTCGCAAGACAAATAAGCCAGAGCCGTACATCCGGTTATATTAAGGGAGTTAATATAATTTCTGCTGCAATACAATTCAGTCAAAGCCGTATTCCGGCTTACATCGAGAGCGGTAATATTCTCATTATTACCTCTGCAATCAAACCCGGTAATATCCCCATATACGGTTATGGTAGTGCCGTCAGCAGTATAGTATTGGGAGCCTAAAAGATCGGTGGTGATTAAGATATCCTGCGTATTGGAGCCGCTGACGATACGTACGGGAATACCGTCTAAGGCTGCCATAAAGTCGAGCTCTATCTCTTCACCATCCTCTACGGTAAGGGTGATGTAGCGGCTCATGTTCGGTACGCAGGTAAAGGTGCTGTTGTTTATCTCTGTGCTATTGGACGGAGCTCCATTAAAATCCATCACCTTCCAGTTTTTGTCTTTGGCTATCGGGGTACGGCAGCCGTCGGCTCCGGGATTGGTGGAAGTGCCGTTTTTGATATAGACTCTCGCATCATCGCTTGTCTGGCGGTTGGGCAGCGAGCGGAAGAGAACATCCAAAGCACAGGCATCCATACTATTGCCTTCACAAAACAATCTGGTCAACTTCGTATTACTGCTTACATCAAGGGAAGTAAGTTTGTTGCGGGAGCAATCCAATTTAGTCAAAGCCGTATTGTTGCTTACATCAAGGGAAGTAAGTTTGTTGCTGGAGCAATCCAATTTAGTCAAAGCCCCATTACTGCTTACATCAAGGGAGCTAAGTCTGTTGCCGTAGCAATCCAATGTAGTCAAAGCCGTGTTATTGCTTACATCAAGGGAAGTAACGTTTTCACCGTTACTATTGCAGTCAAACTCGGTAATATCCCCATATACGGTCATCGTAGTGCCGTCTGAGGTATAGTTTTGGACACCTGTCCATGAGGTACCTACTGTGATATCCTGCGTATTGGAGCCGCTGACGATACGTACGGGGGTATTGGAAGCGGCTGCCCTTAAGTCGAGGCGTATATGCTGCCCGCTCTGTACGGTGAGGGTGATGTAGCTGTTCGGATTTGGCTCCCGGCAGGTAAAGTTGTTGTTGTTTATCTCTGTGCTATTGGACGGAGCTCCATTAAAATCCATCACCTTCCAGTTTTTGTCTTTGGCTATCGGGGTACGGCAGCCGTCGGCTCCGGGATTGGAGGAAGAGCCGTTTTTGATATAGACTTTTGCATTATCGCTTGCCTTGCGAGCAGGCAGCGAGCGGAAGAGAGCATCCAAAGCACAGGCATTCATATTATTGCCATCACAATACAATTCAGTCAAAGCCGTACATCCGCTTACATCAAGGGCGGTCAGTTGATTGTTATTGCAATCCAAGTAAGTCAAAGCCCTGTTATTGCTTACATCGAGAGAAGTAACATTTGCACCATTACCACCACAGTTAAATGTCCTAATATCCCCATATACCTTCATCGTAGTGCCGTCTGAGGTATAGTTTTGGAAGCCTGTCCATGAGGTACCGACTATGGTATCCTGCGTATTGGAGCCGCTGACGATACGTACGGGAGTATTGGGGGCGGCTGCCTTGAAGTCGAGGCGTATCTGCTGCCCGCTCCGTACGGTGAGGGTGATGTAGCGGTTCATATTCGGTACGCAGGTAAAGGTGCTGTTGTCTATCTCTATGCTATTGGACGGAGCTCCATTATAATCCATCACCTTCCAGTTTTTGGCATTGGCTATCGGGGTACGGCAGCCGTCAGCTCCGGGATTGGTGGAAGTGCCGTTTTTGATATAGACTTTTGCATTATCGCTTGTTTGTCGGTCGGGCAGCGAGCGGAAGAGAGCATCCAAAGCACAGGCATCCATATTATTGCCGGAGCAATTCAATGTAGTCAACGCCGTATTCCGACTTATATCAAGGGAAGTAAGCCGGTTGCCGGAGCAATTCAATGTAGTCAACACCGTATTCCGGCTTACATCAAGGGAGCTAAGAGAATTGCCGTAGCAATACAATTCGGTCAACGCCGTATTCCGGCTTACATCAAGGAAGCTAAGCCGGTTGCCGAAGCAAGACAATTTAGTCAAATCCGTACATTCGCTTACATTAAGGGAGCTAAGAGAATTGCCCCTGCAATACAATACCGTCAAAGCCGTGTTATTATTTGCATTAAGGGAGGTGATGTTTGCAGCATTATTTTCGCACTCAAACTCAGTAACATTCCCATATACGGTCATGGTAGTGCCGTCTGTGGTATAGTTTCGGTTGCCTACCCATGAGGTACCTACTGTGATATCCTGCGTATTGGAGCCGCTGACGATACGTACGGGAGTATTGGGGGCGGCTGCCTTGAAGTCGAGGCTTATCTGCTGCCCGCTCTGTACGGTGAGGGTGATGTAGCGGCTCAGGTTCGTCTCCTGGCAGCTAAAGTTACTGTTGTTTATCTCTATGCTATTGGACGAGTCATTATTACAATCCATCACCTTCCAGTTTTTTGCATTGGCTATCGGGGTACGGCAGCCGCCGGCTCCGGGATTGGTATAAGAGCCGTTTTTGATATAGACTTTTGCATTATCGCTTGTCTGGCGTTGCGGCAGCGAGCGGAAGAGAGCATCCAAAGCACAGGCATCCATATTATTGCCGTAGCAAAACAATTCGATCAACGACCTATTACTGCTTACATCAAGGGAAGTAAGTTTGTTGCTGGAGCAATACAATTCAGTCAAAGCCGTGTTATTACTTACATCAAGGGAGGTAAGTTGATTGTTGTAGCAATACAATTCAGTCAAAGCCGTATTACTGCTTACATCAAGGGAAGTAAGTTTGTTGCTGGAGCAATACAATTTAGTCAAAGCCGTATTACTACTTACATCAAGGGAAGTAAGTTTGTTGCTGGAGCAATACAATGTAGTCAAAGCCGTACATCCGCTTACATCAAGGGAGCTAAGATTATTCCAGTCGCAATGCAATGCAATCAGATCCGTACATCCGCTTACATCAAGGGAGCTAAGCTGATTCTCGGTGCAATACAGGGAAGTCAAAGTCGTGTTGTGGCTTACATCAAGGGAGGTGACGTTTGCACCGTTATACCGACAGATAAATCCCGTAATGTCCCCATATACGGTCATCGTAGTGCCGTCTGAGGTATAGTTTTGGACGCCTGTCCATGAGGTACCTACTGTGATATCCTGCGTATTGGAGCCGCTGACGATACGTACGGGGGTATTGGAAGCGGCTGCCCTTAAGTCGAGGCGTATCTGCTGCCCGCTTTGTATGGTGAGGGTGATGTAGCGGCTCATGTTTACTGTCTGTGCCTGCACGCCTGCGGCAGCAGCGGTCATCATCGCCACGATGAGGGCGAGGGTCGCCAGTGTTTTTTGTACTGTTTTTTTCATGTTCGTAAATTTTTTAATTTGATGTTTACTTTATTTCTTGTGGCGAAAGATTTTTCGCCCTTATCTTTTTTTGTTTGTTTGTCGGGTTCGGTTGGGTATTCAGGGGCGAAGCGCAAGGGCTCGCCCCCTACACCTACCCAATACCTACCTCTTCACCACGTGCTGTGTGGCAATGCCTTTGTCGGTCTCTACCCGTACGGCATATACATCGGCGGGTAGGCCAGACAAGTCAATTTCGACGGTGCCGGTGGCAGCGGAGGCTACCTCAGCACCATATACATTATATATATGTATGCTGCGCACTTCATCTTCTGCTTTGATGTAGAGTACGTTCTCCACCGGATTCGGATAGAGCCGTACCGCTTCGAGTGCCGGCATATTCTTTACGGAGGTAACACACATATAGTTGCCGGTAGTAGCGGGTATATCCGTATCATCTTCGGAATACAGGACTTTCCAGTTTTTGGAGGTAGCATTGCCTTTGGTAGTTGCCAGCACCGTAGCATGATTTCCTGACGAAGCATTAAATACAGGTAGTATCATTCCTTCCTCTTTTCCGCTACGGTCGGGCAGGGCACAGTAGATGGCATCCAAGGCGGCGGTAGAGAAGTTGTTGTTAGAGCAATCCAATGTAGTCAAAGCCGTACATCTGCTTACATCAAGGGAGCTAAGTTGATTGTTGCCGCAATACAAGTAAGTCAAAGCCGTGTTATTGCTTGCATTAAGGGAGGTTATGTTTTCATCATTATTTTCGCAATCAAACTCAGTAACATTCCCATATATGGTCATGGTAGTGCCGTCTGATGTATAGTTTCGTCTGCCTATCCATGAGGTACCGACTGTGATATCCTGCGTATTGGAGCCGCTGACGATACGTACGGGAGTACCGTCTGAGGCTGCCTTAAAATCGAGTCGTAGCTTCTCCCCTTTCTTTACGGTAAGGGTCATGTAGTAGTTCATGTTTACTTGTGCCTGCACGACGGCAGCACCTGCGGTCATCATCGCCACGATGAGGGCGAGGGTTGTCAGTGTCTTTTGTACTGTTTTTTTCATGTTCGTAAAAATTTAATTGATGTTTACTTTATTTGTTGGGGCGTTTCGGGGGGCGAACACGTAGGTTCGCCCCTACGTGCCCAATTTCTAATTTTTGCTTCGCAGCAATCTCTTACTTCTTGTCGTCGAATCCGAAAGCCTTCCAGCTTTCCTGCGGGAAGTCGAGTTTGATACGTTTTTTAGCTTCAGCATAGGCTTT
>BDEJ01000033.1 GCA_001653155.1 Porphyromonadaceae bacterium H1
TTCAAAAAAGATGGAGATGCTAAAATTATCCATACTTTTGCTGATGCATCATCGCAACGAAAGTCTATATATACTTAGTTAGCAATTCCCACTCGGGAGAAGAGGATCCTCAACACGAATATAAGGATTTTGCAATCGATCTCCGTAGACTGCCACACTTGAGGCAAAAAGCAGAAAAGCCTTGGGGGCATATTGCTCCATGATCTCAACCAAATTCTTTGTTCCTCCTACATTTACGCGATCAACCAAGTGAGTTTTTTCATTCGCCAAGGGAGGGATAACCGAAGCCAGATGAATAACCACATCTGTCCCGATGATCGGATCACGTAAATCGTCTTTCCGGGTAATATCTCCATAAAAGACCTCTACGGCATCTCCAAAATCAGCAAAGAACCTTCGGTTAGCGGGCGTATCCAAGTCAAAAATCCGAACATTGTACGAATCTGCCTCGTGAAGCAAAAGCATCAGTGCCTCTCTGCCGACACTCCCCCCGGCACCTGTCAATAAAATATTTCTTTTTCTCATCATTTTTTCGTGTTAACTGTAAACGCTACGGTGGCGTCACTCGCGGGGCTTGACGGAAGTCCAAACCGTGCTCCTCCCTAACAGGGAGACACCCCAAAATCCTCTTAAAATTAATTTATCTCCTCTTATTTTTGCCTTGCAACTGTATGTCTTCCCGGTTTGAGGATCATAAATTTGTCCGCCTTTCCATTCGCCCTTGTGATACTTCAGCCTTTTCAGAACAAGCAAGCCCTTTAAAGGCCTGCTTCTCAAGCTCTCATCCGGATTGTGTTTATCCGTCTTAAGAGTTTTCCCATCCGCCTCATAGGCATCCTCCATCCAGATCAAACGTCCATAGAATAAATCATTGTCCGAGTAAATCTCAAACTTTCCTCCCTTATCTTCACTAAGCCATACACCTTCGATGTCATGCGACTCTTGTGCAGACACACTCGTTGCTAATAATAATGCAAACAGAGCATGAATTGTTTTAGTCATTGTCATTATATTTTATGTGTTTATCGGGAAAAACTAAAAATGCGACTTTCTTATTATTCAAAATATAAAAATTTCATGGAAAATAATTCTTTTTCACCTTACTTGTCTGTATACAGTAAGTTTTCGAAAGTCCCAAAGCAACATTCGAAACAAAATCAAATAATTCTGCTTTTTCCTTAATTAAATTGGCTAAAGGGCAAATAAACATTAACTTTGTTATATTATTAATTTTTAATCCAACAAAATTATGGCAAGTAACACTGGAAAAACAATCGTTGCACTTTTACTCGGAACAGCTGTAGGAGCAGCAGCAGGCATACTTTTCGCTCCGGACGAAGGAAGAAAAACCCGCAGACGCCTAAAAAGAACATTCGACGAAGCAACGGACAATGTAAAGCAAAACTTGGAGAATCTGAACGACGATCTCAGAAACAAAGCCGATAAACTAAAAGGCACACTGGAGGAAAACATAGAAACTCTACTTTCCCGTTCGAGCTACAAAGCCGAAGAAGCGATTGAGATTCTCGAAAAGAAATTAGAGCAGCTAAAAAAAGCAAACGCTAAACTCCAAAAGTAAGCAGAACAATGTCCCTCACCGAATTAAAAAACACATCGAACAACCTGAGTGACGACATAAAGTCCGCTTTGGATTCACAAATAGAGTACTATAAACTCTATAGCTTCAAAATAATTGCCAAATCAGCTGCCGGACTAACAACGATTTTCGTAATGGGCTTGTTCCTTCTAACCATTGTCTTTTTCTTATCCGTGGCAATTGCATTTGCTATCGGCGAATGGATCGGAAGCATCGGTTTAGGGTTCTTGATTATAGGACTCGTATTAAGTCTCTTGGGAGGGAGTATTTATGCAGCCCGGAAAAAACTTATTCATAAGCCATTATTAAAGCGTTTGTCGGACATTTATTACGATTAATTATGAGAAAAAGATACTCCTCGTTCGCAGAAATTGAAGACGATTTAAAAATCTTAAGGCTGAAAAAAGAGGTAGATATCCTTTCGCTAAAGACTGATTATCAAATCCTCCTTAAGCACTTGTCTATCCAGAACTTGCTTTCGGCAGGAATTACTCAAATCCGGAAATCGCTTTTCTCTAAGAGAAGAAGTCTTTTCTTTCTCGGACTGCAATATGTGATAAGACGGATGTTAAAATGAACAGAGATTTCGCCCTCCGCCTCTCTCTTACAAAAGAGACTGATCATTAAAGCGAGGAGGAAAACCTGACGGATATCCAAGTGCCGAAGCATAAATCACGCCCCAAAAGTAAAAAACTTTTGGGGCGTAGCTTTTCGGCCAAGCGGATAAGGATGTTTTCTTCACAGCAGATACTTACCTAGCCCTAATTTAAGAAAAATCCTCCTTATTTTTGGGTATTATCACTCAGAGAAATCACTATTTTTTGCGATTGGCCGGCATTGCTAAAAGCTATTTCTTTGCAGCCAAAAAAAGAGTAAAGAGCTACACGCTACTTTTTTAATAAGCAATGCCCAAAATCATCATATTATCTTTCTTATTGAGTATTGTAATCCTCTTGCCTGCATCGGCCAAAGAGCACACAGTCCTCATTTCGGGACAAGTCATTACGGCCGACGGTAAGCCTGCCGAAGGGATATCGCTTGCTATCGAAAACACAAGCTATGGAACGGTAACCGACCACAACGGAGCCTTTCAAATGCGTATTCCGGCAGGCAAGCACATGTTAACTGTATTTTCGATTTGGGCCCATCGGCGCGAAATCCCTATCGACGTATCGGACCAGGCAGAAAAAGTCATCCCTCCCATAATGATTATCGAAACAGCCCAGCAACTGGGTGAAGTAGTTGTTACCGGTACGCGTACGGAAAAACACCTTTCCGATACTCCGATTTTGACAACGGTCATCCGCGAAAAAGACCTGCGGAAAGCCGGAGCCGTCTCCACACTCGAAACCTTGCAGGATAACATTCCGGGCATCGTGATTTCGCCCAATGCGATGGGCAACAACCTTCGCATAAGGGGTTTGAACAGTCGATACGTTCTTTTTCTGGTCGATGGAGAACGTATGGTTTCCGAAGGTGCCGGAGGGAATGTGAATCTTGATCAGCTGGACGTAAACAGCATTCGCCGCATAGAAATGATAGAGGGTGCATCATCAGCTCTGTATGGATCCAATGCAGTAGGAGCGGTCATCAATATCATCACCAAGGAGCCGGCCCATCGATTGGAGTTGGGAGCAAACCAAACAGTGGAGAGCTATCAGACATGGCGTACTCGCATTGATGCGGCTTCGGCCCTGAAAAAATTCTCCACCCGTGCGGGAGCCTTCCGAAATGCTTCAGATGGTTTTGGAGGAGAGGGCGGTGAAGCTTATGCCGCTCGATACGAAGACTATGGCGCCAACCTAAAAGCCCTCTATAAGCCCACAGGAAAGTCGGATATAAGCCTTGTCGGACGTTTTTTCAGACACGAGACTTTCAATCCGGCAGGCAGCATGAATGTAAAACACAAGCTTAGCAAGAATTTTACGACGGGGATACAGGGCGGATTTACAAGCCTCGATAATAAAAACACCCTGCGTATTAGTGCCAACTTCAACAAGTATCTGGACTTTGATATCTTCGAAAAGAAAAACAACGAGAGTCTATTGATAAATTCGGCCTCCTCTTTCTCAACACGTGCAGTGAACACATTTATCCCTAACACTAACTGGGAATTATTGGGCGGTCTGGAATATAACCGTGAAGAGAATTTTGCAAGGGAAATCTTCGGTAGCAAGCCCAGTACAAAGAATCTGGACGACATCAACCTTTTTGCTCAAACACAATACAAGCTCCGGCAAAATCTGGATATCGTGGGAGGAGCTCGTTACACCCATAATTCTCAATTTGGGAATGCGCTCTCCCCCAAGCTGTCATTGATGTATAAGATCTCCGGGTTTATCTTCCGCGGGGGTATCGGTACGGCTTTTCGAGCGCCGAGCATCAAGGAGCTGTATTACGATTTCGACCATCAAGGGATGTTCTGGATTTATGGAAACCCCTATTTAAAGGCTGAGCGTGGACTTTATTCGTCGCTTTCGGCGGAATATTCCTACGGAACCTTCAACCTGTCTATGACCGGATACTACAATAACATCGGCGATAAGATAACTCAGTATCGTGTTGTTAACTCAAAAGGTGGCAACGAGTTATATTACAAGAATGTGAGCAGCGCAACACTCCGGGGAATGAATATAAGTGTGGCTTACACCGCTCTTCGCCAATTGGACATCCGCGGTAGCTATGGCTTTTCCGATGCACAAGATAATTCCACCGGACTACAACTTCCAAGCAATGTAAAACACAGTGGAACCTGTACGCTGACATGGAATGCCAATGTTTTGAAAACTCCGTTTTCATTGCAATTATCCGGCCGCATAAACTCTCCGATACTCTACGAGCAGCTAAGCACGGACAACGCAGGGAATCAGGTAGTAGAAAAACAAGAATCGAAAAGTTATTCCATTTGGAAAATCGTATTCCTGAAACCATTTACATGGAGGAAAAACGTATTCGAATTTACCGCCAAAGCCGACAACATCTTTAACTTTAAAGATGCCGCTTTCGTAAATCCCGGCAGGCAATATATGCTGGGCTTACGATACAGCTTCAAAACACAATAAAAAATCATCTAAAATTCAGCACAATGAAAAAAATCATTTTATTATCCATCTGTAGCACAATAGCTTTGTTCTCATCCTGCGAAAAGAACCATTTCGAAGGTTTGGTGATACCGGACGATGCCAAACAGGCATACGTTGATGCCAGCTCAAAGCAAGAGTGGCACTATTTCTCTTTCGGACAAAACAAAATCGTAGGTAGCGCCGCAGAGTCGGAGGAAAACAATGCAATCTGGAAAGCCAGAAAGGATTGGGACTTAGCTATCAGACGTTTCGAGATTCGCACCAATAGCGGAGAGTTTACATCCACAGGAGCAAGCGGTGGAGTCCATACATTGGACAGCGGAATTACCTTTGTTTCTGTTACGAAAGTTCCGAAAGACGCGACCTTTGCTACTGACAAGACCATAACATCTGCCGGTATGGGCGGAACAAGTACCGTGATACGGTCTGAAGCCACAGTAATCAACTTCAAAAAGAGAACAGACGGAAGCCTTGTCATGCCTCCTGTTTATTTGCCTGCTCCTATCTACATATTCCGCACGGCAGATGGAACAGCACACTACAAAGTTCAGTTCATCCAATACAAAAACGAAAAAAATGCAACAGGACATGTCCGATTCATCTTTAACGAAATAAGCAAATAAATACGCGTTTGTAGTGATAGTTAGTGTGTATGCAGTGAAACTCGGCTTTTACCGCATACACATTTCTTCATAAATACCCCATGCGATAAATATTTAGAAAACCCTCCCAATTTACTATCGATCCGGCAGCTAAGCTTCAGGGATAGCCCAGAAGCAAAGCAACAAAACAAGAAGATCATGTTAAAAAGAAACAAAAAGACTATCAGCATTTTAGTGCTCGCGAGCCTTACAATTGCAGTAATATATGCCGCCTGGCAATTTTTTGCCGCACCGACACGGGTAGCTTTGGTCAATTTCCCCTCTTTCATGAGTGCGAGCCTGCGCCTATCGAATTCCGACAGATTTATTATCTACGAAGAACTCGCAGCCGATTCACTCAAAAATCTTGGTCGATATGACTTTGTACTGGGTTTCGGAATGGGCATGAAGATACCCGCAGAGCAACGCCAACACCTTCAGAAACATATGGATAAAGGGTTTCCTGTGATGGTTTATGCCGCCACATCACCTGAGAATAAAATTTCGACACTTGACAGCATCCGGCAGGAAAGAATAGAAAACTACCTGAATAACGCCAATAAGAAAAACTACCAAAGCATGGCACGCTTTATTCGGGTGGATATCGACCGAAAAAAACTCTTTGTAAGCAACCCCGATTCGGTAGTGGAAAGCCCATCCGATGTGCTGTATCACTTAGACGAGGAACGCTGGTTCAGTAGCGTAGATGCATACCGCAACTACCTGAAGGAAATCGGCACATACCGCTCCGATGCCCCTAAAATAGCAATGATGGGAGGTTTTAACCAACCTTTCAGCGGCAATCGGGCCAATATCGACAGCACCATAATTGCTTTCGAGCGCGCCGGCTTCAACATTTACCCAATATTATCGGGCAGTAAGCGAATTGAATTCCTCAAAGAAATTAACCCCGATGCCGTACTATACTTTCCGCATGGGCGCCTGGCAATGGGACAAGGCGATGAGGCCGTGCATTGGCTCAAGGAACGTAATATTCCGCTTTTTGCACCGCTCAGTATCCTAGATTCGCAGAAAGAATGGGAAAACAATCCGATGGGCATATTCGGAGGAATTCTTTCTCAATCGGTAGTGATGCCTGAACTTGACGGAGCTATCTATCCCTATGTATTGAACGTTCAGAACATCGATAAAGAAGGGCTTTATCGCTTTCAATCCATTCCCGAACGTCTCAAAACCTTCAGCAAAATCGTATCGAACTTTATTGAGCTCAAGAAAAAAGCCAATGCCGATAAAAAAGTGGCTATTTTCTATTTCAAAGGACCCGGTCAGAGCGCTTTTGCAGCACAGGGACTTGAAACGGCGCCCTCACTTCACAAACTTTTGCTACGGCTTAAATCCGAAGGTTATAGAGTGGATAACCTACCTGAAGATGCAGCTGTTTTTGAAAGAATGCTGATGCGCCAAGGGACTGTTTTCAGTACTTATGCCGAAGGGGCTTTCGATGATTTTTTGAAGCAGGGAAATCCCCTCCTTATCGAAAAACACGATTACGAAGCTTGGGCAAAACAGTCAATGCCCGCTGCGAGCTACAAACAGGTAACCGAAGTCTACGGCGAAGCCCCGGGGGCCTATATGGCTCTCTCGAAAGATGACAAGAAATACCTGGCTGTTGCAGCCGTACAGTTCGGCAACATAGCTTTACTACCGCAACCCATGGCCGGCTTGGGCAGCGATGGCTTTGCCATCGTACACGGAGCCAAGTCACCTCCACCACACAGCTATATAGCTCCCTACTTATGGTCGCGATACGCTTTTGAGGCCGATGCTCTCATGCACTTCGGTACACATGGAAGCTTGGAGTTTACTCCTCAAAAACAAGTAGCTCTCAGCAATTCCGACTGGGGCGACATACTCGTAGGTCAGCTGCCGCATTTCTACTACTATACCATTGGCAATATCGGTGAGAGCATCATCGCCAAGCGTCGCTCCTACGCTACGCTTGTGTCCTATCTCACCCCCTCGTTTAGCGAGAGTAAAACCCGCAACCAGTACAAGTCGTTGACAGATGCCATAAACGGATATTACAAAGCCGATGATGCCGTAAAAGAAAAAGCTTCGTTGCGTGTGAAAAGAATAGCCGTCGATATGGGCTTACATCGTGATTTACGCCTCGACAGTTCGCGGGTAAGGCCGTACTCTGAGGATGATATCCTGCTCCTCGAAAACTTTGCAGAAGAAATAGCCAGCGAAAAAATGTCCGGCACTTTTTACATTACGGGTATACCCTACTCACCCGAAAAGATAAACTCCACCGTTATGGCTATGAGTGCCGACCCCATTGCTTATAGCCTTGCTGCACTCGACAGAATGCGCGGGCGGATATCCGAGAAGGAGTTGAAGAGCAAAACCTTTTTCACTCAACGCTATCTTAACCCTGCCAAAGTTATCGTTACGCAGCTGCTGAAGGGAACAAAAGCGGACAGCTTTTACGTGGCCAAAACAGCAGGTATTGCTCCACACGAAATAGCTGTAGCGAAAACCATACTTACTCCACCCGACAGAATGGCGATGATGCGAGCAGCCATGGCAATGGCAGGCAGTCAAGGAAAATCGGCGAGCAAAGGAGGCGGACACCCTGCATTTATACCTAAAATAGGGAAACGCCCCGAACACAGCCAGGTAAAACAAAAGCAACATCCCGACTCAATGAAGGCGGCTTTACACCGGGCAGGCATAGCTGTTAAAGAATATACGCCCGAAGAAAAAGCGCGAGCACGTGCCATCGTAGAAATAGAGCGTACCCTAAGTAATGTGAGCGCTTACAAGAAAGCTCTGGAAGAAAGTCCCGAGATGGAACTTGAAAGTATAATCAATGCCCTTGCAGGCGGATATGTGCCTCCTTCCTCGGGCGGTGATGCCGTGGCCAATCCCACAGCCCTGCCTACGGGTAGAAATCTATACTCCATCAACGCCGAAGCAACTCCCTCGGAACTCGCTTGGGATAAAGGCGTTGCCTTAGTGAATGCCACAATAGAACAATACCGCAAGCAACATAAGGGTGCTTATCCACGAAAGGTGAGTTATACTTTCTGGAGCAGTGAATTCATCGAGAGCGAAGGAGCTACTATTGCACAGGTACTTTACATGCTGGGGGTCGAACCGGTGAGAGATCTTTTCGGACGTGTAGCCGACTTGCAGCTCATCCCTTCTGAGCGCCTCGGACGCCCTCGTATTGACGTAATCATACAGACTTCGGGACAGTTCCGCGACTTGGCGGCTTCACGCTTGGAGCTTATCAGTCGTGCAGTGAAAATGGTTTCCGAAGCCGATGAGAAAGAGGAAGATAACTTTGTAAAAACAAGCTCCGTAGAGGTTGAGCGACAACTGATAGAGCAAGGTCTTCCTCCCCAAAATGCACGTGAATTATCGACTCGACGTGTGTTTGGAGGCATCAACGGGATGTACGGGACCGGTATTCAGGAGATGATTACCTCCAGCGACAAGTGGGAGAATGAGGCAGAAATAGCCGAAGTCTACCTCAACAATATGGGGGCCTCCTATGGCGATGAAAAAACTTGGGGTGAATTTGACAAAGGCTTGCTGCGTGCCGTGCTGCACAACACCGATGCTGTAGTCCAACCTCGTCAGAGCAACACATGGGGAGCTTTGAGTCTCGATCACGTGTATGAATTCATGGGTGGCATGAATCTTACTATTCGCAACGTAACGGGTAAAGACCCCGATGCTTTCTTTGCCGACTATCGGAACCGTAACAACTTCCGGGTACAAGAGCTTAAAGAGGCGATTGGCGTTGAAGCGCGTAGTACGATTTTCAACCCTGAGTTTGTGAAAGAACTTATACAAGGAGGTCGATCAAGCGCAGCACGTATCGAGGAGGTTGTTACCAACACCTTCGGCTGGAATGTCTCCAAACCTGACGTTATCGATAACGAGATGTGGGATCGCATCTATCAAATCTATGTGAAAGACCAATTCGAGCTGAAGGTACAGGCATTTTTTGAACGGGAAAATCCTGCTGCCTTGCAAGAAATAACAGCCATTATGCTCGAGTCGTCTCGAAAAGGAATGTGGAAAGCCACCCCCGAACAGCTTGCAAGCATAGCGGCGCTGCATACCGATTTAACCCAAAAGTACGGGGCGACAGGCAAAGGATTCTCGGGAGGTAATAAAAAGCTGCAGGACTTTATTGCTCAAAAAGTCGATACCGATCAAGCCAATCGCTACCGGCAGGCATTGAAGCAAGTGGAGCAGGCTTCCGACGTTATTAGCGAGACAAAAAACAGCATGGTCCTGAAAAAAGAGCAATTATCCGAGCTTCAAAATGGGAATAAGAACGTCTTGAACGGTCTGTTGATTGGAGTTATAGCAGTGATTGCCTTCGCAGGAATATTGATGCTTGTGAGGAAAAGACGAAAAAATTAAACCGAAACTACTCCTGAAGGATCTCCCTATTGAGCAACGACGACTCAGGAAAACTGGTACATATGGAATACATCATACAGGTGCTCATCCTTTTTATTACCTTAAACACCTTGCTGAAAATCAGTTTTTGGCGCTGGTGGCAGGCTATGTTATTTGCTGCAATAGCCGGCATATTTGTGCTTACGTTAGCCCCTGCAGCAGCCTCACAGTCTAAAACTCAACTGGAGACATGGATGCAAACTCCCGTAATCATGCAAAACGTAGCCGTGCTTATTACCTTGGAAACCCTTATCATACTTGCCTTTACATTTATGCGCCTGCGTAAAACACTGGGAACAAACGTAAAAACGGACGTAATGACTCCGCTCAACAGCTATCCGGGGCTTTTGCTCTTTCCAGTGTTGTTTTACACCTTGACACAGTTGTTTTTCTCTTTACCCGGTGTGGCTTTCGAGACGGTAGCGCGTTCGATGGCAGCAGGAGTTTTCCTGCTGATACCGCTCTTTTCATGGGGCCTTTCAAGACTTATACCGGAGGAAGAACTTCGACTCGAAATTCAATTTATCGTCAGCTTGTTTGTTTGTTTCATTGGGTTAATAAGCACAGTAAACGGCGAAACAACCTACAGCCCGGTAAACCAAACACTGGATACTCATTCGCTTTTGCTTGCCCTGTCCATTTTCGTTGTACTGTTGGCTTGGGGTTTTATCCGTCAGAAATACCGAAAGCGAAAAATAGAATAATCATACCCCCTTGATAAACAATAAATAAAGAAAAGAACAAAATGGAAATTATTTCAAAATCATTGTTTTGGCTGTCAAACACCCTGCTTATTCCGGACATTATTCTGCTGCTGCTGTTGTTTGTCCGCTCAATGCTACTCATCGGTGGATTGTATGCGCAGTTTATGACCAAGCGTAAAAACGACCGCCTGCTCGCTACTGCCATCAAGTCGCTCACAGCTGCCGGTATCGATGACTTGCGGGCATTGCTGCCCGAGCGCAACAACTCGTTATTTATTCTTTATCTGCGCGATTTGCTGAACTCAGCGCCAAGCGAGGCATACAGCGACTATCTACTTTCGGCATTTGAAAACAACGCAGAAAAAGACCTTGCTCAATCACGGCTTATGGCAAAGATAGGCCCCATACTCGGACTTATCGGTACGCTTATAGCTATGAGCCCCGCACTGGTAGGTCTATCTACCGGCGATATTGCCGGCATGGCCTACAACATGCAAATTGTATTTGCTACTACCGTCGTCGGATTGGTCATCAGCGGCATCGGACTGATTACCTTACAGGTAAAGCAACGCTGGTACGCTTCCGAACTGAACAAACTGGATTACGTAGCACGCATTATTCAAGAAAAAGAGAAAAAATGAGACGACAACGAAGAAGACAGAATGCATTCAAAGACGACGAAGGCGATCCATTGAGCGTTGTGGTGAACCTTTTTGATGTAGCAATGGTTTTTGCCGTAGCCTTGATGGTAGCCATGGTGATGAATTTGAATATGACAGAGGTATTTACAAAGGAAGATTTTACCATTGTCAAGAACCCCGGCAAAGAGAACATGGAAATAATAAGCAAAGAGGGCAACAAGATTAATCGTTACAGACCTTCCGAAGAAGAATCGGACGACCGGAAACGAGGGAAACGCGTGGGCATTGCCTACGAGCTTGAAAACGGTGAGATTATCTACGTACCCGAATAAGAAAGCTTAGCTTTCCAAGAAAGTTTAACTATTCCCGGAGTATCAGCTGTTGTTGAGTAAAACGAGCTTGTTATTATTCTGAGAAAAGTTATCAGGAAGAGCAAATAATTGCTAATTTTGCAGAATCAGAAACAAGATTTATTTTCCAATAATTATACTGCAATATGAAAAAATATAACAAGCCTTTTCTTTTTTTCGGACTATCGCTACTAATACCCTGGGTACTATGGTTTACAGTTGCTTATCTCAGTCATAAAGCGGATAATAACTACCTTGTTTTGCAGGGCATTTTAGAACTTACAGGTTTGTTGGCTCCTGCTCTTGTTGCAGCTTATCTGTTTCTATCCGATAAAGATTTACTTGCCGACCTGAAAAAACGCTTCTTCGGAACACCTATCTCTACCGGGAAGTACCTCTGGATTACGCTCTTATTACCCCCTCTTTCTATTGTTCTGGCTCAACTCTTATCCCTTTGCTTCGGACACAGTATCGACCAGTTTTATATTTCGGGTAAACCTTCCTTTACCTCCCAACCTTTTTCTCCTTGGTTCCTGCTGGCTTTTGCCCCGATAGCAGAAGAGTTGGCCTGGCACTCCTACGGTACGGACGCTTTAAGGCAGCGTTTCTCTTTATTCAAGACATCCGTGCTATTTGCTATATATTGGGGATTTTGGCATCTGCCACTATTTTTTGTCAAGGGATATTATCAGAGCGATGTGCAGGCGGAGGGTCTTATCTATACACTTAACTTCGTGATAAGCCTGTTTGTTTTTGTGATAATTATGAATTGGCTTTATTTCAAGACCAACCGAAATGTAATGATTGCCATACTTTTCCATCTGGTAGCCAACATTTCCAACGAAATATTCGCCACACACCCTGATAGCAAAATCATCCAAAGCGCTATCTTTCTGATTATCTGTATATATCTCTTAATCAAGGATAAAAAGCTGTTTTTCGAAAAGCAATTTTCCAATCCTCAGGCAAGCAAACAAGCCTCAACTCCCGAAAAGATATAAAAAAGCGGAGTTGCTAACTAAGTATATATAGACTTCCGTTGCGATGATGCATCAGCAAAAGTATG
>BDEJ01000034.1 GCA_001653155.1 Porphyromonadaceae bacterium H1
CTTCCCAAAAAATGTACAATTTGTTTTCAAAAGTTGTACATTTTGTTTTGCCGATTATAATATTTTATGTTTCTGAATTTGTCTTGTCTTTTTAGGGTTATCTTGTCCCGGATGCAAAAATACAACAATTATGCCTTTCGCTTTTGCCTTGTATGGTTTTTTGTTTGTTGCGAAATAAATAAAGAACTATTTTTGCATCTTGCAACTTTTATCTGTAAAGACGCATTTTGAGCCTTAAATGTTGCAGGTATGAGTTTAAATTTTATATATTTTATGGAATATTTTGAAGTTGAGTTTTCTTTTGATGCCGAGGAATATGTTTCGGATCTGCTTTCGGTTGCTTTAGGGACAATAGGATTTGAGAGCTTCGTGTCGTCCGAAGGAGGCTTGAAGGCTTACATACCGTCTGACGCATACAGCGAATCCGAGCTGGGGAAGCTTCTGGCCGATTTTGAGTACGCTCGCATTTGTTGCGAGAAAGTGACAAAAATAGATTCGAAAAACTGGAATGAGGAATGGGAGAAAAATTACTTTCAACCCATTGTTGTAGGGAATTCTTGTGTTATACACAGCTCTTTTCATACCAATATTCCGAGTTTGCGTTACGACATTGTGATTGACCCGAAGATGGCTTTCGGGACGGGGCATCACGAGACTACGCGTTTGATGATCGAGCAATTGCTGAAAGCCGACTTGGAAGATAAAACCCTCCTTGATATGGGCTGTGGCACAGCTGTTTTGGCCATTTTAGCTATGATGCGAGGCGCTCGAAAGGCGCTCGCCGTCGATATTGACGATTGGTGTGTCCGAAATGCGGAAGAAAATATTGCTCTCAATAAAGTTAAAAATATCGAAGTCGTTTTAGGAGGAGCCGAAAAACTTTCGGGCAGACATTTTGACATCATTCTTGCCAACATCAACAGGAACATCCTGCTGAATGATATGAAATGCTATGCTGCCTGTCTGAAAGCAGGAGCTGAACTGTATATCAGCGGTTTTTACGAGGAGGATCTTCCTGTATTGACGGAAGAAGCTGCAAGTAACGGTCTGCTCTTTGTCGGGTCGGACTCGAATAATCACTGGACAGTTGCGAAGTACGTAAAATTATAAGAACTCCGTTCGGATTAGTCCGAAAAAATGTGAAAAACCTCTCAAGACGCATTGGTTTTTGTTATTTTTGCGTCTTCAATTTAACGAATTTAAGCTCACATAAGGAAGGTATTTTTGAATGGCTCCACGGAAACCGATAAAAAAAACTGCTACGCAGGATTTCAGAACCAAGAAACAGCAGGAAGGGAAAAACGATGGATTTTTTACAAAGTCGAAACGTTTTCTGATCGATGAGCGCACCCGTTTTATTGCGGCTATGTTCATTGCTTTTGCTGTTGTTTATTTTGCTTTTGCCTTTCTTTCTTACTTCTTCACAGGAGCCGCCGACCAAAGCAAGCTCGATTTGCCGTTGCGGGAACTTCTGGGGGCTCGTTCGGGGATACAGAATTGGACTTCGGTTGTGGGGGCCTATGTGGCCGAAGCAATAATAGGAGGCGGTTTTGGACTTTCGTCCTTTGCCATATTGTTCTTCCTGGCTTTCGTCCCTTTTCGCTTGATGCGAAAGGAGTTGCCGGTATCCATGTGGAAGGTTTTTTTCTGCGCTGCCTTTTGGTTGATTTGGCTGTCCGTTTTTTTGTCTTTTACGACGGCTCCGCTGCTGGAAAATAAACTCTTCTTCTCTTTGGGAGGCGAGCACGGCGACTTTGTCAGCGACTGGCTTGTTTCTTTCATAGGGCTTCCCGGTACTTTGTTATTGCTTCTGGGAACTTTGTTGCTCTTTGCCATTCTGTCGTCGAAGAAAACCATACCTTTTCTCCGGGCTGTGTTTGCAAAGCTCAAGAGGAAGAACAAATCCGAAGCTTTGTTGGTGGATTGGGAGAAAGAATATGGAAGTCAAGACGAAGAGGACGAAGCTTCTGTGGCAGTCGGGACGGAAATTGTTCCCGAAGACTGGATTGTAGCCCGGTCTTACGATGAGGCTGTGGATTTGCCCGCCGGTGATGCGGGGGATATATCTTTTGAGGTACAGGCCTCTGATGCCGGCCAGCTTCAGCCTGAAACTTCGAAGGAAACACCCGATATGGAAGTAGAGGTCTTCGAAGAAGAAGATCCTTACTACAACCTCGAAAAATTGGGGCGTTACGATCCGACCTTGGATTTGTCCTCGTATAAATTTCCGGTATTCGATTTGCTGAAGGTCTATAGTTCCGACCGGGATACCCATATCGATATGGCGGAACAAAATGCCAACAAAAACCGTATTATAACTACCCTGCAAAATTACGGCATCGAAATTGAATCGATAAAAGCTACCGTAGGTCCTACCATAACTCTTTACGAGATTGTGCCCAAGGCAGGCGTACGCATTTCCAAGATACGAAATCTGGAATACGACATCATGCTCAGTCTCGCAGCAACGGGAATCCGGATTATTGCCCCCATTCCGGGCAAGGGTACTATCGGTATCGAGGTGCCCAACAGCGACCCTCAAGTGGTTTCGATGCACTCGGTTATTTCGTCCAAGAAATTTCAGGAATCGAAACTCGATTTGCCCGTTGCCTTCGGACGTACTATTACCAACGAAGTGTTTATGATCGACTTGGCAAAGATGCCGCACTTGCTGGTGGCCGGAGCTACCGGACAAGGGAAGTCCGTCGGTTTGAACGCCATCATCACCTCCCTGCTTTACAAAAAGCATCCTTCGGAGCTGAAGCTCGTCCTCGTAGATCCTAAGAAGGTGGAGTTCAATATCTACGGCGATATTGAGAAACATTTCCTGGCGAAGCTCCCGGATGGAGAAGACGCCATTATTACCGATACGAGCAAGGTGGTAGAGACACTCAATTCGCTGTGCAAGGAGATGGACGACCGCTACGACCTCTTGAAAAAAGCCCATACCCGCAATATTAAAGAATACAACGAAAAGTTTTTCAATCGTCAGTTGAATCCCGAAAAAGGCCATCGTTTTTTACCCTATATCGTGGTGATTGTGGACGAATTCGGCGATTTGATTATGACCGCCGGAAAAGAAGTGGAGATGCCCATTGCACGTATTGCCCAATTGGCACGTGCTGTAGGCATACACATGATTATCGCTACACAGCGTCCTTCGGTCAATATTATCACGGGAGTTATCAAAGCGAACTTCCCGGCGCGGGTGGCTTTCCGGGTTTCGTCGATGATCGACTCGCGTACTATTCTGGATGCTCCGGGCGCCAATCAGCTGGTAGGACGTGGCGATATGCTCTTCTCGCAGGGGAACGACCTGATTCGTGTGCAGTGTGCCTTTGTGGACACACCTGAGGTAGAACGTATTGTTCACTACATCAGCGGCCAACAGGGATATCCTACGGCTTTTTACCTGCCCGAGTACGTTGGTGGCGAAGGCGAAGGTATCGATGCCGCTTCGGTGGATTTAAGCAAGCGCGACCCCATGTTCGAAGAAGCAGCGCGACTGATTGTCGCCAACCAGCAAGGATCGACTTCGCTCATACAACGCAAGTTCTCTATCGGATATAACCGTGCCGGACGTCTGATGGACCAGCTCGAAGTAGCCGGAATCGTAGGTCCCGCGCAAGGCAGCAAAGCCCGCGATGTGTATGTGATCGACGATTATCACCTCGAACAGATTTTAAAAAACCTATAAAATTACATTTAGATATGAAACGCTTCCTGTTTTTCACCCTGCTCCTGTGTTTGTCGGGAGTTATTCTATCGGCTCAAAACAACTCGAAACAAGCCGAGAGCCTGGTCGATAAATTCTTGTTGATGCTAAAAAATAATGCTGTAGAAGCCGATTTTCAGCTTACTATAAGTGAAAAAGCGTCGGGACAGCAAGAAAGCATGCGCGGAAAGTTTAGCCTCAAAGCCGATAAATTCCGAATGGAAACCGAAGACTTCGTGGTATGTTTCAATGGGAAAACGCAATGGCTCTACATGATCGATAATGCTGAAATTACCATTACCGAGCCCGACGAAAGCGAGCAGGCGGATATCAATCCGATGGCTATCCTCGACAGTTTTCGTAAGGAGTCGAAAATTCGTTTTGCTCCCAATCCGCCTGCCGACGGAAATTATCACATCGAGTTGATACCCCGAGACACCCGTTCGGAAATAGCAAGAATCCAACTGCTGTTAAACAAAACGACCGAAAATCTTGTTTACATAAACCAAGTGAATAAGAAAGGAGGGAGCATGAAGCTTCAGTTGAAAAACTTCCGGAAAAACCGGAATCTCGCCGACCGTTACTTCGATTTCGACAGCAAACAATACCCCGAAGCTCAGATTAACGACCTGCGATAGACTCCGGAGCCGTCTCTCTTCCGAAAAAAAAAGTATTAACATCAAAAAAGAGGATAAAAAAATGTCTGAAAAACTTCGTTGCCTCATTGTAGGCTCAGGGCCGGCCGGTTATACGGCTGCCATATACGCATCGCGTGCCAACCTTGCCCCCGTTCTATATGAAGGTATGCAACCCGGAGGGCAGCTGACCACCACTACCGAAGTCGAGAACTTTCCCGGATATCCCGAAGGGACGACCGGATCTCAGCTGATGGACGACCTGCGCAAGCAAGCCGAACGCTTCGGAGCCGATATTCGCTTCGGGATGGTTACGGCTGTCGACTGCTCGCAGCGCCCTTATAAAGTTACTATCGACGGTGAGACGGAACTGCAAACCGAGACCCTCATCATAGCTACCGGGGCCAGTGCCAAATACCTGGGCTTGCCCGACGAGCAGCGCTACTCCGGCTCGGGGGTATCGGCCTGCGCAACCTGCGACGGATTTTTTTACCGCAACAAGACGGTAGCTGTAGTAGGAGGGGGCGACACCGCCTGTGAAGAAGCCGGCTACCTGGCCGGATTGGCTGCTAAGGTCTATCTCATTGTGCGGAAAGACTACTTGCGCGCATCCCGCATCATGCAAGAGCGCGTTTTGCAGAATCCCAAAATCGAAGTTCTTTTCGAGCACGAGACGATCGGACTAACGGGCGAAGCTGTGGTACAGGGGGCCGACCTCGTGAAGCGTCGTGGAAAAGCCGACGAGGAAAAAGTGCATATCGATATCGATGGTTTCTTTTTGGCTATCGGGCACAAACCCAATTCGGACATCTTCAAACCCTGGGTCGAAACCGACGAAGTGGGTTACATCAAAACGCAGCCCGGAAGTCCCCGTACGAAGCTGCCCGGTGTTTTTGCTGCCGGCGATGTGGCCGACCCGCACTACCGTCAGGCCATTACCGCCGCAGCCAGCGGCTGTCAGGCAGCCATCGAAGCCGAGCGCTACCTCGCTACCCTCGAATAAAAAATAAAAACCCCGCCGGAGCGGGGTTTTTTCTTGAATACCGCTCGACTTCAACGAGGACAACGACGGCCTCAACGAGGACAACGACGGCTTCAACGAGGACAACGACGGCTTCAACGAGGACAACGACGGCCTCAACGAGGACAACGACGACCTCAACGAGGACAACGACGGCCTCAACGAGGACAACGACGACCTCAACGAGGACAACGGCGACTTCAACGAGGACAACGACGGCCTCAACGAGGACAACGACGACCTCAACGAGGACAACGGCGACCTCAACGAGGACAACGGCGACCTCAGCGAGGACAACGGCGACCTCAATGGGGAGAACGATGCGCTTGCGTGGAAGGGCTGAAGAGGAGTGGTTCGATTTCGTAAAATTCCCGGAACCAGCTCCCGCCCTTGAATCGGGAGGCGATTCGAAACTACTTGGGGGAGATTGATGCTGTTTTTTGAGCGCAAGTTTGTATGTTTGGTAAAAAAGCAGTACTTTAGTACGCTTTTTTGAAAAAGACATAACCTAAGAATAATTAGATGAGCGAACAAAGCAGAATAATCAAAGTAAATATCGACGAAGAAATGAAATCTTCGTACATCGACTATTCCATGTCGGTGATTGTTTCGCGGGCTTTGCCCGATGTACGGGACGGATTTAAACCGGTACACCGCCGCGTGCTCTTCGGGATGAACGAGCTGGGCAACAATTCGGATAAACCTTACAAGAAATCAGCCAGAATCGTCGGTGAAGTTATGGGTAAATACCACCCGCACGGCGATTCTTCAATATACGGAACGCTGGTACGTCTGGCCCAACCTTGGGCTATGCGCTATCCCTTGGTGGACGGGCAGGGTAACTACGGTTCGGTGGACGGCGACAGCCCTGCCGCCATGCGTTATACCGAAGCACGGCTCCGCCGCTTGGCCGAAGAAATGCTGGTGGATATCAATAAGGATACGGTTGATTTTCAGTTGAACTTTGACGATACGCTGAAAGAACCCGTTGTACTGCCTACTCGCATTCCCAACTTATTGGTGAACGGAGCTTCCGGTATTGCCGTGGGTATGGCTACCAATATGGCCCCCCACAACCTTTCCGACACCGTCGATGCTATTGTAGCCTACATCGACAACAGGGAGGTAGATACCGAGACTTTGATCAAGCTCATCAAAGCACCCGATTTCCCTACCGGAGGTTCCATATACGGCTATGCCGGTGTGAAGGAAGCCTACGAGACCGGTCGCGGACGGGTGGTGATTCGTTCGAAGGTAGAAATCGAAGTGGACGAAAAAAACGGTCGCGAGCGCATCGTGGTAAACGAAATCCCCTACCAAATTAACAAACTGGAGCTGATAAAATCCATTGTAGCTTTGGTGGAGGACAAGCGTATCGAAGGCATTGCCCACATCAACGACGAATCCGACCGAGAGGGTATGCGCATCGTTATCGACATCAAACGCGACGCAAATTCCAACGTGGTGCTCAATAAACTTTTCAAGTTTACGGCCCTGCAATCCTCTTTCAGCATCAACAATATCGCCCTCGTAAACGGACGTCCGCGCTTGCTGAATCTCCGGGAACTGATACATTACTTTGTGGAACACCGCCACGAGGTAGTCGTTCGGCGTACGACTTTCGAACTGGCCGAAGCCGAAAAGCGTGCTCACCTGCTCGAAGGCTTTATGATTATCCTTGACAATCTGGATGAAGCCATTCGCATCATTCGTGCTTCGAAAACGCCCGATGAAGCCCGTAGCGCTCTGATGGAAGCTTTCGGCCTGTCCGAGATACAGGCTCGCGCCGTGGTCGAAATGCGTCTGCGTCAACTCACCGGCATGGAACAGGAGAAACTGCGTGCCGAATATGCCGAGGTATTGGCCCTCATCGAACATTTGAAAGACGTACTTGCCCGTGTGGAACTTCGTATGCAAATCATCAAAGACGAATTGCTCGAAGTAAAAGAAAAATACGGTGACACCCGCCGTACGGAAATCGTGTACGCCTCCGAAGAGTTTAATCCGGAGGACTTTTATGCTGACGACGAAATGATCATTACCATTTCGCACCTCGGATACATCAAGCGTACTCCGCTTACCGAATTTCGCGCACAAGGCCGTGGAGGAGTAGGGTCTCGGGGAGGCGATACGCGCGACGAAGACTTTATCGAATACATCTATCCCGCCTCGATGCACAACACGATGCTCTTCTTTACCCAAAAAGGCCGTTGTTACTGGTTGAAGGTTTATGAAATACCCGAAGGAAGCAAGACCTCCAAAGGAAGAGCCATCCAAAATATGCTCAATATCGACTCCGACGACAAGGTAAACGCCTTTATCCGGGTAAAAGGCTTGCAGGATCCCAACTACATCAACAACCACTATATCGTATTCTGTACCAAGAACGGTATCATCAAGAAAACTTCCCTTGAGGCTTACTCGCGTCCCCGTCAGAACGGTGTTAACGCTATTACCATTCGTGAGGACGACAGCGTTATACAGGTACGGCTCACCGACGGTGATTCCGACATCGTTATCGCGAACCGTAACGGTCGTGCCATCCGTTTCCACGAGAGCAAGGTACGCCCGATGGGCCGAACAGCTACCGGAGTACGTGCCATGACCCTCGACGAAGACGGACAGGACGAAGCTGTAGGCATGATTTGTGTTGGTAAAGATTCTCCGGAGACCGTTATGGTGGTTTCCCAACAAGGATACGGAAAACGTACCTGGCTCGACGAAACAGACGAAAACGGAGAAAAAATCCTCGACGAAAACGGAGAGGTTGTTCCGGTCTATCGCATCACCAACCGCGGAGGAAAGGGTGTGAAAACCATGAATATTACCGAAAAAACAGGTAAGCTGGTATCCATCAAGAGCGTAACGGACGACAACGATTTGATGATTATCAACAAATCGGGTATCGCCATTCGTTTGAAAGTAGCCGATATCCGTGTGATGGGACGCGCCACGCAGGGGGTACGCCTGATTAATCTGGGAAAACGCAACGATGAGATAGCTTCGGTATGTAAGGTGATCTCCGAAACGGAGGAAGAGCTGCCGGAAGCTAACGATACCGAAACCAAAGGCGAAGAAAGTGTCGAGCAGTAGAAATCGTTATAAAAAATCAATACTATACTTTTATTCACAATAACAAACAGCATTATGAAAAAAACAGTTTTATTCGTGGCACTGGTACTGGGAGCTTCCCTGACTTATGCCCAAAAATCGAATGTTTCGAAAGCGAAAAACAAAGCTTTGGCTGTCGAAAAACCGGACTTCGCCGGAGCTCGTGAGTTAATCAAGCCGGCTCTGGAGGATGCATCCACGAAATACGATGCCAATACCTGGTATGTGGCCGGCCTGATTGGCTATAAAGAAAACGATCAGGAGTACCAAAAACAGGTAATCGGTCAGAAGTTTGACGAAGAACTCAAAGGAAATGCCTTGCTCGAATCCTACCGTTATTTTCTGGTAGCCGACAGCTTGGGCGAAGTGCCCAACGAGAAAGGCAAGATAAAAAATCGCTTCCGCAAGGATATCAAAAATAAACTGAAAGAATATTACAACATGCCTTCCAACCTGATTTCCTATGGAGCGCATGCTTACGATAAGAAAGACTATACAAAAGCCTACGAAGTCTTTTCGGTTTACGGTGCCATTCCCGATCTGCCTTTGATGAACAATGAGTTGCCTAAGGATACGAACTATTACACCATTCGTTACTATCAGGCTTTGGCGGCGAGCAATGCCAAAATGCACAACGAGGCTATCAATCTCTACGAAGAACTGAAACTCAAAACCGAGAATGATCAGCAACGCTCCAATGTGTATCAGTTGCTTTACGAAGAATACGTAGCTGTAAAAGATACTGCCAAGTTTGTACAGACCCTTAAGGATGCTTTTGCCGCTTTTCCGCGTGAGGCTTGGTTTTTGCAAAATCTGATCAACTACTACATCTACTCCAATCAGTCAAAAGAGGCGCTCGGATACCTTAATAACGCCATTGAAAACGAACCCAATATTGCACAATATCGTTATGTGAAAGGTGTTATCGACGAACAATTAGGCAATGTAGCCGATGCCGATGCAGCTTTCGATAAAGCCATCGAATTGGATCCCAATATGGCTGATGCCTACGCCGGTAAAGGACGTTTGATATTCAATAAAGCTGTGAAAATGATGGATGAAGCCTCTAAAATTAAGGATAACAAAAAATATCAGGCCGAGCAGGAAAAGGCTGAAAAAGTATTCAAAGAATCCTTGCCTTTCTTTGTGAAGGCAACCGAGTTGGCTCCGAAAGAAATCGAACACAAACGTACCCTTCGTACTCTTTACTATCGCTTGGGTATGGACGACGAGTACGAGGCCATCAATAAGGAGATAAACGAAATGTAAAGCATCCGGAAGATATATAGGATATAGCAGCTAAACAGAGCCGTCCGGCCGGTCGAAAAAAGACTATTCGGGCGGCTCCGTTTTTTAGCTTATCTTTGCAGGCCGAAATAAGGAACAGACAATAAACAACAGTCCTGATTATGTTGTATCCCGAGAATTTTGAAGAGAAAATAGGTTTTAATTCTATGCGCAGCTTGCTTGCGGAGCGTTGCAAGAGCAGCTTGGGTGGTGAGGAGGTCGCGACTATGAGCTTTAGCAACGACTACGACGAAGTAATGCTGCGACTGCATCGTAGTAGATCGATGTTGCAGCTTCTGCTCGACAAAAGAGAGGACCTGCCTGCCGAAGCTTTTTACGATCTCCGCGAGGCCTTGTCGCGTCTGCGTGTAGAGGGCTTGTTTTTCGACGAAACTGAGCTCTTCGATTTGCGCCGGGCTTTGTATGCTTCCCGCAAATGGCAGCATTTTCTCCAATCCGACGACTCGGAACTTTATTCCGGACTTAAGGATTTGCCTGCTGATTTGCCTGATTTTCTTCCTCTCATTAAACGCATCGATGGAGTGTTGGACAAGTTCGGACGCATCCGTGACGATGCTTCTCCCCAGTTAGCGCGTATCCGTCGAGAGATGCTTTCCGTACAGGCCTCCGTGTCGCGTTCGCTCAACATCATATTGAGACAGGCGCAGGCTGATGGCTACGTACCGCAGGATGCGGCGCCCGTTCTCCGCGAGGGCCGGTTGATGATTCCCGTGTCTCCTTCTTTTAAGCGAAAAATAAGCGGTATTGTGCACGATGAGTCGGCCAGTGGGAAAACCGTCTTCATGGAACCCGCTACGGTGGTAGCTGCCAATAACCGTATCCGCGAGTTGCAAGGAGAGGAAAGCCGTGAGTTGAATCGTATCCTCGGCGAACTGACCGATTTTCTTCGTCCGCATTTTGATGATATAAGAGCCTCGCAATGTTTTCTGGGACAAGTTGATTTTTTGCGAGCCAAAGCTCTTTTGGCACACGAAGTCAAGGCTATCTGCCCGCGGGTGGACAATTGCTGTCGGGTGGAGTGGGAGCGTGCTCAGCATCCTTTGCTCTACCTCTCGTTACGAAAACAGGCAAAGGCGATAATCCCCCTCGACATCAGCTTGAACGAAAAACAGCGTATCCTCATTATATCGGGACCTAACGCCGGAGGAAAATCCGTTTGCCTCAAAACGGTGGCCTTGCTTCAATATATGCTCCAGTGCGGAATGCCTATACCCTTGCACGAAAACAGTCGATGCGGTATTTTCCAACGCATATTTATCGATATTGGCGACGAACAGTCCATCGAAAACGATCTTTCTACCTATAGCTCACACTTGCTTAACATGAAGTTTTTCATTCGCAACGGAAACGCTCGAAGCTTGCTGTTGATAGACGAGTTCGGCAGTGGTACCGAACCCAACATAGGTGGAGCTATTGCCGAAGCTACTCTCGAACGCTTCAACCGCAAGAAGATGTTTGGTCTTATAACTACTCATTATAGTAATCTGAAGCAATACGCCGAGGAGCACGAAGGTATTCTTAATGCGGCCATGCTCTACGACCGCCAACATTTGCAGCCGCTGTTTCGCCTCGAAATCGGGCGTCCCGGCTCTTCCTTTGCTGTGGAAATTGCCCGGAAGATAGGTCTACCCGAAGATTTGATAACCGAAGCAGCCGAAAAAGTTGGAAATACGCAAATGGACTACGATAAGTATCTGCAGGACCTTCTGCGTGATAAACGCTATTGGGAGGACAAGCGTCGTCAAATACGTAAAGAAGAAAAACGCCTTGAAGAGACCCTTGCAAACTACGAACGTGCTTTGGAGGATATCAACCGGAGCCGCAAAGAGATAATCCGGCAAGCCAAAACGGAAGCCGGGCAGATACTATCCGGAGCCAATGCTCAGATAGAGAATACGATACATCGGATAAAAAAATCGCAAGCCGAGAAAGAATCCACCCGCCAAGCACGTGAAGCCTTACAGCATTTCAAAGAAAAACTGGATGCCCTCCCGGAAAGTGATCGGAATCAGCCTCCTCTTAAAGCAATAAAGAGTAAACATTCTCAGTCTTCGATCAGGAAGCCGAATCCTCCTGCTCAGGCTCCCGAATGGAAATCCGGCATGGCCGTAATCCTAAAAGGGCAGACAGCAGTAGGACAAATCATCCGGATACAGGGTCAAAACGCAGTTGTGGCCTTCGGTTCGTTGAAATCTACCCTTAAACTGGAGCAGCTCGAAGCCGTCTCGTTCAGCCGTCTGAAAAAGGAGCAATCTCAGCTGCCCGCCGCAGCATTGGGCGCACGTGCTTCGGATGACCTGCTCCGCCGCAAACAATCCTTTCGTAATGAGATAGATCTTCGTGGTATGCGTGGCGATGAGGCCCTTCAGGCCCTTATTTACTTTATCGATGATGCTGTGGTAGTGGGAGCTCCCATTGTACGCATTCTTCACGGAACGGGAAGCGGAGCTTTACGGCATCTTATCCGTCAAACTTTGCCAACCCTCACTGTTGTCCGAAGCTTCCGCGACGAACACATCCAGCTTGGTGGAGCCGGAGTAACTGTTGTCGAATTACTCTAAGGATAATTCCTCCCAAGCTGCTATAGGTCTTGCTTTTTGCTCCATCTTTCTAACGAAGGGATAAAATCCCTATCTTAGTTTCATCTAAAAAACTTGCATTCACAGGTTGAAACTACAGTTTTGTTATTTAATGTTTTTGTTGTACCTTTGCAGCCCGTTTTTTCGAAAACCCTCCTTGGATTCCTACCGATGAAAGGCGCAGAAGCGAGCGTTTTAATGCTTCAGAATCAAAAATCTAACCCTCTTTCCGATACGGAAATCACAATAATACAAATCTAATTAAATTTTTATAAATGAAACTAAGACTATTCTTTATGATCGCCTTTGTGGCAACGTTATGGACAAGTGCTTTGCATGCGCAAAATGTAAATATGGATCGCTTTATTACTCTTAAGGTAAAAGAAGGAACACAGATAAAAATGAAGATGAAGGCAGCATCTAACAATATAGCTGTTCGTATCGTGAGTGGCTCTGAGGTATATAATCTTACCGTTGGAACGAGCGAGACAATTCTTCAAGAATATAGGGCCGGTGCTGCTACTATGACTATTTACGGAAATATCACTGAATTCGACTGTGCCGAAAATTCTTTTAATCTGACAGCCGTAGACCCCAGCAAGAATCCCATGTTAACACTCTTGCGCTGTTATAACAATCAACTTACTGAACTCAATGTAACTCAGCTTGAGCAATTGGAGTGGTTGTATTGCCAAAATAACCAATTGACTGAGCTCAATCTGAGTCAAAATAAAAGACTGGGATGGCTTTCCTGTTACGGTAACAGGCTTACTTCGTTGGATTTGCGTAAAAATAAAATGTTAATATGGTTGTACTGCGAAAATAATAGTCTTGAATTGCTGGATATAAGTCAGAATAAATATGTAACTGAAATCAAATGTCAAAATAACCGTTTGGCTTCATTGGATATAAGTCAAAACACCAATCTGAATACCTTATATTGCCAAAATAATCAGTTTAGTACTCAAGCGATTGAAGATATTTATTGCGCTTTACCCAATCGAAAGAATCAAGAGAGTGGTACTCTTGTTGTTGTGAACGATTCCAAATCGGCTAATCATGCTACGGTGATGGCTACTACTGCCAAGAATGCTACTGCCAAAAACTGGAAACTGGTTTACGGATCCTCTATCAATAAAGAATTGCCGGTTACCAGCGGTAACTACATCTGTGGTTCTTTCGGCTTAGTAATCAACGGTGTGGAGATCACTACAGCTAATTACAAAAACATAAACGGCGATGCTTTCGGTATAAAAGAGGGTTCGGTTACTTACGATCCGGCTAAAAAAACTCTCACACTCGAGAACGCTAAAATTCACAATAGCGCAGCAAGTGGTAATGAAGCTATTGGCATCTGGAATAGAAGAGTTGACGGTCTGAAAATCGTTCTTATCGGCGATAACAGCGTACAATCCGACAACTATTCAGGCATCATAAACGGAGAGAAGCTTGGGATGACCATCACCGGTGCCGGAAAACTCAATGTCGCAGGAAGTACTAAAGGCAGTCGTGGTATTTACAGCATGGGAACTCTTACTATTGATGCAACTGATGTTACAGCTATCGGACTTCTGGGTATTGCCGGTAGCGGAAAACCCGAAAGTATTTTGACCATCAATAACTCGAGTGTAACGGCTCAAGGGAACCAAGCTTCCATCAGCAACTTTAATACGCTTACGCTAGTAGGTAGCAATATTACTCAACCTGCCGATGCGATAATCGAAGGTGGAGCAGTGAAAAAGGATGGCATGCTTGTAAACACTGAAGTTGCTATTAAGCCTCAAACGAACAATGTTGCTAAAACGGAAATTTCCACCCTTGCTTTCTATCCTAATCCCGTTGCTGATGTTCTTTATATTCGTACAGTAGCAGCTGTACATAGCATACAGGTGTATAACATGTACGGTGCGGAAGTTGCCGTTGTAGTGGGTAGCAAACAAATAAACCTTGTTCACCTGACTGCTGGAGTATACAGTGTACGCGTAGAAACCACTCAAGGCACAGAAACAATGCGTGTAATAAAAAAATAATTGGATTACACCGATAATTCTTGCGTACGTAGCAATTAATAAAACAGCCTGAAAAGACGATGCGCTTTTCAGGCTGTTTTTCGTTTTTATGTATTTGAGAACTTTTTCTCGGAGTTCAAGAGCTATTTTAAGCCTTTTTCATCCGGTAGCGCATATAGCAATAGGCTATCGTAAAGCTGGGAATGAAATCGACAAAAGGTAAGGCTTCTTCCACAAGGTTGACCAGACTGCCTACTTTAGCCAATTGTCCCGAGAAGGTCCGGTAAAAAATGAAGGCCGACAGAGGAGCCCAAAGAGTATCAGCCCATTCGCCCCAAGCAGGCAATAGGTAGCTGAGGTAACCGATGGCATCCATCAGCAAACAAAAGGCGAGAGAGGGTAGGGAGCTTTTATTCGTGTTTAATATGCTCTTTTCTTTCATGAGACTGTATGTTTTCTTTTGTCTGCAAAAGTAGTAAATCGTTTTAAACTGCAAATTTTCACTTCCGAATATACAAGAACCACGCCCAAGCTAAGCTGGAGCCGTGGTTCTTGTATGCTGTTTCGTATTTCAGATATTTTATTTTTTCGGCATCATCAGTACATGGATTAAATTGTTTTGATTAACGAGGACTTTCAGGGTTTCACGAATGGATTCCAAAGTAAGACCTTCGACCGATGCTTTATAGTCTTGAATCAAATTCAATCCGTCTTCGTAATAAAGACTCAAAGCATGACGCCACCACTGATTCTCTTCCAAATTCTGACTGTGCTGCTTCAACAGGTTTTCTTTTACCTTTTGGAGGTCTTCCGCCCGAGGCCCTTTCTGAATAATCTCATCTACTTCAGCGTGTATGATGTCGATGATGCGATCTTGTTTTTCGGGGTCGGTGTCGAACTGCATATAGAGTACGGCTTCTTCGATGGGTGTGTTGCCCACGCCTCCGCGTACACTTACTCCGTAGGAGCCACCCTCTTTTTCGCGAACGCTTTCGATGTAACGTTTGGAGAGTATGTGACCGATGGTGCTAAGTGTCGTTAAATTTTTGAGGTTGTAAGGCATGTTTGCACTGTAAGCTACGTAGTTCGAAGCTGTTTGGGTTTCCATTGTGCGTTCGAACTGTTTGCTGGCTTTTCCTTTCGGCTTGCGGATGCCGTGATCGTCGAATTTTTCACGAGTTTTTTGCGTTTTCAGTCCACCCAGATAAGTCAAAATTGCCTGTTTCACGGCTTTGTCTTCGGGGTTGATGTTTCCGACAAATACAAAAGTGAAATCGGCTGCATTCCCGAAACGTTCGCGGAATATTTGCAAAGCCTTGTCCTGATTCACTTCCTGTAGCGTGTTCAGTTTTATGGCTATTTCGCGTGGATGGTGATTGGCATTCATTTGGCCGATGCTGTCGGCAAATGCACGACGCGGATTGCTGTCGGCATTTACGAGCGCCGTATGCAGCATATTCATCAGTGCCTGATAAGCCTTGTCGTCTTTGCGTATGCCCGTAAAATGCAAGTAAATCAACTGAAGGAGAGTTTCAAAATCTTTTACCGAAGAGTTGCCTTTAAATCCTTCGTTGTAAGAAGCGATGTAGGGAGCCAATGTCAGGTTCTTCCCCGTAAGGGCTTTGTTCAGCTCGATTTTATTGAATTCGCCTAAACCGTTAACTCCTACAATGTCTCCGGCCAGCATGGCTGAAGGTAAATCCGCCCGATTGGCTACTTTCGACAGGCCACCTTGGCTGAAGGCTGTGAATAATATCTCGTCTTGCTTAAACTCTGTAGGTTTGATGATGACTTTCACACCGTTGCTAAGCAACCATTCAGTGCTTCCGAGGCTTGTGTTTTGGGATGTCTTCTTTATTTTTCCTGCTTTAGGCACTTGTGTGATGAGGCTTTTAAGAGGCGCTTCCTCTTCTTTGGCACTCAGCTCCATACTGCGAACTTTTTTCACAGCGGCTAAAATCTCGGTTTCGGAAGGCAGGGAAAGGCCTGCTTTTTCGGGAGCGTTGATGGAAATAATCAGGTTGTCGTCCGTAATATAGGTTTTAGCCAGATCGTTTACCATCTGTTGCGATATTTCGGGCAACATGTTTTGCAGCATTTGATATTCCCATTCGAGACCCGGAATGCTCTCGTCGTCGAGAAAGTGGCGAACGTATTGTTGAACCAGCTTGTTGTTTTCTTGGTTGTCGCGTTCGTTGTAAGCTTTTTCCATACGAGCGAGCAGGGCCGTTTTGGCTCGCTCCAACTCCGACTGAGTGAATCCGTAGCGTCGCATCCGTTCTCCTTCTGTGGCTAATTCTTCTATACTCTTCAGCTCCTGTCCCTCTTTGGGTACGGATATCGTGATGAAAGCATCTTTCGATTTTACCAGTTTACCGTAATGGGCCACTGCGGCCACGGTGGCAGCTTCGGGGTTTTGTACCAATTCCTGAAAGCGGTAGTTGAGCATTTGTGATATCAGACTGTTGACAATCGAGAAGGCATATCCGTTTATAGACAATCTGAAATCCGAGGGTAGCCTGTCTTTTTTATACAGGAGCTCTATGCGGGCATAGTTGGCTTCGCGGTCTCTTACAACGGCGATAATGGGCTCTTTGTTGTCCGGTATGGAATATATGGGGCGCTCGCCTGCATTGGCTTTAGGGGGAATGTCGCTGAACAGGCTTTGTATCTTGGCCTCTATTTGATCCACGTCGATATCCCCGACGATCAGTATGGCTTGCAGGTCGGGGCGGTACCAACGTTTGTAGAAATCGCGCAAGGCTTTGTGTGCAAAATTATTGATAACAGCCGTATCGCCTATTACATCGCGTTTGGCGTATTGCGACCCGGGATATTTCTGTTTATTCCCTTCTTTCCACATCCGACGTTCGGCGTGTGCACCGGTACGCCATTCCTCACGTATTACCCCGCGCTCGGCATCTATCTCGGTTCCTTCGAGGGCGATGAAGCTCGACCAGTCGTGTAGCACGAGCAGAGCCGAGTCGATGATGCTTTCGCGGGTCGTTGGTACGTCGGATAGGTTGTACACCGTTTCGTCAAGCGAGGTGTAGGCATTGATGTTTTCACCGAAGCGTACACCGATACTTTCGAAATAATTGATGATGCCTTTTCCGGGAAAGTTTTTCGTTCCGTTGAAGGCCATGTGTTCAAGGAAGTGCGCCAAACCGTTCTGATCATCGTTTTCGAGTATGGCACCTACGTTCTGAGCGATGTAAAATTCAGCACGGTTTTTGGGTTTGCGGTTGGCGCGGATGTAGTAACTCAGCCCGTTGTCCAGCTTTCCGTAGCGTACTTGCGGGTCTATCGGAAGTGCTTGTTGCGTTTGAGCCGTTATGGACCAAGAGTTCGACAGCAGGTAAACTACCGTCAGTAAAATAGGAATGATTGTTTTTTTCATCGGGTTCGTATTTGTTTTAAATGTGTTTTAGAATGGATTCCACAGCTAAAGACCGACTTCATTAAAAAAAACTAAAGTCGTCCGGGCCGGAAAGCTTTGCAAAGATAAGGAATCAATTATGAATTTCAAATTGCGAATTAACAATTAAAAACCAAGAAACAGAAATTTATCCTTTCTCCGCAATTCACTGAGATTGAGTATCTACTTCTTTTATAGACCTTCGCTTGCAAAGCATTTAGATGTCAGTTTTTTACATTGCCGTTTTCGATGAGGAAAAAGGCCGCTTCCTGACCGATTTGTTCAATAATGCTATCGATATGTTTGCGGTTGGTGTCTGTTATGAATATTTGACCAAAGGTTTCGCTTGAAACGAGTTCTACGATGCGCTTTACACGCTCGTTGTCCAACTTGTCGAAAATATCATCGAGGAGGAGCAGGGGAGTGTGTCCGTGTATTTGTTTTAGAAAATCGAATTGTGCCATTTTAAGGGCTATGGTATAAGTTTTGTTTTGCCCCTGAGAGCCGACTCGTTTCATGGGATGTGCACCCAATAACATTTCCAATTCATCCTTATGAATGCCTTGTGTGGAATAACCGAGGATGCGGTCGCGATCGCGGGTTTCTTCCATCCGTTTTTTTATGTCCTGTTCGTCGTGTTGCGAACGATAGTTCAGAGATACGTCTTCTCCGGCATCCGATATATACTTGTAAAATCTTTGAAAAACAGGAATAAAGGTATTGATAAAATCCTTCCGTTGCAAGTGGATGTATTCTCCGTGTTCGGCCATTTGACATTCCCAGATATCGAGCAGGCTGTTGTCGGGCGGCGTGGTGTTCTTGAGCAGGGCATTGCGCTGACGCAGGGCATTGTTGTACTGAATCAGGTGTTCCAAATAAGCTTTATCGTATTGTGAGATGACTCCGTCGACAAACTTGCGTCTTTCGTCACTACCTCCGGCAATAAGAATGGAATCGTCCGGCGAAATGAGCACAAGCGGTAGGAGTCCGATGTGATCCGAGAGGCGTTCGTAGTCTTTTTTGTTTCGTTTGAATTGTTTTTTCTGACGGCGTTTCATGCCGCAATATATTTCTTCGTTTTCATTTTTTCGCAGGTACTGTCCTTGAAGCATAAAAAAGTCGGCCTCGTGGCGGATGTTTTGCGAATCAATGGCATTGAAGTAACTTTTGCAGAAGGATAAGTAATAAATAGCATCCAGCAAATTTGTTTTTCCCATTCCGTTGCGGCCGATAAAGCAATTTATACTGGGAGAAAAGGAAAGCTCCGTTTCGATGATGTTTTTATAGTTTAGGATGGAGATGGACTGGAGTTGCATGCGGCGTATGAAGTGTTTGATTTTAAAGTAAAACAATAGTTTTCAGGATAATGCTTGCTTTTCTGTTTTTTCGAGGTATGCGAGCAGTGACTCGGAACTTTTTATTGAGTTTTGCAGCCAACGTAGCAGTATTTCGCTATATTCTTCTTCGGATAGTTGCCAGTTTAGCTTGGATTGCCTCATGCGTTCCGCCAAGTTATAAAGTATGATGGAAGCCGATACGGATATGTTGAAACTCTCGGTGAATCCGTACATGGGGATGTGCAAATACTCGTCGGCTTGCTGTAACATGGCGTCCGACAGTCCGGTGAGTTCGGTTCCGAAGAAAAGAGCGGTTTTTCCTGCTCTAACATCAAAATCATTGAGACTTAAGGCATCCTCTCGAGGGGTTGTAGCCACAATCCGGTATCCCTGAGAACGCAAGCGGCCTATTACATCCCCTGTCGGAGTGTCTTTGGAATATCGATGGAGGTCGAGCCATTTGTCGCTTCCCAAAGCTATTTCCTTATTGATGCGATAGTTGTAGGATGTTTCAATGATGTGTACGTCCTGTATTCCGATGGCATCGCAACTGCGCAGGACAGCACTGGCATTCTGATCCTGATAGATGTTTTCAAGACATACAGTCAGGTATCTGGTACGTTGCGACAATACTTTTTGTAAGTGCTCGAAACGTTGTGGAAGCATAAAACCCGATAAGAATTCGATTTTTCTTTTGATGGTATCCATATGTTCTCAGAACTTCATTCAAACAAGCGCAAGTTAGTAAAAAAATACCGGAATGACAATGTCTTGACATTCCGGCGTTGATTATGAGGGAGTTTACCTCGTTTCCGATTTCCGTTTCAGCTTGGTGCTCTATACATTGAGGGTTTTCTCCATATTTCGCTGCTTAGTATTGTAGCTTATTTTGATAATACATCCCAATATTCATCTCCTTCGATCACTTCTATGGTAACTTTACGGTCTCCCATGCGTGCTTTGTGTGAGGACTGGGCCTTCATAATGGCCATTTGCTTGCCGACTCCACGTATCCGAAGCGCATCCGGAGAAATGCCTCGCTGTATAAGGCCTTCTTTCACTGCCTGAGCTCTTTTGTCCGACAGCAGTTGGTTGTAGGCTGTACTTCCCAATGAGTCGGTAAACCCTGTTATCAGCAAACGTAAGTTTTTGTTCTGCTCCAGAAGCTTCACTACTTTATCTAAGGCTACTTCGGCGTAAAAGTTAAGCGTATGTCGATCGAAGTCGAAATAGATATTTTCGATGATACCGGTATGTTCTGTCTTTTTTATAACCGGTACTTCAATTGTTTTTTCAACCTCCTTCTCAACTATTTTTTCAACAATTCGCTCTACTTCCACGGGCTTCTCGACAATCCGTTCTACCTCTACCGGCTTTTCGATAATCACATACTTTACAGGAACTGCCAGAGGCCGTTTCTTTTTTCCTATGCGGTAAGTGAGATGAAAGGACATTTGGAGGAAGTGAGGTAATTCTTTTTGGAGTGTTGTAAAATAATCACCTTGTACCCCGATTCCCCAAGAGTCGTTAAGCCAGAATTTGCTGCCAGCTCCTATGGAGAAAGGAAAAAATGAATTCACGTCTCGACTTTGACCTATGGAATTCCACACATCGGAAGCTTTCCATTTAGCTTTCGTATCCGATACTTCCTGAAAAACTCCTGATGCCGATGAGATAAAGTTTTTATGCAAATAGTTTACTCCTACACGAAGATAGGGTTCTATAATCTTATTCTCAAAAAAAGGTGTTAGACGCCATTGCAGACCAATACCGCCCACCGTAAAAAAACGTAATTGAGTTTTCTCGTCAAGAAGTTGGGTATCTTCCAATAAGGAGAGTTTAGCTTGTAAATCGACGTATAAAAAAGGATTTAATTTACGTGCCAAGTATAAACTTCCTCCTCCGAGCAGGTGGTTTATTCGGAGTCGGTATATGTGGTCTTCCGATTTTCTCTGAAATACACTTATTGCTATGCGGTTCCAGCCGGCGGCATAAGCTCCGGCCCCTACTTCCCAAAGCGTCGAGTTTTCTTCTCGCAGATTGGCAATGCTATCCTGAGCTGCCCAGACCGGGGCTCCCAGCAATCCTGCCAGCAGCAGGCATAATTTTATTTTTTTCATCCTGATTTTCAATGTGCACAGAAAATGCCGTTTTACTGTGCTGTGCGTGCTGTTTTATGGCCTTTGATTCGTTAGAGGAACCCCTGTTTTTGACCCGGGTTTGTAGGCATCTTCCAAATAGTATCTGTCATTTTCTTGTATTAGTTTATAGATAGCCCTATCCCTGTAAGCTGCGAAATAGTTACTTTCGATATCCGGTTGTAGATCTTTATTTGTAACTCTTCCTTGAGGGTCGTACAGATACACATAAAGAGCCAGGAAGTTATTTTTATAGGCTGAATCCATGATAAAATTAGGGTTCATATTTTTAAATCTTTTACCCTTGATGTTTGTGTTTCCGGATGAGTCTTGAATATTTTTTGTCATCGCCACTACAAACTCGGTATTGTCGCTTAATTCTTCCTTGTACAGAGGGTTGATCTCCCAACGTCCATCCGAGGTGGGGGCTTCGTAGTTCATATAAAACTGAGGAAGAGCCTCGATATCGATTGTCCCTAACAGGTTTGACTGTCCTTGAACTATTTGTAGCCTTGCCTCTTTAATTCCGCATATGGGATAAATTTCCGGTATTTTTATCGCAGAGGGCATTACGGGTTTTTGCCCGTAAAAGTTTTTGTTTCCACGCAAAGAGAAATAGAGAGCTTCTCCTTTCCATTCGAATTTTTGATTTTGAATTATTTGTCTGTCGTGCCAGTTGGAGGATTCGGGTAGATAGTTTTTTTCTTCTTCCGTGAGAACGATCGGTCTTATTATCAGATATCTATTGCGTTTGTAGGAACTGAAGTCACCAAACAAGAATGTTTTTCCCCACTGATGACTTTCTGCATCGTCGTTGATGTTATCGACATCTATTCTGCGGAAAGGGTCTTTTACCTTGACGCTATAGACTTCCGGATCGGGAAGCGACTCCGGGTACTCTTTCCAAACCCCGTCTACCTCCCTTTCATAGATGAAGTTAATGACTGTGACGTGATTAACGAGCTGGCGTGTCCAATAGAAAGTGCTTGCTTGTCTCAAATATGCCTTTTTTGTAATAATTCGAGTGTTTATTCGGTTGGGCACCAAAGTGTTATAGGCTGATTCGAGAGTTTCTCCGTTTATGGTTACTTGTGAGACTTTTCCTTGGCGCTCCTCAAGGGTTTTCCGATTCGGCAAGTCATTGGGCATTAGCTTGATTTGGCCTTGCATGTCCACGATGAACTCTTTTTCCGCATCTACACCCGGTAGTCCCTGTACGCGTGATCCGGCAGGAGCTTTCGCGCCGACTTTATCAAAGACATTGAATATAACGCTTCCGTCGTCGGGATTTACGTATTCTTCAAGCGAAGCATTGTAGAAACTTGGGATTACGTTGGGCTTTCCCAACTCGATTTTGTGGATATCCCCGTCTCTTCCGTCTTTTCCGTTGTTGCCACGCAGAAACTCCCAGAAATCTTCGATTTTGTTTTTGCTGGGATCCCACATTTCTTCCTTTTTGTGTGGATTGGGGACATTGCCATCTTGAATGGCCTCCTTCCATATTTCATAGGCATTTTTCCCATTTTCTCCTCCTTTACCCATGAGGAATTCGAAAAAATGACCGATGCTGATCTTTTCTTTAGACCAAGTGATTGATCCTGATAGTACTCTTTCTTTCCAAATTTCGTAGGCGGAGAAACCGGAATCTCCTTTTTCTCCTTTGGGAGCAAGAATGTCTACCTGAGTGTTGCAACTCGTTGTTATGAGTATTGTGCTTAGTAGGAACATTAATCCTGTTTTTATTCCTACTCTCTTTATTTCTCTATTATGTATACAATTCTTTTTAACTGTTTTTTTTAATATTCCGTTGATGCTTTTTATCATTGTTTTTTATTGTTTGCTTAGCTATATATTTACTTACTTACTCATGTCCATTGTCCATAACATAAAGTATGGTTTTTTCTTATCCTGTTTTAACGGGAACTTGTCCCCCTTGTTTCGAAATACAGTCGACGGACAAACTTTATCGTCTGACTAAATAATGTTTTGTGTATTTCGGTAAAGATCTAAAGGAAAAGGCAGCTTGCTGGGTGAGGGTGTTAACAGCTACTGCTGGAAAAATGGCTTGTTAGATGAATATTTCCTACTAAGAAATAATTCGCTAAATTATGGTTTATGTCATAGATATCCATTAAAAATGGGGTGCAAAATTAATAGAAAATGAAATTATCCGGAATAATGAAAATTGTATAATTGTATTTTTTTTTGCTTTTTTATATCTCCGATTTCTACAAGAAAATTCTTTGCTGCAGTCTTGCAATTCCTGAGAGATTTGTATCTTTGCACTTCGAAAAAACACGAATAAAAACCATTTGTAAGGTTCAAATATTGTTTATGATTAAGATTACATTTCCCGATGCTTCGGTACGCGAATACCCTCAAGGTACTACCGGGTTGCAAGTGGCTGAGAGCATCAGCCCCAGGTTGGCACAAGAAGTGCTTTCTGTTAGTGTTAACGGTTCTATTTGGGACTTGACCCGCCCCATCGAAGAGGATGCAAACCTTACCCTTCATAAGTGGGAGGATGAGGAAGGAAAGCACGCTTTTTGGCATTCATCAGCCCACTTGATGGCCGAAGCTCTTCAGGAGCTCTATCCTGGTATTAAGTTCGGAATTGGGCCGGCTATCGAAAACGGTTTTTACTACGATGTGGATCCTGGCGAAGGCGTTACTATAAAGGAGAGCGATCTGCCGGCCATCGAAGCAAAAATGCAGGATCTGGTTGCCCTTAAGGAAGCCATCGTACGCTCCAATATCACTAAGGCTGATGCCTTGAAAATGTTCGGAAGCAAAGGCGATGAATATAAAGTAGAATTGATTAACGACTTGCAGGATGGTAGCATCAGCCTCTACACACAGGGAAACTTCACCGACCTTTGTCGGGGGCCGCACTTGCCCAATACCGGTGCTATTAAAGCCATCAAGCTGCTTAGCGTGGCTGGAGCTTATTGGCGGGGCGACGAAAAACGCAAGATGCTTACCCGGATTTACGGGATTACTTTCCCCAAGAAGAAAATGCTTGACGAATACCTCGTCATGCTTGAAGAGGCCAAAAAACGAGACCATCGTAAGATTGGCAAAGAACTTGAGCTCTTCGCTTTCTCCGAGATGGTCGGTAAGGGCCTACCCCTCTGGTTACCGCGTGGTACGGCTTTGCGGTTGCGTTTGGAAGATTTCCTGAAAAAAATACAACGCCGCTTTGACTACCAACAGGTAATAACTCCTCATATCGGGAACAAGCAACTTTACGTTACTTCAGGGCACTATGCCAAGTACGGTAAGGACTCCTTCCAGCCCATACATACGCCCGAAGAGGGAGAGGAATACCTGCTGAAGCCAATGAACTGTCCGCATCACTGCGAAATATATAAGCTCAAACCCCGCTCTTACAAAGACCTGCCGCTGCGTTTGGCCGAATTCGGAACTGTTTACCGCTACGAACAAAGTGGCGAATTGCACGGATTGACTCGTGTGCGCAGTTTTACGCAGGACGATGCCCATATTTTCTGCCGTCCCGACCAACTCAAAGATGAGTTTTTAAAAGTGATGGACATTATTTTCATCATCTTTAAAGCCTTGGATTTCGAAAATTTTGAAGCGCAGATTTCGCTGCGTGACCCCGAAAACAAGGAAAAATATATCGGTTCGGACGACAACTGGGAGAAGGCCGAGAGGGCCATCATCGAAGCTTGTGAGGAGAAAGGCCTCAAGGCACGCGTGGAACTGGGCGAAGCTGCTTTTTACGGCCCGAAGCTCGACTTTATGGTTAAAGATGCCATCGGAAGGCGTTGGCAGCTGGGAACCATTCAAGTGGATTACAACCTGCCCGAACGTTTCGAGCTAGAATATACCGGAGAGGATAACCAGAAACACCGGCCTATTATGATACACCGAGCTCCTTTCGGTTCGATGGAGCGTTTCGTTGCCGTACTTATTGAGCATACTGCCGGGAAATTCCCGATTTGGCTCACCCCCGATCAGGTTGTGGTGCTGCCCATCAGTGAGAAGTTTAACGATTATGCCTATGAAGTGGGCAAAGCGCTGTATGCTCAGGACGTACGCGTGACGATAGACGACCGGAACGAAAAAATCGGTCGCAAGATACGCGATAACGAACTGAAACGCATCCCCTACATGCTCATTGTAGGTGAAAAAGAGGCTGAAAACGGCCAAGTTTCGGTGCGGCGTCAAGGCGAAGGGGATAAAGGCTCTATGACTGTTGAGGACTTTGCCCGTATGTTGCATAACGAGGTAGAAGCACAAACCGAACAGTACTGATATAAAATAAAACATCAAAGAGGCTGTATTATTCATTCCTACGATAATACAGCCTCTTTGATGTATTCATAGGATTATCATCTCGGGAAGTTAGTTGTATTGTTACATTGCAAGGATTGTCGTCTACAGAGTTAGTTTCCGCTTTTCCCTTCGGAAATCTGTCTCGACGAAATATTCTTTACAAAGGGCATCGGCCCAAGAGAAAATTTCAGTAATTTTGCCCTTAATAAGCAAGCTTATAACTCTTTCCCATTGACCTTTGTTTTCGGACGTGGAGAGGCAGCTTGCTGAAGTTTAAATAAATTTCTTATCCCATATTCAGCTAAGTAGAAATATGCATACAAGAGAAGAAAAATTGGAGGAGTTCGGTCGTCTGCTTGACATCATGGACGAGTTACGGGTAAAATGTCCTTGGGATCGCGAACAGACTTTTGATAGCTTGCGCACCCTCACGATAGAAGAATGTTACGAGTTGACCGAAGCTATTGCGGCCAATCGTAAGCCTGAGATACGTAAAGAATTGGGTGATGTCCTGCTTCACATCGTGTTTTATGCGCTGATGGGGAGCGAAAGCGGCGATTTCGATATTTACGACGTTTGCCGTTCGCTCAATGAGAAACTGATTTACCGACATCCGCATGTCTTTGGAAGTGTTGATGCTTCGGATGCTCGGACTGTGGAGCAGAACTGGGAGAAGCTCAAACTGAAGGAAAAAGACGGGAACAAAAGCGTACTCGCAGGAGTACCTGCAACTTTACCCGCCCTCATCAAAGCACATCGAGTGCAGGACAAGGCTCGGAGCGTAGGTTTCGACTGGGAGGAACGGCAACAAGTTTGGGATAAAGTGGCTGAAGAACTAGCTGAGCTCAAAATCGAGATCGCTGCGGCCGATGCCGCCCGCAGCGAGGCCGAATTCGGGGATTTGCTTTTCAGTGTGGTCAATGCGGCCCGTCTTTATGGTGTTAACCCCGAGAATGCTTTGGAACGTACCAACCGCAAGTTTATCCGCCGTTTCAACTACCTCGAAGCGCAGACTTTGGCTCAAGGGCGTAGCCTCAAGTCGATGAGCCTTGCCGAGATGGACCGTATCTGGAACGAAGCCAAGAGCAAGGAAGAAGCATGAAAGCGCCATACGCCTACGACTCCGTTTGCATCCTTGGCCCTACGGCTTGTGGCAAGACAGCTTTGGCTTGTGCTTTGGCCGATGAAGTCCAAGGCGAAATTATCAGTGCCGACTCGCGACAAGTGTATCGCGGGATGGATATCGGGACGGGTAAAGACTTGTCGGAGTATGTGGTAAATGGCCGCTCCATTCCCTATCATCTGATTGATATTCGCGATGCGGGCGAGAAATATAACCTTTACGAATATCAACACGATTTCCACGAAGCTTTCAGTGCGGTTTGCGATCGCGGCCGTCTGCCCGTCATCTGCGGAGGGAGCGGTCTTTATATTGAAGCGGTACTGAAAGGTTTCCGTCTTTTCGACGTAGCGCCCAACCCTGAGCTACGGCGGCGACTTCAGCATCATTCTTTGGAAGAGCTGACCCGCTTGTTGCGTTCTTATAAGGAGCTGCACAACACGACCGATGTCGATTCCGTGCAGCGTGCTATCCGTGCTATAGAAATAGCCGAATATACCAGCCGGATGCCGGCCGACCGGCAGGAATTTGAGGGCCTCAACAGCTTGATAGTCGGTGTGGAAGTGGATCGCGATACACGCCGCCAACGTATCAGTAGTCGTCTCGAAGCCCGCTTTGCCCAAGGTATGCTGGATGAGGTGCAAGGCCTTCTCGATCGAGGCATTCAGTCCGATGACCTGATATACTACGGCCTGGAATACAAATTCCTGACCCGCCACCTGTTGGGCGAGATATCCTACCGGCAGATGTTTGACGAACTGGAAATCGCCATTCACCAGTTTGCCAAGCGGCAGATGACTTGGTTTCGAGGGATGGAACGCCGCGGACTTAAGATACATTGGTTGCCTTGGGAGATGCCTACGGATGAAAAACTTGGGTTTATAGCACAGCATATCGCCCCCGGATGTTGAACCTTCGGCAGCTAAGGAAAAAATACTATCTTTGCAGGAAACGAAAATCATCGAAAAAGAATCATGCATAAGTCAGGTTTTGTGAACATAGTGGGCAATCCGAATGTTGGTAAATCTACCCTGATGAATGCCTTGGTGGGCGAGCGTATTTCCATCATTACATCAAAGGCTCAAACCACCCGGCATCGCATTCTGGGTATCGTCAACGGCGAAGACTTTCAGATTGTGTATTCCGATACACCCGGAGTCCTGAAACCCAATTACCGTTTGCAGCAGTCGATGCTCAACTTTTCCAAATCGGCCCTGAGTGATGCCGATGTCCTGCTTTACGTAACCGATGCCGGAGATGTTTCGGGTAAGAATGCCGATTTTGTGGAAAAGGTAAAACATTCCGCAGCTCCCCTGCTTCTGGTTATAAATAAAATAGACCTGATAGACGAAGAACAGCTCATGGGTTTGGTGGAGCGTTGGAAAGAGGTATTGCCTCGTGCGGAAATTTTTCCCATTTCGGCCATTCATAAATTCAACGTCGATAACCTTTTCAAGCGTATCAAAGAGCTCTTACCCGAATCGCCACCTTATTTCGATAAAGACCAGCTGACCGATAAGCCTGCCCGTTTCTTTGTTACGGAAATCATCCGCGAGAAAATCCTGCTTCACTACGAGAAAGAGATTCCTTATTCGGTCGAAGTGGAAGTGGAACGTTTTCAAGAAGAAGAGCATATCATCCGTATTAATGCCCTCATTTACGTGGAACGCGATTCCCAGAAGGGCATTCTGATCGGCCACGGCGGCAAATCCCTCAAACGCGTAGGCTCCGAAGCCCGTAAAGATCTTGAGGCTTTTTTTGAGAAGAAAATCTACCTCGAACTTTTCGTAAAGGTCGAAAAAGACTGGCGTAATAAGGACAACAAACTCCGCCACTTCGGATACAACCTCGAATGAAGATACGACTTAGCATTCTTATCCTTTGTTTGTGTTCGGGCTTTGCTTGGGCAAGCGCACAAAAAGCACGTATCTACGGCTACGTCATAGGGCCGGACAACCGGGGTATCGAGGCTGCCCTTATCTACGCGGAAGAAAGCCAACAGGCCGTCAACAGCAACCGTAACGGTTATTACGACCTTAATATCGAAGCCGGCGATTCGGTTACCCTTGTTTACTCCATGTCTGGCTATAAGACCATCCGACGCAGTGTGAAACTCAACAAGCGCATCATGCAAATCACCGTTGAATTGCCTTTCCTGTCGAAGGAGATCGCTGAAGTGGAAGTATTCGGTTACCGCAAACAAGGATCCTCTCTTGAAATGCTCGATCCTTCGAAATTGCGTTTGCTACCCAATACCTCAGGTGGTATCGAGTCCTTGCTTATTACCTTTTCGGGTGTTACTTCCAATAACGAGCTGAGCTCGCAATACAACGTGCGAGGAGGGAGTTACGACGAGAACAGCGTTTATGTAAACGGTATCGAAGTGTATCGGCCCCTTCTGATACGTTCGGCCGAACAGGAGGGACTGAGCTTTGTCAACCCCGATCTGGTGCACAGCCTGGCTTTCTCCTCGGGTGGTTTCGAGGCACGCTACGGCGATAAGATGTCCTCTGCGCTCGATATCCGTTACAAGCAACCGCGTACGAACGAAGCCGGAGTGTCGATGGGACTGCTGGGAGCGTCGGCCTACGTCGGACTGGCCGCGAAGAAGCTCAGTCTGCTTCACGGCATCCGCTACAAGACTTCGGAATACCTTCTTGGAAGCCTCGATACAAAAGGCGAATACAGCCCCTCTTTTCTGGATTACCAGACTTATTTGACTTACCGTTTTTCATCTCGCTGGGAACTTTCTTTTCTGGGAAACTTCGCCCGCAACAGTTACCGTTTCAGACCGAGCTTCCGGCAGACGAGTTTCGGTACCTATACTACAGCCCGACAGCTCAATATACTCTTTAAGGGTTGGGAACAGGATTTATTCCATAGCTATTTCGGAGCTTTTACACTGAAGCGGCAAAGCAGTGATAAGCTGGAACTTGCACTTTCGGCTTCGGCCTACCATACCGACGAGAAGGTCAGTTACGACATAACAGGAAATTATTGGTTGAACGAGAAAAAAATGGACCTCGGTTTGAGTGAAAACGAGCAAACAGGCGAATTGCTGGGGATGGGCAAGTTTCACGAGCATGCCCGAAACAGCCTGCAGGCAAGCGTAGTCAACTTGACTCAATCGGGTAGCTATCGTCCGACAACGGCACATAAGTTACAATGGGGCCTTACAGCACAATGGGAGCGAGTGCGCGACCGGATGAATGAATGGGAGTGGCGCGATTCGGTCGGTTACTCTCTTCCGCTGCATACTTCGCAGTTGCATTACAACTTGCGTTCTGATCAGAAAATCAGTAGCTTTCGTGCTTTGGCTTACTTACAAGATAGCTACAAATGGGAGACGGCGGCCGGACGATGGACTTTTATCGGAGGGCTGCGTGCCAATTACTGGAGCTTTAATCGAGAACTTCTTATCAGTCCGAGGGTGTCGCTGGCGCTCTTTCCTTATTGGCAAAAGGATTTCAGCTTCCGGCTGGCTACGGGGCTTTACTATCAGGCGCCTTTCTACAAGGAGTTGCGCAGTATTAGCAGCGATGCTCTGGCTAACTCCCGTGTGCATCTCAACTCGAATATACGAGCCCAGCGTTCTTGGCATTTAGTCTTGGGAGGCGACCATTATTTTCGAGCTTGGGGACGCCCTTTCAAGGCCACGGCTGAGGCTTATGCCAAGCTGATTGACCGGGCAGTGTCTTATACTGTGAGTAATGTGGATATTCGCTACTCGGGACGTAACGACAGTCGCGCTTTCGCCCTTGGTACCGACCTTAAGCTTTTCGGCGAACTGGTTCCGGGGGTTGATTCGTGGTTCAGTGTCTCACTGATGAATTCCAAAGAAGACCTTTACGGCCTGTCGCACATCAGGCAACGTATGGGTAAGGACAAACAGTGGCACAGCGAGCTTGTGGAATGGATACCCCGTCCTAATGAACAACGTTATGTACTCTCTCTGGTCTTGCAGGATTACCTGCCCAACAACCCTAAATATAAATTGCAGCTTAAGCTGATATGGGCCGACGGACTGAGCTTCGGCGTCCCGGGAAACAGTGATTATCGTTCGGCTTTTCGCTCCAGTCCCTATCGGAGGGCCGATATCGGGGCTTCACGGGTGTTCACTCCTGCGGCCGATCGTTTCCTGAAGGCCTCGTGGTTGCGTTCCATCAGTAGCCTTTGGATTAATGTCGAGGTGTTGAATCTTTTCGACATACGTAATACGGGCTCGTATTATTGGATTACCGACCTTGAAAACAACCGCATGGCCGCCCCGAATTTTCTCACCGGACGTCTCTTCAACCTGAAACTGATACTTGACTTCAACTAAAAAATCAAGGAAAATAATACTTGTGAAAACAGCTCTTACTCCTCTCTCCCGTAAAAAAAATTTCCGAGCTTTGAGTGAGCTTTGGACGTCTTTCCGCGATTTTGTTCGGGAAGATTTTCACCCGAGAGCCTACCTATTGACCTTCCTGCTGATTCTGACACTGATTTTTCTGAACTACCGTTTCGATCTTTATGGCCGTTTCATGCGTCCGGCTTTTATCGAAGGCTCCTCGATGTGGATGATGCCCTTGGCTTACTGCGCCATATATTTTGCAGCCTGTTTGCCGGCTTTCTTGATTGGAGGGCGCACTCAGCTTCTGCATCGTCCTGCTTTTGTGCTTAAGTCCTTGTTTGTGATAGCCATATACGGCTTTGCGGTAGGTTTTTACGCCTATTATCAACTCGATTTCGATACCCTCTTCCAAGAAGAACGTCTCTACCTCATCCGCCTGTTTTCGCAACTTAAGGTTCTCATTTTTCTTTTGCTTCCTTTCTTGTTGATGAAGCGCTGTCTCGATCCTGAGGTAGAGGGTCTTTATGGTCTTTCTCGCAATACGCGTAACATACGAGGATACCTCTTCCTTTTTTTGGCCTTGCTGCCTTTTCTGGTCTTGGCATCGGGTAGTTCCGATTTTCTTAGAGCTTACCCTCAGTTCCGTCCGTGGTATTACGGAGAGGTCTTCGGCATGCCGATCTGGGTGAGTACCGCCCTCTTCGAAGTGGTATATGCTCTTGATTTTGTAATGGTAGAGCTCGTCTTTCGCGGTGTACTGGTCATCGGAATGATACGTCTGCTTGGAAGTCGTGCCGTGCTCCCCATGGTAGCTCTTTATGCCACTATACATTTTGGGAAACCATTGGGTGAGACCCTCTCATCCATATTCGGAGGTTACATACTGGGAGCTTTTGCCTACCAAACGAAACATATTTGGGGAGGGGTGATTGTACATATACTCATCGCCCTCAGTATGGAATTCATGGGACTCTGGCATTTTTATAAGATTTAAAACATTAACTTTCGATTTGAACTGTAATGTTGGAATTTCTAATTCATTCCCTATCTTTGCAAACCATCGGGTAATCCGTTTTGTTACAAGCATAAATTATACATAACATAAAAAATTAATGATGAAAACACCGAAAATGAATCAAGGCTTTTCCTTGTATTTCCGGCGCTTTGCAGTGGCCGCTTTATGTCTATCTCTCTTGTTGCCTTTGGCTGCTCAACGTAGTGAAAGGCTATTGGAGAAAGCTTGGAAGTTCACCCGAACGGAAGGTAAGGATTACGAATCGCCCTCCTACGACGACCGTTCTTGGCAGGATGTGCGCGTGCCCCACGACTGGGCTATCACAGGGCCTTTCAGCTACTTGAACGACCGGCAACACATGGCTATTACGCAAGACGGACAGAAAGAAGCCATGGAACACGCCGGACGTACCGGAGGTCTTCCTTTCGTGGGAACGGGTTGGTACCGCCTGCGTTTTGATGTGCCCGAATTTAAGGCCGGAAAACGGGTTTCGCTGCTTTTCGATGGCGCTATGAGCTATCCTGTGGTGTATGTGAACGGTCATAAAGCCGGCGAATGGGTATATGGTTATAACTCTTTCGAAGTAGATATAACGCCTTATGTCAAGGCTGAGCAAGCTAATCTGCTTGCCGTCCGTTTGAGCAATGAAACGGAGTCGTCGCGCTGGTATCCGGGAGCAGGACTCTTCCGCAACGTACACTTGCGCATCACCGAAGCTGCCCACATCCCACTTTGGGGAGTGTTCATAACTACTCCCGACATTCGCGACGAAGCTGCTCGCGTACATGTCCGTACCGAAGTCGTTCTGCCTGAAGGAGCCTCGATTGCCGACTACAGCCTGCATACCGAACTCTTCGATGCCGAAGGACGTAAGCTGGCCGAAGACAAGACAACGATGCAGGCCTACGATTCGGCCTTCTTTCGACAGGATATCAAATTGCCGCAGCCCAAACGCTGGGATTTGAATACGCCCTACCTCTACAAGGCCGTTACCACCCTGCTGCATGCCGGTAGGCCAACCGATCGCGTAGAGAACCGCTTCGGGGTACGCAGTATTGCTGTCGTTCCGGAGCAAGGCTTCTTTCTCAACGGTCGTCCGCTGAAGTTTAAAGGGGTTTGTAACCACCACGACCTCGGGCCCCTGGGCGCTGCTGTGAACGAAACGGCTATCCGCTACCGCATCTCCCTGCTTAAAGATATGGGAGCCAATGCCATCCGTACTTCCCACAACATGCCCTCGCCTGAACTGGTGAAACTCTGTGACGAAATGGGGATGCTGCTTATGTGCGAAAGTTTCGACGAATGGAAAACACCGAAGCTTCGCAATGGATATCACAAGTACTTTGACCAATGGGCCGAGCGCGATTTGACGAATCTCGTACGTCATTACCGAAACAACCCCTCGGTAGTGATGTGGTGTATTGGTAACGAAGTGCCCGATCAGGCTCAGGCGGGGCAGGGTACCAAACTGTCTAAATATCTGCAAGATATCTGTCATCGCGAAGATCCCACACGGCCTGTAACACAGGGGATGGACAACCCCGATGCGGTCGTAAACAACAACTTTGCTGCTGTGATGGATGTGGCCGGCTTCAATTACCGTCCATTTAAATACCAGACCAACTACGATAAACTTCCTCAGCGAAACATCCTGGGAAGCGAGACCGCATCTACCATAAGTTCGCGGGGTGTTTACAAGTTTCCCGTCGAACGCGCCTCGATGCGTATGTACGACGACCATCAGGCTTCCTCTTACGATGTAGAGCATTGCGGCTGGTCGAATCTGCCCGAAGACGACTGGATGTGGCACGATGACAAAGCCTTTTGCATGGGTGAGTTTGTCTGGACGGGTTTCGACTATCTGGGAGAACCTACACCCTATTATTCCAATTGGCCAAGTCATTCATCGCTTTTTGGTATCATCGATCTGGCTAACATCCCCAAAGACCGCTACTACCTTTATCGTAGTCATTGGGCCCCGGAGAAAGAAACCTTGCATATATTGCCTCACTGGACCTGGCCTGGGCGAGAGGGACAAACCACACCGGTATTCGTGTACACCAACTATCCCTCAGCCGAGCTCTTTGTGAACGGTAAAAGTCAGGGTCGCATCAGCAAAGACGCCGGCATCTCCATCGAAGCTACGGCGAATGAAGCGGATGAACGTAAACTTACCCGCCAGCGTCGCTACCGTTTGATGTGGCCCGATGTCAAATACGAGGCCGGAAGTCTGTTGGTAGTGGCTTATGATGAGGCCGGGAAACAAGTGGCTCGGGCCGAGAAGCATACCGCCGGAAAACCCCATCAACTGAAACTGAAGGTAGATAGCCTTCCTATGAAAGCCACCGGTAAAGACCTCCTTTACATTACCGTAAGCATGGTGGATAAGAACGGGAATCTTTGTCCGCATGCCAATCACATGGTTAATTTCCGGGTGAGCGGAAAAGCTCATTTCCGGGCTTCGGCAAACGGCGACCCTACTTCGCTTGATTCCTTTCAGGCTCCTAAGATGCCGCTATTCAACGGTCAGCTTACAGCTATTGTCGAAAGCGGAGAGGAGGCCGGAAACTTTACTTTTCAAGCTGCTGCCAAAGGGGTGAAGTCCGCCAGCTATACCGGAACAATACTGCCCGTTGAGGAATAAATTAAATTAAGAACTAACTTATGACAAAGGACAAAAACAGTTATCATCTGAGCATTGCCGAGGTGGAAGAGATACAAGCCACCAATCAGCATCAAGGCCTCACACCCGACGAAGCTGCCCGACGCCTGCAGCGTGACGGAGCAAACGAATTCGCGAAAAAGAAAAACAAAGCCTTGTGGTTAAAGTTTCTCGACCAATTTAAGAGTTTTATGATATTGGTACTTGTCGTGGCTGCCTTTATATCGGGATTGGTCGGCTATTTCGACGGCGAAGGATTTACGGATGCCATTATCATTCTGTTTATCGTGTTGCTGAATGCTGCTATCGGCACCGCGCAAGAGCAAAAAGCCGAACAGTCGCTCGAAGCTTTGGAGAGGATGTCGGCCCCTTATTCGAAGGTAGTTCGTAACGGACAGGTAGAAACCATCCCGTCGCGAGAAATTGTAAAAGGCGATGTCGTTGTTATCGAAACGGGCGACCTCGTTCCGGCCGACATGCGATTGATTGAGGCCGTAAACCTTAAAATTGAAGAAGCGGCCTTGACCGGCGAATCGACACCCGAGACAAAACATTGCGATGTGATCGAAACGGAAGTGCCATTGGGCGATCGAGAGAATATGGCTTATTCGTCCACTCTCGTTTCCTACGGCCGCGGTAAAGGTATCGTTGTGGCTACGGGGATGGATAGCGAGGTCGGACGTATTGCCGGGATGATTCAGTCCGTGCCCGAAACAAAAACTCCTTTGCAAGCGAAGATCGACCAATTGGGTAAATTGCTCGGGATATCGGCACTTGTGATTTGTTTACTGATCTTTTTGGTTGGTCTGTTGCAAGGTCGTGCCATCCTCGAAATGTTTATGACCGCGGTCAGTTTGGCTGCGGCAGCTATTCCCGAAGGACTTCCTGCTGTTTCTACCATTGTTTTGGCCGTTGGCGTGCAGCGTTTGGCAAAACGCAATGCCATTGTCAGGAATTTGCCCTCCGTCGAAACGCTCGGAAGTGCTCAGGTAATATGTTCGGATAAAACAGGAACGCTTACCCAAAACAAAATGACCATCGTTAGTTTGTATGTCGATCATCGCCTGAACGAACTTCCTGTTGAGCTAAATCCGGGACAAGAGCGTTTATTGTGCGCTTCCATTTTGGTCAACGACGCCAAACTGAGCCGCGAAGAGGGGCATTGGAAAACCAGTGGAGACCCGACAGAAACAGCCTTTCTGGATGCCGCCTTGCGTTTTGACCTCAATAAGAACGAAGTGGAAAAATCCATGGAGCGTATCGCTGAGATACCTTTCGATTCCGAGCGTAAGATGATGACTACCATCAATCGAACCGACGGACAACTCACTGTAAACAGCAAAGGAGGTACCGACGAAGTATTGGCTTGCTGTACAGCCATATTGATTGATGGGCAGGTAAAACCTTTATCTTCGGCAGAAAAAGAAAAAATCCGCCAGGCGAATACTCGCATGGCAGAGAAAGCTTTACGTGTATTGGCTGTAGCCATTAAACCTTTACAGGAGCTCCCTGCCGTATTGAGTCCCGACAATGTGGAAAAGGAACTTATTTTCATCGGTTTGGCAGGGATGATAGATCCGCCTCGCGATGAGGTGAAAGATGCCGTGCTTACCTGTCGCTCAGCCGGTATTAAACCGGTGATGATTACGGGCGACCATCTGATAACGGCCAGTGCCATTGCCGAAGAACTTGAGATCAAAGACGGTGATGAGAAGGCGATGAGTGGAAGCGAACTGGATCGTATCTCGGATGCCGAACTGCAAGCCCGGATTTACGATACCTCGGTCTATGCTCGCGTATCCCCCGAACACAAGGTCCGTATCGTGAAAGCTTTCCAAAAGGAAGGAGCCGTTGTGGCGATGACGGGTGACGGAGTGAACGATGCTCCGGCGCTTAAATTGGCAGATATTGGTTTGGCAATGGGGATTACCGGTACCGATGTATCGAAAGAAGCTGCCGATGTGGTGCTTGCCGACGATAATTTCACCACCATTGTGGCAGCTGTCGAAGAAGGACGACGCATCTACGACAACATTCTGAAAGCAATACAGTTTATGCTATCGACCAATATCGGAGAGATTGTGGTTATCTTTACGGCCATCGTGGCTAATTGGGCTACTCCGCTATTGCCGATACAGATTTTGTGGATCAACCTTGTAACGGACAGTTTGCCGGCTTTAGCGCTGAGTGTCGATCCGGCCGACCCGGATGTGATGAAGCGCAAACCCATCGACTCGCAAACGGGCATCATGAACCCTCCCTTCCTGATGCGCATTTTGCTGCAAGGTTTGATGATCGGAGGCTTATCGCTCACAGCTTTTCTTGTAGGAATGCAGACAAGCGTTGCCACGGCACAAACCATGACTTTTGCTGTGCTTGCCTTTACGCAGATAACTCATGTGTTGAATGTGCGTTCGCGTAACAGTGCCTTCGCTACGATGTTCAGCAACAAAATGTTGTTGGGAGCCTTGGCTATTGTCTTGTTATTGATGCTCATCGTCTTGGAACTACCCTTCTTGCACGATATCTTCCACCTTACACCCCTCGACCGGACACAGTGGTTGTGGGTTGGGGCCCTCTCTTTGGCGCCGCTGCCCATTGTGGAAACGATCAAAGTCCTGAGTCGCATTTTTAGAAGGAAAAAGCCTTAAGCGCTCACAGCGCTTTTGCTTGAAAATCCTAATGGGCACAACTGAAAATACAGTTGTACCCATTGTTTTTACAAAAAACAAACAACCCTTGAAACCTCTGCGAAAAAACTTCTCTTCAAAATCAGCTGTTTTTTTACTCGTAATTGTTGAAAAAATCTCTCTCTTTTCTTAGCTCTGTTAAGAAATAACAAGTTATCTTTGCTAATATTTGAGATACTAAGTATGTAAAACTGTTAAAAACAAAAGCAAATCGTATGAAGAGAGTATTTTTTCTTATTCTGATGCTGTTATTTATGGCTTCTTCGGCTTATTCACAAGGAGTTGTAAAAGGCATAATCGTAGATAAATCCTCGCGTGAGATTCTTGTGGGGGTTAGTGTGTATAACCCAACCTCGGGTGTGGGTACGGGCTCTGCCCTTGACGGAAGTTTTTCCATTCCGCTTACGGGGAAGCAAGAACTTAAATTTTCCTACGTAGGTTACAAGACAAAAACGCTAAATGCCGAATCCGGACAGGATCTTGGCTTTGTGGAGCTCGAAACCGAAGCTATCGGACTTAACGACGTAACAGTAACTTCTTCCGTTGCCATTCGCCGTAAAACACCGGTTGCTCTTTCGGTAATCACTCCGCTGGAAATAGAGGAACGTATCGGTACTCAGGAGTTTCCCGAACTGCTCAAAAGTACTCCCGGTGTGTATGCAACCAAGCAGGGTGGGGGATACGGTGATTCGCGTATCAACTTGCGTGGCTTCGAGTCGGCCAATATTGCCGTGATGATAAACGGTGTCCCCATGAACGACATGGAGTGGGGAGGTGTGTATTGGTCCAATTGGGCCGGTATTTCGGATGTTACCCGTTCTACGCAGATACAACGCGGCTTGGGAGCTTCTAAGGTAGCAGCTCCTTCCATCGGAGGTTCCATCAACATCGTTACCCGCTCGACCGATGCCCGCCGTGGAGGTGCTTTCTCTTATACCGTGGGCAACGACGGATACAACAAAATAGGATTTAATATTTCTACCGGACTGAATGATAAAGGCTGGGCCATGACTTTGCTTGGTGCCAAAACATGGGGCAACGGTTACATCCTCGGTACCGAATTCGAAGCTTATACATGGTTTGCTAATATTTCCAAAATCATCAATGCCGATCATCAGCTCTCGCTTACGGCTTTTGGTAATATGCAGTGGCACAACCAACGTTACAACGGTGATATGCTTCTCATTCCCGAATGGCAAAAACTGAAAGACGGATACCGTTTCAATCCGACTTACGGATTCGGAACCGATGGCCGCCGGGTGATACCTAACAGAAACCGTTACCACAAACCTCAAATATCCCTCAACCATGCTTGGACGATCAACGAGAAATCCAGCCTTTCCACAGCCGCTTATCTGTCGCTGGGCGATGGAGGAGGACGTTCGTGGCGCGGTACATCCTACAACAACCTTTACGGTACCAATACCAGTACCGGCCTGATGAATACCCAATATCGCAACCCCCTGACCGGATATGTGGACTACGGAATTCTGCAACGCGAGAATAGCGAGAACCCCAACGGTTCTCAAGCTGTGCTTACCGAGTCGCGTAACAACCACGTATGGGTAGGATTACTTTCCACCTATACTACGCGTTTAGCTTCTTATATCGATTTTTACGGAGGCCTTGACTTGCGTTACTACGAAGGTCTGCACGACGCCTATATCGTTGATTTGATGGCTGGCAAATTCTTTGTCGACCCTTCGCGTAAAAACGTCTTCGATCCATTGAAAAAGAATAACCCCGACTTTGTAAACCAAAAACTCGTGGAAGGAGATATTGTGTATCGAAACAATACCGGCTATGTAATGCAGCAGGGTGTTTTTGCACAGGGAGAGTACAACAAAGGGCCTTTGAGTGTGTTCTTATCCGCCTCAGCCTCGAACAGTCTTTATTGGAAGGTAGATCGCTTTTATTACAGCGGTGACGCACAACGCTCCGAAGCTAAAAGTTTCATTGGTTATAACCTCAAAGGAGGAGCCAACTACAACATCGACGAACACCACAACGTTTTCTTCAATACAGGCTATCTTTCCCGTGCACCCTTTATGAGCGGAGGTTATTTTACCACGATTCATACCAGCAATGCCGTGAATAAAAATGCGGTGAATGAAAAATCCTTCTCTGCCGAAGTAGGATACGGTTTCCGTTCGCGTTATTTGGCGGCTAACCTCAACCTCTATTACACCAAATGGATGGACAAGACCATGACGCGTGCTTATGGTGACGATAAAAATGCCTTTATCAATTTACGGGGAGTGGATGCCCGTCACCAAGGCGTGGAGCTCGATTTCTCCTACCGTCCCTTGAAGCGTCTTGAGATATCCGGTATGCTATCGCTTGGCGATTGGATCTGGGACAGTAAAGCCGTGGGATATATCTACGATGCCAACGGACAACCTACTACTGGGAGCAAGATCGTGGAAGACCAAAGCGACCTTCACAAAGTAGAGATAGATCTCACAGGAGTGAAAGTGGGGAATTCGGCGCAAACTACAGCTAAACTGGGTGTCAGCTACCGTCTTTTCGACGAAGCGCTCAATCTGGGTGTCGATTATTTCTTCTACGGACGCAACTATGCCGGATACAACATTTCCGTACCTAATGCCGGCGGAAGTTATACCTACAAAACGCCTTTCCGCATACCTGATGCCGGCGAAATGAACCTCTTTGCCAGCTATCGCTTCAAATTGGGAGGACTTGATGCTTCACTCATCGGAAATGTGAACAACCTTTTGAATCAGCACTACATTGCTGATGCCCGCTACCTGACACCGCAGGTCGAAAATACCGGCGATTGGAAAAATGTTTCTGTTATCTATGGCTTCCTCAGAACCTATTCCGTTTCGCTGAAAGTTAAATTCTAAACAAAAACCGAAAAAATAACCGAAATGAAAAAATATATTTTTCTGTCCCTTGCTTGTGTTGCAATTGTTTTTGCTTCCTGCTACGATTACAACGAAGCAAACTTCAAAGGACTCGACGAATTGACCCAAGTGCAAAATAAAACGGCTTATCAATACAGTTTGACGGATGCCGACTACACCGAGATTGCCAAAGCCCTCCGGCTGAACAAAAACAAGGAAGACTCCCTGAAAGCCGCTGATCTGGCAAAATATAAAAATTTCTCGGAACAACTTTCGGCTGCCGACCTGATACCTTATTTGCTTGCCTCCAAGTATTATACGGTTGATCCCGGAGCTTCGGCTTTGGTGAGTTATAAATTTAACACCGGAGTTTACGATACGACTCAAATAGCCAATACCGATAAATACAGCTTGGTGGATGCCGATTATCTTGCCATGGGAACCGGAAAGGATGAACCCGGTAAGTATAAAAACTTCTCGGACAAAGTTCGGCCCGAATACTACATTCCTATTTGGCTAAACTTGCAATATCCCTATGCTAAAGCCGGGAGTGTGAAACTCATTCGTTATAAGTTTTATACTTCTCAAGGAGTATCTGCACGTAGTTCTGTCTTTACTCTTGGTGAAACGGGTTGGGTTATGCTCCCGAAATACATCATAGAGCAGCGCGAAGGGCAATTTATTTTTGCGAAGACGGAAACCGGGAAAAAATGGGTTTTTGATCCCACGATAGTGATTAGTTTCGAAGCAGCCGACTATCAGGTTCTGGCCGATTATGTAAAAACTCACCAAGCCATCGAAAATCCCGCTTTACAACCCTATCCCGATTCTGAGTTTTTCTACGGATGCAATGCAAAATATAAGAATGTTACTTACCGTGAGTCGGATAGATCCAAAGATACAAGCTATCCGGCTTCGGGAACTACGGCCGAAAAAGTCGCCTTTATGGATGCGCGTACCGTGGAAGCGCTGCAAGTGTATTTGGCCCTGAAATTCCCCGATGCCCCGATGCAAGTAAGCGGAATTGACCAGAAAGCCCGTATTACGCTGACAATTTATTCCGATCCCAGTCGTACGAGTAGTCAAAACATAGTCTGGGAATATGAGCTTCAGTGTACCGGCGAGAAGCAGTGGAAGTACCTCAAGCGGCATTCGCCTACTACCGGCGAAACGGAAACGGCTAAGTAAGTTTCCCTACGATCCCCTTGGATTTCTTCATAGCCCCTCGGTAGAGTTCTTCCGAGGGGCTATTGTCTTTTTTTGCCGATTCCCTTTGCCCCATGGAAATGTAAGTTTTCCCAATTCAAGCGACTTTTCTCGTATATTGTTCCTATCTTTGCCTTGTTTTCGTTAGTAAAGCTCATTATGGAAATAAAATCTGCCGAATTTGTTGTGAGTAACACCGATTACCGTCAATGTCCTGCTACATCGCTTCCGGAGTATGCTTTTATCGGGCGTTCGAATGTAGGTAAGTCTTCACTCATCAATATGTTATGTAATCGTAAGAGCCTGGCCATGACTTCATCGAAACCCGGAAAGACTTTGCTTATCAATCATTTTCTTATCAATGAAGAATGGCATCTGGTCGATTTGCCGGGATACGGTTATGCTACGGCCGGAAAGGCCGTACGCGAGCGTTTGAAGCAGATAATAGATAGCTATATCCTTTATCGGGAGCAGCTTACCTGTCTTTTTGTGTTGGTTGATAGCCGCCACGCTCCTCAAAAAATAGATGTCGATTTTATGGCCTGGCTGGGTGAACAGGGAGTTCCTTTTGCCCTCGTTTTTACCAAAACGGATAAGCTTTCGCAATCCAGGTTGAAAGAGAATACAGATGCTTACATGAAAAAGCTTCAGGAAGACTGGGAAGAGCTTCCACCTTTCTTTCTGACCTCGTCCGAGAAACGCAGCGGACGTAAGGAGCTGCTGGATTACATTGAAGGTATCAATGAGAGGATTTGTTGAACTTTTTTAACACCCGAAACCTTGCTTCTTTTCAAAAGAAAAGTTGTATATTTGTGCTGTGATACTAACGAGTAGTCATAACTAAAATATATTTTACCAATAGCCGCATTGATTTGAGATTGGAAAACTCAACATTAATTTTAATATGAGATACGTCTGGTTTTTAATGGCGGGCTGCGCCCTTCGGGGTATTCAATCGTGAACGGCAGATTACAAAGAAGACCAACGCCTCAAATCCTGTTATCAGGAGTTTTCTCAATTGTAGTCAATGCGGTTTTTTATCCAGTCCGGAATGTGTTTCGGGCTGTTTTTTTATGTCGTTTCCGTCTTTCTGAGACTACGATGTTTTTAAAGGAATAAATATCATCTTGTATGAAATAAGTATGTAAACGAATGGCTTTACCGGCCTGAAAATATTCTCATACGCATTTTATACGACGATTAAAAACAGATTCATTTATCGTATGAAAGTTTACAAATTTGGGGGAGCTTCGGTACGTTCGGCGGAGGGTATTCGTAACATGGCTGCTATTGTAAAAGCTGTTTCCGCTACACCTTTGTTTATTGTCGTATCGGCTATGGGGAAAACCACCAATGCCTTGGAGGAAGTGCTTGCACACTTTATGAAAACGGATCGGGAAGCAGCTCTTGAGAAGCTTCGTGAAGTGGAAGATTATCATAAAAAAATCATCGCTGAGCTTTTTGAAACTCCTGAACCTGCTCTTGAACAAATAGATACTTTGTTTCATGAACTGCGGAATTATGTGCAGGAGGCGATTGGCGACGACTACGACCGTTGCTACGACCACTTGGTATCCTACGGCGAATTGATTTCTACCCGCATTGTCTCCTCTTTTCTCTTGGAAGCCGGTGTCGGTAATATGTTTCTGGATATGCGCAAACTCTTGGTAACCGACAGCAATTTCCGCGAGGCTAACGTTCGTATGGAGGACTCGGAGAAACGTTTTGCTCAAGCGCTTGATTTTTCCCGCTGTCCCGTGTATGTTGCCCAGGGCTTCATTGCAGCCAACAGCAAAGGCGACCCGACAACCCTCGGACGCGAAGGTTCGGATTATTCGGCCGCTGTGGTCGGCAATTTGCTTAATGCCGAGAGTGTTACCATCTGGAAAGATGTCCCGGGGATTCTGAATGCCGATCCTCGTATCTTTCCCGATACCGTGCTCATTCCTCGTTTGACTTATTACGACGCTGTCGAGCTGGCTTATAGCGGCGCTCAGGTCATCCACCCGAAAACAATTAAGCCGCTCCGAAATAAAAAAATACCTCTTTATGTACGCCCCTTTGCTGCACCGGACGAGGCTGGCTCGGTAATCGGCGAAGCGGCTCCGCCCATTGATGTGCCGGTGTTGATTCTGAAAAAAAATCAAGTACTGGCAACTATGCGTCCCCGTGATTTTTCTTTCGTCCTGGAGGAAAGTTTATCCGGACTTTTTGCCGTGTTGAATAAGCATCGGATCAAAGTATCGCTGGTGCAGAGTTCGGCTGTGAGCATTTCGGTCTGCATGGATAATACCCGTCAACTCTCCGACGCTTTGGACGAGCTGGCCAACGACTTCAAGGTTAGTTATAACTCCGGCCTTGAGCTGCTTACCATACGAGGTTGGAAGAAAGAGGTAATTGAACGAACAACTTCGGGCCGTGAGCTGTTATTGTCGCAGCAAACCCGGCGAATTGCCCGTTTCCTGATGAAGGAAAATACCGATTGTTAAACTTAATCCCGACCCTTTCTACGCTTTTTGCAAAAGAAATTTTATATGTTTAAACCCATTGAGATTGTTCCCGATGTCTTCTATGTCGGGGTAAACGACCGTCAAAAATCCCTGTTTGAAAACATCATTCCCTTGCCTCAGGGAGTTTCCTACAATTCCTACCTGATAATGGACGAGCAAACAGCTCTGATAGATACGGTGGATTTGTCTTTGACACCGCTCTTTATCGAGAAGTTGCAAGCCCAATTGCAAGGACGAGAGCTTGATTATCTGATTATAAACCATATTGAACCCGATCATTCCGGAGCTATAGCTATTCTTCGGAAGTATTACCCCGATGTGCGCATTGTGGGAAACCGCAAGACTTTAGAAATGCTTCGAGGCTTTTACGGTATAAATAGCGCTTTACTCGAAATTAAAGAGGAAGAAGTGCTTGTGCTGGGTAAACATGAGCTTTGCTTTTACATGGCTCCCATGGTACACTGGCCCGAGACGATGATCACTTACGACAGAAGCAGTCGCATTTTGTTTTCGGGGGATGCCTTCGGTTGTTTCGCTACACTCGACGGAGCTGTCCTGGATAGCGAAATGGATATCGATAAATACTGGCCGGAGATGATCCGCTATTACGCCAACATCATAGGCAAATACGCAGCGCCGGTTCAGAAAGCCCTTCGGAAAATAAAATCCTTACCCTTTGATTATATTTGCAGTACTCACGGACCGGTTTGGACTTGCTATAAGGACGAAGTATTTGCTTTGTATGACCGCTTGAGCCGCTACGAAGGAGACCCTGAGGGAGCTGTGATTGTTTACGGATCGATGTACGGAGGCACCGAGTTGATGGCCGAGGCTTTGGAGCAAGGCTTGTCCGCAAAAGGGATTCGGAAAATTATTATACACAATGTATCCAAATCGGACCATTCGGAAATCTTGCGTGATGTGTTTACCTACAAAGCTTTGATCTTGGGAAGTCCGACCTACAACAACGAATTGCATCCCGAACTTGATGCACTGCTGCGTAAAATAGAATCTCGAGGCCTTAAAAATCGAATTTTCGCCTGTTTCGGAACCTATGCTTGGGCAAGTGCAGCCGTGAAACGCATGACGGCTTTCGGAGAGAAAATGAACTGGCAGTTGGCCTCCGCCCCTGTAGAGCAAAAATACAGTTTGGAAAAGGATAACTACGAGGCTTGTTTACAATTAGGCGAGGAGGTCGCTCGAATGCTCCAAGAGGGCTGATTGTTATTGTTTTGGCTAATTTTTTACTTTATGAGCAATACTTTATCTCAGTTTCAAGATACATTGACACAAAGCTTTGATACCCTTCGTGTCCAGTCGGAGCAAATGTTGAGTCATTCGGCAGAGAGTGCCCATATTGGTCATCTACCTCCGCTTATTTCCGATTTGGCTTTGATTCTTATCGTTGCAGCTTCCGTAACTCTTTTGTTTCGGAAACTGAAGCAACCCTTGGTTTTAGGCTACATCATCGCCGGCTTTTTCGTGGGGCCGCATCTCTCCCTTACTCCTTCGGTGGTCGATTTAGGAAATGTAAAAACGCTGGCGGAAATTGGAGTGATCTTTCTACTCTTCAGCCTCGGCCTGGAATTCAGTTTCAAAAAACTGGTGCGGGTAGGAGGCTCAGCTTCCATAACGGCTCTTTTTGAGATTGTTTTCATTACTCTGGCCGGATACTTTACGGGAAAAGCCCTTGGCTGGTCTACCATGGATTGTCTTTTCCTGGGAGGGATGCTGGCCAGTTCGTCAACGACCATCATTCTGAAAGCCTTCGATGATTTAGGCGTAAAAACAAAAAACTACGCCCGCATTGTGTTCGGTGTTTTGGTTGTCGAGGATATTGTGGTCATCCTGCTCATGGTGTTACTGTCCACTGTAGCCGTAACGCAGCACTTTGAAGGAACGGAAATGCTTTTTACCATAGGCAAGCTCTTGTTTTTCCTCATTCTGTGGTTCTTAATGGGTATATTCATCATCCCGACTTTGCTGAAGAAAGTCAAGAAACTGCTCGACGACGAAACCTACCTCATACTTTCCATTGGCCTTTGCCTGGTGATGGTGGTTGTTGCCACGCAGGTAGGCTTTTCGGCTGAATTAGGAGCTTTTATTATGGGATCGATATTAGCCGAAACAACTTCTGCCGAAAGAATTGAGCACCTCTTCAAACCCGTTAAAGACCTTTTCGGAGCTGTGTTTTTTGTATCCGTAGGTATGATGATTGACCCCAATATCATCGTCGAATACGGATGGATTGTGCTGGTAGTAACATTGCTCACTATCTTCGGGAAGTTTTTTGCTACTACGGCCGGAGCTATTCTTTCGGGGCAGTCCTTGCGGCAGTCTGTGCAGGTAGGAATGAGCATGGCTCAGATTGGTGAATTTGCTTTTATCGTAGCTACCCTTGGAATGTCGCTTGGTGTAATCAGTGACTTCCTTTTTCCTGTTGCGGTGGGAGCTTCGGCCGTCACGACCTTTACCACGCCCTACATGGTTAAGTATTCCGACAAGATGTATGCTTTCATTCAGCGCATCATGCCCCTGCGCTTGCAACAAAGCATCGAGAAATACGCTGCCGGTATGCAAACCATACAAGCTGAGAGCGAATGGAGGCATTTTGTGCGCATGACCCTCTCGTCCCTGATAACCAATGCTACCGTGAGTTTTGCGCTTATGGTTATGGGCGTCAGGTTGCTCTTGCCTTTCTTGATGACTGCTTTACCGAATGAACTTACGGCTCGTGTGCTGTCTTTTGCTCTGACTTCGCTTGTTGCCTTGCCTTTCTTGTGGGCTCTGATGTTCAGAAAACATAACGATATGGCTTATCGGGAGCTTTGGGCTCACGAAAGCTACAAAAATGGCCCCTTACTCATTATTGAAAGCTCTCGTATTTTCCTCGGTATGTTTTTGTTAGGTTATCTGGTTGCCTACACTTTTTCCACGCTTGCATCAGCCTTCATTGTGGTGCCGCTTACCATCGTGACCATTGTGCTTTTCTCCAAACATATAAAAAAATTCTACGGACACATCGAAGGGCGTTTTATTTCCAATCTCAACAGCCGTGAGATCGCCGAACAAGCTCGCCAACAGGCTGCAGCTGAGAGCTCCTCCGTTCGTCATCGTATTGCTTCCAAAGAAAATCTCTCTACATGGGATGCGCATCTTGTTGACCTGATTGTTCCGCAGGATGCTGCTTATGTCGGACGAAAACTTAGCGAACTCTCCTGGACCGATCGCTACGGAATCGGATTGGTTTACATCAAGCGAGGTGAGAAGCTTTTTTTTGCACCCGGCCCCGATGCTAAAATTTTGCCTTTCGATCACATCGGCTTCATTGCTTCCGACGAACAGGCTCAGGCTTTCCGTCCGGTGCTTGAGGAAAAAGAAAATCTGCCTGGCACCAACTACGACGTGGATGATATTGTTCTTGAAAAATTTGTGGTCGACGTTCACAACCATTTCGACGGGCTGTCCATAAAAGACTGCCGTATCCGAGAGAAAACAAACGGAATCATTATTGGGCTCGAGCGCGACGACCTGCGCCTTCCCAATCCACCTCCCGATACCTTGCTTCAGCAACAGGACATTGTTTGGATTGTAGGTGAGAAAACACGCATCAAACAGATTAAGAATCCCGATTCTGCTCCCGGAAACTCATGAGAAAATTCGATGTTTGTTTGGCTCCTTCCCTCATTCCTCATTACCTTGACTCCCAAAATGAAAGTCTTGCAGTAGTAGTTGATATTTTGCGTGCCTCTACGTCGATCTGTTGTGCTTTTGCTTCCGGAGCGGCCTCGATATCTCCTGTGGCAAGTATTGACGAAGCTTTGCAGGCCCGCTTTCAGGGCTATCTGATCGCTGCCGAACGTAATGCACAGAAGCCCTCTTTTGCCGACTTGGGTAATTCGCCTTTCGAATATACTCCCGAGCGTGTCGCAGGTAAGCATATTGTCATGACAACAACTAACGGAACAGCCTGTGTCAAGGCGGCCTCTCAAGCCTCTGACCTTATTGTGGCAGGTTTTTCGAATCTCAGTGCTACCCTTCGCTACATCATCAACAGCCAATCGGCGTACATTCTTGTTTGTTGTGCCGGATGGAACGGACGTTTTTGTGTTGAGGACTGCCTCTTTGCCGGGGCCCTCGCAGAGGCGCTTATAAGCAGCCAAATGGACATCATTCTTGCTTCGGATGCTGCGATGCTTGCCTGGAAACTCTGGCTCGAAGCTGCTGAATCACCTTTTGAGTTTATGACCTCTGCGGAACATCCTCAACGTCTCGTTCGTCTCGGGCTCGAAGAGGATATCCGTTTTTGTCTGACTCCCGATACTACCTCCCTTGTGCCCCGATACAACCGGGAAACACAATACCTTTTTCCTTGTTGAGGAGCCTAAAGTTTTGTCGTTCATATCGGGTGGTTACAGCTTCAAAATACCGGAAAGCTTTGCAATAACATACTCTCGGCCTCGTCTTTGAATTGCTTGTTTCGAAAGTGAAAATTTAAAGAGATTTTTTTAATAAAAAGTTGTTCATATTAAAAAAATATAAATATCTTTGTGTGGCTGATTTTTCCTGCTCATGAAAAGCAATCTCAGCTATTCCTCAAAAATCTATTAACCAATCAAAACAAATCAAGTATGAAAACAACCCACAGAAACACAGTGATCTTGGCGTTTTTACTCTTTGCCGGGAGCGTTTTTAACGCATCTGCGCAGCGGGCCGATAACTCATGTCCGAATCGAAACTGGCTTTTTAACATCGGAGGAGGCTACGACCTCATCACGACTCCCTCTCTTGGAGACTATAGTAAGCTCGATAACGGCTACGATATCCGTCTCGGAATCGACCACTACTGGCGTTGGTTCGGTCTCGGAATCGATGCCGACTACTTCCGCAACAACAGTCGGCATAACTTCACCTTTAAGGATGTGACCCGTTATTTCGATAGCGAATCAGCCATCAGAGCCAACAACAATCCGCTTAGCCGTATATTTGTCGGTTTTGGACCAAATTTCCGTCTCCCGGCAAACTGTTGCACTCCTTTCAACGTCGAGCTAAATACCCGCGTTGGAATGGCATCCTTCACCGGTGCCAATGCCAGTATAAAGGGAACAAAAAGACTAAATTCGGGAGCTGTTGAGCAGCACGACGTATACAGTTTTAGCGGATACAACAGAGAGGCTGCACTTGCACTTAAAGGTCAGCTACGGCTTTCCTATTTCTTCAATTCTTGGTTTGGCATCAGCGCAGGAGCCTATTACCTACACGCCTTCAAGCTTCCTTACGCGCAGCGCGTGAATCCTTCCTACGGAAATATGCTCAATCTCGACAGACCTCAAGAATACGTAAGAGCTCAAAAAGACATGGCCTCACTTGGAGTCTTTGCTTCCCTCAGTTTCCGCATCTGCGCCAAGGAACGGATGTTGCTTCCGCCTCCTCCCCCCGTTCAAACTCAAACAGAATCGGCTCCTGCTCCCAAGCCTGAACCCGAGCCCAAACTGGACTATGTACTCCGAGGAAAAGTCTTCTATGCCAATACCACGACGCCTATACCTGGAGCTAAAATCAATCTTCAGAACCGTAGCAATGAGCAAGTTCAGGAATTTATGGCCGGCACTCAAGGTGAATATCAGTTTACACTTCGGGCCGACAACAGCTACAGTATAGCCGCTACGGCTCCCAGTTGCCTTCCGTCGGAACAAAAAGTCTTTGAAAAAGGACAATATGATCCGAATATAACGCCCGTCGTAGAGCACAACATATATCTCACCAAGGTTGAAGTTAACGAAGCTATCATTCTCAAGAACCTTTACTACGATCTCGATCAGGCTACTATCCGCGCCGATGCCCGTCCCGAACTGGAACGCTTGTTCCGTTATCTGAGCGAGAACCCCGAAGTACGCGTCGAAATGTCTTCGCATACCGACTCTCGCGCATCCGAGCAATACAACCTGCGCCTCTCTCAACGACGCGCTGATGCCGTCAAAGCCTATCTCGTTGAAAAAGGAATTGATCCCAAGCGCATCGTGTCTGTTGGATACGGAGAGACACGCTTGCTGAATAAATGTAAAGACGGAGTTGAATGCTCTGAAGAAGAACACCAACAAAATCGCCGTACGGAGATGAAAGTAATTCAATAAATCTTTCTCCTCTCTTGGTTTTATGTTAGAAAGAGGCTGTTCCGAAATGTTTCGGAGCAGCCTCTTTGCTGTTTTTAGAAAAGAGATAAGGCGTCAAAGATTAGACGTTATTGAACCGAAAAGTCACTTCAGTCGCTTTGGAAAAGTCTTTCAATATGCCCGAAAATTACCTGTCTAATATGATATAATCAAAATATGTTTCTTTGTTTGTTTAAATCGAAATTATTTCTAATTTTGCAACTGAAAAATATCTGAAAATACCTTAATGAAATAACTGCTATGGATACCAAGAAAAAACAAAACGGCATCGGAAGGCGTCGCTTCCTTCAGAATGCCTCTAAGACCGCTCTCTCATTGGCTTGTTTTGGTTTTGCCGCTACCCGTAATACTTTTGCTGCACCTTCTTTTGCTGCGGATCTCGCAGATCCGGCGAAGCATTTTACTACCCCTCAGATCGAGACTCGACGCCTCAATAACGGTATTTCGATGCCCGTATTGGGCTTTGGGACCTGCATGTTGTCGGGCCCTTCTTGTAGCAATTATGTTGCACAGGCTATTACCTGCGGTTACCGCCTTATCGATACGGCCAAAGTCTACCGCAACGAAGAGGCTGTAGGCGCCGGAATCAAACAAAGCGGCATCGATCGTAAGGAGCTTTTTCTCACATCCAAACTCTGGGTCGACGATGCCGGAAAAGATAAGGCTAAGAAAGCCTTTCAGCTTAGTTTGGATAAACTGGGCACTGATTACCTCGACCTTTATCTCATCCACCGCCCTCGAGGTGATGTAAAAGGCTCTTGGAAGGCTATGGAGGAGCTTTATAAGGAAGGAAAAATTCGCGCCATCGGCGTCAGCAATTTCGAACCCCATCACTTGGAAGAGCTCCTAAGCTATGCTTCGCTGCCGCCGGCTATCAATCAGATTGAGTCGCACGTTTTTTTTCAGCAAGGCGCAGCGAGCGAAAATCTTAATAAGCTTGGTATCCAAATGGAAGCCTGGTCGCCTTTGGCCGAAGGACGTAACAGCCACTTTTGCAACCAAACTTTAAAAGAAATCGGAGAAAAATACAACAAAACAATTGCGCAGGTAAGCCTCCGTTGGAACTATCAGCGAGGCATCATTGTTATCCCCCGAAGCTCGAAGAAGTATCACATGATGGAGAACCTCGAAATATTTGATTTCGTGTTGGATGACGATGATATGCAAAAAATTGCTTCCCTTGATCTCTATCGAACGCAATTCCCCGAGTGGGAATAACTGAGCCTGAGATCCGCATATCATCTTCTGTAAGAAAATGTCAACTCTTCTTTATGAGCTGATACTATGATGCTTAAATAAAATACTATGCGCTTTAAACTCACATTATCCGTTGACAAACATGCCTTCGGAAGCCGCCTTCCTTTTGACTATTTTTACGAGTGCTCTGCGGCCATTTACCGAATTTTATCGAGATCGGATGCTGCATTTTCGGCTTGGCTGCACGATAACGGTTTCCGACTCGAATCCGGACGACCGTTCAAACTCTTTACCTTCTCTCGTTTACAGATTCCGCAATACCGGGTGGAAGGTAATTGTATCCATATTCTTTCGGATACGGTAGATTGGTTTATCTCCTTTCTCCCCGAACGAAGTACGCAGGAGTTTATTCAGGGCGTGTTTCGCGAACAGACTTTCGAGTTGGGACTGCGCAATGTCAATGTGCGTTTCAGGGTTCAGCAGATAGAAGTCCTTCCTCCCCCTTCATTCACTCAATCGATGGATTTCGAAACGCTTTCGCCTGTTTGTATCTCACGTTACCGAAACGGAAAAGTAGATTACCTCAATCCTACCGATCCGGAAGCAGCTCAATCCATCCGCAATAACTTACTTAACAAGTATAAGGCTTTCAGCGGCAAGGATTTTCCTGCAGACTTCGATTTTGAGTTTACCGTTTTGTCTCAACCGAAATCGGTTCTCATAACCATCAAGTCGGGTACGCCCCAACAAACGCGTATACGGGGCTTCATGTGCCGTTTTCGGGTAACAGCCCCGGTGGAGCTGATGAAAATTCTCTACGAAGCCGGAGTCGGTGAAAAAGGAAGTATGGGCTTCGGCATGGTGAGAAAGAAGACATAAACTTCTTCGAGGTGGAAGAGATAGGTAATTTATTGAAATTTTCTGTTAAAATGCTACAAAGGAAAAGGATAAATTGTGAAAAAGTAGAAAGCCCTAATTTTGTACTAAATAATATACAAAAAAGGGCTTTGCTAAACAACTTATACTCATTGTTTCAATTCCAAATATGGTACAATTATTTTATAACAAAAGTAGTAAATTATTTTGAGATGTAAAATTGTATTTGAACAATTTATATTCATTTGATTTTGTTTTTCTGAAAATATATTGTATTTTTGCCGAAAAACA
>BDEJ01000035.1 GCA_001653155.1 Porphyromonadaceae bacterium H1
AAAATATATTGTATTTTTGCCGAAAAACATACTCAATATGAAAGAAGATTATTCTATAGAAGAAGGGCATGTTCTTTTTGAAGAAGATGCGTTGTTTAATATGAAATGGAAAGTCCTGCGAACTTCTTGAACAGAGGATGCCAATAGATGTTGTTTTGTCCTGGGAAGACTCTAATTTTTGGCGTAATAATATAAGTAATATATTGCTTAATTTTGATGTTAAACTGGAAAATAAAAATAAATGATACGGGAGATAATAAATTTTACAGAAAATGTTGATGAGCGGTTCAAAAATTTAGGCTCTGCGCCTAAGGAAGGTTTGCATATAAAATTGGACATGGTGTCGATTGATAATACCGTAAAAATAGATACGGAAAATTATCAATGCGAGATTTATTCCAAAAAACTCAAAGCATCTCCAAGCGATTTTTTAAATCAATGTAAATTTTTGCATCAAAATTCGTGGTGTATTGACACAAACAAATGTTTTGATTTACCTACAAAAGCCATTCATTCCTGTTCGCCCTTTTGTGTTGCTTTTAAAAGAGAGCATTTGAGAGGGGGGGAGAAGTATAAGAAAAATGAAGAAAAAAATAAAGTACAGATTTATCAACGCTTTGACGGTTATTTTGAAAAAGCATTTGCTCTTTTTGAAAATACCGATGACGCTTTCCGATATGAAATATTTAAATTGTTTTTCACACAGGATTTGTTTTCATCTTTGATTACAAAAATAGAGACTGAAAATTCGAAAAAAAGAGAAGAACTGACAGAAAAAGTAGTTTTGCTAAAAGAGAAATTACAATCGGTGAAAAAAAGCATTGAAAAAGAGACTCTAAAAAAACAAATATCTGAAGTAGAGAAAAACTTGATAGCTTATAAGGAATTAGATGATTCCGATTACATCATATTTTATCTGAGTGTTCCTAAAGAAGAATATGGAGAATTTCATAAAAAATACTTGAATCATAGGCTTTTTTTGACGAATACCTACAATACAAATCCTAATGAAAAAGGCATTATTTATGGTGCAAGTAATTTTATGAGTACGCTTGATGCCAATAAACCATTTTTAATGCACCAAACGGCAAGTTTTGATATAAGTGGTCGAATCTCAAATATTGATGCAAAACTACTGAATGATTTTCAAAATCTATTGCCCAATAAAACGTTACCCAATCCACTGCCAATATTTGTTTATGAGGAGGAGCTACAACATGAAATGATAAATCTTTTTCAAGAAAGTGGATTTAAGTTGGGTTATAAGGAAATTATAGAGAAGCTCTTGAAAATATATCAAAAAGATTTGGACAATTATTATTTGCTCTACTGGGTAAACACCAAAGATGGATTAGTTTTTAAGGACTTCGACTTTGTAAGCAGGTTTGAATATGTGTTGGAAGCGCAAATACAAAACCTTTTTGAAATTAAGGAAAAAGACAAAAAAGAGTTAAAACACTATCCTAAAATCAATGATGTTTTTTACTTTGAGCAAGTGGTTTTTAAACAGCTATTGCAAAATAAGTATTTGAAATTAGACTATTTCGGTGATTTAAATAAGGATGATTATGAGAAAAAAGACTTAACCTTTATCGCTTATTCGAAGTTCCGAAAAGCGGTTTATGACTTTGTTTATAAATCACAACGACAAGCAGTAGATGGAAATATGTTTGACGAAATGGTTTTCAATGGAATAAAAGACGACATAAAGCAAGGAAATGGATACGGTGTAAAAGAAAAGCTAAACATTTGGTATAGTATATATGATTTTTTTAATTCCAAAAACACTATAAATATGGCAAGTAAATTAGAATCTTATCAAAAGTTTGTAGATGAATTGACAAACGAAACGGCAAAAATAGAGGATGCTTCTGATGCCGAATTCGCTTTTGCAGCAGGGCAGGTTATCTACTACATTTTAGAAAAAAGCAAATCCGATGACAATAGTTATCAATTGTTGGAACCCTATCTGCAAAAAGCAAAATGCACAGAATTAAAACAGGCAATTTCCAATGATTTTGCTCGCTACAAACACGAGAATTTTTCAAAAAATTTTGAACGGGTTGCTGCTTTTGTGTTAAGCTATGATACACAGAGTAACATAAAACATCTTTTGCCGGAACTGCTTTCGGGTGTGTTCGCAAAAAATCAATTATTCAGTAATAATTCTAAACAATAAAAAAAATAGTAATATGGCTAATCAATTTTCAAATCGCGTGTATGGCTGTGCCATTATCAAATCTGTAAACTCTAACTACAACGCCGACTTTTCGGGACAACCTCGCAAATTGCCTAACGGAACCGTTTATGCAACCGACAAAGCCTTAAAATATTCCATAAGAAATTATTGGAAAAAGGTTCTAAAAGAAAAAGTATTTTATTTCAAGTCACTAACAGAGACAATGTCACCACGTTCGTTGGATGAAACTTATGAACTTAATTTCGGCAAGTTTCAAGAAACAGATAAGACAAAGTTGAGGTTAGAGGTTTTAAAAAACATTCTGACTTGTCTTGATGTACGTCTATTTGGTGGGACCTATGCAGGTAAAACTAACATTTCTATACATGGTACCTGTCAAATTACCCATGGAGTAAACCGCTTTGGAGAAAATGTAATTTATTCGGAACAGATTATGTCGCCTTTCCGAAACTCTAATGAAGGAAGCGCCGACAGTACCATGACAACGCTCGGAACTCAATCAAGGCTTGAGGAAGGGCACTATGTTCATCATTTTTCCGTGAATCCAAAAAACATTGCCGATGATGTGGAAAGAGTGGACGGTATAGGACTGACAGACGATGATATATCAAAACTAAAAGAAGGATTACGAAATGGAGCAACTTACTATGATTCTGCAGCTAAATCGGGTACGGAAAACGAGTTGTTACTTTGGATTCAACTAAAATCCGATTCTAAGTTGGTACTCCCATCTTTGGTAGAATTAGTCGATGTAAACGAGCAAAGAGAGATTGATTTACAAAAATTACAAAATCTTTTGTCAGAAGAGCATATTGCTGCCGAGATAGAGAAAATAGAACTGTATTACAATAAAGAAATAACAAAGATTATTAACGAGCCGAAAAATAGCAAGTTTATTGAATTATAACGAGTGTTTAATAACTATTTAATGTTTAATTAAATATGGAAAAACTTATTTCAATAGACCTAAAAGCTGACTTTGGTTTTTTTCGGAAACCCGACACAAATAATACGGTCAATCTTTCTTATAATATTATCCACAAACCTGCTATTTGGGGAATTTTGGGAGCAATTATAGGATTAGAAGGTTATACGCAGAAAGGAAAACTCCCGCATTATTACGAGATTTTCAGAGATTTAAAATTAGGAGTACAGCCTTTGGACGACGAAAAAGGGAATTATCCGAAAACCAATATCAAATACTCCAATACTGTCGGATATGCGAATAAAGGTGCTAATTTTCTCACAGAGGAAATGACACTTGTCAATCCACAATACAGAATATTTATGCTATTGAATCTAACGAATGAGTATCATAAGAAACTATTGAATTACCTATCGAATGCTCAAAGTGAATTTATTCCCTATTTTGGAAAGAATGAGTTTTCGGCTTGGTGGGAAAAATCAAGTTGCAAAGAATATAGTTTTAAAAAAAAAGTAGAAATTACTGGAAGCATTAAAATAAAAACTGTCTTTTTGAAAAACTATGTAATTAAGGAAAACTTAGATATTCCCGAACCGGATATTTTTTCGGGCGAAACGATAGAAGATTTGCCCTTTATATACTTTGAACGGCTGCCAAAGGATTTTGACCTGGAACTGATGCAATATGATTTAGGTGAGTTCGTATTTTCGACTTATTTGATAAAGAATGCGAATAATCTTAAGAATCTATATTATTTAAATGACGAAGATTCCTATGTGCAACTTATATAAGACTGTTGCTGATATTATTGATGAAACAAGAAACGTTAATGCATATCTTATTGACGCAGAAAAGTATTATGCACATGCATCACCGGCTTGGAATATAAAATATTCCAAGCCGGAAATTTTAAGCGAACATGTTCAATTAGTGGTATCGTATTTCAAACAATTGGTTGAAACGCATCAACTCGACAATGTTATTGATGCTTTGATAAGTGAATACCTTTCTGAAAACAATATAGATGATAAAGTCTCCGGAAATTTTATAAAAAAACTTTTTGTACAGACAATTGTCTTTCATGACTTTGGGAAGATAAATGAAAACTTCCAGGCCGCACCGGAAAAGATGAACAACCCTTTTTTCAAAGGCAAAGAAATACCTAATAGTCCGATTGGAACAACCCACTCCTCATTGAGTGCTTTTATATTTATTTCTAAATTTCTCAATGAAGTGGAAGAACTTTTTCCCAAGGGGAAAAAAGGCGTTGGCACAATATCCGTTCTTCTATTTTCTTATTCAATTTTAAAACATCATTCTCAGGGATTCAATGACAGGCTTTTTGACGAGATAGATTTTTCCAACAGTGCATTTTCTTTGGAGAAATATTTGAAGAACTATCAATTTGAGATAAATCCGAATATCACAAAATCCCTATCAGACACTAAAAGAATATTTGAACACCCTGCTTTTAATAAGTACATTCACTCTTTTGCTCTTTATTCTATCCTACGACTTAATTATTCTTTACTCACAGCTTCTGACTATTTGGCAACCAATGAATATTCCAGTCAATTATCAATAAAAGATTTGGGAACACTTACCACTCAAAGAATTGATGAAATATATACTTTCGTATCGGATAGTGAATGGATTAACCAAGCGGAAAATAAAAGAAATTACAATAGAGATGTATATCGTGATTCATTTGAAATACAATTGAATAATCCAATAGAAGAAAGTGGAAAGAATCTGAATTTGCTACGTCGGAAAATGGGTGTGGAAGTAATAAGTAATATCCGGAAAAATTATCAGAGTAACCTTTTTTATATAGAAGCTCCAACCGGAGGAGGAAAGACAAATTTGTCGCTGTTGGCGACAATTGAACTTTTGAAAAAATACGAAGGTAAACTCAATAAAGTCTTCTACGTTTTTCCCTTTACTACGTTAATTACTCAAACGTATAAATCAATTATCGAAACATTTGGATTGACAGAGGATGAAGTCGTCCAACTACACTCGAAAGCAGGAATCAAAACAAAACAAAGTGAAGATGATGAATATGGAAAAGACAGGAAAAATTATTTAGACAATCTATTTGTCAATTTCCCCTTTTGTTTACTTACCCATATTAAGTTTTTTAATCTACTGAAAACGAATAGAAAAGAAGAAAACTATATCTTACATAGGCTTGCAAACTCTGTTGTAGTAATCGACGAACTGCAATCTTATAACCCCAAGCACTGGGATAAAGTGATCTACTTCATAAATAAATATGCAGCGGCATACAATATTAAGTTTATTCTAATGTCGGCGACGTTGCCAAAACTCGATAAGTTGAAAGTGATTAAAAATCAAGCAAATAATTTCATTTATTTATTGCCTAATGCAAAAGCAGACTATTTTCAAAACCCTAATTTTTGCAATAGAGTGAGTTTTAATTTTTATTTGCTTGAAAACAAGCATATTACTTTATCTGAGATTTCAGAACTATTATTTTCAGAATCGAGACTTTACAGTTCCAAAGATTTTGGAGACGCAAAACCTCAAGGAAGTGTCTATACCATCATTGAATTTATTTTTAAGAAAACCGCTTCTGATTTTTACCAAATAGTAAAAGAAAAAAACACCTTTTTCGATGAAATATTTTTACTTTCCGGTACCATTTTAGAACACAGACGCAAAGAGATTATTAACTTTCTTAAAAACAAAAAAAACAGAAAGAAAAAAGTTCTTCTTATAACTACACAGGTTGTTGAAGCCGGTGTAGATATTGATATGGACCTGGGATTTAAAGATACTTCTTTGGTGGATAGTGATGAACAATTAGCCGGTCGCATAAATAGGAATGTGAACAAAAAAGATTGTAAACTATTCTTATTCAGTTATAATAAAGAGAGTCTCATTTACGGAGAGGATAAGCGACTGGAAATAACAAGGTCAAAGCTTCGTAAGGAGGATCATCAACATATTTTGCGAACTAAAGATTTTGACTTGTTATATGATTTAGTGTTGGATGAAAAAAATAATTGGAATCATACTCAAATGGCTATCGGGTTTAGTGAATATGAGCAGAAGATTAAGACATTAATGTTTGAGAAAGTTAATAATGATTTTTTGTTAATTGAACAACGCAATCTGACTTGTTTTATCCCTCTAAATATACCCATTACTGTAAATGGTACTACCGATAATTCTTTCGACCCAATATTTTCCGATAATGAATTGGACTTTTTAGCAAAATACAATATTTTTCCTAATCTAAATAAAGAAATTAGCGGCAGAGAAGTTTTTGATTTATATATTAATACAATTGAAAATAGAATTGATTTTTCCGAACAAAAATTTAAAGAGAAGATATTACAAGGAATAATGTCGAAATTTGTATTTTCTATTTTTGCCACGGAGAAAATAGAGAAACGAATTGTACTTTTTTCTGATGAAGCAAAAAGTGAATATGGATATAAGTTCATTGAACACTGGCAAGATTTCTACGATATTGACTTTGGAATGAATGATAGAATGTTTAATAGTAATGAAACTCAATTCCTCTAATGAACGTCAACGCTACGCTTATTAATCTTTATGTCGTTTGTCCGCGTGAATGTTGGCTACACGCCAACGGCATCAATATGGAACATACTTCCGACACGGTGTACGATGGGAAGTTGCTGCACGAAACTTCCTATCCGCAACGTGCAGAACGCTACGAAGAGATGCTTATATCGGCCGAATACGAAGACATTACGTTAATCGGACAAATCGATTATTTCGATGCACGGAATAAGGTTATTCACGAAATCAAACGGAGTGACAAGGTGGAAGAGGCCCATGTGCGGCAAGTGAAATTCTACCTCTGGCTTCTGGAGCTTAATGGTGTCGATGGAGCGACGGGGATTTTGGAATATCCCAAACTGCGTAAAACGGACGAAGTCCTATTCTCGGACGAAGATCGGCAGGGGTTGCAGAAAGCGCTTTCTGCAATCCAATCACTTATTGGAAACGAATCTTGCCCACCAACGATCAATGCAAAAATTTGCAAGAGTTGCAGCTATTACGATTTTTGTTACTCAAGAGAAGAATAAATCATGAAAAAGACTTACTATCTTTTCAATCCCGGTCGTCTGTCCCGAAAGGATAACACCTTGAAATTTGTGCCGATGGAAGAAGACGGAAATGGTATAGAACGAGAAGGGCAACCGAGGTATATCCCGGTCGAAACGGTTGACCAATTCTATGTTTTCGGTTCGCTCGATGCCAATAGTGCTTTGTATAATTTCCTCGGAAAAAATGATATTGCCTTGCACTTCTTCGATTATTACGAGAATTATACCGGATCGTTTATGCCGCGGGACTCGTTACTTTCGGGGCGGATGATTCTGGCACAGACCAAAGCCTTTCAGGATAAAAAACGGCGCATGGCAATCGCCCGGCAGTTTATTCACGGAGCGGCCTATAACATGCAGAAAAACCTGCAGTATTACAACCGGCGGGGAAAAGATATGGAAGCATTATTGGAACAGATAAAAATCTATGCCGATGGTATTGAGCAGGCTTCCGCACCCGACGAGCTGATGGGCATCGAAGGAAACATCCGTCAGGTTTATTACGATGCGTTTGATCTTATACTCAACGATTTTGAGATGGGAGGTCGTACTAAACAACCACCCCGGAACGAAGTGAATGCCTTGATCTCATTCGGAAATATGATGTGCTATTCACAGTGCCTACGTGCCATTCATCAAACGCAACTCAATCCCACGGTCAGCTATCTGCATACCCCCGGTGAGCGGCGCTATTCTTTGGCGCTGGATATCTCCGAAATCTTTAAACCTATTCTTGTCGACAGGGTCATTTTCAAACTTCTTAATAAGAAAGAGATACAAGAACGTCATTTCGATAAGCGATTAAACAGTTGTCTGTTAAATCCTTCGGGGAAGAAGATTTTTGTAAAAGCGATGGAGGAACGTTTTAATGAGACGATTAAGCATAGGTCGCTTAATCGCAGTGTAAGTTACAAACATCTGATTAAGCTCGAATGCTATAAGTTGGCAAAACATCTGCTTGGAATGGAGCCTTATAAACCGTTTAAAATGTACTGGTAATGTATGTAATTTTGGTCTATGACTGTGGAGAAAAACGAGTAGGCAAAATGTTGAAACTCTGTCGAAAGTATTTAAATTGGATACAAAACTCAGTTTTTGAGGGAGAAATTTCGGAAGTTAAATTAAAAGAATTATCTTTGAAAGCTGAGAAAATAATGAACAGCGATGAAGACAGTCTAATTATTTTTTCGAGTCGACAAGAAAAATGGTTGGATAAACAAATCTTTGGGAAAGAGCGGAGTAGTGTCGATAACTTCTTGTAGCCGGTTGTCGGTGGACGTATGTTCCTCAAAAAAGAATCGGGGCATCGTTGTCATGCGTTCTTTGACATATTGAACATCAGAATATAAAATCAGTTGTCGAAGTGCGGGCTTTTTCCTATCTTCGCACTTCGACAACTTTGCTTGCTAATTTATTCATATATTTAAAAGCTGAATTGTTGAAAATCAGTTATATTTTTTGTCGTTTATAACGGCTCTTAATCGTACTATCGTAGAATTGAAATCCTGGAAGTGCTATTTCGTTTAGAAATGGAACTAGTCTCTTAATCGTACTATCGTAGAATTGAAATTAAGCATCTTTGGAGTTGTTGTTAAATCCTAAATAACTCTTAATCGTACTATCGTAGAATTGAAATTAGAATGTTGGCTTAACAACCACACCGACGGGCGTATCTCTTAATCGTACTATCGTAGAATTGAAATCTGGATTTCGAACCTAAAAACGATAGACGACTTACACCTCTTAATCGTACTATCGTAGAATTGAAATTAATTATTGTTTTAAAATTGTTGATTGTTTTTCGTGCCTCTTAATCGTACTATCGTAGAATTGAAATACAAAACATCGACGACTACCTGCAACCCGAAGGACTTCTCTTAATCGTACTATCGTAGAATTGAAATGATGTAAGCCGTGCGAGCATAGCCGTATCGGGCGTCGCTCTTAATCGTACTATCATAGCAGTGTAATAAGATAAATCGTGTTCCAGTGCGCCGACTTGAATTATAATGTCCGATTTCTATATCTTTAATGCGCTATTATTGATGCCTATACTCACCGGGTAAGTCCCGACTGATTTTATTTCGCTTCTTTATTGCATCGCTGCTTCTTAAGGTAATGTAAAGTCTATCCGATATTCAGGGCTCATTTCAAGGCCGGAAAGACTATAAACAAATACTGCTTTTTGACTTAAAGGGGCTCTTAGAGTGCATTGGATTTCGTGATTATTTTTGCTCCTCAAGCCATACAGGCTACGCTGTCAAAAATTAACGCTAAAAAGGGCTCAGTAGAAAAATCGTGGGGATAATATCTCTTCCTGAAATAAAATGCTTTACTTC
>BDEJ01000036.1 GCA_001653155.1 Porphyromonadaceae bacterium H1
GTGAGCTTGACGCTGTCCCTTTATGATTGGGCACACTACACCACAACAAAGGGCGCCATCAAGATGCATACATTGCTCGATTATGACACTCTTCTACCTGAATTCGTGACCATTAGCACAGGAAAATGTACGGACGACAAAGCCTCTTTTGACATCCCAATAGCCCCTCATTCAGTAGTAGCGGATAGGGGCTACTGTAATTTCAAACTGTTGAATGATTGGGACAGCAAGCATGTACTTTTCGTAGTCCGCCATAGGGACAACCTCCTTTACGAAGCTGTCCAAGAACTCGACTTACCAAAACACGCAGCTCAAAACATACTGATAGATGAGATTATTGAACTCAAGGGAGCCAAGACGAGTTTGAAATACCCGAAAAGACTTCGACGCATTGCAATATGGAATGAGGAGCATCAGTTTACGCTTCAATTGCTCACTAACAATATGCAATTAGCTGCGTCAACCATAACAGCGCTCTACAAGGAGAGGTGGTAAATCGAAATTTTCTTCCGTAATCTCAAACAATTGCTACGTATAAAGAGCTTTATCGGGACCTCTCGCAATGCTGTGGAGACGCAGATATGGACCGCTTTAACAACGATGTTGCTACTCTGTTGGCTAAAGCATACTGCCCGTTACAAGTGGGGACTGGCAAACCTTGTCGTGTCGTTGAGGCTGAACACTTTTACCAAAATGGATCTTGAAAAGTGGCTTAACGAACCCTTCACACCGCCTCCAGATGATAATATTTAGGAATAAGGGGGGATTAAAACTCTTATTTTTTCGTTGGGCTTTATACCTCAACGGGCTATCCCTCGCTCATAATTTATTTAGGACAACATTGACGGCCGAGTTTTTATTTGGGGCAAAGTTCGGAAATCTTTTTGAGAGAAATACCGTTTTATTTTTGTAAATCAATTTTTTTTATTTGGCATGATTTTTGGATTTTTATTTGATGAAAACCCGACTTTTGTATTAATAATTTTTGTAAAATAAAGCCGCCATGAAAAATTTGTTAATTTCTGTTTTTGTGCTGATCCCTTTGCTGTATTCTTGTGAAAAGCCTCCGATTGACGATATAAACAAGGATAAACAGCAGAAAGAGCCGGACAAGGATGATTTTAGTTTCTCTTTAGAAGTGAAATTCCCGAATAAGATTGCTGCTGTTCGAACTGGCGATATTGTTTGGTTGGATATAAAGATCAAAGACGATGATCCGGAGGAAAATATTGTGTATCACTTTATGCCGATAGGCAACGATGCCAGCAAGCATCAGCGTTTTAAAACGGATTTTATTCTGCAGAAAGACTCTCGGAAACGTGTGGATAAATTTCCTGACATGCCGCAAGCGGATCAGGGCATTAACAAAGCGATAATTACAAGAGATATACTGAAAGAAACTTGTTTTGGTGTTTCACCTAAAGTGCCGGGAACTTTTCGTCTGAATTTTGGGATGGTGAAGCACGATACATTGCGGAAAGAAGACATCAGCCCTATCATTACAGCGGAGCTGATTTTTAATGCCGTGTCCTTCTCTTTTGAATCTCCTTGCTGGATGTCTAAGTGGAACCTCTTTGATCGTTGGAAGCGCTGGAAACGTCAATTCAAAGTGAAGATTGATGATGGAGACCGAGAGCATGATAATTATCTGCAAAGAGCCAATATCGTTAAGGATATTGAATACTTAGCTAAATACGATAACCAGCAAAAACAAGGCAGTTTTCAAGAAGGTGTGTGGTTCGAATATCGTGAAACCATCGAGTGGGAGGGAACATACCCGAGTGCAGACAAGTTCCCTGCTACGGTAGATATTACTATTATACAGCATCTTAGTAATGATACGAGAAATATTATTGAGTATAAAAATGTGCCAGTTAAACTCTAAAAAAGAAAATCTTATGAAAAGTTCTCAAAAACGACAGGGCAACTTGTTGCTGCTGCTAATGACCGCCGTATTGTATTCGTGTAGCCCTTCCTCGCCGGGGGCAGATGCACTGACCATCGAAACGCTTAAGCCGGTAGATTTTGCAAAAATCGAGGCAAAAGAAATTTCCGCACAGAAAACGGGAAATGTATTCCCAGATCCGAGAGATGGGGGAAAGAATAAGAACGAGTACCTCGTTACTGTAGAGAAACAATATCTGATAAATCCGATGTCGGTAGTAAAAGAAACCGATGGAGATGTAATATATCCGGGTAGTATCATCCGAGGAGACTCCTTTAGACAAGGACAGTATGATCCTCTGGTGCTGAATAATGAATTTAATCCTGTAACTCTTTCTATGAGCCTAAAAGGGAATATTGATGTGTCTGCCCAAACAAAACCAATTTTAAGTCAAGTAAGAGAAACAATAAATACTTTGTTGGCTAAACAGAAAGCAAATATAGACTATACTTATGTGCCGGCTATTTGGAGTTTTGAGAGTCATGAAATAACTACCAAAGAGAGTATGAAGCAGGCATTAAAGATACATGCTTCGGTGGCTCTTACAAGCGGTATTGCCAAGGCAGACTTTGATTATGAACAGAGCAAAAATAAGCAATCTGAAGAAAAATATGTAATGGTGGCTTTCCGTCAGCTAATGTATAATGCTGCTGTTGACCCTAAACATTATACTAACTGGATAAATGGCAACATTAATGTAAAAGATATGGGTGAGTATGAGCCTCTGTATATAAGCAGTGTAGAGTATGGACGTACGGGATATATGTTGGTGCAGACTAAGCAGTCGGCCTTCGAGACATCGCAAATGATACAAGCTTCGATATCTGTGGCTACGGGCTATGTAAAGGGAGGTGCGGACATGGAATACGCTCGAAAACTACAAAAGTTATTTAGCGAAAATAAGGTAAAGGTGAAAGTTTATGGAGGCCCGATAGAACTAGGAAATAAAGTTACAAACTATCACGGTTTTATGGATTTTGTTCAGATGCCCACTGCCCAAACCTTGACAAAAACGAGTGTCCCCGTATCGTATAAAGTACGCCGCCTGAAAGACAACAGCCTGGTGGACGTGTTGGATACCTACACCGAAAGTTATTACGACTTGCGCGATTAGTAAGTAAGTTGGAAATAGAGGAATCTTCCTTAACGAGAGCTGTGCCGGTACATAAGGTGCAGCTCTTTTTTTCTCTTACGGCCTTGTAAGCGGAAGCCTTGTCGCTGCAGTGAAAATTTTGTTACGTGTCTCCAGGCTTTTTACTTGCAAGTCGAAGTTGAGAATTTATGTCAGCACCCCAATGCCTGCTTTCTCGTTTGGGATTTTTTGTCCGTTGGGGTGAATTCACGACCCGAACCTCGTTTTGAGGGTATAAACTTCACTTTTTGGCATTAAACGGCGGATTAATAAACATAAATACGTACATTTGCACTCGCTAAAAAACAATTAACTATTATGTCAGAAAGTAAATTAGATTTATTATCCGATTTTCCACCCGTGACAACCGAAAAATGGATGGAAAAGGTAACGGCCGACTTGAAAGGAGCTGATTTCAACAAGAGGCTTGTGTGGAGGACCAACGAGGGTTTCTCGGTAAAGCCTTTCTACCGCTCCGAAGATGTCGAAGCTTTGAAGACCGGTCGTCTCTCGCCCGGTGAATTTCCCTATGTGCAAGGCACGGACAAGTCGAACGAATGGTTTGTGCGTCAAAACCTGATTGTGAAGGATGCTGCCGAAAGTAACCGTAAGGCTCTCGATCTGCTGAATAAAGGGGTGATTTCCCTTGCGTTCCGCCTGAACAAGAAAGATTTGAGTGCAGACTACATCGCGACTCTGCTTGAAGGAATTCAGGCCGATTGCGTGGAGTTGAACTTCCGTATCTGTGTACGCCGCGCTGCCGATCTGGCCGCCTTACTGATCGATTACTACCGGTCGAAAAATTACAATTTAGCCGCACTGCGAGGCTCTATCAACCTCGACCCGGTCAACCGGATGCTGCTCGAAGGGAAGAAGTTGAGCCGCGATTTTGTGGCCGAACGTTTGACGGAAACTCTCCGAGCTCTGGAGGCTTTGCCGGGCTATCATGCTGTAACCGTAAATGCTGTGACCTTGAGTAATGCCGGAGCTTACTGCGCTCAGGAGTTGGGTTATAGCCTGGCTTGGGCAAACGAATATCTCTCCATGTTGGTCGATAGCGGTGTTGATGCTGCTACGGCTGCCCGGAATATACGTTTTACTTTTGGGGTAGGCAGCAATTATTTTATGGAAATAGCTAAATTTCGTGCTGCCCGTTGGCTTTGGGCCCTCATCGTGAACCAATATACCCGGGATAAAGAGGCCGCCAAGATGTATATCCATGCCGAAACCACTTGGTTTAATATGACCGTTTTTGATGCGAATGTCAATATGCTGCGTACGCAGACTGAGGCCATGAGTGCAGCTTTAGGCGGTGTGAATTCTCTTACGGTTATTCCCTACGATTCACCTTATAAACCCTCCGATGATTTCTCGGAACGTATTGCCCGCAATCAGCAACTGCTGCTTAAGGAGGAATGCCATTTCGACAAAGTGGTTGATCCCGCTGCCGGTTCCTATTACATCGAAACCCTGACCGACGAAATCGCCTCGAAAGCCTGGGAAATCTTCCTGTCGGTAGAAGAAAAAGGGTTTTTCGGCGAGATAGAGTCCGGTGCTGTACAACAAGCAGTTAAGGCTACTTCCGAGGCACGTTTCAAAGCGGTGTCGAGTCGTAAGGAAGTGCTTTTGGGTACCAATCAGTTCCCCAACTTCAACGAGCGGGCTTCTGAAAAAATCGAACGTAAAAACGAGCCTTCCTGCTCTTCGTGCAACGAAGGTACCGAGATGCTGCCTCCGCTTCGTGAATCTACCGAGTTCGAAGCTTTGCGCTTTTCCGTAGAGGAGTCGGCGAAACGCCCTAAAGCTTTTATGCTGACCATCGGAAACTTGGCAATGCGTTTGGCCCGTGCTCAATTCTCTTGCAACTTCTTCGCTTGTGCCGGCTATGAAGTCTTGGACAACCTCGGTTTCAAAACCGTAGAGGAAGGGGTAGAGGCTGCACGAAAGGCCGGAGCAGACATTATTGTGCTGTGTTCGAGCGACGACGAATATGCCGAATTGGCGCCTCAGGCCTACGAAGAAACCCGTGGTCGTGAACTTCTGGTCGTAGCCGGCGCTCCTGCTTGCATGGAGGATTTGAAAGCGCTCGGAGTCGAGTACTTTATCCACGTCAGAAGTAATGTGCTGGAAACGCTCAAGGCCTTCAATGCGAAATTGAATATTTAATAAAAACCAATGAAAGCAAAGCCAAGTTTCAAAGACTGGATACTCGTAACCCGTCCGTGGTCTTTCTCGGTATCGGCCTTGCCGGCTCTTGTGGCCATGCTTTACGTTATTCACACGAACGACGATTATAACTGGCCTTTTGCTCTGTGTGCCATTATCGGGACTGTTATTTTTCATGCAGGCGCCAACTTGTTGAGTGATTACAATGACTTCAGGCGTGGCGTAGACCGACCCGGCAAACAAGGCGGAACGGATGCTTTAACGAGCGGATGCTTCCGGGCGAAACAAATCCTGACTTACTCCTTGATTCTTTTGACTCTGGGAGTTCTGATGGGATTGTGGCTCGTTTGGCAAACAGGTGTTCAGTTGCTGTATATCGGACTCATTGGCACGACAGGAGCTCTGTTTTACTCATTTTTTAAGTACAGAGCTTTGGGCGACCTGATTATCTTCCTCGTGTATGGTCCTGTCATCATGTTGGGGACAGGATTTGTCATGCTGGGGCGTATGGAGTGGATTTTGCTACTCGTTTCGCTTCCGATGACCTTTATTACGGTCAACGTGTTGCATTCGAACAATACGCGCGATCAGCAGAGCGATCGCTCTGCCGAAATCGCCACCTTGGCGATGAAGATGGGAACCCGTTTCTCCGTCTGGCACTATTATGTGCTGACGGCTGCTGCCTATTTGTCCCTATTGCTGATGGTGGCCTTCGGACTTTTACCGGCACTGTGCTTGATAACCTTGCTGACACTGCCCATAGCCTATAAAAACTGTATGCTGATGAAGCAAGCGCTAAGAGATATATCCTCTATCGGTAATTTGGACTTGGCTACGGCTCAATTGCAAACTGCTTTCAGTCTTTTAATGTCGCTATCCTTAATTTTGTCCATCGTTCTATGAAGAGACTTTTGAACGCCATAGGCATAGCCGCTGTACTTTGGTTTGTGATGTTTTCGCCCTGGACGAAGCCTTATGTCAATTTCTGGTATGTGATGCTTATCTCAGCCGGTTTGTTGACGACTCTTGCCTTGTTTTGGGGAAACTTTCGAGAGGCAGTCTTCGCCTTTCGCATCAAGGATCTTATCATAGCCATTTTGTCGGCTGTACTTTTGTGGTTCGTCTTTTATGCCGGCGATGCGATTTCCCGGATGCTCTTTTCCTTTGCGCGTCCTGAGGTCGATTCCGTGTATGCCATGCGTGATGGACAGAACTCTCGTTTCCTGGCTTTGGCTTTGATGCTTTGGATTGGCCCTGCCGAAGAGGTCTTTTGGCGCGGTTACGTACAGCGCAGTCTCGAAGGCAGATTTGGGAAATGGATAGCCCTATTGATAGCCACCGCAATTTATGCCGCAGTACATCTGTGGTCTTTTAATTTTATGCTGATTATGGCCGCTTTGATTTGCGGCGCCTTTTGGGGAGCGCTTTACCTCTATAACCGCAATTTAGTGACGGTTATCCTCTCGCATGCCCTTTGGGATGTCGGTATTTTCATTTTATTTCCAATTATGTAAACAAATAAACTTATTATAGGATATGAAACCTGATTTTAAATCAATCGATATTCGGAGCTTCAATCCGGTATCCGCTGCAACTAATGTGAGCAACTGGAATACTCCGGAAGGTATTCGTGTAAAAGAATATTATACGGCCGACGACTTGAAGGGAGTCGACCATCTGAACTATGCCGCAGGCTTACCGCCTTACCTTCGGGGGCCTTACAGCGTGATGTATGCCATGCAACCCTGGACCATCCGTCAATATGCAGGCTTCTCTACGGCTGAAGAGTCGAACGCTTTCTACCGCCGTAACCTTGCGGCAGGACAAAAAGGGCTTTCCGTAGCCTTCGACTTGGCTACACACCGTGGCTACGATGCCGACCATCCTCGTGTGGTAGGTGACGTAGGGAAGGCCGGTGTGTCGATTTGCTCCATCGAGGATATGAAAGTCCTTTTCGACGGAATCCCGCTGAATAAAATGTCCGTTTCGATGACTATGAACGGAGCCGTACTGCCGGTGCTGGCTTTTTACATCAATGCCGGTTTGGAGCAGGGTGCTAAGCTCGAAGAGATGGCTGGAACCATCCAAAACGATATCCTGAAAGAATTTATGGTGCGTAATACTTACATTTATCCCCCTAAATTCTCGATGAAAATTATTGCCGATATCTTTGAGTACACATCCAAGAATATGCCTAAATTCAACTCCATTTCCATCTCGGGTTACCACATGCAGGAGGCCGGTGCTACGGCTGATATAGAGCTGGCATACACCCTCGCCGATGGTTTGGAGTACTTGCGTGCAGGAGTGAATGCCGGTATGGATATTGATGCTTTTGCACCCCGTCTCTCTTTCTTCTGGGCAATTGGGATGAATCACTTTATGGAAATTGCTAAAATGCGTGCTGCTCGCCTCTTATGGGCCAAAATCGTGAAGCAATTCAACCCCAAGAATCCCAAGTCTTTGGCCCTGCGTACGCACTCGCAAACTTCCGGTTGGTCGTTGACCGAGCAAGACCCATTCAATAATGTCGGGCGTACTTGCATCGAAGCGATGGGAGCAGCGTTGGGGCACACCCAGTCGCTTCATACCAATGCTTTGGACGAAGCTATCGCTCTGCCTACGGACTTTTCGGCTCGTATTGCCCGCAATACACAGATATACATTCAGCAGGAAACGGATATTTGTCGGCAGGTAGATCCCTGGGCCGGTTCCTATTATGTAGAGGCTCTCACAAACGAACTGGCCAACAAAGCCTGGGCGCTCATAGAGGAAGTGGAAAAACTCGGAGGTATGGCTGCTGCCATCGAAACGGGTATTCCCAAGATGCGCATCGAAGAGGCTGCTGCCCGTACACAAGCCCGTATCGACTCGGGTTCGCAGAAAATAATCGGGGTGAATGAGTACCGTTTGTCTAAAGAAGATCCGATCGATATTCTCGAAGTGGACAATACCGCTGTGCGTGCTCAACAAATCGAACGTCTCAAACAGCTGCGTGCCAATCGTAATGAGGCGGATGTGAAAAAAGCCCTTGAGGCCATCACCCACTGCGCTCGGACGGGAGAAGGGAACCTTCTCGAACTGGCTGTAGAGGCTGCCCGTGTGCGCGCTTCTTTAGGAGAGATTTCAGATGCCTGCGAGGCTGTCGTAGGACGTTATAAAGCAACTATTAGAACTATTTCAGGCGTGTATTCATCAGAAACGAACAACGATTCGACATTCAAAAAAGCTTGTGAGCTTACCGAGCAATTTGCCCGAAAAGAAGGCCGCCGGCCTCGTATTATGATTGCAAAAATGGGACAGGACGGACACGACCGTGGAGCTAAGGTTGTAGCTACCGGCTATGCCGACTGCGGTTTTGATGTTGATATGGGACCTCTCTTTCAGACTCCGGCCGAAGCGGCCAAACAGGCTGTGGAGAACGACGTTCACGTGCTGGGCGTCTCATCTCTGGCTGCCGGTCATAAGACTCTTGTTCCGCAAGTAATCGAAGAACTCAAGCGACTCGGACGTGAGGATGTTATTGTTATTGCCGGTGGCGTGATTCCCGCTCAGGATTATGACTTCCTTTATAAGGCCGGAGTAGCCGCCGTCTTTGGTCCCGGAACTTCTGTAGCCAAAGCGGCTTGTGCGATTATGGAAATCCTGCTTGAAGATTAAATCGAAGCAAGCATTTCCACCGATAAAAACAGAGCGCTACCCAATGGCAGCGCTCTGTTTTTTGTCTCAAAATCAACAGTGTCTGTTTGATTCTTGGCCGTTTCCGTTTTCAGACTTCTAAGTCCCCATCGAATATTTCGTGCCAAGGCAGACCTTGACGGTTAAGTTCTTCCATGAAGGGATCGGGGTTGAATTCCTCTACGTTCCACACACCGGCCTTACGCCATGCTCCGGTGAAAAACATCATCGCACCTATAGTGGCCGGAACTCCTGTTGTGTAGCTCACACCTTGTGCTCCTGTTTCTTCGTAGGCTGCTTTGTGACTGCAGTTGTTATATACGTAGTAGCTTCGTTCTTTGCCGTCTTTTATCCCACGGATACGGCATCCGATGGATGTTTCGCCGGTATAGTTTTCTCCTAAGTCACCCGGGTTCGGAAGTACTGCTTTCAGGAATTGTATCGGAACGATTTTCTGCCCGTTAAATTCAACTTCGTCGATACGAGCCATGCCGATGTTTTGTATAACACGCAAGTGGGTCAGGTATTCTTGTCCGAATGTCATCCAGAAGCGAGCTCGTTTTAAGGTCGGGAGGTTTTTCACCAAAGACTCCAATTCTTCGTGGTAAATTAGGTAGGACTCTTTAGGCCCGATGCCCGGATAGTTGAGAGGCTTGTGTATTTCGTGTGGCTCTGTCTCTATCCATTTCCCGTTTTCCCAATATTTTCCTTTTTGGGTAACCTCACGAATGTTGATTTCAGGGTTGAAGTTGGTGGCAAAGGCTTTTCCGTGGTCTCCGGCATTACAGTCCACGATGTCCAGATAATGGATTTCGTCGAAATGATGCTTTGCCGCATAAGCTGTAAATACACTGGTTACTCCGGGGTCAAAACCGCAACCGAGTATGGCGGTCAGTCCTGCTTTTTTAAACCGGTCCTGATAGGCCCATTGCCATTTGTACTCGAACTTGGCTTCGTCCAAGGGTTCGTAGTTGGCTGTATCGAGATAATTTACACCACATTCCAAACAGGCATCCATAATACTTAGATCCTGATAGGGTAGAGCCACGTTAATAACCAGTTCGGGCTTGAATGTTTTGAATAATTCCGTCAACTCCGCTACGCTGTCGGCGTCTACCTGTGCTGTTTTTATGCTTACTCCGGTGCGTTTTTTTACATCGGCAGCTATTGCGTCGCATTTACTTTTGGTACGACTCGCCAACATGATGTCTGTAAATATCTTGCTGTTTTGAGCTACCTTGTTGGCAACTACTGTCCCTACGCCTCCGGCGCCAATAATTAAAACTTTTCCCATGTTCTTCAATCCTAAAAAATACTGTAGTCAAAAAATATAATGCAAAAATAAACTTTTTTTGTGAGAACTCTCTGTTTTTGCAGTATAAAAACTGCTAAGAGTCTCAAAGGCTTGCCTTTGTTCTCTCTTTAGGCTTTTGGGGACTCCTCAGAAAGAAAAAATACTCTCTTCTTTTAGTCGGTTTGTATATATCATGCTTTTTGTCTATCTTTGCGGGCAATTTTTTTTAATCAACATAATGTCTAACCTACTATAATTTAGTAAAAACAAAATTTTAGAAATGGAAGAACAAACAATCCTTCCCGAAGAAGTAAAACCCGAACTTGAAGCAACGCTATCACAACCGCAGGAACAAGAAGCGGTTATAGAAGAAGCTCCGAGCCAAGCAAAAAAAGAAAAAGTAGCCGCTCCGGTCGTTGAAGCAGAATTCGACTGGGATGCCTATGAAAAGGGAGACAGCTTTTCCGCCGAGTCGAAAGCTGAGCTCGAAAAGATGTACGACAACACGCTTACAGCTATTAAGGATAAAGAAGTTGTCGAAGGTACTGTTATCTCGATTAATAAACGAGAAGTTGTTGTAAACGTTGGCTATAAATCCGATGGGGTCGTTCCTATGAGCGAATTCCGCTACAACCCCGAACTGAAAGTAGGTGATAAGGTCGAAGTTTATATTGAAAGTCAGGAAGATAAAAAAGGACAGCTTTTGCTGTCGCACAAACAGGCGCGTGCTTCCCGTTCCTGGGAGCGTGTTAATGCAGCTCTTGAGTCGCAAGAGATTGTAAAAGGCTTCATCAAGTGCCGTACGAAAGGTGGTATGATCGTTGACGTATTCGGTATCGAAGCTTTCTTGCCCGGATCGCAAATTGACGTGAAGCCCATTCGCGACTACGATGTTTTTGTGGGTAAAACCATGGAATTCAAAGTGGTTAAGATTAATCACGAATATAAAAATGTTGTTGTTTCTCACAAGGCTCTTATCGAAGCCGAACTCGAGCAACAAAAGAAAGAAATCATCGGCAAGCTTCAGAAAGGTCAAGTTCTTGAAGGAGTTGTTAAGAATATCACCTCCTATGGTGTATTCATCGACTTGGGAGGCGTTGACGGTTTGATTCACATTACAGATCTTTCCTGGGGACGTGTTACGCATCCGGATGAAGTTGTTGAGTTGGATCAAAAACTCAATGTTGTTATCCTTGATTTTGACGACGAAAAGAGACGAATTGCTCTCGGCTTGAAGCAACTTTCCCCTCATCCATGGGATGCCTTGGATCCCAATCTCAAAGTGGGCGACAAGATTACCGGAAAGGTGGTTGTGATGGCCGATTATGGAGCTTTCGTAGAAATTGCTCCGGGTGTTGAAGGCTTGATTCACGTTTCGGAAATGAGCTGGTCGCAACACCTGCGTTCCGCTCAAGACTTCCTGAAAGTGGGCGATGAGGTAGAAAGTGTTATTTTGACAATCGATCGCGAAGACCGAAAGATATCCTTGGGTATCAAGCAGCTCAAAGCCGACCCATGGGAGGATGTGGAAACACGCTACCCGGTAGGAAGCCACCACACGGCAAGAGTACGCAACTTTACAAACTTCGGTGTATTTGTTGAGATAGAAGAAGGAATTGACGGATTGGTTCATATCTCCGACCTTTCTTGGACGAAGAAAGTGAAACATCCTTCCGAATTTACTCAAATAGGTGCTGATATGGAAGTTGCTGTTCTCGAAATTGATAAAGAGAGCCGCCGTCTTAGTCTTGGACACAAGCAAGTTGAAGAAAATCCTTGGGAAGTATTGGAAACTGTGTTCGAACCCGACAGCATTCATGAGGGTATCGTAGTTGAAATCCTTGATAAGGGAGCTGTAATTGCTCTTCCCTATGGTGTCGAAGGTTTTGCTACTCCGAAACATCTCGTTAAGGAGGACGGATCGCAGGCTCAGATTGACGAGAAGCTGCCGTTTAAGGTGATAGAATTCAATAAAGACTCCAAGCGTATTTTCCTTTCGCACAGCCGCATTCATGATAGCGCCAAGCGTGCCGAGAAAGGCGAAGCCGGAGGAGAAACGGATTCCGCTCCTAAAAAATCGAGAAGAAGCAAGAAGGAAGATAATCCGATCAACCTGATTGCTCCCATGGAGAAAACCACTTTAGGTGATATCCAATCTCTGGCTGACTTGAAAGAACAACTTGATAGCGAAGCCGCCGGAGCGGAGAAAAAAGCTGCAAAAAAAACGACTAAGAAAGCTGTAAAAGAAGAAGCTGAAGAAGGCGAAAAAGCAGCTAAAACCAAAGCTAAAAAAACAGCTAAAAAAGAAGAGGACGCAAATGCCGAACAGGCCGAGGAGCTCGCTCCTGAAGCATAATTCTTGGCATGCCTCAATAGACATAAAGACAGCCTGGAGCATCAATCGCTTCGGGCTGTCTTTGTTTTCTTCTGGTTTTATTTCCTTGTTTGTTAGTGTTTTATTCTTTCTTGCTGAAATAATTAAGGCGTTTTTTTGTGTGTTGTTTGAAAATAACTATCTTTGCACCTCGAAATTGGCGGGATAGCTCAGATGGTTAGAGCGTCGGATTCATAACCCGGAGGTCACGAGTTCAACTCTCGTTCCCGCTACTTGTATAAAAGAATCGTTCGAATGGTCAGAAGAAAGCCTGTGAGCGATTCTTTTTTCTTTCAATCCATACCCACACTCCTTTCTTTCTTTCTTTCTTTCTTTCACGTGCTGTTAATGCTTTTTTTGTCCGTAGCTCTACAGCGGAAATTTCCTCTCTGTGATTTTTTTTGAAAAATTTTTCTTTCTCAGGTTGGGTCTTTGTCGGCTTAGTTGTTATCTCTTAATGTGTGAGGAGTAAAAGACGTTGTAGTAGTATTATTACGATGTCCTCATGTTGGGAGATTGTTTTGAGCTTGACTATGTGATGTGTATCTGTTTGTTTTTAATAAGATAAGCTCATTTGATAATGGATTTTAGGTATGATGAAGATGAATATTGAAGAGATGCATCGCTTGGCTGTCCAGTACTTTGAGGGAAGTATTTCTCCGGAGGCTGAATTATTGCTTTTTGCTTTTGTAAAAGAGGCTGATGGCAATAAAAACTTGTTTCGCGAGTGGGAAAATGAATGGATGCAGACAGCTCCTATGTCCGAAAAAACAGAGCGTGCTTGGCATCAGTTTAATTGGCGCATGAGGCTGAGAGAGGAACTTCAGGCTACAGACTCCCAAACCCCTGCTTCGTACAAAATTAAATCTCCCGGATCCTTTGTGCGGATTGCTGCTGTTGTTGCTTTACTTGTCTCTTTGTCGATAGGTGGTTTTATGTATTTGAGGCAGGATGATGGATATCTTTATGCGGTAGAGGCTCCTTACGGAGAAAAGAGCAAACTAACTCTCCGTGACGGAAGTGTTGTCTGGGTTAACTCTGGCTCGAAGCTCTTTTATGCTCATACTGATTTTTCTTCCGACATTAGAGTGAAGTTGGAAGGAGAGGCTTTCTTTGATGTAGCTAAGGATTCCCGGCGTAAGTTTGTTGTTGAAACCTCTGCTTACGACATCGAAGTACACGGAACGAGATTTAATGTTACGGCTTATGAAGACGATCCGATTGTGACTACTACCCTTCTTGAGGGGAGTATACAGCTCAATCGAAAAGATGGGCAGACTCAGGTGAAACCCGGACAGTCCGTTATTTTCGATAAAAACAGCGGTGCTATGGAAATAGCCGAAGTAGATGCATCGGATTTTGGAAAATGGATTGAGAATACCATTATTTACGAAAATATAAGTCTTGGAGATTTAGTGAAAAAGCTTTCTCGGAGCTATAATGTTTCTATTCGTTTGGAATCCGACCAGCTTGCCGAGAAACGTTTTAATATTTCTTTGCGTAACGGTGAAACCGTAACCGATGTGATGAGAGCCATTGAAAGAATACTTTATGTGAAAGTCGATTCCAGTGCGACAAACAATTACGTAATAAAAGAATAATATTTTTCTTGAAAATAATCAATTAACTTAATCAATAATAAATTTAAAGTACCAAATGAAAAAACAGGCTGTAATTTTACTTTTTATGTTTTTGAGTATTGGGGGATGGGGGCTTCGTGCTCAGAAAGTAACGAAAATCTTTACTGCTACTCCTCTAAAGACTGTATTGAAAGAAATTGAGCAACAGACGGGCTTTTCCATTGTTTATAAGACTGATGAGATAAGCGAAAGCAAGCCCATCGACGCCAACTTTCAGAATGTAGATCTTAAAGTTGTTCTTAAACAAATTTTGGGTGAGAACTTAGACTTTTCGCTTGAAAACAAGATGATTGTCATCTATAAGAGAGGAACTAACCCTGCTTCGCTTAGTCCGGTCAAGGCTAAAACCAAGCAGGTATCAGGTGTGGTAACGGACTCTTCGGGTGAGCCTTTGATTGGAGTTTCAGTTAAAGTAAAGGGAACTACCAATGGGATTATGACTGATCTTGATGGAGCTTTTCAGCTTAAAAACGTACCGGAGAACGGAGAGTTGGAGTTTTCCTACATCGGGATGCAGGCTCAAAGTGTTTCGGTATCAGGTCGTAATGTCTTTAATGTGTCGCTTCAGGAAGACTCCAAAGTTCTTGAAGAAGTTGTCGTTACTGCCATGGGTATCGAGCGGAAAGCCAAATCTCTCACTTATGCAACTCAAAAGATGGATAACGAAGAGTTGATGCGTGTTCAGGATGCTAACTTTATCAACTCTTTGCAAGGAAAAGCTGCCGGCTTGAGTATTACGCCCAGTGTAGGAGGTGCCGGAGGTGCTTCTAAGATCATTTTAAGGGGTAATAAGTCGGTATTAGGTAATAATGCTCCCTTGATTGTTGTGGATGGAATCCCTATGAATAACGCAGTAAGCAGTCGGGTGAGTGATGGACTGAGCTTAGATTATTCGTCTAATTCGGAAGGCGCTGATGCTTTGTCGTCTCTTAACCCGGATGATATTGAGAATATCAATATTTTGAAGGGGGCTAATGCTGCAGCGCTTTACGGTAGTCTTGCTTCCAATGGAGTTTTGGTAATTACAACTAAAAAAGGACGTGAGGGCACCTTATCCGTGAATGTGTCTTCTAATGCTACTTTTGAAGCACCGTTGTTACTTCCTCAACTCCAGAATCTTTATGGTCCGGAAGTAAATCCGGTTTCGAATAGCATCAGTTTGGGAAGTTGGGGAAAACGTATCTCCGAAATGACAGCAGAAGAACTGGCTATTAAAAATTTAACAAGTAGTCCTCAAAACTATGTTAGTGACTTTTTTAATGTCGGTAGTGTTTTAAATAACTCCGTTTCTATTGCTGGGGGGACAAAGAATATTCGGAACTATTTCTCTTATGGCAATACCCTTTCGAATGGTATGATTGCCAATAATACATTTGTTCGGCATAACTTCGCTTTTCGGCAGAGTTACAATCTCTTCAAGGAGCGACTCAAGATAGATATGTCTGTTAACTATCTGAATCAGACTACTCGGAACAGGCCGGGTGGAGGGAAAGTTATGAACCCCTTGTTCGACTTATATACTGCTCCGCGTAATATTGATATGAATTATTACAGACAAAATTACAAAATAGAGGATGCAACATGGAACTCCCATCCTCAGGGCGTGTATGTGCCTAAAGGTGCATCGTGGGTATATGATCCTAACATCGTTGTTAAATTGAAGGGCCCTAAGCAACATTGGTTTACCGAATCGGCATCTCACAATAACCCCTACTGGTTGATCAATATGAACCAATCCGAAAATATCCAAGAACGAGTATATGGCTATTTATCGGGAAATGTTCGCTTACTCGAGGGTTTATCGCTTCAAGGGCGTTTGAGCATGGATGTTTCGAGAACCGATGGTATATCGAAACGTTATGCTACCACACAAAACGTAGCAACCTACGAAGACTTTGGAGTCTATTATCAAGGAGACTCTCAGAGACAAGAAGTGTATCTGGACTGGATGTTGAACTATAATAAGGAACTGGGAGATTTTTCTGTTTCTGCTTCTACCGGTTATACCGGAAATCGTAGCGTGTCCACAGGATATACTATCTATACCCCTGCGACGATTGGGCACGGTGACCGCCGGAAACCCTCTACGGAAGTCAATATTTTTGATTTCAGAGCCGGCTTGGAAGGTGGACGTAATTCGACTATCGACATCGATTGGGCGGAAGGGGCCTTTTTCACCGGACAACTCGGATATCGAGATATGGTTTATCTTGAAGGGAGTTATCGTCAGGATTGGTATCGTGCATTTAAACAATTTTCTCGATTGGGACTTCCGGATAACTACGGATACTTCTCTATGGGAGCCAATGCTTTATTGCATTCTATGCTTAAATTACCGGATTTTTGGAATCACATGAAATTACGCATATCCTATAGTGAGGTGGGGAACTCTATTCCCGATAAAGCCTATCACTTTGCAAAAAAGAATTTTAGAACAGGGGCTGTAGAGCTTTCTCCTTGGGCCGAATTTAAGACACCTATTCCCGAAAAAACGCGTTCCATAGAAGGTGGTTTCGATGCTTCCTTTTTTAACAATGCACTTAACTGGGATTTAACTTTATACCACTCGGTGCTTCAAAATGCTTATATGGAAGTGACTGCAGGGACAAAGATTCGTCCGGTAAATTCGAGCGCCATAAGAAACATGGGGATAGAGAATTCTATTTCTTATGCTTTGAATTTGACTCGTAATTTGATGTGGAAAACGGGATTGAACTTTTCTTACAACGATAATAAGATTCTGGAGGCTTATACCGATCCGACTACAGGAGCAAAATTTTATCACACCCAAAGCATCGGCTGGGGAGGGAAAATCCAGATTAAATATAAAGAAGGCGGAAGCTACGGAGATATGTATGCAACGGATTTTGCGCGTAATTCCGATGGAAGCCTGAAGTTGAACCCCAACGGAAGTCCTATTCGTGATAACGAGTCCTATGGACGTTTTATTGGTAACATGAATGCTCCCTGGTTGTTGGGTTGGAATAACACATTCACTTATAAAGGACTTTCTCTTTACTTCTTGATCGATGGAAAAATCGGTGGTAAGGTCGTTTCTTTTACGGAAGCGTATTTGGACTATAACGGACTTTCGCCCCGTAGTGCAGCACCTCGTCTCTTGTATGAACAGGATCCGGCTGGCCTGACTTACACTTACGTTGATCCTCAATCCGGTGCAACCATAAGTCTTCCCGGGATGCGTCTCCCTGACGGACAACTGACTTCCATCCGGAATTATTTTATGGCTCTTGGAGGAGACGCTCCTTTCTCCTCAGAATATGTATACGATGCAACAAATTTCCGTTTGCGGGAATTGTCTCTCGGATATACATTCAAAGATCTCTTCGGGGCCTCGAAGAATTTGTCTCTTTCTCTTATAGGACGTAACTTATTCTTCTTGTACAACAAGGCTCCTATCGATCCGGATGCGTCCTTGTCTTCAGCCAATGGCTTGGGTAGTGTGGACTTCTTTAATATGCCTACTTCCCGTTCGCTCGGACTTTCCTGCACACTTACTTTTTAAACTATTACAGAAAAATACGAAAATATGAAAAGAATAATTTTTAATCTTTGGATACCCTTGATTGCTTTAGGGATGTCGTCTTGTCTTTTTCAGGATGATTTTGATAAGGAACTTTCTATCGGTCAATCTACCGGGGAGACAAAAGTTTTTTTCGGTAAACCGGATTCCATTGCTTATCGCTATGTGACAACTCAAAATGGCTTGGAGTCGTCTGTAGCCACTCTGAAAGATAAATTGGTTTTGAATCAATTGCTTTCTGCCCAGTACGCTTTGCGGGGAGGAAAGAACGGTGATTATCCGGGACCACATGCTTATCAGTTTCAATTCAGTTTGCAGATTGATAATTATGCCGGCTATTTTACGGCTCCTCAGAATTTTTCCGGACGTTTACCGGATACCTATTTCGACAGTGAGGACTTTAATGGCGGCGCCATGGGCTCTTTTGCACAAGCCAAAAACTTTCTGACACCGGTATTGAATCATCCTCAGATTGACTCCATTCCGGAAATAAAGGCTGTTACTTTGTTGCTGTTTAATTTTGGATCACAAGAAGTTGCCGATATATATGGCCCCTTCCCCTATGTTGATTACAAGATGAATAAACAGGAGCATCCCTTTGCCTACAACGATCTTGAAACAATCTACGGCACGATTGTAAGCAATATAGACAGTATTACGGCTTGCTTCCGTTACTTTGAACTCAAACCGGATTATTACAAGAAAGTTGTTAATGAGCTTCTTGCAGAGTACGATAAAATATCGCCCGATCCGAATGCCGGTAATTTTGGCTATTGGCTACGATTTGCCAATTCGCTTAAATTGCGTATGGCGATGAACTTGGTAAAGAAACGCCCGGACTTGGCTAAAAAATGGGCGGAAGAAGCTGTTGAAAACGGTGTGATTGAGAGTCCCGAACAGCAATTTATGCTAAAATCAGCTTTAGTAGGAGAGCATCCTTTGAGGACGATATCCGAACTCTGGAACGATACGCGTTTGAATGCTTCTTTTGAAGCTATTATGAAGGCCTACAAGCATCCTGCACTCGAATTTCTTTTTACGAAGAACTCGGAAAATATTTATGCTAAGGAAGGCACTGTATGCAAAAAAGACTCGATGATTGTCGGTATTCGTGCCGGCCTTACCATGATGGCGGGACAATCTTACGATGCGAATTTCCGTGTAGCTTACTCCAAACTCTCCGAAGCTATTTCTCAGATGAATAATTTTGTAATGAAGCTCTCCGAAGTACACTTTTTGCGTGCTGAAGCTGCCTTGCGCGGTTGGAATATGGGAGGAAGTGCTGCGGATTTCTACAGCAAGGGTATCCGATATGCTTATTCCGGAACAAATATATGGAAACCGAATGAAGATTGGTCGGCTGAAATCTTTTTTGACAAGGAGTTTGTCGATAAGTACTTGGACGCCTATATGGCTATTGAAAAAGCAGCCGATGTAATCTATCAGGATCCTGCTGATCCCGCTAATAATGCGCCTTGCATGCTCAAAGTGGGTGTTAAATGGGATGAAACTGATGATAATGAAACGAAGCTTGAGAAAATCATCACCCAAAAATGGATTGCAGGTTTTCCGTATTCATTCGGAGCATGGACGGATTTGCGTCGAACCGGATATCCGCGTATCTTCCCCGTGGCACGTGGAGACGGAAGTATAACGGATGGGCTGATCCGCAGAATACCTTATAACGATAAAGAGGATCTCGATAAAAAGGATATTCAAAGCACTGCTATTCCTGCTCTCGGAGGTCCTGATTTGCAGGGGACCCGCTTGTGGTGGGATGTGGAGGCGCCCAACTTTTAAGTAATTTCAAAGAGAAAGCATTCAAATATGACATCTATTAAAAATTAACAATATGAAAAACAACATTCTTTTATGGGCTATTTTGGCCGTCATCTTCGGTTTTACAGCCGAAAAAACTGTAGCGCAAACTTCGCCCACGGCTTCTAAGGTGATCTACAACTGGGATCCTTTCGAGGATAGCAAGATGCTGAAACTCTTTTATAATGCCTTGAAGGCCGGCCGAAACTTCCCTACGGACGAGGAGTTTAAAGCGGCTTTCGGAGTTGATGTCGAATTTGCCCGTTCTCATGTTCGTCCTGCTACATTGCTGATTGATCAGCAGAAACAATTGAATCCGACTTTGAATCCTCACCGGAAACTTTGGATGAATCTTCCTTCCGGAGTAGGTAAAATGATTGGAGGATATCCTTCGTCCATGTTTATCAACGATGTGTATTCCATGTGGCAATACACGCACTTGTTCGGTTCGTGGAACCACGGACTCTTTCAGGCTCCGGGCGCCTTTGCCGATGCCGCCCACAAACACGGAACCGGCATATTCAGCGGAATTAAATTTTTTGAAAGTTGGACGCCCGGAAGTGGCGATGGAGCTTATACCAAATTGATAACGGAAAAGGAAGGAGGTAAATTCAAATATGCTGAAGCCTTAGTGAACTGTCTGATGTATCTGGGATTGGACGGTATCAACTACAACTGGGAAGATGGAAGCTATAGCAATCCGGAGGTAATTGCCTTTCATAAGGAATGTTTCCGCCTGGCCAAAGAGAAAGGCTTCGATAGCTTCCGTATCGGGCTTTATACTCAAAGCAGTCAATTGAGCTCATACAATGCTTCAGCCTTGTATTACGGGAGCGATCCGCAGGAAAAAACCATTGATCTGATGCTCAACTATTCCGGGGGCGATTTTTCCAGCGCTTTTGCAAACTCTATTGCTACGGCAAAATCTGTGGCAGGCCATACCAATAACCTGTATTCCGGGGTGTGGATTGTGACTATGGATCGTAAGTGGAGGATGATGAACTCTGCGGGAGCCCGTGAGATGAATCTCTGCCTTTGGGGGGAGCACGGCCAAAGCCGCTTCATGAGCTACAACGCGGGGAAAGACGGCTACGACATTCAGGAAAATTACCAAAAACTGCTCGAACGAACTTTCTCCGGCGGGAAGCGCAATCCGGCCGACCTTCCTGCTTTGAGCGATAGCGGAAACAACTGGGAACAGGACGGAGATAAAGAGCCGCTCTCTACTTTCGGCGGTTTGGCGACGATGATTCCCGAACGCACGACTTTGCAAGGCAAGCTGCCTTTCATCACCAACTTTCAGTTAGGTAACGGCGATCGTTACAACTACAAAGGTAAAAAGACCTTCGGTGCCTGGTACAACATGGGAGCGCAGGACTATCAACCCACTTATCGCTGGCTGGTATATCAGGCCGGAAGCAAAACCGTTTCCAATAACATACAACCCTCTTATACCCATCGCGATGCCTATAATGGAGGTTCTACCCTGCAATTGAAAGGTCGGGCTACAACTGTGGGAACGGATATCGTACTCTTCCGGGGCGACTTGGAGATAAGCGCAGCCAATCCGAAGCTGCATGTAGCTGTTAAAACCTATAAAGAAGGTACGACGCCTACCAACCTCTATGTAATTCTGAAAAAGAAAGACAACGACACTTGGTTCGAATTCCCCGTAGGAAATACTTCCGGCAAGCTTTGGGAAGAAAAAACTTTGAATATGGAAGGCTTTGCGCTGAACGAACACATCGAATACATCGGTCTGCGTGTGAAGGCGCTTGCCGACAACCCCAACTATCACATCTATGTGGGTAAACTCGGTCTGACTGACGACCGCATCGTGAATCCGGCTGAAGTCGAAAATCTGGAGGTGGAAGTGAAGGAAGAAACCCAAAAATCCATGTCTCTCAAACTGAACTGGAAAGTAAAGCCCTTCATCCTTTCGGAGCGTGCCAAGAACTTTGGTTTGGTGTATAACGACGAAGCCAACGTGGATCACTTCGAGATTGTGTATAAGAACGGAGAAAAAGGCCGTATCAGAGCTATTGCCCGCACTTCGGCCTGGTCGAACTTTGTCGGCGATATTTTCTTCGAAGACAAAGCCGGCGCTAAGGACGAACCCTATATAGGTGTACGCGCCGCTTCGGTGGATGGGAAGAGCTATTCGAAGGTAAATTGGGTGAAAGTAGCCCGTGCGGAAGAAGGACAATTGCCTGAAGCAGGCGACAGCCGCTACTGCAAGTCGGAACTCTATGCAGAGTCCGAAGGGGCCGATATTGCCCGGGTGCAACGCTACCTGACCGTAGTAAAAACCACCGGCCTGACCGACAATCTGAACTACACGGCTAATGCTCCCGTAGCCGACGGAACGAATTACGTCGATGCCACAAATCATTCCTTTGCCGCAGCACAGGGCCAGACATTTGATTTTTTCTTCAAAGCCTTTGACTCTACGAATTCCAAGTGGCCTAATAAGAATGGAATTCTTGAACCCAAAATAGATGGATTGAGGTGGTGTTTTGCGAAAGCTTATATCGACTGGGACAACAACGGCGACTTCGATACGGCTACCGAAACCGTGTTCGGCCTTGGGACGATACGCAAAGGTACGCCTGAGTTCGAAACTACCGGAATCACTCAATCTTTCACGGTGCCTGAAAAGGCCAATCCGGGCAAAACCCGCATGCGCATCGTATTTTCCGATGCATGGTTTACACACCCCGGTCCTTGCGGTGTTACACAAAAGGGCTTCAGCATCGACTTCTCGGTGAATATTACCGGAACGAATGAACCTTTGATAGCTGAGGATAAGCACGACCAGGGTATAGCCGACGAGCCCGATGCCATACACGAGGATCCTACCGGATTGGGAGAAACGGAAGCAAGTCAGGGAGCTTATTCCTTCTTCTATCCCAATCCTTCGAAGGATATTATCTTCTTCGAAAATGTACAGCAAGTATGGATTTATGCCTTGGACGGCCGTCTGGTATATTCCGACAAGGGCAAGAGCTTGAGCCAAGCTGATGTAAGCGCTCTAAGTCCGGGTCTCTACACCGTGCGTATGTTGTACAACAATGTGATCAGAAGCCGCAAGCTGCTGAAAGAATAAACCTGAACTCCGGAACCGGAGACTCCCTCTGTGCAGCATTTTCAGCCTGTGGGGACTCCGGTTTTTCCTGCTTTAATTTCAAAAAGAGAGGGGACAACTGATAAACTCCTGCATCGGGAGTACTTTTTGATCCGGTGCTTTATCAATAATAATTATTAAAAACACATGAATCATGAAACACAGATTTTTATGCGCAATGGCATTTATATGCCTTACATGGGGACTTTCTGTTTCCCAGCAGCTCCCCGAAAAAGGCTACATCGATTGGGGCTACAAGAAACCGGGTGCTGGTTTTGCTTCTGACTTTATCAATGCTTATAACGCTTGGGAAAAGGGCAAGGCTCTCTACGATTCCGAGGACGATCACTTCTTTATTTCGCGGGTGAAGCCCAAGTTGCGTTTCCGTTTTGCCGGCAGTCAGGTACAAACCAATCTGACGGAAGAAAACGACAAGCGGATCATGTTTTGGGTACCCATAAACACACCGCAGAACAACGCCTTACCCGATGGCGTGTTCGACAGCGAGGTCTTCTCCATGTGGCCCTACATACACCACTACGGTAACTGGACGGCGCCTTTCATCCGCATGCCGGGTAATTTTGCCGATGTGGCTCACAAAAACGGAGTAGGAACCTCCGTATTGGCCGGCATCCCCTACGGACAGATTACCCAAGGATGGCTGAATATCCTTAATAAAATTACCGAGCCGGGAAGCGAACAAAAAATGGCTGACTTGCTGACCTACTACGGTATCGACGGATTGGGTTACAATTCCGAATTTTCGTATGGCGCCGGAGGAGGAGCTTTCATGAATAAGATTATCGATTTCCACAAGAAGCTCTACAAACTGACCCGGGGCAACGGCAAGATGCCGCTCTACGAGCTGGTGTGGTACGACTTAACGAACGATAATGCCGGCATCTCTTTCGATCAGGGATTGGATACGCACAACGACGGCATCTTCGGAACGGGGGCCGATCCGGTTACCACAGCCATGTTTTTCAACTACAACTGGAACCGCCCGCTTTTTATTAATAAAACGAAGCAGAATGTCGCTAAATTGAACCGCAACCTGCTGGACATTTATGCCGGTATCAATATGCAAGGTGGGGAACCCGGCGGTACTGTCTGGCCTTTATTGAAACAGCACAACTATTCCATCGGGCTTTGGGGGGCACATGCCATGAACATGTTCTTCGAAACCCGCGGCGAACAGGGTGCACACCCCGATACGAAGCAACGTATCTATCAGATGCGTTTGGAGCGTTGGTTCAACGGCGGTAACCGCAACCCGGCCAAGCGTCCGGCGATAAGCAGCCTGCTAAGCTACAACGCTTATAACTATAAATTTATGGGGATGGCCGAATTTGTTACGGCTAAGTCTTCCCTCAGTTGGGATTTGTCACAAGAGCCCTTCATTACTTATTTCAATCTCGGTAATGGTAAGTTCTTCAACCTTGAAGGGAAACAGAGTGTTGCGCGGGAGTGGTACAACATCGGGATGCAGGATTACCTGCCCACTTGGCGCTGGTGGTTTGCCGATAAGTTCCTCGGACGCCAGGCTGCGGACGTTCCGGAAAACGGACTGGATGCCGAATTCGTTTGGGATGATGCCTGGTTCGGAGGCTCTTTGATGCGCGTTTGGGGAAGTCACAGCGACGAATACCTCCACCTCTTCAAAACCCGTTTTGCATTGGCAGCCGGCGATAAAATTACCTTGCGTTACAAAGTGAAGGGTGGAAAGGCCGACATTGATCTGGCTTTTTCTTCGGAAGATGCCGTGGGGACGCCACAGGAAGTTTCCGTAGCTCAGAAAACAGCTCTGCGTAAGGGTGAATGGATTGAGAAAAGCTTCACCGTCGGAGAAAACCTGTCTGCCTTGTCTGGAAAGAATCTGGCTGTAGTGGCCCTGCGCTTCCGCAATGCCGAGAACCTCAACCTCTATTTGGGCGAATTCTCAATTGTCCGTGGCACTTTCGAGACGCCGGCCGCTCCGATAAATATACGCAGTAAGGTATTCAACTCGAACCGCCTCGGTGTGGACGGAAAGATTATTTTCGATATGCCCAATAACAAACCCGCCGGTGAGGTTTGCTACAACCTTGATGTGAAAACGGCTTTCTTTAAGTTGTATGCACAACAAAAAAATGCCGACCCGATATGTATGGGAGCCACTACCTCTTGGGCGGGTATGTTCTACGCCGTCCCCTTCAACTTCGATGGAGAAGCTGAAATCCGTTTCGGTGTTTCGGCCGTAGGCCTCGATATGAAGAGCGAATCGGCAATAACCTGGGGCGACTGGCACAGTACTGCCGGCAAATATCAGATAAATGACGATATTATCCTGGATAAAAGCACCATCAAGCCCAAGGAAGCCTTTAGATTGAGTTTTGTAGATCCGAAGCACGAACCTGCGAAATTCGAACTGATCGATGCTGCAACCGGAACAGTTGTGAAAACGGCGGATAACGTTCTGGAACTCGCTCTGCCCGGAGGGTTGGATAAACTAGGGGTGTACGACCTCCGTGTTACCGGAAACGTGCAGCAGAATGACGGAAGCCGTCCCGTGCAAGTACGCACCTTCGGTGCTTATGTGCAGATTACTCCGGTAGGTGTGGGTGCGTTGCCCCAAATAGAAAGCCTGACGGCCAACGATAAAACCTCGGATGTGGAAGTGAAAGTGGGAGAAGCCGTTTTGATGAAATATACCGGCCGTGACGCCGATGGAGCTTCGTCCCGCGGAGTCGACCTGAAAGAGCAGGGCTTCGGTTTCAAAGCATCGGAAGTAGGCCTGAACAGCAACAAATCTTTTTCGCTGGCTTTTTGGCTGAAGGTGAACCAGTTCAACGGGGCTACCAACCTACTGAACATACGCGACAAACAGGAAGGTTGGCCCAAAACCGACTGGGGTTGGATTTGGAACTTCCTCGATAAAGATGGTAACTTCGAATCCATTACCTTCCGGGGTACTGATGCAAGCTCTAACCTCGAGTTCCAGATCGATTTCAGCAACGTGCGCCTGCAAGCCGGCCCCTGGACCCACTTGGCTTATGTCTTCGAGTTCGACGATCAGGGTAAGGGCCGTGTACATCTTTATCTGAACGGTGTTAAACAAATGCCCAAGCGCTGGAGACGTGCTTCGGAAGGAAATGGTATGTGGACTAATGGTGAGCCTCCCTTACAAGACCGCCTCTATAATATGCGTCCGCAGAACGTGGTAGCCATCGGTGGCTCGCACTTCAGCTCCGGCGGAGTGGACGGAAGCATCGACAACTTCCAGTACTGGGACAAAGCCCTAAGCGAAGAGGAAGTGAAAGCTTCCATGGCTGATTTATCCGCTCCTTATCCGGCTAACCTCAAAGCCTTCTGGAGTATTGAAGATAACCCGGGAGACGATCACCTCTTCGTCAGCAGCGTAGGAAGAGCCCAAGCCGGTGTACACAACTATCAGAAAACCGGAGGTGAAGGGCAGGGCAAGTTGCAATGGATTGCCCCCCAATATAAACCGGGTTGTCCTTTTATAAGCGGTACGGCTTATCCGGTTAAGACTCTTGCCCGCTGGGATACCGAACGAGGTGAATTCAGTGATATCCTCGGAAATGCTGTTGCCGGAGAGGCAAGTGTGACCTTCGAAAGCGAAGGCCGGCATCAGGTAACCCTTATCCTCGAAAACGGTTGGGGACGCGATACGAAAACCTTCGACTACATTACCGTGAAGGGCTTTAAGAATGCCCTACCCGAAAATCAACTCGAAGCCGCTATCAGCAGTTTCCCAAATCCCTTTGTGGACGAGTTGAACATCCGTTTTGCCGATGCAGGCGCCTACAGTCTCGAAGTAAGCGATCTCAACGGACGGGTGGTGTACCGCAACGAAGTGCGTGTTGGGTCCGGTGATTTTGCCTCCTTACGACTCAATACCCCTCAAGGACTTTATATCCTACATATCAAGCAGGAGGGGAAACTGCTGCAAACGCTTAAATTGATTAAGCAATAAAAAAAGCAACTGACCTCTGAATAGGGGATGCTAACCCCCACCGGTAGGAGGAGCGCAGCAAGGGCTGTCCGGACACAGCAGCGACAGCCCGCTTCGCTTCCTGAGAAGCCACTTGCCGGTGGGAAGCATCCTTTTATCTCCCCGGTGGAATAAACTAATATGCGTATGAAACAGCAATTATCACTTATCGGTTTTATACTCTTTGTCGCTGCTGCAAGCCTGACAGCGCAAGAACGTATCGCGCACGTTGAAATACGACCCGACAGCGCCTTCACCGGCCGTGGGAATGCCAACGAGGTGCTTTTTAGGTTGATGATAGAGTTGCCCGGCGATCGCCCTGTGGCCATCAGACGGATTGCCTGGCGCAAGCACCCCGAAACCGAGATAGCCGATGTGAGGGCGCTAAAGGTCTATACGACTGCTGCAAGTGACATCTTTGATACGCGTTACCCTGATCGTGCCCGCTGCCTTGGCACGACAACTCTGAAAGAAGGCGAGCAGCAACTCACCCTGAGCGGCAAGCTGGCTCCGGGCCCCAATTACCTTTGGATTACGGCCGATGTAGCATCCGATGCCCGTGAAGGACGACGCATCGCCCTGCTACCCGAGTATATCGAATGCAGCAGACTGGGACGTATCGACTTGAGCCGGCAAGACTACAGTGTTAGAGGGCGCGAAATACTCCTCGCCCGTAAACTGCTTTTTGCTCCCGGCGATTACGGGTCGGTGAGCTACCGCATACCCGCCCTCATTACAGCAGCCGACGGATCGCTCATTACCCTCACCGACCGCCGTAAGTACAACGACATCGATCTGCCCGAAGACATTGACATCGTCTGCCGGCGCAGTGAGGATGGGGGGTATACTTGGTCGGAACCTCACAGAGTGGCCGAAGGCAAGGGTAGGGGAGCCGGTTTTGGAGATGCGGTTTTGATGAGGACAAAAGCAGGTAAGCTCGTAGCACTCTTCGTGGGCGGGCCGGGTCTTTGGGCTTCAACTCCCGGGCATCCCAACCGTTGCTACATTATCTCCAGCTCCGATGACGGACGGACGTGGACAACGCCTCGCGACATTACGGACGCCTTTTATGGGAGCAACTGTCCCGATTCGGTACGTTCCCGTTGGCGCGGTGCTTTCTTTGGGTCCGGTCAAGGACTTTGCCTGAAGAATGGCCGCATCATGGCAGTGTTGGCCGTACGCGAAACGGAAGAATACCTCCTGAACAACTATGCCGTTTATTCCGACGATGAAGGTGAAACCTGGCAAGTGTCGGCCAAAGCCCTCGACCGCGGCGACGAAGCCAAGGTTGTGGAACTCGATAACGGCGATGTGCTCATGAGCAGCCGTCGACAGGGTAGCCGTCTCTGGGCCCTTTCGAAAGATGGCGGGCAAAATTGGATAGGACGTGGCCATTGGGAGGAAATCTGGGGTAATGCCTGCGATGCCGACATGATTCGCTATAATTTGCCTCAAGACGGAAAACCCGGGCGTTTGCTTCATACCTTACCCAATGCTCCAGACCGCCGGAAACTTTCCATGTGGCTGAGCTACGACGAAGGACGCAGCTGGCCGCTGAAAAAGCTGATTTGCCCCGGTAGTTCGGCTTACTCATCCATCTGTGTGCTCCCCGACGGCAGCATCGGAGTCTATTACGAAGAAGACGAGACAAGCCCCTGCTTCCGCATGTACTTCATCCGATTCTCCCTCGACTGGCTCGAAGGGTCTAAGATGAAGCCTTGATAGCTCAATCGGGATATGGATATGAAATAGCTACCTATTATACCATCATTTTTTTACAAACACAATTAATTATTACACCATGAAACAAAAACTTTTCTTAGTACTTTGTTTTTGTGCAGCCTCGGCCCTGTACGGCCTCCGTGCACAACGTTCGCCTCTCCACCCGATGGACATCCCGCAAGGACAGGAGGGTTTTTACGATACCCTCGAAAAATGGAACCCCGGCACTCCCCCTCCGGGAACGAATGAGTTCGACGATCAGTTTTACGTCTCGCGCGTACGACGTCTCACGCGCATTGACGGCGAGGACGACTATCAGGTGAACCCCTCCCTCGACCGCAACCGCAAACTCTGCCTCTGGTTACCTATGGATGATCCCTCCTCCAAATGGAAATCATTGCCACGTTATTGCTTCGAGGGCGACAACTTCGGTATGTGGTCTTATACCGACATACACGGCAACTGGACGGCCCCCTGGATGCGCCTCACGGCCGGCGTGGCCGACGTGGCCCACAAAAACGGCGTGAGTGTAGGCTGCGTCTTCTCCATCCCTTGGGCGGTCTCGGTATATCCCAATACCTATAACACTTGGGGCAAGCACTTTTACCGTATCTTCCAGAAAGAAGGTACTAAGTACAAGTATGCCGAAAAGCTGGTGAAACTGATGAAATACTACGGCATCGACGGCCTGGGTTGTAACTCGGAATTCAGCACCAGCAAGGACTTTATGGATAACATGATTGCCTTCACCCGGGCTTGTAAGGAGGAAGCTGCCCGAATCAACTGGCGCTTCGAACTGCACTGGTACGACCTCACTGCCGACTTGGGAGCTATTGTTATGGACCAAGGGCTTGGGGCCCACAACGATGGTATCTTCGGACCGGCCTCTGCTCCCGTTACTGACATGCTTTTCTTCAACTACAACTGGTACGACGACTTGCTCCGCAGATCCGTAACCAAAGCTGAAGCCATGGGCCGCAGCAGCTACGATCTCTACGCCGGTATGGACATACAGGGACGGGCCTTCAAAACAGCTTGGAGCGTACTGAAGAATCATAAGATATCCATCGGCCTTTGGGGTGCCCATTCACAAAGCCTTTTGCACCAAAGTGCCACCGACGACGGAAGCTCCGATCTGGCCATACAGAAAGCCTACCTGATGAAGCAGGAACTCAGCTTCTCGGGCGGAAACCGCAACCCGGCCCTCACGCCTGCCATACGCAACGATGCCACCCTCGCTAATGCCGACCTGAAAACTTTCCATGGCATGGCAGCTTTCCTCACAGCCAAGTCCACCTTGCATACCTTCCCCTTCGTGACGCGTTTCAACCTTGGAAACGGGCTCTTCTTCAACAACGAAGGAAAGACCACCTTCGACCACAAATGGCACAACATCGCCGTACAGGACTTCCTTCCCACCTGGCGCTGGTGGATCACCGACCGCAACGACGCTGTTACCAAAGAAGGGCTTGCCGGGCTCATCAAAGCCGACTTTACCTTCGAAGATGCCTGGTTTGGCGGTTCCTGCCTCAAAATACACGGCGCTACGGACTTCTCTCGTGTGAAGCTTTTCAAAACCAAGTTCCCGATGAAAAACCACCACGAACTCAGTATCACCTACAAAGTCCTCTCCGGTACCGACCCGAAAGCTAAAATCTTTTTGGCTACAAAAGGAGCTCTCACCGAATATAAGGAAGTCGCCCTGCCCGCAGCCACCGAAGCCGGCAAGTGGACTACCGCTACCTTCAAACTCTCCGAGTTCGGTGCGGTAGAAGGTGAACACTTCAATATCGCTATGGTCGGTATCGCTTTCGAAGGTACCGATTCCGGCTATGGGATGCTTCTTGGCGAGCTTTCCCTCTGCGACCCTACGCATACCTTCGTGCCCGTATCGCCCAAAATTACGAAAGTGGACATCCTACGCGGACGTTATAATCAGGTCGACTTCAAGCTCTTTTACCGCAGTAAAGAAGAGAGTGGTGGTGTTAAAACCTACAACGACGAGGTCGATACCTGGTACTACGAAATCTGGTTCCAGCAAAAAGGCCAACAAGCACAACTGCTTACTGCTACCACTTCCTGGGCGGCTTACGTAATCGACGCCCCCCTAACTTTGGATGCCGAGCGTAAAGGCCGCTTCGGGGTGCGCCCCGTAGCTCCCAACGGCAACAGGACCTCGCCCATAGTGTGGTCGGATGAGATGGAAATACCCTACAACCAAGCCCTAGAAACCATCGTGACCGACAAGCCGGTCATCAAGCCGGACGAGGAGTTCCTTCTGAAATACGAAGACCTTCTGCACGCTCCGGCCCGCAAATGGGAAGTGAAAAATCCCCTGACGGAAACCGTCATAGCTTCGGGAGAAAACCTGACGGAACTCAAACTGAAGATATCCGAAATAGGGCTTTATGACCTCCATACCACGACCCAAGACGGCCAGACTTCCATCCAACGGGGGCTCATTCAGATTACCCCGCCCGAGACGGGCTCCGTACCTCGCATACTGGCCTTCGACAGCGATAAGCGCGAAGCCGGCACCGGAGAAACAGTGACCCTCATTTGTGACTATCGCAACAGCGACGGAAAAGTATCCCGCGCCCTCTATTTGGATGGCCGGCAGATGTTCCGCGCACCCGCCAAGGCCCAAGACGGTTATGAATATTCCTATGCTCTTTGGTTCAAAGTCGAAAAATACGCACACGACAAGCAGGGAACCAACCTGATTAATAAAAATACCATTGCCGATAAATGGCCGCACAACAACTGGGGCGACCTTTGGGTAACCATACGTCCCGAAAATGAAATAGCTTTCAATACCATGGGCTGGGAGGCACACGACAACCCCAACCCCAATATGAAAAGTACCGGCTTCAGTGTTACGCCCGGTATCTGGAATCACGTGGTAGTAACGCAGGATGCCTCCAAACGCCAGAAAATGTACTTCAACGGAAAGAAGGTAGCCGAAACCGTCTTTGCAGCCTCCAGCCTGCGCAAAGACAAGAACGACCTCCGTATCGACAAGAGCGTCCAAGCCGATATCTTCATTGGCGGCGGCGGTGTTTACAAAGCAGGCTTCACCGGTTGGATAGACGAAATGCAGGTGTGGAACAAAGCCCTCTCCGACGAAGAAGTACTCCAATGTATGAAAGGCTACCAGGAGGCGCCCGAAGGTCTGATGGCCTACTACACCTTTGAGGAGAAAACAGAGCACGATGTCTTTGTCAATCAAGGGAAAGGTGCCGATATGCCCGGAACGGTAGTTATTATGGACGGCAGCGGTGGGGAATCTACTACAGAAGCCGCTTATGTAAAGCAAAAAGCTGATAACAACCACGTAGGCTATCCCGGTATTGTCGGAAGCAAAGAAATTAAAACCCTTCCTGTTTTCCATGCCGGCGGCAGTGCCACCCAAGTTAAAGACGGCGAAAAGAAACTCCTCGTTACCTATGCGAACCCGGGTAGCTACAGTATCGGCCTTACGGTAAGCAACTTTTGGGGTAAGGATGAGAAAGTGCTGCAAGACCATATTGTTATCAAGATAAAGAACAATCTTTCAGCTCAAAAGAATCCCGAGCTCTTCGTCTATCCCAATCCTTTTGTGGAATCTGTAAATATGCGCTTCGAAGAGGCAGGCGCTTACACGCTGCGCCTGGTTGATACGAAAGGACAAGTTGTTCAGGAGAAACAGTTGAATGCAGATGAGAATGCAATGTTTACCCTCCAAGTCAATGCTCCTAAAGGCTATTATTTACTTCAAGTAATCAAAGATAATAGCTTGCTCTCAACTATGCAGCTCATCAAGAAATGATGAAATAAAAAATGCAACAGATAGATTACTATCTGTTGCATTTTTTATTATCCGGATATTGCAAGAATCCTCCGGGCATCCAAGTAGATCCGAAGACCCGGTTGACTTGGCTGTTTCTTTGTCCCCCCCCTAGATTTTTCCTCATTGATAACAAGAGAATTCCTTGCTCCGCAGAAGAAAAATAATAAAAAAAGAGGGGAAATGTTTGTCGGGTTCAAAAAATGTAGTACTTTTGCAAGCCAAACTTTAGCTCCGTGAGTATGTGTTGAGTGACTTGGTTACATTAAGTTCCTCTTTGATTAAGGTCAGAAGCGATGCGCTGGAGTGTTGGTTTATGCTGTTGTAGCTCAGGGGTAGAGCACTTCCTTGGTAAGGAAGAGGTCGCGGGTTCAAGTCCCATCAACAGCTCAATTTTTTTTGAAAATCTTTTTATAACAGTAAAGAAACTACTAAATTAAAACAATCCTTTTTAAACTTTGAGTTATGGCAAAAGAAAAATTTGACAGGTCGAAACCTCACGTAAACGTAGGTACTATCGGTCACGTTGACCATGGTAAGACAACTTTGACTGCTGCAATCACTACGGTGCTTGCAAAAAGAGGTCTTTCTGAACTGCGCTCTTTCGATTCGATCGATAACGCTCCCGAAGAAAAAGAGCGTGGTATTACGATTAATACTTCTCACGTAGAGTATCAAACAGCTTCTCGTCACTATGCACACGTGGACTGCCCGGGTCACGCGGACTATGTTAAGAACATGGTTACTGGTGCTGCTCAAATGGACGGTGCTATCATCGTGGTAGCTGCAACGGATGGTCCTATGCCTCAAACTCGTGAGCATATTCTTTTGGCTCGTCAGGTGAACGTTCCTCGCATTGTTGTTTTCATGAACAAATGCGATATTGTTGATGATGCTGAAATGTTGGATTTGGTAGAAATGGAAATGCGCGAGCTTCTTTCTTTCTATGAATTCGACGGAGATAATACGCCTATCATTCGTGGTTCTGCTCTTGGTGCTCTTAACGGAGTAGCTGAGTGGGAAGATAAGGTGATGGAGCTTATGGATGCTGTTGATAACTGGATCGAGCTTCCCGAACGTGCTGTTGACAAGCCTTTCTTGATGCCTGTTGAAGACGTGTTCTCGATTACGGGTCGTGGTACTGTTGCTACCGGTCGTATCGAAACCGGAATTATCAAAACGGGTGAAGAAGTTCAAATCATCGGTTTGGGACACGAAGCTAAGAAGTCGGTTGTTACCGGAGTGGAAATGTTCCGTAAAATATTGGACGAAGGGCAAGCCGGTGATAACGTGGGGCTGCTCCTCCGCGGTATCGATAAAGATGAAATTAAGCGTGGAATGGTTATTACCCACCCGGGAAAAGTTACTCCTCACTCTAAATTCAAGGCTGCTGTTTATATCTTGAAGAAAGAAGAAGGTGGACGTCATACTCCCTTCCATAACAAATATCGTCCTCAGTTCTATATTCGTACCTTGGATGTGACGGGTGAAATCACGCTCCCCGATGGAGTTGAAATGGTAATGCCCGGTGATAACTTGGAAATTTCCGTTTCGCTGATTTATCCGGTAGCATGTAGTGTTGGTCTACGTTTCGCTATCCGCGAAGGCGGTCGCACCGTAGGTTCCGGACAGATCACAGAATTGCTGGACTAATCAAATAGATTCGAAAAAAAATCGAATGATACAAGCAAACAGGTGAACAAGCTTTCGTTGTCATGCGGGTCTTGTTTACTTGTTTGCTGTCTATCTCTATTTAATCTTACGGGTGTAGCTCAGTTGGTAGAGCACTGGTCTCCAAAACCAGGTGTCGGGAGTTCGAGCCTCTCCTCCCGTGCAAATTATTTTAAGACATGAAGATAATTAATAGTATCAAAGAATCATACTCAGAACTCGTTCATAAGGTCTCTTGGCCCACCCGCCCGGAGCTTGTTAACAGTGCGGTAGTCGTTTTAATTGCTTCCATCATTATCGCGCTGATAGTTTGGCTTATGGATAAGAGTTTTGAAACTATCATGACGGCTATTTACGAGAAGTTATTTTAATATATTTATTTAGGAGGAGGCAATTGTGTCTGAGTCAGCAAATTATAAATGGTACGTGTTGCGTGCCATTAGTGGAAAAGAGAACAAGGTAAAGGAGTATATTGATGCAGAAATCAAAAATTCTGATCTTGGTCAATATGTTGCTCAGGTATTGATTCCTACTGAAAAAGTATATCAAATTCGTAACGGCAAGAAAATTACAAAAGAACGTAGTTGCATGCCGGGCTATGTATTGGTAGAGGCCAATCTGATCGGTGAAATTCCTCATCGTCTTCGTGATACGCCTAACGTGCTTGGCTTCTTGGGTGAACGTAATAACGTACCTACGCCGATTCGTCCTTCCGAGGTGAACCGGATTTTAGGAACTGTTGACGAACTTCAGGAAGCGGGCGAAGAAATGCTGACGCCTTATGCTGTGAACGACAGTGTGAAGGTTGTTTTCGGCCCTTTCTCCGGCTTTAGCGGGATTATAGAGGATGTCAATGTCGAAAAGAGAAAGCTTAAAGTTATGGTTATGATATTTGGGCGGAAAACTCCTCTCGAATTATCTTTTACACAAGTGGAAAAGGAGTAAACACGGGATTCCTGTTACAAATCTCGGCGTTTCCCCTTTGTTATTAATAAATTTAAAAAACAATTATGGCTAAAGAGATTGCTGGACTTATTAAATTGCAGATCAAAGGAGGTGCGGCAAACCCATCTCCCCCGGTAGGACCTGCTTTAGGTGCTAAAGGGATCAATATTATGGAGTTTTGCAAACAATTTAATGCCAGAACCCAGGACAAGGCAGGTAAAGTATTACCTGTGGTCATTACCTACTACTCAGACAAGTCCTTCGATTTTATTGTTAAAACTCCTCCGGTAGCGATTCAATTGCTCGAGATTACGAAAGCGAAGAGCGGATCGGCAGAGCCTAACCGTAAAAAGATAGCTGAAATTACTTGGGAACAGGTAAAAACTATCGCCGAAGATAAAATGACAGACTTGAACTGTTTTGATGTAGAGTCGGCCATGCGAATGGTTGCAGGTACAGCAAGAAGTATGGGTATTGCCGTAAAAGGTAGTTTTCCTAGTAATAACTAATTAAACTTCAATTTGAAAAATGAGTAAACTGACAAAAAATCAAAAGTTGGCGTTGCAGAAGATTGAAGCTGGGAAAGCCTATACGCTAAAAGAAGCTGCCGTTTTAGTAAAGGAAATTACTACAACGAAGTTTGATGCTTCTGTAGATGTTGATGTACGCTTAGGTGTTGACCCCCGTAAGGCCAATCAAATGGTTCGCGGTGTTGTGTCGCTGCCCAATGGGACAGGAAAACAAATACGGGTTCTTGCATTGTGTACTCCGGACCAGGAAGCAGCTGCTAAAGAAGCAGGTGCCGACTATGTGGGTCTGGATGAATATATTGAGAAGATTAAAGGTGGCTGGACAGATGTAGATGTGATTATCACAATGCCTGCCATTATGGGTAAATTGGGTGCTTTAGGACGGGTATTAGGACCTCGTGGTTTGATGCCGAACCCTAAAAGCGGTACCGTTACCAATGAAGTAGGAAATGCCGTGAAAGAGGTGAAACAAGGTAAAATAGATTTTAAAGTCGATAAAGCCGGTATCGTTCACACTTCCATCGGTAAAGTTTCGTTTACGCCTGAGCAAATAGCGGAAAATGCGAAAGAGTTTATGGCTACTATCCTGAAACTGAAACCTACTGCCGCCAAAGGTACTTACGTGAAGAGCATTTATCTTTCAAGTACAATGAGTCCGGGTATTAAAATCGACCCTAAATCAATTGAAGAATAAAAAAATAGATGTATGAAAAAGGAAGATAAAAGCGCTATAATTAAACAACTTGAGACGGCTATTGCCGAGTACGCTCACTTTTATTTGACTGATATAGGTGGTTTGAATGCCGCTCAGACAAGTGACTTGAGAAGACTTTGCAATAAATCGGATATTAAGCTCATCGTTGTTAAGAACACCTTGCTCAAAAAGGCTCTGGAGAATGCTTCGGTTGACTTCAGTGAACTTTACGGGACTTTGAAAGGTGAGACTTCTTTGATGCTTTCCAATACCGGGAATGCTCCGGCTAAGGTTATTAAAAACTTTAGCAAGACCAACAATAAACCGGTGTTGAAAGCTGCTTATGTGGAAGAGAGTTTCTATGTGGGCGCCGATCAATTGGAAACACTTGTGAAAGTGAAGAGCAAATTCGAACTTATCGGAGAGCTTGTTTCCTTGCTGCAGGCACCTGCTACCAACTTGGTATCCGTACTCCAATCCGGAGGTAATAATATCCACGGCGTGCTGAAAACGCTGTCGGAGCGATAAATAATTAGTAATATAAACAAAATCCATAAAATAATAAGTAAAATGGCAGATTTGAAGAATTTTGCAGAACAGTTGGTTAACTTAACCGTTAAAGAAGTAACAGAGTTAGTCCAAATTTTAAAAGACGAATACGGTATTGAACCTGCTGCAGCCGCTGTTGCAGTAGCTGCAGGTCCTGTTGCAGGTGCTGCAGCTGATGCTCCCGCAGAAAAAACCGCTTTTGATGTTTTATTGAAAAGCGCAGGTGCAAACAAGTTAGCTATTGTTAAACTCGTTAAAGAACTCACCGGTCTTGGCTTGAAAGAAGCTAAAGATTTAGTTGATGCCGCTCCTTCCGTACTGAAAGAAGGTGTAGCAAAAGACGAAGCAGACGCCTTGAAAAAGCAACTCGAAGAAGGCGGAGCTGAGGTTGAACTTAAATAAAACCTCTGATAAACAGTAATTTGGTTTAGAGTCTGTCTGTAGGGATGGATTCTAAACCTTTTTGTCATATAAATAATAGCTAAGTTGCGCATCCAATCATTAACCTCTTTGACACAATGTCTTCAAATAAAAATCAAAGAAAAAGAGTAAATTTTGCTTCCATTAAAAATCAGATGGAATACCCTGATTTTCTCGAAGTTCAATTGAAATCTTTCCACGAATTTTTTCAGATGGATACGGCTACTGAAAAAAGAAAAACGGAAGGATTATACCAAGTTTTCTCCGAAAATTTTCCCATTGCCGATACGAGAAATAATTTCATCCTCGAATTTCTCGACTACTACATAGACCCGCCTCGGTACTCGATTGATGAATGTATTGACCGGGGCCTCACCTACAGCGTTCCGCTAAAGGCAAAATTGAAATTGTACTGCACGGATGCAGAACACGAGGATTTTGACACCGTTATACAGGATGTGTATTTGGGAGCTATCCCTTATATGACCCCTAAAGGAACCTTTGTTATCAATGGGGCCGAACGGGTGATTGTTTCGCAGTTGCACCGTTCTCCGGGCGTATTTTTCGGTCAGAGTGTGCATGCCAACGGAACCAAGCTCTATTCCGTACGTATTATTCCTTTCCGCGGTTCGTGGATTGAGTTTGCTACCGATATCAACAACGTAATGTATGCCTACATCGACCGGAAGAAAAAACTCCCCGTTACTACGTTGTTGCGCGCAATCGGTTTTGAGAGCGACAAAGATATTTTAGAAATATTCAATCTTGCCGAAGAAATAAAGGTAAACAAGACAAACTTGAAAAAGGTTGTCGGACAAAAGCTGGCTGCTCGTGTTTTGAAAACTTGGGTAGAAGACTTTGTTGACGAAGATACCGGTGAGGTGGTAACCATTGAACGTAACGAGATTATCATCGATCGCGAAACCGTTCTTGAAACCACCCATATCGATGAAATAATTGATTCCGGCGCCTCTACTATCTTGATTCACAAAGCGGATGTAAATCAAGATGATTATGCTATCATTTATAATACCCTCCAGAAGGACCCTAGTAACTCTGAAAAAGAGGCTGTACTCTACATCTATCGCCAGTTGCGTAATGCGGAGCCGGCCGATGACTCTACAGCCCGTGAGGTGATTACCAACCTCTTCTTTTCGGAAAAACGCTACGATCTGGGAGAAGTAGGGCGCTATCGTATCAATAGAAAATTGAATCTTGATACGAGCATGGATGTTAAGGTGCTGACGAAAGAAGACATCATCGAGATCATCAAGCACCTGATACAGTTGATTAATGCAAAAGCCGAAGTGGACGATATCGACCACTTGAGCAACAGACGTGTACGTACCGTTGGCGAGCAATTATACAACCAGTTTGGCGTTGGCTTGGCACGTATGGCTCGCACCATTCGTGAACGGATGAATGTCCGTGATAACGAGGTGTTTACTCCAATCGATTTGATCAATGCAAAGAGTATTTCTTCGGTGATCAACTCGTTCTTCGGGACGAATGCTCTTTCGCAGTTTATGGATCAGCAAAATCCTTTAGCCGAAATAACCCACAAGCGGCGTATGTCGGCTCTTGGGCCCGGCGGACTTTCTCGCGAGCGGGCAGGCTTCGAAGTGCGTGACGTACACTATACCCACTACGGTCGGCTCTGTCCGATTGAAACACCGGAAGGACCAAACATCGGTTTGATTTCCTCCTTGTGTATTTATGCAAAGATAAACGAACTGGGCTTTATCGAAACTCCCTACCGCAAAGTGAAAGACGGTGTGGTTGACTTGTCCGAACAAGGTGTTGAATATTTCACTGCAGAGGAAGAGGAAGATTTGGTAGTGGCACAAGGGAATGCTCCGTTGGATGACAAAGGGCAGTTTATCCGTTCAAAAGTAAAAGCGCGTTTAGAGGCCGATTTCCCGGTTGTAGATCCTTCGGAAGTGCATCTGATGGACGTAGCTCCCTCGCAGATTGCTTCCATCGCAGCTGCCTTGATTCCCTTCCTCGAGCACGATGACGCAAACCGTGCTTTGATGGGTTCGAACATGATGCGCCAGGCGGTTCCGCTGCTTCGTTCCGAAGCCCCGATAGTAGGTACCGGTATCGAAGGCCAGTTGATTCGCGACTCTCGTACTCAGGTCACCGCAGAAGGAGATGGGGTAGTCGATTACGTGGATGCGAATGTCATCAAGATACGTTATGACCGTACGGAAGACGAAGATTTCATCAGTTTTGAATCGGCGGTTAAAGAATATCAATTGCCGAAATTCCAAAAAACAAACCAAAATACGACCATCGACCTGCGTCCCTTGGTGCGTAAAGGCCAGCGAGTAACCAAAGGCGAAATCCTCACCGAAGGATACGCTACGCAAAATGGCGAATTAGCAATCGGGAAGAACCTCAAGGTTGCTTTCATGCCTTGGAAAGGTTATAATTTCGAGGATGCTATCGTTATAAATGAGCGGGTTGTTCGTGAAGATATCTTTACTTCCGTGCATGTTGTAGAACAACTCCTTGAGGTTCGTGAAACCAAGCGAGGAATCGAAGAATTTACCTCCGATATCCCGAATGTGAGCGAAGAGGCTACCAAAGATTTGGACGAAAACGGTATCATCCGTGTCGGAGCTCGTATTGAGCCGGGAGATATCATCATCGGAAAAATCACTCCCAAGGGAGAATCCGATCCTTCGCCCGAAGAAAAATTGCTTCGAGCCATTTTTGGTGACAAAGCCGGCGATGTGAAAGACGCATCACTCAAGGCAACGCCATCTCTTTCGGGAGTTGTTATTGGAAAACGCTTATTCTCAAAGGCACAAAAGAATCGTAAATCGAAACTCGCCGATAAAGCGGTGCTGCCCAAATTAGACGAAGAGTTTGAAATGCAGGCTGAGGCTCTGCGCGATACGCTGGTTGAGAAACTGATCGTTTTGATTGGAGATAAGACTTCCGCAGGTGTTAAAGACTTCCTCGGTAGCGATATTATTCCCAAAAATCAGAACTTTACCTTGGAGCGTCTGCGCGGTATCGATTATACCACGGTACAACTGAGCAAGTGGACGACCGATAATCGTAAGAACGAACTGATTCGCCAACTCATATTGAACTACTTGAAGAAGTATAAAGAACTCGATGCTCAGATCAAACGGCAGAAGTTTAATATCACGATTGGTGATGAGTTGCCTGCAGGTATCGTTCAAATGGCCAAGGTGTATATTGCCAAGAAACGTAAAATCAGAGTGGGTGATAAGATGGCGGGACGTCACGGAAATAAAGGTATCGTTTCCCGCATCGTGCGTCAGGAAGACATGCCTTTCCTCGAAGACGGAACACCGGTGGATATCGTTTTGAATCCTTTGGGGGTACCTTCCCGGATGAACTTGGGACAGATATTCGAAACTGTTCTGGGCTGGGCCGGAAAAGAACTTGAGGTGAAATTCGCCACTCCTATTTTCGATGGTGCTTCCTTGGATGACTTGAACGACTGGACCGACAAAGCCGGACTGCCTCGCTACGGAAAGACCTACCTCTACGATGGAGGAACGGGAGAGCGTTTCGACCAACCTGCTACCGTCGGTGTGATTTATATGTTGAAGTTAGGGCACATGGTTGAAGATAAAATGCACGCTCGTTCCATTGGGCCTTATTCGCTCATCACACAACAACCTCTCGGAGGTAAGGCTCAGTTCGGAGGTCAACGTTTTGGAGAAATGGAGGTTTGGGCGCTCGAAGCCTTTGGAGCTGCACACATCTTGCAGGAAATCCTTACCGTAAAATCCGATGATGTGATGGGACGAGCACGCACTTACGAGGCAATCGTAAAAGGAGACCCCATGCCGGCACCCGGCATTCCGGAATCACTCAATGTATTGTTGCACGAATTGCGTGGCTTGGCCTTGTCAATAAATCTGGAATAAAGACCTCTTCAAGCTCTTCGGTATTTGTATCGGGGAGCTTAGAATCGGTAAGTTGAATCGAATTTTGAAATTGCCCCAAGCTCGTTTCTTGGAAACCTTGCTCCCTATGCGGAAAGACAGAAGGAGCGTGTTACTGCGGAATAGAAATTTAGGAGGCTTAATTATAAAATAAAAATGGCTTTTAAAAACGATAATAAGACAAAAAGCAGTTTTAATAAAATATCTATCGGTCTTGCATCTCCCGAAGAGGTTTTAAAACTGTCAAGTGGCGAGGTTCTGAAACCGGAGACCATTAACTACCGTACTTATAAACCCGAGCGCGACGGATTATTTTGCGAGCGCATATTCGGCCCCACAAAAGACTTTGAATGCCACTGTGGTAAGTACAAACGAATCCGATACAGAGGCATTGTCTGTGACCGTTGCGGTGTTGAGGTAACGGAGAAGAAAGTGCGCCGCGAACGTATGGGACATATACAGTTGGTTGTTCCTGTGGCTCACATCTGGTACTTCCGTTCTTTACCCAATAAAATCGGATACTTGCTGGGGATGCCTACCAAAAAGATGGATGCCATTATCTATTACGAGAAATACGTAATTATTCAAGGAGGAATTCTCGAAAATGGCGAGAACATAACTCAAGGTGAATTGCTCTCAGAAGAAGAGTATTTGGACTTGCTGGACTCGCTGCCCCGCGAAAACCAACTGTTGGAAGATAGCGATCCGGATAAGTTCATCGCTAAAATGGGAGCGGAAGCTGTTCACGACCTCTTGGCTCGCTTGGACTTGGATACTTTATCCTACGAATTGCGTCACAAAGCCAGCACGGATACTTCGCAACAGCGCAAGACAGAAGCTCTTAAGAGACTTCAGATTGTGGAGTCTTTCCGGGCTTCTAAGATGCGGAACCGTCCCGAATGGATGATTGTTAAAATCGTTCCGGTCATTCCGCCGGAGTTGCGTCCCTTGGTGCCTCTTGACGGAGGCCGTTTTGCCACTTCCGACTTGAATGACTTATACCGTCGTGTCATTATCCGTAATAATCGCCTCAAGCGCTTGATTGAAATCAAAGCCCCTGAAGTGATTCTACGAAATGAAAAGCGCATGCTTCAAGAGGCTGTCGATTCTTTGTTTGACAACTCAAGAAAGTCGAGCGCTGTTAAGACTGACGCCAACCGTCCTTTAAAATCTCTTTCGGATAGCTTGAAAGGAAAACAAGGACGTTTCCGTCAAAACCTCTTGGGAAAACGTGTCGATTATTCGGCTCGTTCGGTTATTGTTGTTGGACCGGAACTGAAAATGCATGAGTGCGGTCTGCCTAAAGATATGGCCGCTGAACTTTACAAGCCGTTTATTATCCGAAAACTCATTGAGCGGGGTGTCGTGAAGACAGTAAAATCGGCCAAAAAAGTCATTGACCGTAAAGATCCTGTTATTTGGGATATCCTCGAGTATGTGATGAAAGGACATCCGGTACTGCTTAACCGTGCCCCGACTTTGCACCGCTTGGGTATTCAGGCTTTTCAACCCAAGATGATTGAAGGTAAAGCCATTCAGCTACACCCGCTGTCTTGTACCGCTTTCAATGCCGACTTCGACGGTGACCAGATGGCCGTGCACTTGCCCTTAGGCAACGAAGCCATTCTTGAGGCGCAAATGTTGATGTTGGCTTCCCATAACATCCTGAACCCGGCTAATGGAGCGCCTATTACGGTGCCCTCGCAGGACATGGTTTTGGGGCTTTACTACATTACGAAACCTCGAAAAGGAGCTCCGGGCGAAGGACTTATTTTCTATTCACCCGAAGAAGCCGAAATTGCCTATAATGAAGGAAAAGTAGGCTTGCATGCCTTGATAAAAGTGCGTGTGCGCGATTTGAATGAAGATAAACAGGAGGTTATCCGGATTGTTGAAACAACTGTCGGACGTATCCTCTTTAATAAATCGGTACCGACTCAAATGGGATACATCAACGAGTTGTTGTCGAAAAAATCCCTGCGCGATATTATCGGAAATGTAATAGAAACTTGTGGTGTAGCCCGTACCGCTCAATTCTTGGATGACATCAAAGATTTGGGTTATATGATGGCTTTCAAGGGAGGACTTTCCTTTAACTTGGGAGACGTAATTATTCCTCAAGAGAAAGATACGTTGATAAAGGAAGGTAATACCGAAGTGGAGGAAATTATGAATAACTACAACATGGGATTCATTACCTACAACGAGCGTTACAACCAGATTATTGATACGTGGACGCATATCAACTCGAAGCTGTCCAACATTTTGCTGAAACAACTTTCGGAAGATAATCAAGGATTCAACTCTGTGTACATGATGCTCGATTCGGGAGCTCGTGGTTCGAAAGAACAGATACGTCAGCTTTCCGGTATGCGGGGATTAATGGCCAAGCCGCAAAAATCCGGTGCCGAAGGAGGACAGATTATCGAAAACCCCATTTTGTCGAACTTTAAAGAGGGCTTGTCGGTATTGGAATACTTTATTTCCACACACGGTGCTCGTAAAGGTTTGGCGGATACCGCTCTGAAGACAGCCGATGCCGGTTATCTGACTCGCCGTCTGGTGGATGTCTCGCATGATGTGATTGTGAATGAGGAGGATTGCGGTACGCTACGTGGTTTGACTGCAACCGAAATCAAGAATAACGAAGACGTTATTTCTTCTCTTTACGAGCGGATTCTCGGACGGGTGTCCGTACACGATATATTCCATCCCAATACGGGAGAATTAATCGTGGCTTCGGGAGAAGAAATTAACGAAATCGCTGCCAAGAAAATCCAGAACTCGCCTATCGAGAGCGTTGAGATTCGTTCCGTTTTGACTTGTGAATCGAAGCGAGGTGTGTGTGCAAAATGTTACGGTCGCAACTTGGCTACCGGAAAAATGGTGCACATCGGAGAGGCTGTCGGTGTTATTGCTGCCCAATCAATTGGGGAGCCCGGTACACAGTTGACACTTCGTACTTTCCACGTCGGTGGGGTTGCCTCCAACGTGGGTGCGGAATCAAAAATTGTTTTACGCTACGATGGTCGTCTCGAATTTGACGAACTGCGTACGGTGGAAGCTACCGACGATAACAACAAGACCTATCAGGTTGTAGTAAGCCGTTTGGCCGAAATGCGGGTGGTAGATCCGAATACCGATATCGTACTTACCTCACAGAACATTCCTTACGGTTCGAAACTGTATGTCCAAAACGGAGAGCTGGCTGCTAAAGGAAGTGTGGTTTGCGAGTGGGACCCCTTCAATGCTGTTATCATCGCAGAAAACGAAGGTATCATCGAGTTCGAGGACGTGATTGAAAATCAAACTTTCAAAACTGAGACCGACGAGGCTACCGGCTTGAAAGAAAAGATCATGATCGAAACGAAGGATCGGAACAAAGTGCCCAGTGCCCACATTAAATCGAAGAGCGGAGATACCCTGCGTACTTACAACCTTCCCGTAGGTGCACACTTGGTTGTGAACGACGGAGACAAAATAAAGGTTGGACAGATGCTGGTGAAAATACCGCGTGCCGTTGGTAAGGCCGGAGACATCACCGGGGGGCTTCCTCGTGTGACCGAGCTCTTCGAAGCACGTAACCCCTCTAATCCTGCTGTGGTTTCGGAAATCGACGGAGAAGTGAACTTCGGTAAAATTAAACGCGGTAACCGAGAATTGTCGGTTACTTCCAAGACCGGAGAAGTGAAGAAGTATATGATTCCTCTGTCGAAGCAGATACTTGTTCAGGAAAACGACTTTGTGCGTGCAGGAACACCCCTTTCTGATGGAGCCGTAACACCGGCTGATATTCTTGCTATTAAAGGGCCTACGGCTGTTCAGGATTATATTGTGAACGAAGTACAGGATGTGTATCGTCTTCAAGGTGTAAAGATAAATGACAAGCACTTCGAAGTTATCGTTCGCCAGATGATGCGTAAGGTTGAAATCTTGGAACAGGGAGATACCCGCTTCCTTGAAAAACAAATCGTTGATAAAAACGAATTCATGGAAGAAAACGACCGTATCTGGGGCAAACGTGTGGTTACCGACACCGGCGACTCAACCAACTTGAAAGTGGGACAGATTATTACCCTTCGCAAGCTTCGTGATGAAAACAGTATCTTGAAACGTCGCGACCTGCGTTTGGTTGAAACGCGTGCAGCTGTTTCCGCAACTTCCGATCAGATTCTACAGGGTATTACCCGGGCAGCATTGCAGACTACCAGCTTCATGTCGGCAGCTTCTTTCCAAGAGACCACTAAGGTGCTGAACGATGCCGCTATCAATGGAAAGATAGATCGCTTGGAAGGAATGAAAGAGAACGTTATTTGCGGTCATCTGATTCCTGCCGGAACGGGACAGCGCGACTTCGACAAGTTGGTTGTGTATTCCCGCGACGAATACGAAAAGAAAGTAGATGCTCGTCGGAATGTACTTGATATTGCCGATGAAAAAACAAACCATGAGGATTGATAAACTCGCTTTGTTGAAAAGTATAAAAAACCTCGACCTTTTTCAAGGTCGAGGTTTTTTATTGCTCTACTCTGCTAAGGCTTATCAAATGGGAGATTATATCGACAGAAGGGAGGTAACTGCTTCGTTATTAGAGGGCTTGATTCCATCTTGACATCCTTTCCCCAACTTAGAGTATCGAGATGTCTGATATTTAGTCGTCCCTTAAAAACCATCGATCATCTGATATTCAGTAAATTAATCCAATGTTGTCCTAAATATTTAGATAAACATCAAAAAAGGAAGTAGAGCTAAGGAACAAAATGTTACCTTAGTAAAGAGTCCCCAACTCCTCTACTTC
>BDEJ01000037.1 GCA_001653155.1 Porphyromonadaceae bacterium H1
GTTTCGAAGATTAATTTGCTGAATATCAAACAATATGTGGTTTTTTAAGGGACGACTATTTAGGACAATATTGGATATCTCCCCATAAAAAAGGCGCTTGAAGCTGTTTGACAGCTTCAAGCGCCTTATAATGACAAGGCAGAAAGAATAGAATTATTTTTTCTTACCCTGATTGGCTACTGCATCCATGAGTTTTTTGATTTCTTCCGGATCGCCTAAGAAATAGTCTTTAACCAATTGCAGATTATCATCAAACTCAAACACATAAGGAACAGCCGTAGGCAAATTGAGACTCACAATGTCCTCATCCGAAATACTTTTCAGATATTTGATAATTCCGCGCAAGCTGTTTCCGTGAGCAGCCACAATAATCTGATCTTTATCCACCAAAGAAGGATAGATAACTTCGAGCCAATAAGGCAGAATCCGGTCAACCGTATCTTTCAAAGCTTCCGTTTCGGGAATAAAGGCTTTGGGTACATCGGCATAACGAGGATCCTGAGATGCCGATCGAGGGTCGGAGGATTCAAGAGCTGTAGGAGGAACATCGTAGCTACGACGCCAAACAAGCACTTGCTCATCACCGTATTTGGCGGCAGTCTCGGCTTTATTCAAGCCTTGTAACATTCCGTAGTGTTTTTCGTTAAGGCGCCACGATTTTTCCACCGGAATCCAATCCAAGTCCATCTGATCGAGAATTGTATTCAGAGTTTTATTGGCACGCTTCAAATAAGAAGTAAAAGCTTTTTCAAATTTAAAGCCTTCTTTTTTCAAGAGTTTTCCGGCTTTTACAGCTTCCTGAACCCCATTCTCGGTCAAATCGACATCGGTCCATCCCGTGAAACGATTTTCTTTGTTCCAAACACTTTCGCCGTGGCGAATCAATACAACTTTTTTCATTTCATTCTATATTAATTGATTATTTCTGATGCTAAATTTTCGGGAGCAAAGGTACGATTTTTTATCGAAGGGAAAGCAGCATAATACCGGTATTCGATTTATTTTTTGCACAATAAGAGGCCAGTGAGCCGGGCTCAATAATTACCTGCCGCTTCTGGGAGGAGGCATGGATAAAAGTTAAGCTACCTTTGTAACGATAGGCAATAGCAACATGTGAGATATCGAGTCCTTCGACTGAAGTTGTAAAACAAATAATATCACCGTCATTAATATGCTTTTCCCGCTTGTTGATTTCTGCTTTGGGAATATAATGATACGTTCGCTTGTTGATTTCTGTTTCGATATTTCGCATTTTCTGTTGCAGAGCCGGGTTGTTCCGTAAGCGAGGATAAGCTTCGGCATGCTTCGACATGTAGGAAAGAGCGATGGGGAAAGAACGTCCTCCGGCAGACTTCGTTTTATCTTCTATGATTCCCTTACGGCAATTATCGTAAATCCAATCGGAAAAGTAATGAAGACGCGATTCGTAGCCTTCGATAACTCCATCGCGATAACGAATCTGCTGAAGCTTCCGGGAAAAAGAATCAAAATCATCTTTCCCTTCCTTAGTAATAAGAGCGAATGCGATACAAGTCTCGACAAAAGTAACGCAATCCAGTTCGTTCAGATTTACGATCAAACGTTCAGTATCGCTGGTTTCAAGTGTCGAGGCCACGTATGGTGTCGTAAGAAAAGATAAGGCTATATCGCATAAGGTTGTTTTCTCCCCGAAACGACTCCGTATACTCTGAAAGTCGGATTCATTTTGAGCTGTAACAAAGAAAGTTTGAAACAGAATAATAAGAGTTAATAGTTTTTTCATTTGCAATCTGAGTTTGAATGTTGAGCTCGCGCCGAGAGCTCGAATAATCGACAGATTTTACCCGGAAACAAGTATTTTTTACGTATTTTTGCCGTTCCAAAGGTAGGAATTTTTCAAAAAATTTTCCATCCATACCGAAGAATTAAGACTAAAATGCCGCAAAGACCTCGTTTAATCGTTCTATTGGGTCCTACGGGAGTGGGCAAGACCAAAATCAGTTTGACTCTGGCCGAAATGCTCGGATGTCCGATAGTATCTTCGGACTCTCGACAGGTTTTCCGCGAATTGAAGATAGGTACGGCACGTCCTAAAACGGAAGAGCTGGAGCGAGTAAAACATTATTTCATTGCTTCGCATTCTATTCTCGAGCGTTACAGCGCGGGTCAATACGAAGCGGAAGCAATAGATTTACTGGACAAGCTCTTCCAAAAACACGATCAGGTACTGCTCGTAGGAGGCTCGATGATGTACATAGATGCGGTATGTAAGGGCATAGACGATATACCGACGGTGGACGAAGCCACGCGTGCATTCTGGTGGAAACAATACGAGGAAAAAGGAATCGCATACATACAGCAGGAGCTGGAACGCCTCGATCCGAAACATTTCTACGAGCAAGTAGATCGGAAAAATCCGAAGCGAATGATACATGCGCTCGAAATTTGTAGTTTTACAAAACGCCCTTTCTCGAACATCAGAACCGGGAAAATCAAAGAACGACCATTCGACATACTGAAGATAGGACTTACCCGCCCCCGCGAAGAGCTTTACGAACGCATCAATATCCGCGTGGAGGAAATGATGCGCGAAGGTCTTCTCGAAGAGGCTCAAGCTCTATATCCGCAGCGCCACCTGAACACATTAAACACGGTAGGCTACAAAGAACTGTACGAATACATGGACGGCAAGTGCAAGCTTGAAGAAGCCGTAGAACATATAAAGCGAGACACTCGGCATTATGCCAAGAAGCAGCTGACATGGTTCAAGCGCGACAAAGACATCCACTGGTTCCATCCCGAAGACGAAGCAGCGATTCTACAAACGCTATCTTCCGGAATAAACACGGCCGGCCCTAATCCTTAAAATTCAAAACAACAATGACAACTATCAAAAGAAAGGTATCACTACTCGAATACAACACCTTCGGCATAGATGCCACGGCCGAATACTTTGCAGAATATCATTCAATAGCAGAATTAAGAGACATCCTGCATGATGCAAAAGTTCAATCCCTGCCTGTCCTACCCGTAGGTTGCGGCAGCAACCTGCTTTTCACATCCGATAATTTCGAAGGAGTAGTGCTCCGTTCCGGGATCCGCGATATAAATTGTGTCCGAGAGAATGATGAAGAGCTTATACTCGAAGCTGGTTCAGGGCTTATGTGGGATGATTTTGTTGCTTACACGGTAGAAAAAGGCTTTTGGGGTGCAGAGAATCTATCTCTTGTTCCGGGGGTAGTGGGAGCAGCAGCCGTGCAAAACATCGGAGCCTACGGAGTGGAATTCAAGGATATTGTACAATCCGTAAAAACCATAGAACGAAAGAGTTTAGAACCAAGAACTCTGCCCGTAGAAGCTTGCCGATACGGATATCGCAGCAGCATTTTCAAGCAAAAAACTCACGGACAGCACATCGTTACTTCGGTGCAGTTTCGCCTATCCAAACATCCAAGGCCTCAATTGGGATACGGACATCTGGAAGCAGCCGTAAGAGAGCGCGGGAAAGTAAACCTGCGGAACATTCGCGAAACCATCATCGGGATACGCCGTTCAAAGCTACCCGACACGCGACAGACAGGCAGTGCGGGAAGCTTCTTCTTGAATCCGGTTATCAGCGAGGAGCGCTTCCGAGAGTTTTTGCAAAAGTATCCCGCCATGCCTCATTACACAGCAGAATCCGGCAAGGTGAAAATTCCGGCAGCCTGGCTCATCGAATATTGCGGATGGAAAGGTAAGCGTGTGGGAGCAGCCGGTGTACACGAACATCAGGCCCTTGTGCTGGTAAACCACGGTGGCGCCAAGGGGCAAGAGATATTACAACTGGCAAGAGACATACAAAGCTCTGTCAGCAAGCAGTTTGACATCAGATTGGATCCTGAAGTGGAAATCATAGGCTGATAAATCCAAAAGCTCCAAGCCTTCAAGAGGATAATTTTGGAAGGTCGAAAAAAACATTTAACTTTGCTGCGTTAATGTTTTGGTGCCGACTGCTCACAGTTTGCTTCGAGTAGGTCGGCGAAGAGGGAATCAGGTGAAAGTCCTGAACAGACCCGCTGCTGTAAACTCTATTCAACGTACCGAACAACACCTGTGCCACTGCCCTTTTACTTTTGAGTAAGAGCGGGAAGGCGTTCGGAGAACGGGAGTAAGTCAGAAGACCTGCCAAAACAACTTTGTTAGAAGCTTCCGGGGATTGAGGCTCGAAACGACAGATATGCAACCCAAACATTAAAAGCAATGGGAATTTTCTTCCTACCTGTCTTTTATACAGGAAAGGAGGTCGTTTTCCGATATCCGATCGAGATTATTTTGTTTGCAATGAAAAAAAGTATCGGAATCATTTTTCTTTTCCTGCCACTGCTATCAGTTGCGCAAGCCGACGCATCGGGAGTGCTAACCGACAGTATTCACCGCCTGCAAGAAGTAGAAATACGCGAAGAGGTACGGAATAGGGAGATTCGTTCGTCGGCACCTTTGCAGGTGTTGAACCGCGAGAAGCTCGACCGTTTAAACGCCTTGCAACTATCGGATGCTGTGAAATTTCTCTCCGGGGTATCCGTGAAGGATTATGGAGGTATCGGGGGGCTAAAAACAGTATCGGTACGCAGTCTCGGAGCCAATCACACGGCCATTAGCTACGACGGCATACGACTTACGGACAATCAGACAGGACAGATAGACCTCGGACGTTTCTCGCTTGACAATGTGAACCTTGTGGCTCTCAGCGGCGGACAGAGCGACAACATATTCCGACCGGCACAACTCTTTGCAGCTGCCTCTACCCTCGATATACAAAGCAAACGACCTGAGTTCTCTGCCGAAAAGGCGACTTTAGCTAAGGTATCATTCAAAACAGGTTCTTTCGGATTGCTGAATCCCTCCCTCTACTTGGCTCAACGCTTGGGAAAGAGTTTCTCAATCAGTTTGTCTTCGGAATACTTGAATGCGCACGGGAAGTATCCCTACATACTCGACTATGGCTTTGCCGGCAAGGACAGCAGCTCTCTGGAAATGCGTCAAAATACGGACGTACGTAATTTCCGCATCGAATCAACGCTCTTCGGGAAACTATCCGAAACTGATAACTTAGAAGCAGCTTTCTACTACTACGCTTCGGAACGCGGATTGCCGGGACCCACGGTTTTCTACAATATAGACAATTTCTCTTCACAACGCTTGTGGGATAAAAGCATCTTCTTCCGAGGACGTTACCAGAAAGAGCTTTCGCAGCGTTGGGCCTGGCAAAGTCATTTAAAATACCAACTGAGTCCCTTACGCTATCTCGACCCGAGCTCGTTGAATGAAAAAGGCAAGGAGGAAAGCAACTACCTGCAACAAGAATATTACGCATCAACAGTCTTACTTTTCCGTGCCGGAAGGGGCTTCTCCTTCGCTGCCGCATCGGATCTGACATTTGCGAAACTGGAAGCAGACAGCTACAATTTTGTTTATCCGGAGCGTTTGACCTGGTTAGCGGTAGTGGCAGCCAAGTATAACAGCGAGATGTTACTGGCTACAGCCAGCTTACTGAACACCGTCGTTCGGGAAGCCGTACAAAGCGGTAGCGCCGGAAAAGATTACCACCGACTATCTCCTTATGCAAGCCTTGCCCTAAAACCTTTCAGTGAAATAGAGCTCCGTTTTAGAGCCTTCTACAAGCAAATTTTTCGCATGCCTACCTTCAACGATTTATACTATATGCGTATCGGTAACCCGAAACTGCTTCCTGAGCAGACCGAACAGTTCAACATCGGACTAAGCTACAGCCTGAATCCCGGCGGTTTTTTATCTTCTCTATCGTTCACGGCCGATGCCTATCACAATCGGGTGCACGATAAAATAGTAGCTGTTCCGAGGAAAGACATCTTCGTCTGGACGATGCTCAACTTCGGTAAGGTAGATGTAAAAGGCCTTGATTTGACGATAGAGACGCTCATCCGTCCGGCAAGAAAGTTGAAATTGGCCCTGAGTTACACACACAGCTACCAACGTGTTCTAAATCAAAGTAACCCGGGAGGGCTGGACTACGGACATCAGTTACCCTATACCCCGCGTGTATCCGGATCGGGGCGGGCCGCCTTGAAGACTCCCTGGGTAGAACTTGCCTACACTCTTCTCTGGTCGGGACATCGCTACATCATCGGACAGAACTACACCCTCAACCGCCTTGAGGGTTATAGCGATCAGAGTCTATCGCTCGCGCGCTCCTTTTCCCTCGCTGGTGGCATCATCAATCTGAGTGCCGAATTACTCAACTTAGCCGATGAGAATTACGTTGTTGTAAAGTACTTCCCCATGCCGGGGCGATCGGGACGCCTTAGCCTCAGTTACCGTTTTTAGCCTTAGAGCAGTATGAAACAGAAAATTGCATTAATCCTTGCCGCTACACTAAGTCTCGTTGCCTGCAACGACATGAAAGATTTTGAACCGCAACGCGAATATCCGGCCGATGCGAGCCTCCGAAAAATATACATACTCAGCGAAGGTCTGTTCAACAATAATAACAGCCGTTTGGCGAGTTACGACTTCGGCATTGCCGATCCGAGTAAGCGTCTCGATACGGACATCTTCCTCACACGCAACAAGCGTGGACTGGGCGACACAGCCAACGACATGCAACGTTACGGCAGCAAAATATACATTGTGGTGAACGTATCCAGCCAGATAGAGGTGATAAACGCCGAGACGGCCGAATCCATCAAACGCATCCCCTTCTTCAACGAAGAGAACAAAGCCCGCCAGCCACGTTACATCGACTTTTACGAAGGAAAAGCTTACGTATGTTCCTTCGACGGCAGCCTCGCCCGAATCGATACTGCATCACTTGAAGTGGAAGCTTTCACGCAAGTGGGACGAAATCCAGATGGGCTTTGCATCGCTAACCGAAAAATTTATGTGAGCAATTCCGGAGGTCTCGACTTCCCCAATTACGACCGTACGGTATCGGTAGTTGATATCGACAGCTTCAAGGAACGTAAAAAAATAGAAATCGGCATGAATCCTTATAAAATACACGCCGATAGTCAAGGCGACGTATACGTCGTTACACGAGGCAACTACGACGAAACGGGCTATGCCTTCCATAAAATCGACAGTGAGATAGATCGCAAAATACAAACTTTCGATTCGTTGGCGGTGTACAACTTCGAAATACATGCTGATAAAGCCTACCTCTACAGTCACGACTTCTCTACGGGTCAAAATTGGATCAAAGTGTTCGACTGTCTCAGCGAAAGGGTTATCGACCATCGGTTCGTGAAGGACACAAGTCTTGTAATAAACACCCTCTATGGTCTCGCTATCAACCCCATCAACGGGGACGTATATGCAATGGACGCACAAGGATTTTTTAACTGGGGAGACTTGCTCTGCTTCGACCCCACAGGCAACTTGCGTTATCGAATCAATCAGGTGGGCCTCAACCCCAATCACATCATTTTTTTCTGACCTCCTCAGCAATCAACAATTTAAACTCTAAAGAACTCTCAGTATGAAAACTTACAAACAACTCCTACTCTTGCTGACAATCCTTGCAACAACTACAGGCCTTGCACAACGCTCCGAACAGATAGCTCGTGTCGTGGAATATCGCCCGGCGCCCGGGCAACACATCAACCGCCTCTTCCCTACTCCCGAAAAAAGCGAAAGCTATGAAAAGGCCCTGGCCTTTGCTCAGGAGCAATTAGTAAACAAACGCTTCATGCTCGGCCTCGGCAGCTTCGGAGGCTACGTTATCGTCGCCTTCGATCATCCTGTGGTGAACGTCAAAGGCCAATACGACCTTCGGGGAATGGGAAATGCTTTTGTGGGCAATTCGGAACCGGGCGTAGTACTCGTCTGTCAGGATCGCAACAAGAACGGCAAGCCGGACCCCGAGGAAGATTGGTACGAATTAGCGGGAAGTGAATACAAGCACCCGCTAAGCATTAAAAATTACGAAATAACCTACTATCGGCCCAAACCCGACGGACAGAAAAAAAACATCCGCTGGACGGACAACCAGGGCGGAGAGGGAGAAATACAGCATATTAGCTTTGCAACGCAGGCTAGCATGTATCCGCGCTGGATAAAGGAAGATCAAATCAGTTTTCGCGGCACAAAGTTACGCAACAACGCCCGGCAAACCGGAGGCTTCTGGAAACTCGAAGCCTTCGATTGGGGCTACGTGGATAATCATCCCAATACAGAATCGATCGAACGCACGGGGTTTAAGATAGACTGGGCGGTAAATGCCCAAGGGAAAGCCGTACAGCTTGACTACATTGACTTTGTGAAAATACACACCGCCCAACTGCAAGAAGCCGGATCGCTGGGCGAAACATCCACCGAAATCACAGGCATGATAGACCTGCATCCCAATGCCGACCTACATACTTACGACAATCCTCTTGCTGCTTCCAACAATCTCGTCGTGCGACAAGAGGGCGGATACATCAAACTTCAAAGCGACTATGCCATACGCCGCATCCATCTTAACGATCTCAGCGGCCGTCTCTGTATGGCCAACGAGGCACAAGATGCTCTTGATATCAGGCAGCTTCCCGAAGGTCTCTACCTGATCCGCATCGAACTGGAAGGTGGCATTCAACTTGTCCGGAAAATACAAATAGGGAAACATTAAAATAAGAAATCCGGACATTCAAGGCGGAGAAAGAAGGCCTTCTTTCTCCGCCTTTTTCCTAAAAACGCAAGCACAAAATCGACAAGCTTTGGGAAGGAAAACTACAGTTAACCGAAGGCCGACAGCCCGGCAAAAGACTTGGGCAAAAGGCCTGTATATTGTATCTTTGCAGCAGAAAAAAGAAACTTCGCCTCATGATTACGCATCCGAATGCCAAGATAAACCTCGGCTTGCACATACTGAATAAAAGACCCGACGGCTACCACAACATCGAAACCGTATTTTATCCCATCGGCCTCTGCGATCGCTTGGAGATAATCTCCTCGGAGAACTGCCAGGACTATTGCTTCTCAAGCTCGGGCATCAGCCTCGCCACAAGCGATCCGGAGGATAACCTTGTGCTACGAGCCTACCGCCTGCTGCAAGCAGAGCATGCACTGCCTCCCGTGGAAATAAGTCTTCTAAAACAGATACCTTCCGGAGCAGGTCTTGGCGGAGGCTCGTCCGATGCCGCCTTCACCCTTAGGATGCTTAACGAACTCTTTGATTTAGGGCTCAGCCTCGATGAACTCGAAGTTCAAGCAGCTCGACTCGGCGCCGATTGTCCTTTCTTTCTCCGCAACCGACCTATTTACGCCGAAGGCAAAGGAGACATTTTTAGTGAAATCGAAGTTTCGCTTCGTGGTTACTATTTGCTGTTGGTTAAGCCTTCGATCCACATCTCTACACCCGAAGCCTACTCTCTTGTCAAGCCCCGACCGGCCCTTCATCCCCTGCGCGAAGCTATACAAAGTCCCGTTGAAAACTGGAAAGACAAAATCCGCAACGACTTCGAAGAAGCTCTCTTCGACCGATATCCTGAAATAAGTCACATCAAACAGCAGCTTTACGAGCTTGGCGCCCGCTACGCCTCTATGTCCGGATCGGGTTCGTCCGTATTCGGTATTTTCGATCATGAGCCTCAAACCTCCGCTTGCTTCGATCAATGTTTTGTATCCGGAGGACTCCTTCCTTAAAATAAATCGAGGTTTCTGCTGAAAACAGAAACCTCGATACAAGTATCCTACAGCCTAAAGTCTTAACCTCAAAGCGGCAGTACCGGACGAGAGCGAGGCACCAATAACTTCATAACAGCCCATCCCAAGAGATAAGCTACTGCACACAAGGAGAATACAATCAAATAGCCGGCCTCCAAGCCTTTATAGCCTAACAGGGAAAGTTCGGTCTCTTTTGCGTAGTCGAAAAGTAAGCCCGAGCCCAGATTGATAATCATCGCTCCAAGGCCTCCCGCCATTCCTCCAATACCCGTAACGGTGGCAATGGCCGACTTGGGAAACATATCTCCTACAGTCGAAAAAATATTAGCCGACCAGGCCTGATGTGCCGCTCCGGCAATACCGATGATAACAACCGGAATCCAATACGAGATATGCCCCAAGGGCTGCGCCAAGAGGGCCAGCAAGGGGAAGAAGGCGAAAATCAACATCGCTCTCATACGTCCTGCGTAGGGCTCCATCCCTTTCCGATTTACAAAGAAAGTAGGGAGGTAACCACCCAGAAGTGAGAGCATGGAGATCAGATAAAGTACAAAAATGGCCAACTGGGCTCGTGGGTCGGAACTCGGCATGTCGTATACCGAACTCAAGTAAGCCGGCACCCAGAATAGGAAGAACCACCAAACACCATCGGTCAGAAACTTCCCAAGAGCAAAAGACCAAGTCTGCCGGTAGCGGAAACAATCCGACCAAGAGAGCTTCCACTCCCTTGCAGGCTGCTCTGTAAACTCCGATCCCTCTTCCAGGCAATCATCCTGATGGATATAGGCTAACTCGGAAGCATTCACTCGTGGATTTTCGGCAGGTTTCTTATATAGAAACACCCAAAATCCCATCCACACAAAACCTAAAGCTCCGATAATAAGGAAAGCCATCTCCCAGCCAAATTGCGCTGCAATAACCGGTATCGAAAGGGGGGCGAGCAAGGCTCCGATCTGCGCTCCGGAATTGAAAATACTGGTAGCAAAACCACGGTCTTTCTTGGGAAAGTATTCGGCCGTAGCCTTAATAGCTGCGGGGAAATTACCGGCCTCACCTAAAGCCAATACTGCACGGGATAGAATAAAAAGCATCACGCTTATGTGAATTACTTTACCCAGATCATCCAACGCAGCAATAGCCCGACGTGCCCCTTCGAAATCTACCAGCCATTCTCCGGCCAATATCCCCGAAGTGGCAATACCACAAAAAGCATGCATACAAGCTCCCAAAGACCAAATTCCAATAGCCCAGAGAAAACCTTTTTTCGTGTCGAGCCAGTCCACAAAACGCCCCGCAAGCAGTAAACACAAGGCATAAAAACCCGAAAAAAACATCGTAATATAGCCGTAATGTGTATTAGTCCAATGAAACTCGGGTGCGATAAAATCCATCCAAGTCAAAGACAATACTTGCCGGTCGAGGTAATTAATGGTCGTGGCAAAGAAGAGCATCATACAAATTGTCCATCTGTAATGCGTCATTTTATCCGTTTTTATGCCTTGCTTCTCCATATATTTATCCTGTTTTATGAGTTTGATTAATTCACTTCCTAATCCGACGAATGAGCTCCAAGACTTCTTCGCACTTCCGACTTATGGCATGCCAATCTCCGGCGGCAATAAGCTTATCGGGAAAAAGCTTGGAACCCATTCCCACACAGTTCACTCCGGCCTCAAACCAGGCTTTCAAGTTCTCCTCTTCAGGCTGTACCCCACCCGTTACAAGCAGCATCGACCAAGGCATAGGCGCTTTAAGACCTTTTACAAATGCAGTTCCCAGCACATCACCCGGGAAAATCTTACACAGTTCGCAACCGAGCTCTTGGGCACAACCTAACTCCGACACCGAAGCACAACCCGGTATGTAGGGCAATCCTCGTCGATTGACCAGCTTCGCTACATCAGGGTTAAACAAAGGGCCCACTACGAAGTTAGCTCCCAATTGAATATAAAGCGCAGCTGTAGGCGCATCTACTATGGAGCCTACCCCAACAATCATCTCAGGACAATCAGTCGCAGCCCATTTGCTTAATTCAGCAAATAGCTCATGAGCATAATCACCTCGATTTGTAAACTCGAAAACCCGGACACCTCCCTCGTAACAAGCCTTCATTACAGACTTAGCAACATCAATATCTTTGTGATAAAAAACCGGAATCATCCCGGTGTCTAACATCGTATTAAGAACTTGAATCTTATTGAATCGCATAAAAGTATTTTTTTACACTCCTATCCCTCTCATTCAAGAGCCAAAGGACACATAGTTTCTAAACAAGTTGATCGGGATGCCCCTGATTGTCCCTATCGTGCAACACGTCCACTAAGGTCTCCCCCCATAAGAGCCTCGACCTCAGCCACACTGACAAGATTGAAATCTCCGTGAATCGTATGCTTCAAGCAAGAAGCTGCAACAGCAAAGTCCAAGGCCTTTTGATCGTTTCCTTCATAGTTAAGCAATCCGTAAATCAAGCCTCCCATAAAAGAATCGCCACCTCCCACACGGTCAACAATATGAGTAATGTCGTAGCGCCTCGATTGATAGAGTTTAGATCCGCTATAGAGAACGCCGCCCCAGGTATTGTGGTTAGCATTTACAGATCCACGCAATGTAATGATAACCTTCTTTGCACGAGGAAATTTAGTCATCATTTGTTTGCAAACCGACTCAAAATCCGATGGATTAATCTCACCACCGGTATGGGTAACATCAAATCCTTCGGGTTTGATCCCGAAAATTTTTTCTGCATCTTCTTCGTTAGCCAGTATCACATCACAACCGGCCACCAAAGCGGGCATCACTTCTGCAGCCGTTTTGCCGTATTTCCACAGGTTTTTACGATAATTCAAATCCGTAGAGACAGGTATCCCCATTTCATTAGCTACCCGTATGGCTTCAAGACAGGCATCGGCAGCCCCTTGCGAAAGTGCGGGAGTAATCCCGGTCCAATGGAACCAATCGGCATCTTTAAAAATCTCTTTCCAAAAAATCATTCCCGGTTTTATCTCTGCAATAGCCGAATTTGTCCTGTCGTAAACCACTTTGCTGGGACGCGATACGGCTCCTGTTTCCAAGAAATAGATTCCCATACGATCGCCTCCTCGAAGAATGTGTTCCGTGGCAACGTTATGCCGGCGCAGCTCCATGATACAAGCTTCGGCAATATCGTTTTTAGGCAGGCGGCTTACAAACTCGGTATTCATACCATAGCCCGAAAGCGATACGGCCACATTTGCCTCTCCTCCCCCGAAGCTGGCATACAACTGCCTCGCTTGATTAAAACGTTCGTAACCGGGTGTTGCCAAGCGCAACATTATTTCTCCAAATGTTACAATTTTCTTAGTCATTGTGTGTTGTATTATGATTTAAATATGTGAAATGAATATTCGTGGTCGAGCAGCTCAAAATTACATTTCGCCGGATAAAAAACTAAAAAATAAACAATGGGCTGCTTTCGGAAATCTTACAAATTTTCCAAGCAGCCCATATAAAACTACGCTAACAACTAATAATTAGCATTAAAGTATTCCATCAGTACTCCCAAACATCCATTTCGAAGTTCAAGAGTTCGGTTTCAATCCGGCTTTGCTCTTTTCTCACAAAAGCTTCAAATTTAGCAGGGTCAGATATCACCGAAGCATAGTTAAGCAACATACGATTGTACATATTGGAGTCTCCTAACAAATAGCTTGCATACAAATTTTGAGAGAAGAAATCATCAAAAGTCAAACGTTGTGTGTCGTTACCTCTCGGGATAATCATTTGCTTGGCTAAGAAAGGACGTAGCTCATCGAATATAATCCAACCCAAGATTGAATTTTGAAAATAGAGCATCGTATTTTCCGAATTTGCTTTGTTGTCCGGATGTAAAGCATACAACGGAGCGATAGCCACAATCTTACTATACATACGCGAGTTGTGTTTATTAAAGAAAACAACCTCTTGTATTAAAAACTTAATTTGGTTTTTGACATAGTTCATATAGGCATTTTCCTCAATACGCCGGGTTTGAGTCAGGGTATCAACTTGTATCAAGTTATTTTCCCTTTCCTCGTCGTACATAAAAGCATCCGACAAATCGCCTCCTTCAAGTATTTGCGAATCATCAAAGGAAGGTTTCACATCCCGTGGATTCCTCCGGTACATATTAACTCCGTTTGTATCATCACAAATCGCCTCCAAAATAACACGGAAAAGGCTTTTGTATTCGTCGTTGGGACGCGTCGGGAAATACAGCTGATAATTCTGCTTGTCCCGCATGTCAATAATCCGGTAAACGGTTCTCGACCAAACAATATCATCGGCCCGGTGATTAATCACAGGTATCGTATCGGCCATAGCCGACATGGCTTCCGCCTGAAGACTAATAATTCCCTTTTTATCGAAAAAAGGCAAGGGATTCTGTTGCGCTTGCGCCACGAAAGGGAGGAAGAAAAACAATCCCAAAATTTGAAAAACAAGACATTTTCTCATATTCATACTATTCTCTTTAATTCTGCAGTTAATCATTCAAAAAAACTATAATTGAACTTGGATGGGAGGTAAGCTTCGCTGTTTTCCGTCCGGACCAACAGCTTTAATGCTTCTTATCAAGAGGAAGTCTCCCATTTCCATCTTCTGAATATCCGCCAGTTGTCTCGCAGTTAAGTTAGATCCACTGGCTTCTTTAGATCCAAAAGGCGTTACAACGGTGAAAGAAACAACATTAAATTTTGCTTTAACAAGTTCATCCTCCCCATAACTGGCAACTACCGCCACGTTTCCTTTCAGAGATCTTTTGGATAAGTTACCTTCCTGTATTTGCCGCACGATTCCTCCAGCATCAGCATATTGCAAGAAAGATTTCGGGTCCGGCAAATACTTAACCCGATAGGGAGCACTTCCCATTTGCATTTCTTTTCCATCAATAAGCGCCCTGGTAATGATTCGAATCTCACCATCACGTGTCGGTCTTATTATATACTTACCGGGAGAGGTCATTTTTACGCTACCTCCATCCACTAAAACCGTCACCTTTTCGGGTGAAACTCCCGGAACTGATATACTAAAACGGTTATCAATACCTCGATATACGACATTCAGGTCTTCGTTTGATATTGTCGTGGAAGGCTCACCAACCACGTATTCATCCTGAAAAGGATATGTTTTAACATTACCATCATTACCTCTGAAGGAAATGTAACCTTTATAGGGGAAGGTTCCGGTAGCGTTACATGCTACTTCGTAATTTCCATTGGGAACCGAAGCTCCTCCTACAAAATAATCAGGTATCATGGTCGAGTCAACAGCAGAAAGAACAATTCTGGCAGTATATTTCCCTCCTTTTATCACATATTTACTATTGGGTACTACAAGCGCTTCAATTTTATTCACCCTGAAATCCGAAGCATCGGTTTGCCCTTTCAGATACTGGAGGAGGTCAGCCTCTGCCGAACGAATGTCGCTCTGATATTTGGTCAGCATGGTTACTACGGCCGAAAGAGGCATCATTTCAAAAAGCGACGACTCCCAAGGCATGCCTTTCGTACTGCTCTCTGTAGAGAACACCTTCTCATACACTTGTTTTTTTGCAGAGTCATTAAGGGCCAATCCAATCAAGTATTCACGATATTCCTCAATCCTCTTTTTCAACTCTTTACCATGCCCTCCAACTAAAGCATATTCACCAGCGACATCCAAATTGTCTTTCGCAACAATCTCTCTCGCATCAGGATCGGCATCACTGCCGTCCGCTAATTTCACCAAATTGGATTTAAAAGACTGAATATAAGAGAAAAGAGAGTCTGATTTTTGCTTCAAACCGTTTGCTTTCTCCAACCATTCTCCGGTTTTAGCTTTGTTCTGATTGTATAAAAATTCAAAATCATCGTAAAGTCCTTGGGTCCTTATTTCAGAAGATTTTATTGTTGAATGAAGGCTATTTTCAACCATAGTGAATCCATTCAGAATATCACTCGAAACATTCAGCGCCAACATAGCTGTCAACACCAAATACATCATCCCGATCATCTTCTGCCGCGGGGTTTCGGGACAGTTTTTTGCACCACTCATTGAATTGTAATACTTTTTTAATTAGACACTACCACAACTTTCGAAATTAGCTCAAGGAATTCAGCATATTTCCATATACCTGATTCAAGGCCCCTATTTGTTTTACCAATTGGGTAGTACCGTCTTTGTACTTTTCAGTTTCCTCGGCTATATTTTTCGTTGAAGTTCTAATCTTATGAACATTCTCAGTCAATCCGGCGAGTTCACTTGAAACAATCCGGAAGTGTTCAGATTGTGCACTTAAAACTTCGGAATGAGATTGAATATTCTTTAACTGTATCTCATACAAGGAATTGATGGAAGATAAATTCCGGTTTATTCCATCTATTCTATCCGAATACTGTCTGGTATTTTTAACCACAGTATCTACATTTTCCCCTATCTCGTCGTAGGAGCTAGCGAGCTTCTGTGTCGATGCATTTAAGAGGCTTTGTAGCTTAACATAGCTGTCAGTAGCTCTCGAAGCCTCCGAAATATTCTTTGCAAAATCATTGGCTGGCCTTATAGCATCTGTCAAAACATTTAATTGTCGAGCCGTATCGGATAGGTTTTTAATGCCTTCGGAAAGACTCACCATATCTTCATCCTTCAAAGAATCCATTCTTCTCATGGAACGTCCGTAAGAATCGGCCGTTTCAGAGGGTCTAAGAGCTGCCGCTCCGGCATTTAATGCTACGGGCTCTCCTTCCGATTTGAAATCGAATATTTTATCCCATTCGTATTCTTTATGAGGTTTGTCAAAAGCACCTAAAGCAAATAAAAGGGCCTCGACAGTCATCCCCAAACCAAGAATAAACCCAGCTCCCGGCAAGTGCAAAATCTTAAACATTGCTCCTATAATCACCACAGAAGCTCCCAAGCTATAAGCTACCCCGACAAAACGCTTCACAGAAGGGCTGTTCCACCAAATATCAAAACCTGCCTCTTTATTCTTTGCCATATAACATTTCTTTATAATTAAGTATAAAATTAATTGAGATCAAAGTTATTTTTATTCCCCATTATAGGAGCGAACACAACGGAAGCCTATATAAGGGCGACTCTCATCCTGATATTCATAGGTTTTCACACCACACTGCAAATAGTAAGCAATGTCTTTCCAGGATCCACCTTTTATTATTTTTCGTTTTAAAATATCGGGATCGTCCTGTTTTGCGTTGTATTGGAATGTTGGGTTCATATCCAACACTAAGGTATTACTTGACACATAGAAAGCACTGGATGTCCATTCGGAGACGTTTCCGGCCATATCGTACAAACCATAGTCATTAGGAGCAAAAGATCCTACTTTCATCGTAGTAGCTCCCATGTCATCGGTGTAACTTCCCCGCATAGGTTTGAAGTTAGCCAAGAAGCACCCTTTGTTATCTCTCACATAGTTACCTCCCCAGGGATACAAGGCAAGTTGTCGGCCACCTCGTGCGGCATATTCCCATTCGGCTTCTGTGGGAAGGCGGTATTGCTGCCCTTTGATTCTGTTGGCACTATTAAAAAAGTCCGAACGCCAGTTACAAAAAGCAGTAGCTTGATCCCAAGATACACCGACTACGGGATATTGCGCAAAGCCCGGATGCGAGAAGTACATCTTCATTTTGGGCTCGTTATAAGCATACTGAAAATCTCGTATCCACATGATCGTATCCGGATAGATATTTACGATACGGGTGGAAATCAAGTCTCTACGATTTCTGAGTCTACGGATAATTGTTTCGTTTCGTATCACGCCATTCTCATCAACATAGGAGGTATCGATACGTACTCTGGCTCCTTCTTTATAGGAACCCGTGTTCACATCGTTTCGATTACCCGGCAGACCTGCCTGCACATAGTCGATAGTCTGATAGCGATAACGCAACTTGGAGGGGTCCATCGTCCGATCAAGAGAAAGCGAATTCTGCCCATCAAAGTAAAGCTCAGATAAGATTTCTCTTTCTTGTTCGTCTTTGGAAGCCCAAGGAATTTTGGCTCGCCAATTGAGTCGTGCCACTTCAGGTGCAGCCGCTTGATTGTCACCATTGCGGTCTTTCATGCGATATTCATCACGCCCTCCGATCACTAACAATCTGAGAGCTATCGAATCACGCACCCAGTTAACAAATTGTCGATACTCATCGTTAGTTATTTCCGTTTGATCCATCCAAAATGCATCTACCGTTACATTTACGGATTTATCGTTAGCAGATCCAATAGCAGATTGGTCGTTCTCGCCCATCATAAAAGATCCACGGGGCACGAAGACCATCCCATACGGATTAGCTTCTTTAAATGTAGCATATCTGCCGGTACCAACCAACTCTCCTGCAGGTTTGTTGCAGGAAAAAAACAAAACAGTCGCAAAAAGGAAGATCCAATATTTCTTCATCGCCATTTGATTATATACTATACGTTTATTTATTTTATATCAATTTTTATCAAAAAACTTCTACAAAATTCGAATGCTTTTATATTTATTTTTTTGTTTTCCAAACACTAAATCAAACTCATAGCTTATAAAAAGCTCATGAGAGCCCCAACCTCCAAGACGAGATATGGGAATATCAAAAGAGTATCCTAAATTTATCCCTCCGGTAATAGCCATTCCGGCCAACAAGACAACAGAGCTTTCATGCCTGTAAGTCAGACCGCCCCAATATTTCTCATCATATTCGAAAGTGCCGGAGAGGTCCACTTGCATCAAAGTAAAATCCGTTTTAAAAAGAGCACTTGGCTGCAGCACATATTTCGGGTTGGCCATCCGAAACTTATAGGCTGCCGTTGCATAAAGCGTACTTCGCAGGTTATAAGTCTGCACTTCCGTCCAGTATAAAGCCGGCTGGGTTAGATTCATATAAGACAAACCGGCAGAGAAGCGATCGGTAGCATACCACAAGCCCAGATTAATATCTAAAGCGCTTCCCTTCACATCCGAAGTCGGTATATAGCGGTCGCTTGCATCGTGATAAGCTCCAAAAGGTATGTCTTTCAAATTAACACTATCTCCTTTGAAACCTACGGTAACAAAGCCTACTCCGACACCAACACTTAAAGTACCTTGCATTATTTCCCGTTTATACGCATATTGCAGATGCCCACTCTGAAAATAATACAATCCGGCCTCATCTATCTTCACGCTCAATCCGGCTCCTTGGTTAAGTTTTTTCGAAAAGTTGAGCGGCGTGTTGACCGAAGCCAAGGTTAAATTCCCGGCATTACGAACACCGACCCAATTAAACCGATGCAACAGAGAAGCCTGAGTCATCTTTTTTTCTCCTGCCACCGCAGGATTTATTGACGGATACTGAAACATGTATTGGCTAATCTGCATCTCTGTTTGAGAAAATGCAGGTAATCCAACAGCAAAAAACAGGCCAAAAACAATCTTTTTCACGGCATTCTTACCTTCCCTACCCATATTATTTACAGGTTTTATAGCATTGAGGAATCATCTAAAATCCATGATTAACTAACAGATAAAATGAAAAAAAATTGTTCCGCAGTTTTAAATTTTATTTTTGGCAAAAAATTATACGTTTAGGCTTTCACAAAGCTTTAATTCCTCAATATTCTTCTTCGTTAAAAAAGAAATCCTCTTTACTGGGGTAATCAGGCCATATATCTTCTATCGATTCATATATTTCGCCCTCATCCTCTATTTCTTGCAGATTTTCAATAACTTCCATGGGGGCACCCGATCTCATTGCATAATCAATTAACTCATCCTTTGTTGCAGGCCATGGAGCGTCCTCTATTTTCGAGGCTAATTCTAATGTCCAATACATAAGTAACTTAAATAATGTTTCTATGATACTTTAGATGCTGTGCAAAAATAAACTTTTTTTTTCATTTTAATCTATGTTTTCCAAAAAAAATCTTCTTGACCGCTTTCTTTTGTTAAAACGCGGGATAAAACAAAGAAATAGTCCGACAATCTATTGATAAAAACAAGGGTATTTTCGTCGAGCGGGAGCTGTTCGTGAAGCTCGTACATGCGCCGTTCGGCACGGCGCGCAACCGTACGGCAAACGTGGGCAAAAGCCCCATCGGCTGAGCCACCCGGAAGGACAAAATATTTCAATGGAGGCAAAGAAGCATCCAGGCGATCTATTTCCTGCTCTATCTGGGCAATCTCGCTCTTTTCAAGAGTAACGGTTTTCACCCGCCTTGCTTTTTTCCAGTCGGTAGCCAGATACGCTCCAAGAACAAACAGACTATGCTGAATTTTTCTTAGAAAAGCTACATTCGCATTCCCCTCAGGCAAATGAGTAATCAATAAACCCACGAATGCATTCAACTCATCCACAGTACCGTATGCTTCAATCCTTGCATCGGTTTTCGGAACACGTGTTCCGCCAATTAAGCCCGTGCTGCCTTTATCTCCTGTTTTGGTATATACTTTCATTACCTGCGCAAATATAATCAGTTATAATAACACTGCAACTAATAACGCATTTTATAGTGCTTTTTGTTTAAATCGGAGTTAAAAAAAACAATCCCGATTTGAAATAAATCTATCGTCGCCCTTACTTGAGGATGTTCTTTGATAACACTCCATGCTTTTTCCATATCCGACGACCAATACAAATCATCAACAATTAAAATAGAGTTATCTTTCATGTGCGGAACAATCTGTTCAAAATATCGAAGTAAAGCTTCGTAGCGATGATTCGCATCCAAGAATACAAAGTCATATTTTGCAGCCACTTGCAATTCGTCGGGCAGAACAGAGTCAATATCCCCCTCTATCAAATTAACATTCTGCAAGGAAAGTTCGTCAAAGAGCATTCGTGCACGCCTCGCCGTCTGCGGACAGGCCTCAATGGAAGTGCAACGAAGAGCTTGGGAAACAGAGGCCATATAAGCAGTCGTTATCCCGAAGGAAGTCCCCAGCTCCAGAACATTACGAAAGCCATAATAATTAATAATACGAAAGAAGAGTTGTCCGTATTTTGCACTTTTCAAAGAACGACGAGCCTCTTTTTTTATTGCACTCTCTCTATTTTTACCAGTCCCAAAATCGGATACAGAAATCCGGCAAGTGTCTTTCAACAAACGACTCCGTTGTTGTTCAATCGTTTTAAAAATGTAAAAAGTACTTGGGGCATAGAGGACGAAAGTCGTGAAGTTGAACACAAATGGAGAATGCACACCGTGTCCACGGGTATGCTTGGCCGTAAAAAAATGACACAGATATTTATAAAGTAGCCGGAAATACTTCATCCTTAATTTTATTGATTACAGCGAGAACAGTTCAAAATATCTCGAGCCGCACGAAGAGCAGCTCCGGGAGCTCCCAGTTTTTTTCGCATCTCATGATATCCATTAAGCATCTGAGAGCGAAATTGAGTATCGAAAAGCAGGCAGGAGACTTCTTTTCTAAGGTTGCTTACGGTAAATCTATGTGCGACAAGTTCTTCCACAATCATCTGATCTGCAATTAAATTAACAAGCGATATGTACTTGACCCGCAAAAAAACGTCTTTCAAAAAAGAAGCAAAACGTCCTCCGGATACATGATATACGACAACCTGAGGAATATTTAAAAGGGCCGTTTCGAGTGTAGCCGTTCCGGAGTTAACTATCGCAACATCGGCATGCGATAATAACTCATAAGTTTGATCGAAGAGGATATGAAATTCAGAATCAAGAAGGAGTGATTGATAGTAAGCCCATTGAACCCCGGGAGCGCCAGCCACCACGACCTGGTGCGATGCAAAAGAAGAGGCTGCTTCGAGCATCGGTTGTAAACACTGCTTTATTTCCTGCCTGCGACTGCCCGGCAAGATTGCAATAATGGGTTTATCACTGAAAGCATTGGCTCCACAGAATGCTTCACGAGATTGATATTGCGGAGCGAAAGCAGCAACAGAATCAACACTGGGATTGCCGACATAGTCGACAGAATAGTTGTGTTTGGCATAAAATTCGGTTTCAAAAGGCAAGATACAGAGCATCTTGTCGACGTACTTCTTTATCTGTTTGATACGGAATTCTTTCCATGCCCAAATCTTAGGCGATATGTAGTAACAAACCGGCACTTGTCGCAAATGCTCTTTGACAAAACGGGCTATACGCAAATTAAAACTCGGATAATCAACCAAAATAAGCACATCTGGGCTGTATGTCAGAATAGCCTCTTTACAATCTCTTAGATTTTTCAACACCGTAGGGGTGTTGAAAAGGACATTCAAAAAACCCATGAAAGCCATTTGACGAAAATGCCGGACCATAAAGCCCCCCTGTGCCTGCATCAGATCGCCCCCGAGGAAACAAAAATCTGCGTCGGCATCCAATTTTTTCAATTCGCGCATCAGATTTGAAGCATGCAAATCGCCCGAAGCCTCACCCGCCACAATAAAATACTTCATAAACTCACAAGCTACAACATAAAAAGACTTGCAATAAGATAAGGCATGGCTCCCGACAAGCTTCCGATGGATATTTTAAAACTATCGGATTTATAAAAGACAAAAGTCAGCAACAAGTTCGGGAAAGTAGAAAGCATCAGTATCTTAGCAAAAAGCGCACCGGGGAAAAGTAAAGAAAGAGTTCGTCCCAATCCTTCGTAGCCGGGATACAAGAGTGCCAGATACAACCACATAAAGAGGAAAGGCAGTAGTAAACCGACAAGAAATCCGTATATAAATCGATTGAAACGCTCCATCCGTCAAGCTTTGGTCTTGCATGCTATGGTTTCAATTTCCACCAGGGCTCCCAACGGCAAGGCTTTTACAGCAAAAGCAGAGCGGGCCGGACAATCGACGGAATAATATTTCTTATAAACATTGTTCATCGCCGCAAAGTCAGCCATATCGGCCAAGAAAACGGTGGACTTGATTACGTCGGAAAAAGAGTAGCCGGCTTCATCGAGAATAGCTTTTATGTTAAAAAAAACCTGTTCGGTTTGTTCCTCAATAGAATGGCTGCTTATCTTTCCCAAAGCAGGATCAACCGGTAGCTGCCCGGATACGAACAAGAAGCCATTGGCCTCAACAGCCTGACTGTAAGGACCAATAGCAGCCGGGGCTTGAGAGGAGTTTATAATCTTCTTCATAGTTTTTTCTCAGACATGACCTTATTTACTCACTTCAACAACCAACTCTTTCATTATCAGAGTCATCAATGGCTGAACAGAATTTCCGATTTGCTGCACTTCCTCGTGCGATACTTCAACAATTTTTCCGGGTACTCCTAAGTCCGTAATAATAGAAATACCGAAACAACGCATGCCGGAATGTACGGCTACAATAACTTCAGGCACTGTACTCATGCCAACCGCATCTGCTCCCATTCTCCGGAAATAGACATATTCAGCAGGCGTTTCAAAGGTAGGACCACTCGTTCCGACATAAACGCCCTCTACAACTTTGATATTATTCTTTGCCGCAATATGCTTGGCTTTTTTAATCAAGTCTTTCGAGTAAGCTTCGCTCATATCGGGGAAGCGCGTACCTAACTCTTTGTGGTTCTTCCCTCTAAGAGGATGCTCGGGGAAATGATTGATGTGATCCGTAATAATCATCAAATCACCTATTTCAAAATCAGGATTTACTCCTCCCGAAGCATTGGAGACCAAGAGGGTATCGATGCCGATAGCCTTCATCACACGCACCGGGAAAGTAACTTCTTTCATATTGTAGCCTTCGTAGTAATGAAAGCGTCCTTGCATAGCAAGCACATTGACTCCTCCCAACTTTCCTGCAATCAACCTCCCGCTGTGTCCTTCAACCGTCGAAACGGGAAAGTTCGGAATGCTTTCGTAAGGAATTTCTACAGGCTCGGTAATTTGTGTTACCAAGTTTCCAAGACCGGTCCCTAAAATAATACCAATTTTAGTTTCTCCCGGAAGCTTCTTCTTCAGGAATTCGGCTGTCTGTTTGATTTGCTCTAACATAGTCTTTTATTTTTTTAACAAATTCGGCTGTTTTATTGTTTAATATTCTGATTCTTATCGGCAACACATAAACACAGGGCTTCAACTCAGCAGGGAAGCCGGAATGCCACAACAAGCGTGCAGCATCTTTTTCGGTTGTAAGAATTATCTTTTCATCTCCTGGCATTTTTTCAAAACTACGCTTTATGCGAAGAAAATCTCCGTCAGAGAAGCTATGATGATCCGGGAAAGAAAGCTGTTCGATTTGCTTTGTATGTTTCATCACATACTCCACCATAGGAAGAGGAGAAACAATCCCGGTAAGGAGCAATACCGAAGCAGTTCTTTGGCGAACATCTCTCATACTGTAATTTTCTCTCGAGAAATTGGGGAAAAGCGGAAAAGCATCGCCATACTCCAATGCCGAAAAAAACAAAGACTGTTCCTCTTTTAAATCCAAGCGACGCTCAAGAACCGAAAAATCGATATCTTCCTTACATTTAGTCACTATGATCACATCCGCCCGATCGCTTCCGGAAGGCCGCTCACGCAGTCGGCCTAATGGGAGCAGAGCATCGTCAATATAAAGCGACGAATAATCGGTAAGTAAGATGGAGAGTCCGGATTTGATTTTTCGATGCTGAAAGACATCGTCCAACACGATACATTGTAAGCGAGGAAAGAGTTTTAAGAGCGAAACGACTCCGTGCACTCGCTCCTCGTCAACCGCTATTTTGACTTTGGGGAACTTTCGAAAAATCTGATAAGGTTCATCCCCTATAGTCTCGGAGGAAGCATTTGAGTCGGCTAAAACAAAACCACGGGTCTTTCGCTTGTATCCTCTGCTGAGCAGAGCGGTTTGCCATTCGTCTTGCAAAATATTCAGCACCAATTCGGCATGAGGAGTCTTTCCGGTTCCACCCACTGCCAAATTACCTATTCCGATAAGGGGCAGTGAAAACGCCCGTGAAGAGAACACATTCCAGTCGTACAAGAGATTGCGCAAACGGGTTATACAATCGTATCCAAGCGAGAGAGGCCAGAGGAAGATATATTTCAGTGTTTTTCTCAACATAAGCATTTTCCGGCACAAAGATAAACAAATTCCATTAGGGAACAGGGTCGTAACCACTTCCTCCCCAAGGATGGCATCTCATAATACGTTTCAATGCCAAGAAAAAGCCCTTTACAATGCCGTGTTTCTTTACAGCCTCAATGGCATATTGCGAACAGGTAGGCATATAGCGGCAGCTTGATCGTGTATAAGGTGAGATAGCTCCTCTGTAAATATAAATCGGGAGCAAAACAAGAAATTCAAGTATGTTTTGTATTTTATGCTTCCAAGTATTCATACTCCAATGCTCCTTATCATTTTATCTGTTTAATTATCCGAAGCTTCCAATGATTCGATTATTCTGCGCAAAGCCAGCTTCATCTTACGTTCCACAAGCGAGAAATCCAGTTTCTCATCCGAAACATAATGAAAAGCCAACAGCAATTGCTTAGATCTTTCCTGCAAAACAGAACAAACATCGGATTTGTTCAAGCGATAGGCTTCACGCATCAAGCGTTTCAAGCGGTTCCGATCCACAGCCCTTTTAAACCTTCTTTTAGGAACGGTCACAACAACACGTACCGGTGGAAATTCCGCACAAAAAGGTTCCCATAAATAAATCACCCGCAAAGGATAAATAATGAAAGCCTCTCCTTCGGAGAACAAACGTGTCAGATTTTTAGCTCCACACAAATGTTCGGATTTTGGAAATGTATTACTCTGTTGCATGCACAAGTATCCAAAAATACGAAAAACCGATGAAAGCTCAAGAAAAGAAACCCACACGAAAGCTTAAGAAAAGAGATGGGAGCAAATGTATAGCTTCCAATCTATTTCCGCGGTCTCTTGAGATTTTCTTTTAGAAAATTTTCTAAAGCCATTGTCATGGAAGGGGCTTCGGCCGTAGGAGCTTCCAAATCGAGTCTCAAGCCGGCATCGCGAATGGCTTGAGCTGTAGTACTACCAAAACATCCTATTTTCACTCTACCCTGTTTGAACTTTGGGAAGTTCTTTTTCAAAGAGGCAATCCCAACCGGACTGAAAAAGAGAAGCATATCATATTCAAACTCCTCTTCAGAAGAGAATTCATTCGCAACAGTTTGATACATAATAGCTTTATCAAAAGAACATTTGGAACTTTCCAAGGTTGTTATAACCTCCTCGTTCACAACATTGGAAGTAATCAAAAGGTATTTCTCGTCGACATGCTTGTTCAACACAGGAACCAAGCCGGGTAACTTCCCAGTAGGAGAAAAAAACACTTTGCGCTTACGATAATGTATATAACGTTGCAAGTACAAAGCAACAGACTCGGAAACACAGAAATATTTCATTGTCTCGGGCACTGTAACTCGAAGTTCCTCGCACAAGCGAAAGAAATGGTCAATACCGTGTCGAGCATTAAAAATGATGGCCGTATAGTCCAGAATTGATATTTTTTGTGTGCGAAACTCCTTTGCATGAATAGGCTCCACCTTTATAAAAGGGCGAAAGTCGATTTGTACGTTATACTTCTCACTAATATCAAAGTAGGGGGATTTCTCAGTAGTGGGTTTCGGTTGAGAAACAAGTATTTTATTTATTTTCACAGCCATTTTCTTTCACTCGGTCTTACTTAGATTATATTTTGATATACTCGAAACAGCAACAAAAGGGGTAAAATTTCGAGCGTGCAAAGATACAACAATATGTAAAAAGAATCTAAGACTTTTGAAAAAAATATTTGAAACAGCCTGAATGCCCAAAAAATAAGCGCAAAAACAAGCAGAGTAATAACAACAACAAGGAGCATTTCGCGTGTAAAGAAAGAGCTGTAAGCATAAAACAGCAAAAAAGGATACAAAAAGAGCCCCAAAAGGGACAGTAAATTAAAATACAATTCCTTAGCTATTTTTACAGTGGCCGTAGAATTAAAGAACACAAAAGCTATAAAATTAAACAGAAACCACTTAATAATCAGGAATAAGACTGTAGCCACAAAGTACAAAAGATATCGAGAACAAAAAATCTGAGCTTCATCCGAGGGATTAAAGTAGAGACAGGCCAGCAAACTCATAAGTCCGGCAAAAAAGACAAGAAACAGAAAGCGCGATACGGAATAAAGCACGGTAGATGAAAAGGGAGAGGCACCTCGATTCTCGGGATTAAAAAACACAGTGATAAACTCAAGCAAGGATGAGGAAGAAAAGAGCACAGCCAACACCACAAACAAAAGCAAAAGAGCTAAGAAAAGGAAGATCCACACCTCCGTATGCAGGCTATCGCTAAAAGGCAAACCGATATGACCGGGAAACTGAGGCTGAGATATCGATACGGAGTCCGTTTGCAACCAGCAAAGTCTTCTATCACAAAAAGAAGAAAGCCAAAGCAAGAAAAAATTCAACACACATGCCATCATTTTCGGAATTATACAAGAAGTCTACAATGCTGCAAATTTACGACAGTTCGTGTCCCAGGACGAAGTACTGCGTATGGCCGGAAGAACAGCATCGGGAGTATCAACCACTTTCCACATGTTAAGGTGTTCGCTTCGCATAAAATGCTGTTCGGCAGCCCGCTCCAACATCTCTATCAGAGGATCGAAATAAGCATTCGTATTCAATATGATAATCGGATTGAGATACAAACCCAATTGCTTCCATGTGATAATCTCGAGGAGTTCTTCGAAAGTTCCGCAGCCTCCGGGCAAAGCCACTACCGCATCGGCGAGTTGTGCCATCTTCTGCTTGCGTTCGTGCATGTTTTCGGTAACATGAACTTGCTCCAGCTCATGATGCTGCCAGCCCTCCTCGACCATGAAACGAGGTATCACCCCCGTCACACGGCCCCCTCGAGCAAGCACCGCATTAGCGACCTCTCCCATCAGTCCAAGAGCCCCGGCTCCATAAACGAGTCCTACATTTTCTGCGGCAAAGATATGCCCCAAACGTCTGGCTGCTTCAAGAAAACTCAGATTCACACGGCTGCTTGAACCACAGTAAACACAAACATTCATCTCTTTATTTTTTATAGTTCTACAATCAATGAAGCTACCCGAAATTGAAAAAACTCTCAATCCTTCCGGCTCAAAGCTCAACGCAACTCCAACAGTACGACATTTTCAATGTGATGCGTGTGAGGAAACATATCCACAGGCTGTACGGATGTAACACGGTATTGCGAATCGAGCAAGGTCAGGTCACGGGCTTGAGTAGCCGGGTTACAACTTACGTAAACAACACGACGAGGCGCCGCTTTAAGAATGACTTCAAGCACACTTTGATGCATCCCCGCACGAGGCGGATCGGTAATAATCACATCCGGTCGGCCATGCTTGCCGATAAAATCATCAGTAAGTATATCTTTCATATCTCCGGCATAAAACGACACATTATCAATACCGTTATAAGAAGCATTAACACGAGCATCCTCAATGGCCTCGGGGACATACTCAATCCCAAGCACTCGTTTTGCTTGGCGTGCTACAAAGTTAGCAATCGTACCGGTTCCGGTATAGAGGTCGTAGACCAGTTCTTGCCCACTAAGGCCGGCAAAATCCCGAACTACTTTATAGAGCTCGTAGGCCTGCTCCGAATTGGTTTGATAGAAAGATTTAGGCCCTATTTTAAACTTCAAACCTTCCATCTCTTCGTAAATATACTCCCGCCCTCCGAAAAGAATAATTTCCTGATCGGTTATCGTGTCGTTGGGCTTGCTATTGATGCAATACATCAGCGATGTTATCTGCGGAAAATTTGCGGCAACATGCCGTAACAAATCCTCTCGACGCTCTTCATCTTCATAAAAGAAGACCACAACCAGCATGAGTTCTCCGGTGGAAGAGGTCCGAATAATAAGCGTACGCAAGAATCCTTCCTGTCGTTTCAAATCGAAAAAAGTCAAAGCTTTTTCCAGAGCATAACGGCGTATTTCATTTCGTATGCGATTGGAAACATCATCTTGCAACCAACATTTTTCAATATCGAGGACTTTATCGAACATACCCGGAATGTGGAAACCGAGAGCATCCGTTTGGAGCTGTTGTTCATCCGAGAGCATTTCATCGGGAAGCCTCCAGCGTTTATTAGAAAAGGTAAATTCGAGTTTATTGCGGTAAAATTCGGTTTTATGCGAACCCAAAGTCGGCGGGATGACAGGAAGCTCCACCTTAGCAATACGACCCAGTTGATCGACGACCTGTTGGCGCTTGTACTCAAGCTGGTCTTCATAAGGCAGGTTTTGCCATTTGCATCCGCCGCAAAACCCAAAATGAGAACACACGGGGAGGCAACGGCGCTGCGAATAGCTTTTTATCGAAATCGCACGAGCCTCCATAAAGTTAGATCTCTTGCGCGTGACCTGTAAATCAACCACATCGCCCGGGACAACAAAAGGCACAAAGACCACCACATCATTTACCTTTGCCAAAGCTTTGCCTTCGGCAGCCAGCCCCACAATCCTTACATCCTCCAAAACGGGTAATACTTTCTTTTTACGCGCCATAAATTTTTCCTGTGCAATTTCAAGTTGCGAAATTACATTTTCGGATGGAAGTAGCCAAATACGAATCCTTAATAATTGTGGGACACCGACATAGCTAAGACGCTTTTTATGCCAAGAAGTGAGATTTTTCAGATTTTTATTTGCGATAATCAAACTTAATTACTGCATTATTTTGTATATTTGCATCTTTATATTGTAGCTTTTAAAGAAAACTTAATTAAAGATGAAACAATTTCTGAAATACACACTGGCCACTATCATAGGCATTTTAGTGGTATCTTTCGTATTTTTTTTCCTAGGATTCGGTGTCTTAGGCGCTCTGTTGGCAACGAGTTCCTCTCCTCTCACGCTAAAGCCCAACTCCGTTTATCGCATTGACTTGGAAGGGAATTTAGTTGACCGTTCGGAGGATGATTCTTTCGAACGTGCCTTTGGCGAAGTTTACGGACAGCCGGTATTGAACATGGGTCTTGACGATCTGCTGGCGAACATCCGAAAAGCAAAAGAACATCCTGATATCGCAGGCATTTACCTCAATGGAGGAAGTTTGCTGGGAGGTTACGCCTCGATGAAAGAGCTGCGCGACGCCCTGCTCGACTTCAAAGCTTCGGGAAAGTTCGTCGTGGCTTACGCCGATGCATACACACAAGCCAATTACTATTTGGTGTCGGTTGCCGATAAGATTTTCCTGAATCCCATCGGGATGCTCGGATGGCAAGGCATTTCAGCACAAGTTCCCTTTTACAAAAACATGCTGGATAAACTGGGTATCGAAATGCAAATAATCCGGGTAGGCAGCTTCAAGTCGGCAGTAGAGCCTTTTTCGAACACAGAAATGAGTGAGGCGAACCGCAATCAGATAACAGCCTATGTCCATTCTTTTTGGAACGAAATATTGAATTCGGTTTCAGAGGCACGCGGTATTTCTACTGAAAAATTGAATGCTTATGCCGATGAAATGATGACTTTCCAAGCAAGTGAAAAAAATTGGAGTTACGGTCTGGTAGACTCCTTGCTCTACGCCGACCAAGCAGAAAAATTTATCGAAAACTACCTGCCCGGCAAGGAAAAAGTAAACTTCGTGAAGCATTCCGAAATGTCACGTGTTAACGAAGGCATCCATCATGAGAAAGAAAAAGTTGCCGTGATCTATGCTCTCGGAGGTATCGATACGGATGCAAAAGGCGGCATTATTTCCAAAAATCTGGTGGAAGAAATCAATAAAGTGGCAAAGGACGAGTCGATAAAAGCGGTAGTGCTCCGTGTAAACTCTCCGGGAGGAAGCGCCTACGGTTCGGAGCAGATATGGCACGCCTTGGAAGAACTCAAAGAAAAAAAACCGTTTTTCGTCTCTATGGGTAACTATGCAGCCTCAGGAGGCTACTACATCGCCTGCGGAGCCGACTCGATATTCGCACAACCTAATACAATAACAGGTTCCATCGGTGTTTTCGGGATGATTCCCAACATCGAAGGGCTACGGAAGAAAATAGGCATCGGCTTCGACGGAGTAAAGACAAACAAAATGAGTGAAGGTATTAACATCAACCGATCTTTCAGCCCCGAAGAGCGCGACCTGATGCAAGGTTTCGTAAATCGGGCTTATGAACTCTTCGTCAGCCGTTGTGCAGAAGGACGGGGTAAAAGCGTCGAAAGTATAAAAGCCATTGCCGAAGGAAGGGTGTGGACCGGCGAAGCTGCTGTAGGTAACGGCTTGATCGACGGATTGGCCAACCTCAATCAGACAATTGCTTTAGCTGCCGAAAAAGCCGGACTGCAAGCTTATCGTGTGGTAGAATTTCCTGCAAAAGAAGACTTCATGACTCGTCTCATGAAAAACTTCGATGTCGAAAGTCGCATACTGAAGAGTCATTTAGGAGAATACTACGACACCTACCGAAACATCAGAAATTTCAAGCACTTGAACGGCATTCAAGCTCTGCTACCCTACGAAATCATAGTAAACTAAAACGATGTTCTCCACCGGCATTCATCCAGTCTTGCGTGCAAACGCCGCCATGCCTCGTTCAAGAGCAGCGTGGGCGGTGTCTACAATCGCGTTTCTCGTTTGCAGCAATACCCTATGGGGGCAGGGCTATCAGACAGAAAACAACATTGCTTATTATCCTCACAAGTTCTCTCAAGAGAATGCCCTCCTTAAGGAGCGTTGCGTGTTGGACTTGTACTACCCCGAGAACACAACAGGATTTCCTACGGTAATCTGGTTTCACGGAGGCGGTCTCAGTAGCGGAGAGAAACACATCCCGCAAGAACTCAAAGAACGCGGTGTTGCTGTAGCGGCAGTCAATTACCGGCTTTATCCTAAGGCAAAAGCCGAGGACTGCATACAAGATGCTACCGCCGCTACTGCCTGGATTTTAGAGAACATACAACACTATGGTGGAGACAGTTCGCTCGTTTTCCTATCCGGCCATTCTGCCGGAGCGTATTTGGCACTGATGGTGGGGCTGGATAAAAAACAGCTGATGAAGTGGTCCGTCGATGCCAACAGGATAGCCGGCATCATCCCTTTCAGCGGACATACGATTACGCACTTTGCCGTGCGGAGAGAACGAGGCATACCCGATTATCAAATTGTGGTAGACGAACTGGCCCCCCTCTATCACGTACGTAAGGATGCGCCGCCCCTCTTGTTGATAACCGGAGACCGCGAACTGGAGCTGCTGGGTCGTTACGAAGAGAACGCCTACTTGATGCGTATGATGAAAGTGGCCGGGCACCAAGAGACAAAACTTCTCGAGTTGGACGGATACGATCATGGAATGGCCGAACCGGCCTTTCCCTTGCTTTTAAAAGAAATAGAACGTATCCGTAAGAAGCATAAATAAAAGGATTCGCTTTGACAAACAATTTTAGCACAGAAAAATTTTGATGTATCTTTGGGCCTCTTTTGCAAGCGTTACCGCATATCGTTATTATTGAAGATGTACAAAAAGAAAAAAATTATAATACTATCGGCCCTGGCTCTTTTACCGACGCTTTCGATCTTTTCGCAAGCAGGACATGGTGTGTATCAATTTTTGGACCTCCCCGTTTCGTCGCGTATGGCAGCTTTAGGAAGCTCCAACGTATCTTTGAACGACGGAGACCTGAATTTCGCCTTTATGAACCCGGCTCTTCTCTCGCAGCAAACGCATATGGATTTAGGTTTGAATGTGGCCAGTTACCTGGCTGACATCCGCTTTGGTTCGGCCATGTACGGTCATAGCTTCGGATCGAAGAACCACTGCGCAATCGGGATGCAATACGTTGACTACGGCCGGTTTCGAGGCTTCAACGAGCTGAATCAGGAGCGCGAGTCTTTTACAGCCAAAGACTTTGCCATGAGTTTGGTCTACACCCGAACATTGACGGAACACCTCAGCATGGGAGCAAGTTTCAAACCCATAGCCTCCATTTTCGAACGTTATTCGAGCTTCGGCCTGGCATTCGATGCGGGTATCAACTACAACAATCCCCAACGGCAGTTTTCTGCCGGATTGGTATTTCGCAACCTCGGCAGGCAACTAAAAGCATACCACGACGACGGCGAGAGGCAGCACTTCGAAGCACTACCTTTCAACGTACTATTTGGCTTCTCGCAACGTTTCAAGCATGCTCCTCTGCGCTTCTCCTTTACGGCACACAACCTCCAACAATGGGACTTGAGCTACCATTCGACCAACAAAGCCAATCAGTCTCTCTTCGGAGGAGGCGAAGTACGAGACGAGAAGATAGGCTTTTTCGACATGCTCTTCCGCCATATGATTTTCGGCATGGAGTTTTTACCCGGAAAAAACTTCTACTTAGCAGCGGCTTACCACCACCGCCGCCAACAGGAAATGTCGATGAACGGATTCAAGAGCATGGCGGGATTTTCTTTCGGAGGAGGCATCAAACTCCATAAGTTCCAAATCGGGTTCGGGATGACGCAGTTTCAAGTAAAAAACTTCTCTTACCAGTTTTCCATCAGCACTTCGCTGGGCGACTTCCGACTTTAAAATACATGAGAATGAAAAAAATAATCGTAGCCATCGATGGCCTCTCCTCATGCGGAAAAAGCACAATGGCTAAAGAGCTGGCCGCCGAGCTGGGATACATCTATGTCGACTCCGGAGCAATGTACCGTGCAGTAGCGCTGTATTGCATTCGTGCCGGATGGATCAACGAAAAGGGAATGGACGAGGAAGAAATAGCAAAACATATCCGCGAGATCGACATTTCTTTCAAACGAAACCCCGAATCAGGAGAATCGGAGACATACTTGAACGGAGAAAACGTCGAAAAGAAGATACGCACTCTGGAGGTGGCCAACGGAGCAAGTCGCGTCAGCACTTTAGGTTTTGTCCGCAATGAAATGGTACGGCAACAACAAGCCATGGGTAAACGGAAAGGCATCGTAATGGACGGTCGCGACATCGGGACGGTTGTCTTCCCCGAGGCCGAACTCAAAATCTACTTAACCGCCTCTCCCGAAATACGGGCTTTACGCCGTCTGAAAGAACTTGAGGCTAAGGGAGAAAAGAGCGATTATGAAGCCGTTCTGGCCAACGTAAAGGAACGCGACCAACGCGACCGCAACCGCAGCGAAAGTCCTTTGCGAAAAGCCGAGGATGCCATCGAGATTGACAACTCCGACCTCTCACGCGAAGAACAACGACATTTGCTCAAAACATTATTTGACCAAAAAGTGTTATAAGAGCCGTATTAATTCGGACGCTATAAAACCCACTATGCGTTATTAAAGAAGCCTCCGAGGAACTCAACAGTCAAAAACAACAGCATGTCCCACATTGAAATCGACGAGAAATCGGGTTTTTGCTTTGGAGTGGTCAAAGCCATAGCTAAAGCCGAAGAAGAGCTGAAAAAGGGTGAAACACTCTATTGTCTGGGCGACATCGTACATAACGGGGAAGAAGTGCGACGTCTCGAGAAAATGGGATTGATAACTATCAACCACGAAGAATTTGCACGCTTAAAGAATGTCAAGGTGCTTCTGCGTGCACACGGAGAACCCCCAAGCACTTACGAGATAGCTCAAAGGAACAACATAAAACTCATCGATGCCTCTTGTCCGGTAGTACTCAAATTGCAAGACCGCATCAAGAAAGCCTTTGAGGGCGACCAAGACGCCCAAATCGTCATTTACGGGAAAAACGGACATGCCGAAGTGAACGGATTGGTGGGACAAACAGAAGGGAAAGCTCTGGTAATCGAAGACGAAGAAAATCCGGAAGGACTTGACCTCTCAAAAAACATCTACCTTTTCTCGCAAACAACAAAATCCTTGGAGGGTTTCAAGAAACTGACGGAGCATATCGCTCAGAAACAAAATGAAGCGAAAGGCTTCAAGTCCTTCGATACCATCTGCCGACAAGTGTCCAACCGGATACCCAATATCACAACTTTTGCACAAAGGCAAGATGTGGTTATATTCGTTAGCGGTAAAAAAAGTTCGAACGGGAAGGAACTTTTCGAGCACTGCAAAAGTGTAAACCCGCAAAGTTATTTCATATCGGGTCCCGACGAAGTTTCGAGCTTACGGATCGCTCCGAAGTCCAAAATAGGTATCTGTGGCGCCACCTCCACCCCTCGTTGGCTGATGGAAGCCGTAGCCGAAGCTTTGAAGAAAACGATAAACGAAAAAGAAGAAGTATAAAAAATTCATCATATAAAAAACAGTTCTATGAAGTACGAAATTAAGTGTATCGGCATACTCACTTCGGGCGGCGATGCCCCCGGCATGAATGCAGCCATACGCTCGGTAACACGTGCCGCCATTTTCAACGGCATCAAAGTAAAAGCCATCTACCGAGGCTATAAGGGCTTAATATCGAACGAAATTGTCGAATTCCAGACACAAAACGTAAGCAACATCATCCAACAAGGAGGCACCATACTGAAAACAGCCCGCTCCACAGAATTCCGAACACCGGAAGGTCGGAAAACGGCCTATGAAAACATGCGAGCCCACGAAATCGACGCCCTCATCGTCATCGGAGGAGACGGCACTTTCACCGGAGCCCGTATCTTTGCACAAGAGTACAACGTACCCATTGTAGGCATACCGGGTACCATCGACAACGACCTCTACGGAACAGATTACACCATAGGCTACGACACAGCCTTGAACACCATCATCGATGCGGTGGACAAGATACGTGACACAGCCTCCTCGCACGAACGCCTTTTCTTTATCGAAGTAATGGGGCGCGACGCAGGATTCCTGGCCTTGAACAGCGCTCTCGCATCGGGTGCCGAGGCAGCCATCATTCCCGAACGTGAGACCAAGGTGGATCAGTTGGAAGAGCTAATCCGAAACGGATTCCGGAAATCGAAAAACAGTAGCATCGTGCTGGTGGCCGAAAGTGAAATAACCGGAGGAGCCAACGGATTGGCCGAACGCATGCGGATCGAACATCCGGAATACGACGTACGGGTAACGATACTCGGACACATACAACGCGGAGGATCGCCCACGGCATCAGATCGCATATTAGCCAGCCGCATGGGAGTCGCTGCCATCGATGCACTCCTCGATGAACAACGCAGTATCATGATTGGTGTCGTGAACGATAAAATCGTACACGTACCTTTCACCAAAGCAATAAAAGACGATAAGCCTGTAGACGAAAGCCTTGTGAGCGTGCTTCAGATGCTCTCCATATAAAAGCTAACCGGATACAATTATGATTTCAGTGCTTTTCGTATGCCTCGGCAACATCTGCCGCTCCCCCATGGCCGAAGGAGTATTCAAACGCATCCTCGAACGCGAAGGATGCACGGCCGACTTTCACATCGACTCCGCAGGCCTGCACGACTACCACCGAGGGGAGCTGCCCGACGAGCGCATGCGCCGTCATGCCGAAAGCCGCGGCTATTGTCTGATCCATCGTTCGCGCCCCGTCACGAAAGAAGATTTTGAAATTTTCGACCATATCATCGGCATGGACTCCTACAACATGAAAGCTCTTGCACGGATGGCAGCAGGAGATGCCCAGCGTAAAAAGCTGCATAGCATGACCGATTTTTGCTCACGGCATAAAGCGAAAGAAGTACCCGACCCTTACTACGGAGGAGCAGCCGGATTCGAATACGTCATTGACCTGTTGGAAGATGCTTGCGAGGGACTTTTCAAAACCATCCTTCCTCATCAATAAAAAAAGACGCTTAGGCGAGTCGACAGTAAACAATTCGTGCCGAAAAGACAGGCGCTGAACTACAGGTTTACTGGCTTACAACAAGAAAAAAATAACAGCCTGCAATTTTATTTGCAAGCTGTTATTTTTTTCTTCTCTGTCGGGATAGCGGGATTCGAACCCACGACCCCCTGCTCCCAAAGCAGGTGCGCTAACCGGACTGCGCTACATCCCGAGTTGCCTTTCGTAAAAGCGCTGCAAAGTTAGGCTTTTTATTTGTTCCGACAAATAGTTTTGTATTTGCGACTTGGATTTTTCCTTCAAAGAGCACCCGATTTCTTTTTTATTTTTTATCCGAAAGCAAATGCAGGTGGTGTCCCATACGTTCTTTTTTAGTCTGCATGTAAAAAGAGTTGTAAGGATTCGGAGCAATTTCGATGCCTACGTTCTCGACAATAGAAAGACCGTAAGCTTCAAGGGCGACACGCTTGAGGGGGTTATTACTCATCAGACGGATTTTGGATACTCCCGTTTCGCGAAGTATCTGGGCTCCCACACCGTAATCACGCTCGTCGGCTTTGAAACCCAAGTGCAGATTCGCATCGACAGTGTCGAAGCCCTCCTCCTGGAGTTTATAGGCTTTCATTTTGTTCATCAGGCCGATACCTCGCCCCTCTTGATTCATATAAACGATAACTCCCCGGCCCTCGGCTTCAATCTTTTGCATGGCATAGTGGAGTTGCTCGCCACATTCGCAACGTTTCGAGCCAAAAATATCGCCCGTAATGCAAGAAGAGTGCATACGCACCAACACGGGTTCATCTTTCTCCCAATGTCCTTTTACGAGAGCAACGTGTTCAAGACCGTTCGACAACTGGCGGAAAGGAGTAAGCTTAAAATGGCCATAAGCTGTGGGCATATCCACCGTTTCGCCTTTTTCGACCAAGGACTCGCGTTCCAGTCGGTATTCAATGAGGGATTTAATACTGATTATTTTGAGTTGAAACTTACGAGCAATCTCCAAAAGTTGAGGCATACGCGCCATACTTCCATCGGCATTCATAATTTCGATAAGCGCTCCGGCCGGATAGAGTCCGGCGAGGCGGGCCAGGTCAATAGCAGCCTCGGTATGCCCGGAACGACGTAAAACACCTCGACTGCGTGCACGCAAGGGGAAGATGTGTCCAGGACGGCCAAAAACTTCCGGGCCACAATTGGGATCGGCCAAAGCGCGCAAGGTAGCCGCACGGTCGGCAGTGGACACTCCGGTGGTACAACCTTCGAGCTTGTCCACACTCACGGTGAAAGGAGTTGAGAAGATGGAAGTATTCTGCTGGGTTTGCATATCGAGCTCCAGCTCCCGGCAACGCTCCTCGGTGAGCGGGGCACAAAGCACGCCACGGCCTTCGCTGAGCATAAAGTTTACAAGTTCGGGCGTTATCTTCTCAGCGGCACAGATAAAGTCTCCTTCGTTTTCGCGGTCTTCGTCGTCCACCACAATAACGAGTTTCCCGTTTTTTATATCTTCAACCGCTTCTTCTACCGTATTCAGTATGATTTCCATTTTATCTTATTCTGGGTTTTCTGTATAAATTCACATTATCGGATTCAATAACAAAACAGAGAGGCTTTCTGTTTTCTTCTCAAACTTTTCTTTTCAGAATCGATTCGGCCCTTGCCTGTAATTTATTCCAAATCAACATATAATGCTCGGATCGGAACAGCTGTGCATCCACGGCAGCCTTATAGGTCAAGAAAATACCCACCGGCAGCAATACGGAGGAGCTCAGCCACATACCGGCAAAAGGCTCCCAAAGTCCTTCGCGGGCCATTTTGTAGCCGGTGGTTTCGATCATGTAATATATGATAAACATCAGTACCGATGCCACCACGGGCATCCCCAAGCCTCCCTTACGAATAATTGCTCCGAGCGGGGCACCGATGAAGAAGAAAATAAAGCAAGCAAAAGGCAAGGTAAAACGCCGATGAAATTCGGTGCTGTGGCGCATCAGCTGATTGCTCGACTCGTAGAGAAACAATTCGTTGCTGTTAATCTCCTGCTGCCGCATTTGAACAGCATTTTTAGCCTGCTCGGCAACACGCAACATCTCACTGCGCTTCATCGTTGCAAAAATCGAATCCGGACTCAAAATACCGGTATGAGGAAAGGTTGCCTCCTCGGCCGGATATTCCCGTCCGAGATAGTTCCGGCTTATCAGGTCATAGGCCTGAGACGAAGCACGCAGATTCACAACTTGTTCAATGGAATCGATGTCGTGATAAAGCCTCATGACGTTCTTTGTTACCGATTGACCATCGAGGATGGATTCGTCGTAGCGATTAAACTCCGAATCAAAATCAATCAGTATCTCCTTCGATCCGAAAGTTTCGCGACGGTAAGGAATACCAGCGGAATAGCTACGGCGCTGCTGCTTAAGATTCTCGAAACTCTCCCCGCTGAAAAGGGAAAGGATCAGGTATTTTTTGTCTTCGGTAAATTTAATGTAACCCGAATCGGCCACCATTACAGTGGTATTATTGAAGCCTGAAGAAAAATCATAAATCATCATCTCCTTAAGCATATTTTTATCTTTTGCACGCACATAAAGATTGTACCCTTCAATACCCGAATAAAATTCTCCCACGGGAATCTCGAGTTCGGGCGACTTCTGGCGTAAGGAGAAGATAAGCGTCCACAACCGGGTATTCGACATCGGATATATTCGGTCCGAAAAGAAAAAAGCAGCAATCGAAATACCAATCACGCAAATCACGAGCGGAAGCATGATGCGGAATAGCGATATCCCCGAGGCTTTCATAGCCGTTAGTTCGAACTTCTCTCCCAAATTACCAAAAGTCATCAGCGAAGCCAACAAAATAGCCAAGGGAAGAGCTAAGGGAACGATGGAAAGGAAACCATAAAAGAAAAACTCGAAAATTATCATCATTTCGATTCCCTTACCCACCAAATCGTTGAGCTGTCGCCAAAAAAGCTGCATCAGCAGGATAAAAGCGCAGATCAGAAAAGTCATCACCAGCAAGATGAGGAAGCTACGCAAAAGATAAAGATCAATTTTTTTTATCATGAGGCTATTTTCGTGTCGGGGCTGCAAATTTAGTCAAAAACTTCAACATAGCCTCTCCATGCTTTCAGAAACGAAACCGAGGAAAAGTTCTGCAACATTTTCCATCCTCCGCACATCCGAGCAAACAAGACAACAAAGACAGTTTGCAGCGGATGGGGATAAATCCATAAAACATGAACTTACAAAGTCCCGGATTTTTTTCTAATTTTGCAGCGTTTTTACCTGAAAATTCCGAAATTTAAATTACAGATATTTCATATAACATAAACACACAGCATTACCGACATGTCAAATTTAAAGTTTATCAGCGCAGTAGAAGCCGCCTCTCTTATTGAAAACGGCGACTTGGTAGGTTTCAGCGGTTTCACCGCCGCCGGATGCCCCAAAGAAGTACCCACGGCCATCGCCCGCCGGGCTGAAGAGCAGCACGCTCAAGGAAAAGAATTCCGAATCGGGATGTACACCGGCGCCTCCACCGGCGACTCGCTCGACGGTGCATTGGCACGTGCCAACGCCATCCTTTTCCGCACTCCTTATCAGTCGAACCCCGACCTGCGTAAAGCTATCAATGCCGAGCGAGCCCCCTACTTCGACAAACATCTCTCCGAATTAGCTCAGGAACTACGCTACGGATTTCTGCCCAAACCCAAATTTGCTATCATCGAAGTTTGTGACATCAATCAAAAAGGTGAACTTGTGCCTACTACCGGAGTAGGTATCGCTCCTACCATCGCAGGGCTGGCCGACTACATCATTGTGGAATGGAACAGCTACAATCCGAAAGAATTGAGAGGCTTTCACGACATATACCAGCCTCTCGATCCGCCTCACCGCCGCGAAATACCTATATACAAGCCCTCCGACCGTATCGGCTTGCCTTACATACAGGTTGACCCCAAGAAAATTGTCGGCGTAGTACAAACGCAACGCCCGGCCGAAGTAGGCGGTTTCAGTCCGAACGACGAAGTTACCGAACGCATCGGCGACAACGTAGCGCTTTTCTTAGCACAGGAACTGAAAGCCGGACGCATACCTGCAGATTTCCTGCCCATCCAGTCGGGAGTAGGAAATATTGCCAATGCCGTGCTCGACTCTCTAAGTAAAAACAGCCACATCCCACCCTTCGAAATGTACACCGAAGTGATACAGGATGCTGTCATCAAATCCATCAAAGACGGAAACATTCGTTTTGCCAGCGGCTGCTCCCTCACCGTATCGAGCCCCGTACTCGAAGATATTTTTGCCAACATCGATTTCTTCCGCGACAAAATCGTATTGCGTCCGCAAGAACTCTCGAACAACCCCGAACTGGTACGCCGCATGGGCGTTATAACGATCAATACTGCTATCGAAGTCGATATCTTCGGCAATGTTAACAGCACCCACGTCCTCGGTACGAAAATGATGAACGGTATCGGAGGTTCGGGCGACTTCACCCGGAATGCCTACATCTCGATATTCACCACACCTTCTACGGCCAAAAACGGTCTCATCAGCTCCTTTGTTCCTATGGTATCGCACATGGATCACAGCGAGCATTCGGTCAACGTCATCATCTCCGAGCACGGGGTGGCCGACCTGCGAGGAAAATCTCCGGCACAGCGCGCCCGTTGCATTATCGACAATTGTGTCGCCCCCGAATATCGGGAAATGCTTTCCGATTACCTCAAACTGACGCAGGCAGTACATACGCCGCAAAATTTGGAAAACTGTTTTGCTATGCATCGGGAGTTTGCCCAAAGCGGCGACATGCGGAAAGTAGTTTGGAAGACAAAGCAATAAACTCTGTCGCCCGACTCAATTTTTTAAGTATCAAAAAAACGCTCCAAGGCATTTCAACAAGCAACAAAACGATAAGAAACAAGACCTGTAAATTTAATTTAAAATGCTTGGATAGACCGAAAGAAATAGCTATTTTCGCGGCCTAAGAAAAGAATTGCCAGCTCTCGACATAAGGAGCCAGATTGTTAAAACGTACAACTATGACTGAAAAAACAAGATATTCGGATGCCGAATTGGACGAATTCCGGCAAATCATAAAAGAAAAACTGAAAAAAGCTCAGAAGGATTACGAACAATTACGCGACGGACTGAGCAACTCGGACGGTAACGATGTTACGGACACATCGCCCACATTCAAGGTATTGGAAGAGGGAGCGGCAACGCTTTCGAAAGAAGAAGCCGGACGTCTGGCACAACGTCAGATGAAATTCATCCAACACCTGCAGGCCGCCTTGGTGCGCATCGAAAACAAAACCTACGGTGTTTGCCGAGAAACCGGCAAGCTCATCCCTAAAGAACGTCTGCGTGCCGTGCCTCATGCCACTCTCAGCATCGAAGCGAAGGACAACAGGTAACAAGCGCCGACAGCAAGATTAAAACAACGAACCGGAATTCGGCAATCAAAAAGGACTAAACTTTTATTGCCGAATTTTCCCATATTTATAAAGCATATTAAACACTATCATTGTAAAGACAACATGTCAACAGCGAAGAAATCCGTTCTGCTCATCATCTTGATACTGCTTATCGACCAAATAACAAAGCTTTACATCAAACTCAACTTCAGGCTTGGAGAGTCGGTGGAGGTCTTTAGCTGGTTCCAGATACTCTTCATCGAAAACGAAGGAATGGCTTTCGGCATGAAATTCTTCGGCTCTTACGGTAAATTCTTTCTCAGCCTCTTTCGCCTTATTGCCATAGGAGCTTTGGGTTATTACATCTACAAGCTGATACAAAGGCAGGCGCGGGAAGGCTATGTACTGACCGTAGCAGCTATACTGGCCGGTGCAGCCGGTAATCTCATCGATTCGCTATTCTACGGCCTGCTTTTCAGCGAAAGCAACTACCTGCAAACCGCTGTCTTCCTGCCGGAAGGCGGTGGTTACGCCCCGCTTTTTTTCGGGAAAGTGGTGGATATGCTCTATTTCCCGCTGATACGAAATGCCTCCGGAGAAACCCTATTCTTCTCTCCGGTCTTTAATATTGCCGATTCGGCTATTACAGTATCGGTTTTCCTGCTGCTGATCTTCTTCAGAAAAGATTTGAACGAAAACTTCGAAAAGCCCGACAAAAACATTGCCGATGCATCCAAACGATAAATGCCACAGGCTGCTGCTCACAACACTGCTGCTGCTTCTGCTCGTGCCTGCTTGCAACCGCCCCAAAGGAGTGATGGGACCCAACAAGATGGCCACCGTACTCACGGAGCTGCACAAACTGGATGCCGCTTTGGCTGTTACGCACAGAGTTTATCAAACAGGAAACGATACGACCTACGGCCTCCTACTGGAAAAGTACGGCATCAGCAGGGCGGAGCTGGACTCCTCACTCGTCTGGTATGGACGAAACCCCAAACGCTTCAAGAAAGTTTATGTCAAAGTTATGAGCAATATCGAAGCTTGGGAAAAGGATGTGAACGATTTCAAGTACCATCCTGATGAAAAAATAGATACGCTTGAACGGTCAGCTCCACTCTTTCTCACAGCAGAGCTCTGGACGGGCGATAGCGCCTACTGCCTCCTACCCGACTCAATGCGTCGAGAGGTGGATTTCAACATCGAGGTGGACAGCCTGCAAAGCCAGGGGCTTTACATACTCTCTTTCCGGCAACGCATAGCGCCGGAAGACTCGGCCGCCGAACGAAAAGCCTGCTTCCGTATCAATTATTGCAATGGCAGCTCCGACAGCATTTCTACAGTGCTGCATAACGACAGCCTGCTGAGACGTTTTACTTTCTACCTGCATGCTCGAGACTCGCTCCGCGTAAAGTCCCTGGCAGGCAATTTGGCCGCGGGCAAAGATTACAAAGGGCGGCAACATCTGCAAATCGACAGCATCTCACTGTTGAGACGCTACCGGGCAACAGCGCCGTGAAAGCGCTACCGGAAAACTAAAACAATAAGTTTTGCATTCCAAGCCGAGATTAGCTGAAAAGTGAGAACGTAAAACCAACAAATACACAACGGGAGGCATACACATAAATTTCAAACCGAATGAAAAAACAGAATATACTGGCAGCTATCGTGATGATTATGCCTGTGCTGCTTTGGGGGCAAGCATTCGAAAGCGGGAAGATATCCCCTTACACAGAGCTAATACTCAATATGTATCACTCAGAAAAGGATTCGAAGAGTGGAAGCCTCTCGCCTATTCAAAAACGCGTACAAGCCTCCCGCAGCAATGCTTACGTACATGCTTTCGTAGAGCTGAACGAAGGTTGGTCGTTGAGCGAACTTGAGTCTTCCGGTTTGCACATTAACAGCATATTGGATAACAACATAGCCACCGCACAAATAGCTTTGCAGGACATAGCCGCAGCAGCAGCTCTGCCTTCGGTGAAACGTATCGAAGTAGGTAATCCGGTAAAAAGAAAACTCGATCGGGCACGGCCTGCAGCTTTCGTAAATGAGGTGCACGAAGGCCTCTTGCTTTCCAAAGCTTTCAGAGGGAAGAATGTAGTGATAGGCATTGTGGACGAGGGGTTTGAGTACGATCATATAGCCTTTTACAACGACACCGGAAAAAGATTCCGGGTAAAGCGGGTTTGGAATCAGAACCGCAACGGAAACAGTCCGAAGGGCTTCAGTTACGGAACGGAATACAGCGACTCGACATCTATTGTAAAAGCCTCTTTCGACAACTTAATAAGCACACACGGCACCCACGTGGCCGGTATCGCTGCAGGAGCCTACCGAAACCAATCTCTGCCTTATTACGGCATAGCCGACGAGGCCGATATCGTATTGGTGAGTTACAAGAGAGACGACAATACGAGCAACCAAGCCAGCTTGATCGATGCGATAAAATACGTGTACGATTACGCCGCCTCGGTGGGTAAGCCTGCCGTAGTGAATCTGAGCCTCGGTTCACATATCGGGCCTCACGACGGAAGCTCCCTCTTCGACCGCGCCGCCGACAACCTGCAAGGCCCGGGAAAACTGCTCGTAGGGGCAGTAGGTAACGAAGGACGGGAAGAGATACACGTCGAGAAGCATTTCCTATCGACAAGCGATACTCTTAGAACCTTTCTCGAAAGCTACAATTCCATTGATTTTCAAGGTTTTGCCGAAATATGGGGGGATGTAGATAAGAGCTTCAACATCCAGGTCGCTCTTTACGACTTGAAAACACATAAATACGTTTACAAAACCGGGAATCACACGGCAACACGCTCACAGAAAAAGGATTACAGCATTAACGATACAAAATTACAAGTTTCAGGTAATGTCCTTGTATTTACCGAACGTAATCCCGGAAATCGTAAAGCCAATGCTTACATATACACCGAGTTTCAGGATTTTCCCAAACACCTGGCTGTAGCTTTGCTTATAAGTTCGGCGGAGGGCAAAGTGCACGCATGGGCTTCCCCCGAGGAAACCTATTTCACCAATCATAACATCAACGGATGGGAAACAGGCAACGGACAATATTCCATGAGCGAAGTGGGGGGAACAGGAAAGAAGATTATCTCCGTGGGAGCCTACATCACACGTGGACACTCGAGTCTTTTGGGAAAGCTGGCTTCTTTTTCAAGTCAAGGGCCAACCACCGATGGACGTTTGAAGCCCGACGTAAGTGCACCGGGAGTAGGAATCATAGCACCTTATTCCTCAAGCAAAAAATTGTCGAGTGAGAGTAGCATTACACTAAAGGGCAGAACTTATTACTACGGCAGGATGGACGGGACTTCGATGGCAAGCCCTTTTGTAGCAGGAGTACTGGCCACTTGGTTGGAGGCTGCACCGACTCTGACCCCCGACGACGTCCGGCAATTGCTTCGAAGCGCCGCCATCTCCGATGCACAAACCGGCAATATTCCACCGAAAGGAAGTAACGCATGGGGAAGAGGAAAAATAAATGCTTGGGAAGGTCTGCGTGAGATGACCAGGACCAGCGATATGCTTATCGGAGAGCGATTCGTCTATCCTCCCTCCATAGCATGGAACGAAGAGGATCTCAGTTTCAACTTCACCTACGAAGACAAGGAAGTAGAGCTTGTCCTATACGACCTCAAGGGAGTGCGTCATGCACAGAGCAACTTCGAAAGCATCGGCCCGAACCTGAAATACCGCATCGACAATCATACTTGGATACCCAAAGGACTTTACATCATACAAGTCAAGGGGAAACGACGTAATTTTGCCTACAAAGTCTACGTACGTTGACACAAACAACCGCCATAGCCATGAACACAATCCGAAATACGAAACACAGATAACGAGAACAATAATAAACAACAGCTTATGGAATGGTTAGAAACCCTCTTATTCAGTAAAAACATAGCCCACACGGTATTTCTCTATGCCCTGGTTATCTCAGGCGGAGTACTATTGGGGAAGATACGCTTCTTCGGAATATCCTTAGGCGTAACTTTCGTACTCTTCACCGGACTTTTAGCCGGACATCTGGGCTTCGGTGTAGATCCTCACATCCTTCACTTCATCCGCGAATTCGGACTGATCCTCTTTATCTTCTCGATAGGTTTACAGGTAGGGCCCGGCTTCTTCTCTTCCTTCAAGAAAGGCGGAATGACGCTCAACCTACTGGCAACCACCATCGTTTTACTGGGAGTAGGCACTACCATCCTCATCTACTACCTCCTCCCCGGAGGCATCGATATGCCGATGTTGGTAGGCGTGCTGTCGGGTGCGGTGACCAACACACCCGGACTTGGAGCAGCCCAGGAAGCTCTCCATCAGCTAATGGAATCAGGTGCTATCGAGCAAAGTCCCGATATCGCATTGGGATATGCTGTAGCTTATCCGCTTGGAGTAACTGGCATTATACTTGCCATGATACTCCTCCGCTTCGCTTTCCGCGTCGACCTGAAACAAGACCACGAAGCCATAGTCACAGCCTCCGAAACCCAGCCCGAGCAACCCGAATTTATCAGTGTCCGTCTCACCAATCCGCAATTGGAAGGAAAGACACTGCTTGAAGTCAAGAAAATTCTCGACAACCGATTTGTGGCCTCCCGCATGATGCGCGAAGGAGTTTTCTCGGTTCCTATGGCCAACACACGCCTCAGTATTGGGGATACGCTCTTTATCATCACCACACAACAGCTGCGCAACGACGTACTGACCCTCCTCGGCGAAGAGTACGAGATAGACTGGAAGGCATCCGACAGTCTACTGGTATCGCGACGTATCGTTATCACCAAAGACAACATAAACGGCAAAAGTATTCGCGACCTCAACTTCCGGGCCGGTCTGGGTGTGAACATAACCCGTATCAACCGTTCGGGAATCGATCTGCTGGCAACCCCCGACCTCGTCCTGCAGGTGGGCGACCGGGTGATGGCCGTGGGCGAAGAAGATGCCTTAAAGAAAGTAGAGGACCTCTTAGGCAACACCCTCAAACGCCTCGACCACCCGCATATTTTCTCTTTCTTTACCGGCATCTGCCTCGGAGTATTGTTGGGCAGTATTCCTTTCTTCATTCCCGGAATTCCCATGCCTGTAAAGCTCGGTCTCGCGGGAGGGCCGCTCGTGGTGGCTATCCTGCTCGGGCGCTTCGGCTACAAGTTGAAGCTGGTTACCTACACAACCCAAAGCGCCAATCTGATGCTCCGCGAAATCGGTATTTCTCTCTTCCTGGCCAGCGTGGGACTTGCCTCCGGAGGGCGATTCGTGGAGACCGTACTATCCGCACAGGGTATCACCTGGGTAGCATGCGGCTTTCTCATTACTCTCCTCCCCTTACTCATTACCGGAGGTATTGCTCGGCGTTTCTTAAAGCTTAACTACTACAGTCTTATGGGCTTGTTAGCAGGAAGCATGACGGATCCTCCCGCATTGGCCTATGCCGGATCCATCTCGGAGAACGATGCGCCGGCCGTTTCCTACTCCACGGTCTATCCTCTAACGATGTTCCTGCGTGTTATCTCCGCACAAGTGCTCATACTCAGTTTCGCTTGACGAAGATTCGCTCCTGAAGCCTTAGTTACAACTACGGGCTGTGCCATAAACTAAAGATGACACAGCCCGTAAGTTTTATCCGAGCCAAACAAGGAGAATAAATTGATAACGAGTGATAACAGAAGGAATAAGAATCCAGGTCTTTATCGGCTTAATCCTCACAACAAAAAAAAAGCAACTTGCTCGTTTTCAAAGGAATGGGAATAGCTTTATCTCACATACCCGATATTTTTCAGAAGGAGGGTCTTCCTACATCTCAATACCTCTGTTAGATGCCGACCGGAGTCCGGCCGGTTTCTAACAGGCATATAACGACGAACAATCAACGCAGGGGAGCGGCGTAAGTAAAACGGTGCTGCGGGATGAGCTCCGGATGTAGAATGGCAATAACATCAGCCAGTAACAGATCGGGACGTAACACGGCACCTTCCCAGAAGTCGTTGGCGCCGGAGGGTAAACGGCGCCGGTTGAAGTTATAGATCTTCCCTTCCTTAAAGGGAGTAAAAAGTGCGTAATGAGAGTTGGCGGCTAAAAGTTCCTCACGCGAATCGAAATTGCAGTTCAGCCAGACCTCAGCTTTGGCAAAGTGCAACAGAGCGCTCTCGACGGTCAGCGGTATGCTCCCCGAAGCCTGCTCGGAAGCGAAACAATAGTTAGCTCCTGCGTCGGCGAAGAGTTCGGCCATGAAACTATTGCCGGGCGGGACGTACCAAGTTCCACGAAAATCGGAACCCGTCATCAATTCGGGCCGCTCCTGCTTTGCAGCAGCCCGTTCGCGCAAACTCAGGTAGCCTGCCTCCACTTCGTCGAAAAGACTGTCGGCAAGAGCCTCTTTTCCATACAGCGCCCCCATGAACTTAATCCACTCCGCCCGTCCCAGGAGCGAACTTTCCATCCACTCGTTGTTATACAGCACCACTATTCCCGCTGCAGCAATGCGTTCTACATTCGGATCGCTGGCATTCATTCCACTCAGCATCAGCACTTCAGGTTTAAGGTTCAGGCAGGTCTCTACTCCAATACGGAAGGGATCGCCCAAGTCGACCATCCGGCCGGCTTCCCAGCGCTTGCGTAACTCGGCATTATACAGCAAACCCGGCGAACAAAAGCCTTTGAGACTTTCTAACTCTCCGAGGCTGTCGAGGAAAGCCACATGTGTTACCGAAGCCGAAGCCAAGCTCCGCAAGGGAATCCGTATCCGAAGACCGTCGGCAGGAGTTTCTTGCCCCTCATCCTCCACCAAATAATAGCAAGCATGCTTGCCTCCTTCGGTCCGAGGGTCACGAACCGTCAGGCGTTTGTAGCCATCAAACTCCGTTAACGTAAATCCTTCGGCATACTTCAGCGATAAAGTCTTCCCCTCTGCTACAGTTTCACTCCCTTTATTACGGGTCCCTTGCGCACAGGCAATCAGAGCAAGCGCTACGAAGAGGTAGAGCGGCATAATAGACATCCGCAAAGGTAATTTTCTTTTATATCCCGGCACATTACATATCCGTTTCATAAACAATCTTTTTAGCGGCTATAATTTGAAAAACTACAATAAAAGACCAATCTGCGCATCAACATCCTTCAAGGAGTCGAAACGCCCCACAATATTTCCTCCACGATCCATCAGAAAAAGCGTGGGCAATGTGCTTACGTTGTACCAAGAGGCAGCACGCCCATCTCCATCCCGCACACAGATCCAGGGCAACTCCTCTACCGAAGCCTCCCATAATAAGCGGTTTCGTGCTACGGCAACCTGATAAATCTCAAATCCTCGCCCGCGGTATTTATTATAGAGGGCTCTCAGTTCAAAAACGTAATTCACACTTCCCTCCATCTCATAAGACGAGAAATCAAGTAACACGACCTTCCCCTGGAGATCGGAGAGCTTCTTAAGCTGCTCCTCACTGTCGGGTAAAACGATATCGATATAACCTTTTCCGGCACTTGCTTCAAGTTCCTTCCAGGCAGCACGCTCCTTCTCTTCACGCGCAGCCCGAATGCCATCCATAGCCCAGTTATAGAGATTCTTACTACGCACGTAGTTCGGCATGAAGTAGTGGTAAGCCGTAGCCACTGCATTGATATACGCTTGGTCTGCTTTTACATAGGGGGAGAACAGGAAACGGCCGTTCACTTGCTGGTAAATTGCAAAGTAGGCCGCCGTGGATTGCGGATTGTCCAAGACCAGCTTTTGAGCTTTTTCTTTATGCAGCTTGATCTCACGCTCCAAATCTTCCTCACTTTGACGGCGCAACGAAGGCTCTTTCACGGTCTCCAAAGCCGATATTTTACGGCTAATCTGTGCTGCCGACTTGCGCAAGTCCTGTATGGAGTTCGAAGCCTCCGAACCACTGATGCGATAGTCTTGAGAAAAACCTGCACAATCTGCCTCCACATGAATGGTCTCTGTTGAGTCCACAGCAAAGATCAAAGACTTGTTATCGAGGCGCAAACTATAAAAGTCCGGATATTCAGGCGCTGCCTCCTTAAACTTAAAAGTTCCTTTCTCCGACAACTTAACGGAGTCAAGCACTCGGTTTCCGAGCAGTCCGGCATATTCCAAATAGAGCATCTTACCAGCGGCATCCGCGATGGATCCGGTGAGTGTAAATTGTCTATCACCACTACAAGAAACTAATACAAAGCTTACGGCAGCAAAAAACAATATTCGTTTCATTACAAAATCTAAGAATTTCAAAATTGACGTTACAACAACTCGTGTAGAGCAAAAAACGAAGAGGAAAGACCTCTTGCCAAGAGGGAAGTAAAAAAAGCCCCTTTCCCCTTCTCTTCAAAAGGCAAAAATAAAGCTATTTTCGTGTTTCTGCAAAGTTTTCTTCAGCAAAAACAGAGAAGCGGAAAACAGTTCTCTCTGCCTCCCGCTTCTCCGCATCACAGCAAACAGCCTAAAGGCTATCAACCATAAACAATACGTCCTTCTTCGTCTTTAAACTCGTCAAAACCTTTCTCGTACTGCATCATAGCACGGAGACTCATTCCCATGCTTGAGAAGCCGCCGTCGTGATACAGATTTTGCATCGTCACCTTTCGGGTCAAATCACTGAACATCACTACGCAATAGTTGGCACAATCGTCGGCGTCGGCATTGCCGAGGGGCGACATCCGTTCCGCAAAGTCAAGCAACTTATCGATGCCTTTCACGCCGCTTCCGGCCGTAGTCATCGTAGGCGACTGCGATATACTGTTTACTCTCACATTTTTCTCACGTCCGTAAATATATCCGAAGCTACGCGTTATAGATTCAAGCATAGCCTTGGCATCGGCCATATCGTTGTATCCGAACATAGTACGTTGTGCAGCCATGTATGTCAAGGTAAGGACCGACCCCCACTCGTTTATTGCATCCATTTTCTTAGCCACTTGAAGCATTTTATGGAAAGAGATTGCCGATACGTCGATTGTAGTATTTAGCATGCTGTAGTCCAAATCGTCGTAAGAACGCTTTTTACGTACGTTGGGAGACATCCCGATGGAGTGAAGTACAAAATCCACCTTACCACCGAGGACTTCCATCGACTGGGCAAACAAATTCTCGATATCCTCCACCTTCGTGGCATCTGCAGGAATCAACTTGGCATTCAGCTTTTCAGCCAAATCGGTCGTAGCTCCCATACGAACTGCCAGCGGCGTATTCGTCAACGTGATGGTCGCTCCTTCTTCCACTACCCGCTCGGCAACCTTCCAAGCGATGGACATATCGTTCAAAGCACCAAAAATAATTCCTTTCTTACCTTTCAATAAATTATTAGCCATATTCTTTTACTTTATTTTTTCGGCACAAAAATACAAAGAATGTGCAAATTCAGCTAATCTTCTTCCCTTTTTATTCATAAAAAACATTTACATCACTGTTTATCAACACACGAGTAAAGCACAAGATCAGGATAAAAGCAGAAGTAGAAGATCCGATAAGCGAGTAGACAAAGCTCTGCAAGCTTTCACAACAATCTAAGCAGCAAAATACACCCCACTTTTCACCACAAAAATCAAACAATACATAAAATTAATATAATTAATTATTTAGGAACAAAAATTGTTGTAAAAAACAACACAAAAAAGGATTAAAGTTAATTCTAATCCCCTGTTCATAACTTTTGTGGTGAAAAGTGGGGATTTTGTAGAATAAATAGCTATCTTTACCGCTGGAAATTCAAAGGATTCATGATATTATGTCCACATTCATAGGAAGATACGATGCAAAAGCAGATGCAAAAGGAAGGATATTCCTGCCCTCGAACTACCGCAAACTACTGCCTCAGAGCGAGAAAGAGCGCGTAGTCATGCAACGGGATATAGAGAATCTCTGCATCATTTTCTATCCCGAACATATATGGAACAAGCGCTTGGAGGACTTTAAATCCCGGCTAGACGAATGGAATCCGGAAGATCAGTTGCTGCTGATGCAATTCGTATCGGATGCTGAATGGCTGGATATCGATTCGCAGGGGAGGGTGTTAATTTCAAAAAAGCACCTTCAAAACATACAGGTAGAACAAAACGAGGTCGTGTTTTTAGGCATGATAGACCGTTTCGCATTGTGGGGAAAAGCGCGTTACGAGGAAACAAAAATGCCACAGACGGATTTTGCTGCGCTGCTCAAAGAAAAAATGAGAAGAAAAGAAAACGAAACAAAGGCCAACTCCGAAAAATAACAAGAAGATGTATCACGAACCCGCACTACTACAGGAGACAATCGAGGGTCTGTCCATCAAGCCCGACGGGACATATGTGGATGTAACTTTCGGAGGAGGAGGACACTCAGGTGCAATACTCTCTCGACTCGGGAAACAAGGCAAGCTGTTCGCCTTCGACCAGGACGAGGACGCCTTGGTTAACTGCCCGGAAGACAAACGCTTCACCTTCGTGCGAAGCAATTTTCGTTATCTGAGCAATTTCCTGCGATACCACGGAGTAGCAAAAGTTGATGGCATTCTGGCGGACTTGGGCGTATCGTCCCATCACTTGGACGAAGCAGAAAGAGGCTTTTCGTTCCGTTTCGACGGACAGTTGGATATGCGCATGAACAAGCAATCGGAACTGACAGCTGCAAAAATCCTGAATAACTACGAAGAAGAGGATTTGGCAGACCTGTTTTTTCTATACGGTGAACTTCGCAACGCCCGCCGCATAGCCAAAACAATTGTAACAGCTCGAAGAGAGAAGGCCTTTGAGCGTATTTCGGACTTCGTGGAAGTATTGAAACCCTTTTTCGGAAAAGAAAAACAAAAGCAAGACATGGCCCGGGTTTTTCAAGCACTGCGCATCGAAGTGAATCACGAAATGGATGCACTCAAAGCCCTGTTGAAGCAGTCGGTCGAAGTATTGAATCCCGGAGGGCGCCTTGCTATCATCAGCTACCACTCCCTCGAAGACCGTATGGTGAAAAATTTCATCCGGAGCGGAAATATCGAAGGAAAATTAGAAAAGGACTTTTTCGGAAGAGTATCGACAGCTCTAAAGGCGGTAAACAACAAAGTAATAACTCCCAGAGCCGAGGAAGTTGAGGCAAATCCGCGCTCACGAAGCGCCAAACTGCGCATAGCCGAAAAAGTATAAAACAACACAAAGACAGATATCCAGGCATGTCCCGAATAAAAAACATATTGGAAGCCATAAAAGGAAGCGAAGATTTTTCGGAACTGAGAGCAAGCAGCCTGCGCGACATCCTCACCGGACGCATCCTTACCAAACGGGTAGTATGGAAGCAATACGGCTTAGCAGCTCTCATAGCCTTATTGGCTTTTTTCTACATAGACAACCGCTTTTATTGCGAAAAGCAGTTAGCCAAAGAAATAAAGCTAAAAAAACAACTTCAAGACATTAAGTACGAATCACTAACCATATCGGCCGAGCTGATGAAGATAAGCCGTCAATCCTACGTACAGCGACTCATCATCGAGAAAGGTATCGATTTAAAAGACAACAAAACAGCTGCTGTGGCGGTAGATTGAATTCCGCCCGAAGGAAAGAAAGACCCCAATCCTCAGACAAACAATGGCAGATAAACGCAAAAGCATCGTATTCAGATTCGGCATCATCTACTTCGTAGTACTGTTAGCCTTTCTTGCGGTAGTGTACAAAATTGCAGTAATACAAACCGTCGAACGGGAAGAACTGCTGAAACTCGAAGCAAAAAGCAAGAAGACAAACATTGAAGTAAAAGCCAAACGAGGCAACATCTACGCCTGCGACGGCCGATTGATGGCAAGCTCCATCCCCTCTTACTACATATACATGGATACACGCGTACCTGCTTTGCACGAGAAAGGAGGGAAACTTTTCTACGAAAACATCGATTCAGTAGCCTACTGCCTCTCACGCATGTTCCGTGACCGGCCGGCCACAGAGTACAAAAGAGCAATAACCCAGGCCTATCGCCGTGGCGACGGGAAATTCCAACTCTACCCGAAACGCATATCTTACGCAGACTTAAAGGAAATACGCCGTTTTCCTCTCTTTCGTCTGGGACGCAACAAGAGTGGACTCCTCACGCGGGAATACGTCCTGCGCGTAAAACCATTCGGATCACTGGCCTCGCGAAGCATCGGCGATGTCTATGGCGACGGCGAAAAAGGAGGAAAAAACGGCCTGGAGCTGTATTACGACCGGATATTACGAGGGAGACCCGGCTTTGCCACTCGCCAGAAGGTAGCCAATACCTGGTTGGAAACCATAGAGGCAGATCCCACGCCGGGCATGGACATCGTCACCACCATAGACATCGACATGCAAGACATCGCCGAAAGAGCTCTGTTAAGATCCTTGCAGCAGTTCCATGCCCAATCGGGCTGTGCCGTACTGATGGAAGTAAAGAGCGGTGAAATAAAAGCCATCAGCAACCTGCAACGAGACCCCGAGGGCCGCTATTTCGAAAGCCAAAATGGTGCTGTAGCCGATCAGTTGGAACCGGGCTCCACCTTCAAGACCCTCTCACTAATGGCCGCTCTGGACGACGGGAAAATAAAAATGAGCGACAGCATAGACACCGGACACGGCATCTTTGCCTTCTCCGACCGGATGATGCGTGACCACAATTACAAGGCCGATGGTAGCGGTGGATTCCATCGCATATCACTGGCCGAAGCCATACACTGCTCATCAAACATAGCCATATCACGAGCCATCGTACAAGCCTACGGAGCGGAGCCGGAACGCTTCGTTGAAAAACTTTATGACATGAAGCTGAACGAAGCCTTAAAGCTTGAAATACCGGGAGCGGCTCATCCTCAAATACGCCATCCCAAGGACGAACAGCGAAGATGGTCGCAAACCACCCTGCCGTGGATGTCGATAGGCTACGAAGTGCAAATCCCGCCCATCTACACCCTGACTTATTACAACGCCATAGCCAACGACGGAAAAATGATCCGGCCTTTCTTTGTAAAAGCCATATACGACAATGGCGAAGAGATGAAACGCTTCGAAACGGAAACCATCAAACGCTCGATATGCAGCAAAAGCACGTTAGTACAAATTCGCGAAGCCTTACTCGGAGTAGTAGAAGGCAAGCGGGGAACAGCCCGAAACGTACGCTCTCCTCAGCTACGCATTGCCGGTAAGACCGGCACCGCACAGCTCTCCACCGGCACACGAGGCTACGACAGACGCAGGCACAGCGTGTCATTCTGCGGCTACTTCCCCGCCGAAGAGCCGCAGTACAGTTGCATCGTAGTCATCAAAGAGCCACAAGGCCCTCCCTCCGGAGGATCAATGGCCGGATCGGCATTCAAGTACATAGCCGAACACGTACACGCCATGAAGACAAACATCGACGCCGAGACCCTGAAAGAAGACCTTCCCGAAGCGCAACACCTACCCCGCTTCAAAAAAGGGCTCTACGACCCCGTCGAACGGGTCACCTCCGAATTAGACATAAAACTGGCCGGCGAAGCAGCCGAATGGATAGCAGCCGGAGCAAGCGACGACAACAAGTTAAGCATAAAACCTATCAGACACAATCTCAAACAAATACCCGACCTCAGCGGGATGGGCGCTAAAGACGCCGTACACCTCCTCGAGTCCCAGGGACTACGGGTGAGGCTACACGGACGCGGACGCGTAAACAAGCAAAGCATTCCGCCCGGGAACCCTCTCGTAAAAGGAAACCTCATCGCCCTCGAACTAAAATAACAAACACAGGATACATTATGAAAGCAAGCAACTCTCTTTTGCAAGACATAAAACCGCTACAACAAATAGGAGAACTGCCTCAAGAAACAGCGGGGATCTGCTTCGATTCGCGACAAGCGGCGCCGGGCTGCCTTTTCGTGGCCACACGCGGGAATACCACAGACGGACATCAATACATCGACCAGGCCGTATCGCAAGGCGCCGGCATCATTCTCTGCGAAGAGCTTCCCAAAAATCCGAAAGACGAGGTCTGCTATTTACGTGTAGCAGACAGCGCCGAGGCTCTTGGTCAACTCGCCTGCGCCTGGCACGGACATCCTTCCAAAAAATTAAAATTGCTTGGTGTAACAGGCACCAACGGAAAAACCACCATAGCGACTCTGCTCTACCGCCTTTTTCGGGAAGCGGGTTATCCGGCAGGCTTGCTGTCCACCGTATGCAATTACGTGAACGACCGGGCAATAGAGGCAACCCACACCACGCCCGACACACTAACCCTGAATGCCCTACTGGCAGATATGGTAGAATCCGGATGCGAGTATGCATTTATGGAAGTAAGCTCTCATGCCGTAGAACAGCGCCGGATTGCCGGACTTCAGTTTGAAGGAGGCATATTCACAAACCTCACACGCGACCATCTCGACTACCACCTAAGCTTCGAAAACTATCTGCGAGCCAAGAAGCGCTTCTTCGACGAGCTACCGAAAACGGCTTTTGCTCTAAGCAACGCCGACGACCGCAACGGAAACGTCATGTTACAAAACTGTTCGGCCCGACACTACAACTACTCACTGCGCAGCATGGCCGACTTCCACACCCGCATGATAGAACACAGCTTCGAAGGCATGTTACTGAATCTAAACGGACGCGAGATGCATACCCCTTTCATCGGCCGTTTCAATGCCGCTAATCTGACGGCCGTTTACGGAGCATCCTGCCTGCTGGGCATGGAACCCGAGGAAAGCCTGCGGATCATGAGCACCCTGCAACCCGTCTCGGGGCGCTTCGAGGCACTACGCGCACCGGCGGGATACACAGCCATAGTGGACTATGCACACACACCCGACGCCCTGAACAATGTCATCGGAACGATAAATGAAATACTGGAAGGAAGCGGAGGACGACTGATAACCGTCGTAGGCTGCGGAGGAAATCGCGATCGGGGGAAACGGCCCTTAATGGCACGCGAAGCTGTCTCGGGGAGCTGGAAGGTCGTTTTCACTTCGGACAATCCGCGCTTCGAGGAACCACAGAGCATCATCGAAGATATGCTCGCCGGACTCGAAGCCGGAGAACGGCGAAATTGTCTGAGCATCGTCGATCGCCGCGAGGCAATACGCACAGCGACGGCTCTAGCACAGGCAGGAGACGTTGTACTGGTAGCCGGGAAAGGCCACGAGGATTACCAGATCATACAAGGAGAGAAGCGACACTTCGACGACCGCGAGGAGCTTCGCGCCGCTTTTTAATTTAAAACCACCGAGCAATAAGAAAATTTGGATCAATCGCGATTGCGAGCGCCGGAACCTTCTGCAAGAAAAGCCTCCAGTTCGCTGACAGACATGGAACGAAGCTTATCGGCCAAACGATCCTGTAAATGCATACTGCGGAGGCTACGCAAGGGATGATCGGGATCGAGGCTGCGACTGCCGTCGGGCTGCCACTCCAACAAATCATTGGGAGTACAACGCAAAGCCTCGCAAATGGTCTCAAGCTGACTCAGGCGAATGGATTGCGCCTCTCCCTGCAGAAGTTTAGCAGCCAAAACATGATTCAAGCCCAAGTCCATCAGAAAACGACGCGGTGCACGGTCGGAGCGCATTCGAGCAAGGTTCGCAAAATTAAATCGAAGCATAGTATATTACATTTAAAGAATATCTGCGGCAAATATACTAAATAGTTGGAATAAATCATCAAAAACACAAGAGAAAATATATTATTTTTTATTCATTCATAAAAAGAACAAAATAATATATTAAAAAAACACAAAATACAGACTAATAATATATGTATAATAAAAAATAATTGTATTTTTGATAGTGAAAATTACTCTTTAAATAAAGAGTATATGCATTAAATAAAAAATTATATGAAAAAGCGACTAATCACATACAAAGAAGACAATATACTCAAAAATAATAAGACCAATTACAAAATAATAAAAAAAATTTATCAATCCTAAAACAAACAGCAGACAACTTTCAAAATTCATTAATAAAAGAAACAATAATTTCTCCACTCGACAGCAACTCAAGCAGATTATAAAATTATGTTTTACCACCTCTTCACCTACCTCGACCGAAGCTTCGATCTTCCGGGAGCAGGCATGTTTCACTACATTTCCTTCCGAACGGGTTTAGCCTTCATCACCGCCCTGCTCATATCCACACTTTTCGGGAGACGCATCATCAACTCACTGCAACGCAAACAAATAGGCGAAACAATACGCGACCTCGGCCTCGAAGGTCAGATGAGCAAGAAAGGGACTCCTACAATGGGCGGCATCATCATTATCATCGCAATCCTGCTGCCCACGCTACTGCTCGCCAATCTGCTAAACGTGTACAGCCTACTGATGATCACCACCACGCTATGGCTGGGAGTTATTGGGTTTGCGGATGATTACATCAAAGTCTTTCGTCGCAACAAAGACGGCCTGAAGGGACGTTTCAAAATCATCGGACAGGTTGGCTTAGGACTCATTGTCGGACTCTGCATGTATCTCAGCCCCGATGTTGTGATACGCGAGAATCGCGAACTGCGCAATGCCGAGCAAATAGAAGCCGTAATATATGCCAAAAGCGATGTAAAGGCGCCCCAGACCACCATTCCTTTTGTAAAAAACAACAATCTGGATTATCGAAAACTCTTCGGCTGGGCCGGAGAACAAGCAGAAACCCTTGGCTGGATATTCTTCATATTTACGGTTATCTTCATCGTAACCGCAGTGTCGAATGGAGCAAATCTAACCGACGGATTGGATGGGCTGGCAACGGGCTCATCGGCCATCATGGGAGTAACACTCGGGATACTGGCCTATGTGTCGGGTAACGTCAACTACGCCGGCTATCTAAACATCATGTACATTCCCGGAGCCGGTGAATTACTCGTTTTTGCAGGAGCTTTCATCGGAGCCACCATCGGTTTTCTGTGGTATAATTCCTATCCGGCACAAGTATTCATGGGGGATACGGGCAGCCTGACGCTCGGAGGCATCATTGCCGTTTTTGCCATTCTCATCCATAAAGAGCTGCTCATTCCGGTACTTTGCGGGATATTTCTGGTAGAAAGTCTATCCGTAATTATGCAGCGCGTCTATTTCCGCTACAGCAAACGACGCCACGGAACGGGACAGCGTATTTTCAAGATGGCCCCCCTGCACCACCACTTCCAAAAAGCAGGAAATGCCGGCATTGACGCCTTATGGCAAAAACCGCTACAAGCCATCCCGGAATCGAAAATCGTAGTGCGTTTCTGGATTGTGGGCCTCATACTGGCTGCGGTCACGATCATCACTCTCAAAATGCGTTAAAAAAACAAACAGTCCCCAAACAATGAAGCAGATACTGGTATTAGGCAGCGGCGAAAGCGGAACAGGAGCAGCCATCCTTGCCCGACAGCAGGGCTTTGAAGTACTCGTATCGGATCTTGGAGAAATAAAGTCCGAATACAGACGAATGCTCGACGCACATGCCATCCCCTACGAAGAAGGCGGACACACGCGAGCCGAAGCCCTCATAGCGAGCCTGCCCGAAGGAGCCACAGACGACAGGCTGGAATGCATCAAAAGCCCCGGCATACCCGACAGCGCTCCTCTGGTACAACGCATCAGAGAGCGAGGAATAGCCGTAATATCCGAAATCGAATTTGCCGGGCGCTTCACCCGCGCAAAAATGATATGCATAACAGGGAGCAACGGGAAAACCACAACCACAATGCTGACCTATCACATATTAAAGCAAGCGGGTCTGCACGTAGGACTAGCCGGGAATGTAGGAAGGAGCCTGGCTCTACAAGTAGCTACCGAACCATTGATGGATTATTACGTGGTAGAACTAAGCAGCTTCCAGCTCGACGGGATGAAGGAATTCAAAGCCGACATCGCCGTATTACTCAACATTACACCCGACCACTTAGACCGCTACGAATATCAGTTTCAAAACTATGTGGATTCCAAACTCCGCATCATCCAAAATCAAAGTGAAGCGGACGCCTTGATTTTCTGGGAAGAAGATCCGGTAATACAAAACGAGCTGAGCAAACGTCCGGTACGTTCGGCGCTATACCCCTTTGCAGCCCGGCGAGGCGAGCACACCAAGGCCTTTATCGAAAACAACGACTTAGTAATAGAAACCCTGAAAACAATACTGAAAATGCCCTTAGCAGATTTATCCATTCAAGGCATACACAATGCCTACAACTCGATGGCCGCCGGACTGGCCGCCTCGATAGCTAACGTACGCAAAGACAGCATCCGACAGTCGTTACAGGACTTCCAAGGGGTCGAACATCGACTGGAATATGTAGCCACAGTACGCAACGTACGCTTCGTGAACGACTCGAAAGCAACAAACGTAAACTCCTGCTGGTACGCCCTGCAAAGCATGAAGTCCCCCGTAGTGCTCATATTGGGAGGAACCGATAAGGGAAATGACTACAGCGAAATCGAGACTTTAGTATCCGAAAAGGTACGCAGCCTGATCTTCCTCGGCGTAGACAACAGCCGCCTACATGCTTTCTTTGATGGCAAAGTCGAGCGCATATCCGATGCCCGCTCGATGCAGGAAGCTGTAGCTATTGCCTATGCCGAAGCTCGGAGTGGCGACACGGTATTGCTTTCACCCTGCTGCGCCAGCTTCGACCTCTTCAGTAACTACGAAGAACGGGGTAAGCTATTCAAACAAGAAGTACGAAACCTCTGATAAAAGAGCCGAAAGAGAAGAAAGCAGTATGACCGAGTTACTAAAAAAATACTTCAAGGGCGACGCTGTCCTGTGGATTGTATTCGCTATGCTCTGCGGCATCTCGATACTGGAGATGTACAGCGCATCGAGTACCCTGGCCTACAAAGCATCGAGCCACACCGCGCCGATGCTCCGCCACGTAGGCTTCCTCACGGTAGGGGCTCTTCTTGCTTTCGGAATACATCTGATTCCCTACAAATACATCCGACTGCTCTCCTATCCGGGTCTTATCCTTTCGATTTTCTTCCTGATATGGGTGCTTTTCAAAGGGCAAAGCGCCAATGACGCCACGCGTTGGATGTCGCTATTTGGCTTTCAGTTCCAACCCTCGGAACTGGCCAAACTATCAATCGTCATTGTGGTGGCCGATCTCATCTCGCGCATCAAAAATCCCCTTGAGGAGAAGAAATATTTCCGTAAAATCGTTATTGTCAGCCTGGCAACCTGTGGCCTCATATTACCCGAAAACTTTTCGACGGCCTTCTTGCTGGCTGTGGTTCTTTTCACCCTTTGCTTCATCGGGCACATATCGTGGAAATCCCTGCTATTGACAGCCACTGTGGCTTTATTCATAGCTGCATTGGCCATATCGTTGATCCTGTTAATTCCGGAAGGAAGCATGCCCAAAGCTTTCGACCGGGCTTACACATGGAAGGCACGCATCGAACGATTCAGCCAGTCGAAAAACAGCGAGAAGCAACCCTACGTCATCAACGACGAAAACCGCCAAACCATGCACGGCAAGATAGCTATTGCCCGCGGCGGACTGTTGGGCGTATTCCCGGGCAACAGCATTGAGCGTGATTATCTGCCGCAGGCCTACTCCGATTTCATCTATTCCATCGTCGTGGAAGAAACGGGAGCCGTAGGAGGCATCTTCGTCATCCTACTCTACCTGATACTACTTTTCCGTGCCGGGATGATTGCCAACAAATGTTCGTCGGTCTTTCCCGCACTATTGGTCATCGGCCTGGCGTTGATGATTGTTCTGCAAGCTCTCGTCAGCATGTCGGTAGCCACCAACTTAGGCCCTGTAACAGGGCAGCCTTTACCTCTGATAAGCCGGGGAGGTACCTCCGTGATGGTCACCTGCCTCTATTTCGGCATTATTCTCGGGGTGACTAGGCAGCTCAAACAGGAAACGGAAGTGCAACAAGCAAAGGAGACGCTTAGTGTCGATATAGAAGATGTATAAAGAAAACGAAGTTCAAAATCAGAAAAAATGAAACGATTTATCATCAGCGGCGGCGGAACCGGTGGCCATATTTTCCCGGCCATCAGCATTGCAAATGCCATCCGGCAGAAACTTCCCGATGCGGAAATTCTCTTCGTAGGCGCAGAAGGGCGTATGGAGATGGAGCGCGTTCCGGCGGCAGGTTATCGCATCGTAGGGCTTCCGGTGAGCGGTTTCGATCGCAAGAACATGCTACGAAACATAAAAGTAATGTGGAACTTGCTGCGCAGCCTCCGGAAAGCACGAGGCATTGTCCGCAGCTTCCGTCCCGATGTGGCGGTAGGCGTAGGAGGTTACGCAAGCGCCCCCGTACTGAAAGCCGCTGCAGCTGCAGGGATTCCCTGTCTTATTCAAGAGCAAAACTCCTATGCCGGCGTCACCAACAAACTCTTGGCTCGAAAAGCCTCCCTCATTTGCATAGCCTACGAAGGGATGGAGCGTTTCTTCCCGAAAGAAAAAATACGCCTTACGGGCAATCCCGTACGTCAGGATTTACTCGCGGTAGCTCCTCACGCTCAGGAGGCTTATGACTTTTTCGGTTTCGACCCGGCAAAAAAGACCCTGCTCATCATCGGCGGAAGCCTTGGCGCACGCAGCATCAATCAAAGTGTGGCCGCATCACTTGAGAGCTTATCGAAATCGAACCTGCAAATCATCTGGCAAACTGGGAAAAGCTATATCGAAGAAGCTCGCAAAGCAGCCACCCCTTTTGCTTCCGAACGCCTGTTGGTATGCGACTTCATTTCACGCATGGATTACGCTTATGCCGTTTCCGATCTCGTCGTATCGCGCGCAGGAGCAAGCTCCGTATCGGAAATTTCACTACTCGGGAAAGCCCTCATTCTCATCCCTTCGCCCAATGTAGCCGAAGATCACCAGACCAAAAATGCTCTGGCACTGGTCGAGAAAGATGCAGCCGTAATGATAAGCGATACCCAAGCAAAGGAACAAATGATAACTCAGGCATTGGCTCTACTTGCAGACGACGAAGGCCTTCGGCGCTTGAGCGAAAACATAAAAAAACTGGCACAACAACACTCGGCCGAACGTATTGCAGAAGAGGTGATTCGCTTGGCCTCCGACAAGAAATGAGCGGAAGAAGAAAAATAACGCACACATGAAAGGAAGAACATTCAAAAATTACTATTTTCTGGGAATCGGAGGAATCGGGATGAGCGCCTTGGCTCGTTACTTCAAGTCCGAAGGTTTCAATGTGGCCGGCTACGACCGCTCTTCCAGCAAAGTAACCGACGATCTCCAAGCAGAAGGCATTTCCGTCGTATTCGACGAAACGATTGAGGCAATACCCGAAACCTTCCGGAATCCGGAAGACACGCTCATTGTAATCACACCGGCCATCCCCGAAGATCATCCGCAAAATATCTATTTCCGTCAAACAGGCTTCAGTATGCAAAAGCGTGCTGAAGTACTGGGGAGCATTACCCGAAAAGGAAGAGCCATCTGCATAGCGGGAACACACGGAAAAACCACCACATCGACTATCACCGCTCACTTGCTTTATAATTCAAAATTATCTTGCAATGCCTTTCTGGGGGGGATTGCCAATAATTACAACTCCAATCTCCTACTCAGCACAAACAGCGACTGGGTAGTTGTTGAGGCCGATGAGTACGATCGTTCCTTCCATCAACTTACACCCACCATGGCAGTGATTACTTCCGTAGAGGCCGATCATTTGGATATCTACGAAACCGAAGAGGCCTTTCGCAGGAGTTTTGAACATTTCGCCTCACTCATTCGCCCGGGAGGTGTTCTCGTCCTGCGTCGAGGAATAGAGATTCATCCTGAACTCCAGGATGGCGTCAAGGTATATTCGTATTCGATGAATGAAGGAGGCGATTTTCACGCAGAACACATCCATACTCAAAACGGCGAGATACATTTCGATTTTGTTACTCCCAAAGGACGAATAGAGAAGTTACGTTTAGGAAGTCCGGTGCTCATCAACGTCGAAAACAGCGTGGCGGCCATGACTCTGGCCTGGCTCTGCGGGGCAAGCGACGAAGAGATTCGAAGCGGCATCGCTTCTTTTTCGGGCATCTACCGACGCTTTAATACCGTCTATCAATCCGCACAAGTAGTGTACATGGACGACTACGCACACCACCCGAGCGAGCTGCGAGCAAGCATCAGCTCGATACGCAACCTCTATCCCAAGCGAAAAATAACGGGTATTTTCCAGCCGCACCTTTACACACGAACCCGTGATTTTGCCGACGAATTTGCCCGGGCGCTTTCCGAACTCGACGAAACAATATTGCTCGACATCTATCCGGCACGCGAAAAACCCATCGAAAATGTAAGCTCAGAACTTATATTGAAAGATGTAAAAAGCAAAAATAAATCTTTGTGTTCGATGGAAAATCTATTAACTTTGCTCGAAAAAAAAGAATTGGATGTAGTCGTTACATTCGGAGCCGGAAACATCGACAGGATGGTCCCCAAAATAAGGGATTTCCTGAAGAAAAAATACGGATCCGCCAATTAAGATTTACAACAAGAAATGAGAACCGGACTAAAAAAAATGCTATCCTATCTGGCGGCAACAATCATTGTGATTTACAGTTGTGCAGCATTTTCCGTGTCCGGGAGCAAATCCGAAACCGTTTGCAAAGGCCTCGATATAAACCGGGTAGACAGTGCACAAACAGGCTTAATATCGACCAGGGAGATAGGTCGCCTATTAGCTGCCAACAACCTGAATCCCATAGGGAAAACCTACAAACAAATCGACAACGAAGCCATTGAAAAACTACTGCACAAAAATCCGGCTATCAAACAGGCAGAGTGTTACAAAACGCCCAACGGGACACTACGCATGTACGTTGTGCAACGGAGGCCCAAATTTCGGGTCGTCACAAGCAGCGAGAATTACTACGTGGATAAGGAGGGTTTTATATTGCCGGCATCACCGGGCTATTCGGCTTATGTACCCGTTGTTTCAGGCAACATAAGTCGTGCAAAAGTTACCGGAGAGCTATCGGATTTCATCACTTTTTTAGAAGAAAACCCATTTTGGAATGACCAAATCGAGCAAATATATGTCGCCCACAATCAGACTATCGAATTGGTACCTCGCGTGGGGGACAGCCTGATATTACTCGGCACACTCGACAATTACGAAAAGAAGCTAAAAAAACTCGAAAAACTTTACACAAAGGTTTTCAATCAAATCGGATGGAATCACTACAAAAGTATCGACCTTCGCTACAAAGACCAAGTGGTATGCACTCGAAAGTAGTCAGCCCGAAAAGAAGAGAAATATAATGAATGAAGAAAAAATAATCATCATCGACCTGAGCAGCACACATATTTCAGCCGTGGCAGCTGAAGTATCGAACGATGGCTCGGTCTGCATCATCGCCGAAGAATCCAAACCCTCTCGCGATATCAAGCAAGGGATTGTGGAACAAATGTCGGGAGTTGCTTTCGGCATCAATGCCGTCATCAGGTTGCTTCAAAATCGCCTGCAAACAAATAGAGGCATAGATATAGATACGGTACACGTCGGGCTGAATGCAAAGTCCATGAAGCACTTCCCCTACTCCATCACCCGAAATTTTAGAGACTATACGGCTATCACCGAAGCCACCATAGCCAACTTATCCGACGAAGCGGAAGAAGCATTCAGGTTAAAGGATGTAGATGTCTTCGATGTCATCCCGCAATCCTATCACTTGGACGGGAAGTACTTTGAAGACCCTGTAGGACACAAAGCCTACGAAATATGCAGCAGCTACGCCGTGGTAGGAGGCAATAAGAAGATACGGGAAAATCTGGACCGCTGTTTCGACCGCACCGGCCTGAAGCTTTCTCCCTGTATGCCGATAGCCGCCGAAGCCCTCTCGAAAGCCTTGCTCGACGACGAGGAGCGCGAATCAGGCTGCGCCTTAATACATTTCGGGCACAGTACGACCACCCTGGCTATCTACGCAGAAGGCACGCTCCGGCACCTCTTAGTCGTCCCGCTCGGAGGACATAACCTAACCAAAGACATCCAAGAGCTGGGAATAAGCGAACACAATGCCGAACGTTTGAAAGTAAAAAAAGGCTGTGCCCTAAAAAACCGCGTAAGCGAAGTAATTCGCATACGCATTCCCTCCGCGGAATCCGGCATGCCCGACATCGTCATCGAAAGCGATTTCCTCGCAACCATCATCGAAGCACGCCTCGAAGAAATATGTACACCCATTTTCAAAGTTCTCGAGGAATGTCCTTTTGAATTAAAAGCCGGCATCGTCATCACTGGAGGAGCATCCAAGCTGGAATATATGGCCGAATTCGTCGAGACGTACAGCGGCATGAGTGTACGTTACGGAGACCACTCCGGATGGCTGTCTCCCGACACGAACGAACGCTATTACGACCCCTCGTACAGCCTTTTGATAGGCAACATCCTGCTCATCGACGAGTACAACAAAGAAAATCCGACGGCACCCACCAAGGCCAAAGAACCCAAAATCCCGAAAGAGAACATCAGGACACGGATTGTAAACACAGTGCTCAAACTTTTCGATGACGACAATCAAATGAAGTAAAAACATTTCAGAGAAACGGCCCTCTCTAAAGAATGTGCAACAATTTAAAACTGCAGAACAATTATTATGGAACATACAGATGAATTATTGCCTTTGGCTTTCAGCAGCAACAAGTCTTCCATCATCAAAGTAATAGGTGTAGGAGGCGGAGGCAGCAACGCAGTAAATCACATGTACCGGCAGGGTATCAGCGATGTTACCTTCGTGGTATGCAACACCGACAACCAAGCCTTGAAGGACTCGCCCGTGCCGAATAAAATCCAACTCGGAGTTGAAACCACGGAAGGATTGGGGGCCGGAGCCATACCCGAAAAAGCCCGGACTGCTGCCGAAGAAAACATAGACCGCATCAAAGAAGTGCTGAAAGATAATACGAAAATGGTATTCATCACCGCCGGCATGGGAGGCGGAACAGGCACCGGAGCCTCGCCCGTAGTAGCCCGCACGGCCCGTGAAATGGGCATTCTAACCGTTGGCATCGTTACCATACCTTTCGCCTTCGAAGGCAAACCCAAAATACGTCAAGCCCTCGAAGGAGTAGCCGCACTGAACGAGCATGTAGATGCCCTGCTGGTCATAAACAACGAGAAGCTACGCGAAATAGACCCTACACTCACCTTTAGCAACGCTTACGCCAAGGCCGATGCCGTACTCAGCAACGCAGCCAAAGCAATAGCTGAAATCGTCACCGTACCCGGCTACATCAACATAGACTTTGCCGATGTTTATACCATCATGAAAGACGGGAAAGTGGCCATTATGAATACCGGTGAGGCCTCCGGCGAAGACCGGATCAAAAAAGCCATAAACAATGCACTGACCTCCCCCCTGCTGAATACCGACGTACGGGGCGCCAACAAAATACTGCTGAGTCTGTACTGCTCCAGCTCCGAAGACCATCAGATAAAAATGGAGGAACTTTCCCAGATTCACGAATTTATGGAAGAAGTGGGCGACGAAGTGCAGGTGATATGGGGGCAGACTTTTGACGACAACCTCGGAGAAAACGTAAAAATTACGCTCATTGCAACCGGATTTGACGTCGATAAAATACCCGGCATGCCTCAAAAATCGCCGAAAAAGGAAGAAAAAACCGAGCAGGCAATCGCCGCCAGTAAAGCACATACCGGGTTCCATAGTAATGTCGAAGCCAAGCCGGATCCGGGGAAAGCAACCGAAAAGCCGAAAGACGATATAGACCGGGCGATGGGAGAACTTTACAAAAAAGAGAAAGTATTTCAGACACAAAGAAAAAACTCTTCCGAACTCGAGACTTTCACACTCGACGACCTGGACGACGAAGAAAGGATGAAAGACATAGAATCAATACCCGCTTGGAAGCGTAAAACTCAACATTAAACGACATAAAAAAATTATGGAAACCCTATTCGATCGCATAAGCGCCGACATAAAAACAGCCATGCTGGCGAAAGACAAAACAGCGTTGGAAGCTCTCCGGGGCATAAAAAAAGAATTTATCGAGGCCAAAACCGCAAAAGGCGGCGACGGTTCGCTGCCCGATGAGCAAGCCTTAAAGATACTGCAAAAGATGGTGAAGCAACGCAAAGATTCCGCTGCCATCTACCGCGAACAAAACCGTCCCGAACTGGCAGAAAACGAAACAGCAGAAGTAGCCGTTATCGAACGCTACCTGCCTCGACAAATGAGTGAATCCGAACTCGAAGAAGCGCTTAAGGAAATCATTTCACAGACGGGCGCCAGCAGCCCTCAAGACATGGGTAAAGTCATGGCCGAAGCCACTAAACGCCTAGCAGGCAAGGCCGAAGGACGTATTATATCGCAGAAAGTGAAAACCCTGCTTGCTCCATAAAGAAAGCAGCAAACAAAGAGCTTTTATTTTCTCATTATTAAAGCAGGCAATCAATAAATTTTCATTATTTTTGCCTGCTGTTTGTCTCCGGAGTACTTGCACAGCACCCCGAAAGACAACTATAGGATTGTATATCAACAAATTTAGAAAAATAATACAACATGAAACCAACTCACATCGAACACTTGGGCATCGCCGTAAAAAGCATTGAAGAAGCCATTCCTTACTACGAAAACATTCTGGGACTAAGCTGCTATTCGATAGAAGAAGTAGCCGACCAAAAAGTAAAAACCGCATTCTTTAAAGTCGGACAAACAAAAATCGAGCTTTTGGAACCGACAGCTCCCGACAGCCCGATTCAAAAATACTTAGACAAGAATCCTCACGGAGGCGTTCACCACGTGGCTTATGCTGTGGAAGGTCTTCAATCCGTACTCGACGAAGTGGCTGCAAAAGGCGTCCAGCTCATCGACAAGCAGCCACGCAAAGGAGCCGAGGGCCTAAACATCGCATTCCTGCACCCGAAATCCACTTTCGGCGTACTTACCGAACTCTGCGAGCACCCTTAACAACACGCCTATTCTGCAACAATAAATTCAACAAAAATATCATGGAGATTCAAGAGAAGGTAAAAAATCTGATTGATTTACGGGCACAGGCCAAATTGGGAGGAGGCCAGAAGCGAATAGACTCGCACCATTCCAAAGGAAAATTCACGGCACGCGAACGTATCGACATGCTGCTCGACGAAGGAAGCTTTGAAGAGATTGACATGTTTGTAACCCATCGCTGCAACAACTTCGGTCTGGAGAAGGAAAAATTTCTCGGCGATGGCGTAGTTACCGGGCACGGAACCATCGACGGACGGATCGTCTTTGTTTATGCTCAGGATTTCACCGTTTTCGGAGGTTCTCTATCGGAAACGATGGCTCTGAAAATTTGTAAAATAATGGACATGGCGATGAAAGTTGGAGCTCCCATCATCGGTATCAACGACTCCGGAGGAGCCCGTATTCAAGAAGGGGTTACTTCTCTGGCCGGATATGCGGAAATTTTCCAGCGTAACATTCTCGCATCGGGGGTTGTTCCCCAGATATCTGCCATTTTCGGCCCTTGTGCCGGAGGCGCGGTATATTCCCCGGCCCTCACCGACTTCATCTTGATGACCGAGCAAACCAGCTACATGTTTGTAACCGGCCCGAAAGTGGTGAAATCCGTAACAGGCGAAGACATCAGCACCGAAAATCTCGGAGGAGCCGGAATGCACTCCAGCAAATCCGGAGTATCGCACTTCAAGGTAAGCAGCGAAGAAGAAGGCTGCAACGCAATCCGCAAACTACTCTCTTTCCTCCCGCAAAACAACCTCGAAGAAGCTCCCCTTTTCGACTCCAATGACCCCATCAACCGCATGGAGGACTCGCTCAATGAAATCATCCCCGACAACCCGAACCAACCTTATGACATGCTGCAAGTGGTAAAGGCCATCGTCGACAACCGTGATTTCTTCGAAGTGCATAAAAATTATGCACGCAACATCATCGTCGGATTTGCCCGGCTCAATGGCTCTTCAATCGGAATCGTTGCCAATCAGCCGAACTTTCTCGCCGGCGTACTCGATTGCGACGCTTCGCGCAAAGCCGCCCGCTTCGTTCGTTTTTGCGATGCATTCAACATACCGATATTAACCTTGGTGGATGTTCCCGGATTTTTGCCCGGATCGAATCAGGAATACATGGGTATCATCACCCACGGAGCCAAGCTCATGTTTGCTTACGGCGAAGCTACGGTACCCAAAGTAACCGTAACACTCCGCAAGTCTTACGGAGGAGCACACGACGTAATGAGTTGCAAGCAGTTGCGAGGCGACTTCAACTACGCATGGCCTACTGCCGAAATAGCCGTGATGGGAGCCGCCGGAGCCATCGAAGTGCTCGAAGGGCGCAACATCGCAGCTATAAGCAACGAAGAGGAAAAAGCAGCCTACATCAACGAAAAGACCAGCGAATACAAAGAGAAATTCGCCAATCCCTACCAAGCGGCCTCATTCGGCTACATCGACGATGTTATCGAACCGAGAAACACCCGCTTCCGTGTTATTCGTGCTTTCGAATCCTTGCAAACAAAAAAACTGACCAACCCTCTGAAAAAACACTCGAACATACCGTTGTAAGATTCGACACCCCAAGAGGGAAGCGGAAACAACTTCAAAAAGACAGAAGACATGAAAAAATTCAGATTTAAAATACAAGATAACATCTACGACGTAGCCGTAGAATCCCTGGAGCAACAACAACTCGAGTTGAATGTGAACGGGAAGAAATACTCGGTAGAGCTTGAAGAAGAAGCAGCCCCTTCGAAAAAGAATATCGAAGTAGAGAACGACAAAAAACCGACGCCGCCTAAAAAAGATGTCGTTGCCTCGCCCGCAGCTCCGGGTAAATCCGGCTCGACCCGTATAACGGCTCCCCTTCCCGGCAGCATCGTACGCATCATAGCAACCGAAGGCAGCATGGTAAAGACCGGAGACGTACTGTTGATCATGGAATCCATGAAAATGGAAAACAACATTCTGGCCGATACGGACGGATGCATCAAGAGGATACACGTTGCAGCCGGACAAACCGTAATGCAAGACGACACGCTGGTAGAAATAGGCTGAGAAAAGGACTCATCTCAAGCAAAGGAATAACAAAGACATGGCTCTTATCAAAACAGTCCGGGGATTTACTCCCAAGATTGCCGAAAACTGCTTCTTAGCCGAAAATGCGACCATCGTTGGCGATGTCGTTTTAGGCGAAGGTTGCAGTGTTTGGTTCAATGCCGTATTGCGCGGCGATGTAAATCCCATACGGATAGGCAAACATGTGAATATCCAGGACGGAAGTGTGCTGCACACCCTTTACCAAAAATCGACTGTAGAAATCGGCGATTACGCATCCATCGGGCACAACGTAACGGTCCACGGAGCTAAAATCGATCGCTACGCGCTAATCGGCATGGGGGCTACCCTCCTTGATTACGCTGAGATAGGCGAAGGCGCCATTGTGGCTGCCGGCGCCTTGGTTCTGAGCAACACAAAGATACCGCCTTATACGCTCTGGGCCGGTGTCCCGGCCAAGTTTGTAAAGCAGGTCGATCCCGAGCAAAGCAACGAAATGAACAAGAAAATTGCACACAACTATTCCATGTATGCAAGCTGGTTTCAGGAGGAGCAAAAATAGGGTAACTCCATTTCCGGTCAACAGTCTTGCATATCTTGCAAGCAAGGGATTAAAATTATAGATTTGCAGCCTTTCATGCAGTCCTCAATAGGCAGTCAGGTAAAAATTACCTCGAAATAGTTTGTCAATCAAAAAGGATTGCCTATTTTTGCAAGCTCAAATAAAAAAAGATAGAACACATAGTTTATTAAAAAATAGAAAGAAATCAATTATTATGATCGTAGTTCCTGTAAAAGAAGGTGAAAACATCGAGAGAGCATTGAAAAAATTCAAACGTAAATTTGAAAAGACCGGTATCGTGAAAGAACTTCGCCGCCGTCAATGCTTCGACAAACCCTCTATCATCAAAAGAGAACAAAAGAAACGCGCTATTTACGTGCAAAAGCTGCAACAACAGGAAGAATAAAAAAAATCCGGGAAAATTTGTTTTCTTGATTTTTTTATCTTAATTTCGTTGCAGAATTAATCACGTAACTATGATCGGTAGATTTCTGCAATATTTACAGTATGAGAAGCTTTATTCTTCCCATACTGTTTTGTCGTATAATACTGATTTAAAACAGTTCTGTGACTTCTTAGGGATTCAAGCCGAACGTTTTTCGCCCAACGCTATCCGGGCAAGCCAAATCCAGGAATGGATACATGCTCAAACAAACGAAGGAAAAACGGCCCGCAGCATCTCCCGAAAAATATCGACTCTCAAAGCATTCTGGCGCTTTATGCTCATCCAGGGCTATACACAATCGAACCCTACCCAGAAGCTGATTCTACCTAAAACAGAAAAGCCGCTCCCTGCCTTTTTCAAACACAGTGAAATGCAAAGCGTGCTGAACAAGTCCACGGCAAAAACTCCAAACCTTTTCGAAGCGACACGTGACGAGCTGATAATCAGACTTTTTTATCTGACGGGAATCCGCTTGTCGGAACTCATCTCGATATCGGACAAAAACATCGACTGGGAACAGGAAAGCCTGCGGGTAATCGGAAAAAGGAACAAAGAACGCATCATCCCGCTGAGCGAAGCCTTATGCAGCGAGATAAAAGATTACATCGCATTACGCAACCAAGAAACGGACGCGCATGCGGAGCGTCTTTTCGTACGGGCCAATGGGATGCCGCTGTATCCTAAACTGGTTTACAACATGGTACGCAAGAAAATGTCCGCAGCAAGCAGTCTGAAGAAAAAAAGCCCTCACATTCTGCGTCACAGCTTCGCCACAACACTCCTGAACGAAGGAGCCGACATTTATGCCGTAAAAGAATTATTGGGACACAGCAGCCTTGCCGCAACACAAGTCTATACCCACACAAGCTTTGAAGAACTACGTAATATATACAACAACGCCCATCCAAGGGCAAAATAAAAAAAGGAGGTAATATGAAACTTAGAATTCAAGCCGTAAATTTTGAAGCATCGGCAAACCTGGAAGCCCACATGGAAAAGAAACTGAAGAAATTGGAGAAGTTTCATGAGGAAATTCTGAATGTGGAGGTATATCTCAAAGTTGTAAAGCCTGAAACTGCCGCGAATAAAGAAACGGAAATAAAAATTGTCATTCCGAATGTGGACTTCTTTGCATCAAAGACATGCGACTCTTTTGAAGAAGCCTTCGACTTATCCTTGGAGGCCATCGATAAACAAATACGGAAGTACAAAGAAAAAAACGTTAAGAAATAAAATACTTCAGAAATTGCTTTGTTTAACAAAATAATTTCGTACCTTTGCAAGCCGTTTGGATAATGGTATTCAAACGGCTTTTTTAACGCCTCTTTAGCTCAGTTGGCCAGAGCACGTGATTTGTAATCTCGGGGTCGTTGGTTCGAATCCGACAAGAGGCTCTCTAAAAAACTTCTTTGAATACAGCGGCCAATTGTCGCGCTTGTGATAAAGAAAAAACCTGGGCAGTTACCAGAGTGGCCAAATGGGGCTGACTGTAACTCAGCTGTCTTTCGACTTCGGTGGTTCGAATCCATCACTGCCCACAAGCTCCCGGCCGGATGAATGGGATGTTATTTTTTTGCGGAAGTAGCTCAGTTGATAGAGCATCAGCCTTCCAAGCTGAGGGTCGCGGGTTTGAGCCCCGTCTTCCGCTCTCAAACAAAGGAATCGGACATGCTCCGGAAGTTTCAAAAGGACAAATAAGGCCTGTAGAACAGATTGTTTTACAGGCCTTATTTTTTGACTTGATTTCAGAGATATACTGAGGATAACTTAACGCGAATTGACAGTGTCGATACTGCCCTAAAAACAGATAGGAGCTAAATTTTATCTGTTAGCAAGAGGGGATTTAGCTATTCAGCGAATGAGCCTTCGGAGCAAAAAAACGATCAACCAATACTGAACTTTAATAGAAGTACAAAGCTCCAAATTTGCACGTCATCCCCGCTTGACGTGAACCCGTATTAGCGGCAAGGTTATCTATTTTTCTTCTAAAATCATCAATAATCGTTCATTTAAATATAATTTCTCTTTGCCGACTTTTACCGATTTTAAAAATCCGTTTTCCTCCAACGCTATTAAATAATTGCCAACTGTTTTGAGATTCCCGATATTTTCATTAATCAAGTGTTGGCGTTTGGTGTATGGCAAACGAAACAAAATTTCAACCAAATCTTTGGAATAAATTTTTGGCAATTTTGTTTTTATTTCATCTGCTGTATTGTCTATGGCTTTCGTAATTTTGTTTAGACGCTCCAATCCTTTTACCGAAGTTTCCTCAATCATATCCAACATATACAAAATATAGTTTTCCCAATCGTTGTTCTCGGTTACGCTACGCAAGCACTTGTAATAATTCTCTTTGTTTTTGATGATGTATTCGCTTAAATAAATGGCCGGCGTATCAAGCAGACCCGAAAGTTTAAGATATAGTAGCAACAAAATGCGTCCTGTTCTTCCATTAGCGTCTGCAAAAGGATGTATCGCTTCAAACTGGTAGTGCATTAACGCCATTTTGATAAGCGGGTCTATCGTAGTATCGTTGTTATTAATAAACTTTTCCAAATTTGCCAACTTCTCACGAATAACGCCTTCTCCACTTGGTGGTGTGTAAATTACTTCGCCTTTTGTATTGGTTAACGTGGTTCCGGGTGTACGCCGAATAGAAGCGGTGTTTTGCTTAATACACTGAACAATGCTTATGCAAAGGCTGGTTGTGATAAATGGTTTTTTCTTTAACTGTTCCATGCCCACCCAAAGCGCTTCTTTGTAACTCAAAACTTCTTTGCTTGCAGGATTTTCATATTTTTTGTCGGCAACCAACGATTTGTAAAGCTCATCGCTTGTAGTGATAATGTTTTCTACTTCCGAACTCGCCTTTGCCTCTTGTAAATAAATCGTATCTAAAAACAAAGTTGGATTTGGCAAATTCAATAATGCTCCATTCAGTTGCGCCAATGCTCTGCCTGCCGAAATGGTTTTGCGAAGTATTTCTTTTGTTTCAATGTCTGTCTTTGGTGGTAGCAAAGGCAGGTCGTTATACGGTATATTACGGTCAAATTTGCTCATTTCATTCAAATGTAAGTTTTACCCTCGTTTCTAATACGAGGGTAAAATTACTAAAAATTTACTCTCGTTGTATCGATAAGGGTAAAAATTACTCTCGTCTGCATTTAACTCATTTTACTGATAGTCTTGCTGACAACGGTTGGCGGTATGAAACGTTTGGCATTTCGAAGCGATTTCCTATCAAGTCACAAGTACTTTTGACACGAGCTTAAATAAGCAGTAATTCGCTGATTGGCAAGAATTTTATACACAATATTACTTGCTGGCGTTTATTCATTTATTAAACTAAAAACTTTTTCCTCTAATTCTTTTCCTCTCAAATTTTTTGCTACAATTATTCCCTCCGGATTTATAAGGAAAGTTGTAGGATAGCCATGAACTCCATAAGTCTCCTTTATTTTGTTCGAATCAGTTGATAATATTTGTGTCCAGGTAATAGAATATTTTTCAATTATTTTCTTAAGTGCATTTGAGGGGCTATCTCCGACAACACCAACAATTTCAAATTTTTCTCTATCGGTTTTCTCGTAAAGTTCTTTCAAGTTGGGGATTTCTTGCCGACAAGGAGCGCACCCAACAGCCCAGAAATCGAGTAATACATATTTCCCTTTTAAGCTTTCCGAAGATATTTTGGATGCTGTCATAAAATCCTTCCCTTCAAAAAAGAATGATTTAAATCCAATTTGAGTAGAATACAATTCACTTTTAGGCAACGACACCTTTTCTAAGATCAAAGTGTTTTTATTTACATTTACCCCGATATTTTTATAAAGTTCTCCTTTTACTTCTATGAACTCATTTTTCGCGATTAAATTCTCATAACTGATTTTATCTCCATCTTTCAGGCTATCATTAATTAAAACAATGCTTGGATTTTTGTACAATAAATTTGTAAAACCATCAGAGCAAACGGCAATTTTTTCTCCCTTGAAATCAGTTACCGAATATTGAGCGAAATTGTACATGAAGATATTGTACCGACTCATGTGTGCAATAAAAAGCGGGGCTGTAACCAACTGCTTTTTACTATCAATTAGTCGTTCAAATGAAACATTGATGGCGTTGCTCAACGCAATAGAATCTTTGTTTATATTTTCATTGGGAGAAAAGTTAAATGGGATGAAGGTTTTATCATCGCTTAAATCAAGATTATTATTTGCATCAACTATCATATTCATAATTCCTGAAGAATCTTTCCCAATCACAAATGCAATTTTACATTTTAATGCTTCTTTTGATAATTCAAGTGTGTCGGGTTTCCAATCCCATGATTTTTGTAACTTCTCATAGCGCTCTTTAGTAATGTTTCCGATTAAATAATTTTGATAAACTGTTTGGTAAATATTTGTCTCAATGTCTCCATATTTAATTTCAGTCCAATTTTCCGGAACTCCGGTTACCGACAAATAAGTTTTTTTCCATGGATTATTTTCATCTTCTGAATAAAGCGAAATTCCACCCAGTCCCGATTGGAAATATCCATATCCGTCTTGTTGTGTTAAAGGAAGTTCAATTATTTTTTGTTCCGACCAGCTTAATGAGCAAACTGTGCAAATAGCAATTAAAATTATTGATTGAAATTTCATTTTGTTTTGTATTAAAGCTTATAATATTTTGTCTTTTGTGTATTATGTTGGATGCTCGTTCTTCACACTTACAGATAACATCTTGTTTACTAAACAAATATTTATATTAAACTTAGAAACGCAACTCGGAGAATCGGATCTTCCCCGAAACGACCCGTATGCGCAAATCGCTTCCGATAGATTCTTTGAAGGTATAGTCAACAAGCTCCTCCAAAGCTTGGGGGGAAGTCCGCAGCAAAGTGATGAACTGACCGCCTCCACTGGAGATCTGAATTTCGAATATGCTCTTCACATCCGTCCCGGAAGCACAGCGGAGAGCAACACGGCTCAAACTTTTTCCCTCGGTAAGCGCTACTGTGAGGTAATAGCCGGGCAAAGCCTCCCAAAAGCTGGCATTGTCGCCGTCAAAGACATTCAAAGCTGTTGCAGTTTGCGGATCGGATACGACGGTTTGCGCCTCTTTCAGTTTGTTTTTATCAAAGCCTTCGCCCAAAACATAAAAAGACTCGCTTAAACGAATATCTTCGGAGGAAGCGCCAATCATGATTTTAAACTCCCCAGGCTCGACCACCCACTCATTACGGCTGTTGTACAATTGTAAATCGGAGGGATGTATGGTGAAAGAAAGGAGCTTTTCCTCGCCGGGCTGCAAATGGACTCTCTCAAATCCTCGCAGATTTTTCTCATAAGTAGTCACGCTACTTATCACATCGCGGATGTAGAGCTGCACCACTTCGTCACCGGCTCTTTGACCGGTATTTTTCACCTTCAAAGTCAAAGAAAGACTGCTTCCGGGATTAATATCACGGGTGGAAAGCTTCAGGTCGGAATACGAAAAAGTGGTGTAACTCAGTCCGTAGCCGAATGGATACAAAGCGCCGTTGATGCGACTTTGGTTGCCTTCCAGGCCGGGACGAAGCCCTCCATCTACTTGCGAAGCCGGTTTTGATGGGAAGTTGAAGGGAATTTGCCCGACGGTTTTGGGGAAGGTTACCGTGAGTTTGCCTCCGGGATTGTAGTCTCCGAAAAGCACATCGGCAAGGGCCAGTCCTCCTTGAGCACCGGGATACCATGCCTCTATGATTGCCGGGACGTTCCGGTCGGCCCAATTGATGGACAAAGGCCGTCCGTTAATCAAAATCAACACGACGGGCTTACCCGTTGCATGAATGGCTTTGAGAAGCTGCAACTGCCTCCCGGGCAAGTCCAAGGAGGAACGGGATTTATTCTCGCCTGCCGTACGTTCGTTCCCGCCGAGAACGACAATTGCCAAATCGCTTTTCTCGGCATCGGCAACGGCTTTGTGTATTGCCTCCTCTTCGGCTTTTGTGAGGGGATAGTCGATGATTTCGGAGTCGGGCCAATAGGGATCGACGATGTCGCAGCCTTTTGAGTAACACAGTTCGATGTCCTGCCCCACTTTATTACGCAAGCCCTCCAACACGGAAACAACATCAACCGCCAAGGGGCCATAATGAGCCAATGCATAGGAAGCATCATCGGCATTGGGACCGCAAACGGCAATACGCTTTATTTTCTCTTTCTTCAACGGCAAAAGATTTTCTGCGTTTTTCAGCAAAACAATGCTCTCCTTCGAGGCCTGCAAAGCAAGCTTTTGATTTTCCGGAGCGTTCACTTCCCGGTCGGCTTGCCTCAGTTCGGTCTGGTAGGGCGAATCGAAGAGCCCCAGCAAAAACTTCACACGCAAGACATCGGCAACCCGCTCGTCGATAATCTTCATATCGATAGCGCCCTCCCGTATGAGCTCACGTAAAGGCAAAACATAGGAGTCGGGCGAGCGGAAGGTACAACGCACATTCAAGCCGGCCAAAACCGCCTGCCGAACAGCCTCCTTCATGTCCGCAGCTGTTCCGTGTTTGGAGTAAAGATACTCCACGGCATCGCTATCGGAAACGACATAGCCTTTAAATCCCATCTCTTTACGCAAGCGTTCGGTAAGCCAGTAATAGCTGCTTTGGATGGGCAGACCGTCGTAATCGTTATAAGCGCTCATTGCACCCAGCATACCGGCTTCTCTGACGACACGTTTCCAGGGATAGATATGCACGTTTTCTACTTCGCGCGGCGCCATTTGCGGATCAACCCGCGACATGCCCTCTCGCGCAGCTTTGTTGTTGCTGTAGGCGGCATAGTGCTTACCGGTAGAAGCCACCTGATAATTTCGCTGGAGGCCTTTTACCATGGCAATACCCAGTTCAGCCACCAGAAAGGGAGATTCGCCATAGACCTCCTCATAACGCCCCCAGCGCTGATCGCGCCCCACATCTAAAATAGGGGCATAAATGTTGGTATAGCCCAACAAACGTGCCTCACGGCCGGTAATAACGCCGACCTGTTCGATGAGCTTCCGGTTCCAGGTATGCCCCAAGCCCAACTGGGTCGGGAAGTTGGTGGCGCGGAAGCTTTCGACTCCTCGGATGCCTTCGTTCGTAAAATCGACGGGAATACCCAGACGGGTTTCCTCCACAAAGAAACGTTGCACTTCGTTCAAGGCCCAGGCATGCTTCGAAGCCGGCCATACGTAAGGATTATCCGAAGGGCCAAGCCCCCACTGACGGAAAGCATTCAGGTGCTCGTCAATGGCTGCGATACCGTCTTTCCATAAGCGATTTTTCCACTCTTCGGTGGGGAGGTCGTCCTCCAATACCCTTCCGTAGCCGTACAAGGTAACCATCTGGTTGGTCTTTTCCTCGACGGTCATTTGACTTAGCAAATCCTGTATGCGGCTGTCCAACTCGGCTCGTGGATTTTCGTAGACATCCATCCGACCGTTCTTATTCAAGTCGATCCAGCCCTTTTTGTAGATCTTACTCACCGGTTTGTAGCGCTCGGGAATGGAGTTTGCTGCAGCCGGCAAGAACGGCAGGAAGCAGATAAGCGGAAGGGAAGAGAGAAAAATCAGCTTTCTCATATCGATTTATCCTTTATTTTTTAATACCGTTCCGCTTCAGCAGCGCATCGATGCTGGGATCTTGACCGCGGAAACGCTTGTAGAGCAACGCAGGGTTTTCACTGCCTCCGCGCTCCAGAATATTGCTGCGGAAGGAATCAGCGGTTTTACGGTCGAAAAGGCCCTGCTTCTCGAATACGGAAAAAGCATCGGCATCAAGCACTTCCGACCATTTATAACTGTAGTATCCCGCAGCATAGCCTCCGGAGAATATGTGCCCGAAAGTAGGACTCATAGCGGTTTTATCCACCACCGGCAAAAGTCTCACAGCCTCCATAGCCTGCTTTTCGTAGGCCATCACATCACCCTCAAAGGGTTTTTCGAGGGTATGCCAAGCCATATCGAGGTAGGCAAAGCTTAATTGGCGCAAACAAAGATAACCGGTATTGAAGTTTTCCGCTTCAAGAATTTTCCGGATCAACTCCGAAGGAATCTTCTCGCCCGTTTGATAATGCCGGGCAAAGGTATCGAGAAAATCCTGCTGAGGAGCCCAGTTCTCAAGCAACTGCGAGGGGAGCTCCACAAAATCGCGGTAGACACCCGTTCCCGCAAGCGAAGCGTAAGTTACTTTGCTCAGGAGCCCGTGCAGGGCATGTCCGAATTCGTGCAAAAAGGTCGTCAGCTCATCGTAGGTGAGCAAAGCCGGTTTGTCGGCCGTAGGACGGGTAAAATTCATCACGATGGTAATGTGGGGACGGCTATCTTTACGCCCCTCCATCCACTGGTCTTTGTAGGTATTCATCCAGGCTCCGGCACGTTTCCCTTCGCGGGGATGGAAGTCCGTGTACAGCAGTCCGACAAACTTCCCACGTGCATCGCTCACTTCGTAGGCCGTCACTTCGGGGTGATAGACGGGAATGGCCGGATTGGCACGAAAACGAAGGCCGTAGAGCTTCCCGGCCAAACCGAAAACGCCTTTTTTGACAGCTTCGAGCTCAAAATAAGGACGAAGCACTTCGTCGTTAAGCTCGAACTTACGACTCCGGAATTTCTCCGAATAGTAATTCCAATCCCAGGCCTGAAGCGGGAAATAAGCTCCTTGGCTATCGGCAAAAGCCTGCAAATCGGCACACTCCTGCTCGGCTGCAGGCCGATAGGCTGCATGCAGCTTATCGAGGAGGTCGTAAACCTGCTCCGTGTTGCCGGCCATACGACGTGTGAGAACGTAGTCGGCATAATTTTTATAACCCAGCAGGCGGGCAATCTCCAAGCGGGTATTTACAATTTCGCGAACATGGTCGCGATTGTCGAATTCGCTCCCCGTCATGCAACGGCTGCTGTAAGCCATGTAAATTTCGCGGCGCAGGTCGCGGTTTTCGGCATACTTCATCAAGGGGACGTAAGTAGTAGCCTTCAGATCGAGAACCCAGCCCTCCTTAGCGTCTTTGCGGGCATTCTCGGCGAGGGTTTCGAGGAGGTTGTCCGGCAGGCCGGCGAGGGTTTTCTTATCCCGGATGTGCATGCGGAAGGCATTGGTCTCCTTCAGGGAGTTTTGCCCGAATTGCAGGCTGAGCAGACTCAGCTTTTTCGACAGTTCGCGGTAGCGCTCCTTGTCGGCGCCGGAAAGCTTGACGCCGTTGCGCACAAAGCTCTGGTAGGTATTTTCGAGCAAGGTTTGTTGTTCGGCGCTGAGTTTGAGACGGTCTTTTTGGTCGTAAACCTGCTGCACCCGGGCAAAAAGCTCTTCGTTGAGGGTAATGGAGTTTTTATGCTCCGTAATAAGAGGCGACACTTCGCGCGCAACGGCCTGCAAATCGTCGTTGGTTTCGGCGCTCAGCAGGTTGAAAAAGGGCGCTCCTACGGCACGCAAGAGACTTCCCGATTTTTCGAGCGCCTCGATGGTATTGGCAAAGTTGGCAGGGGCTGTTTGCCGGCAGATGGCAGCAACCTCCTCCCGCTGCTGCTTCATGGCCTCGCGGAAAGCGGGCAGGTAGTGTTCCGGAGCTATCCGGTCGAAGGGGATGGAAGCATGAGGGGTATTGTAGCTTTCCAACAAAGGATTTCCGGCAATGCCTGCCGCTGTAAAGAGGGTCATAACAATCAGTAGTTTAATCTTTTTCATTTGATATTGTTTTTTCTTGTGTAATAAGCTTAGCAGCAAAATTTCTCAAAAGTACGCATAAAATCCCAAGCCTCCAAATCGACGGCAAGGCTTGCGACAAGCCTTAAACAAGCCTTTTGAAGCGGCCTTCGGAAGCCGCTAAAAAGCCCTGTAGCTTCGTTTTTTTAAGAAGCAAAATAATGTATTAACTTAGCAGGCGTGAAAAATTAAAAAATAATATCTTATGAAAAAACTTACTATTTTGACCTTAAGTAAAAAAACAGAAGATCTTTTAATGAATGCTCCTGAATTTGGAATGGGCTACCACTTTACGGAATCAGGATATATCGTTATTAACTGCAAGGAGGCTATCCATATATCTGATTTAGAGCGGTATAATGGAATAATACTGAATAAAAATCACATTACAAAGGAGAAAGATACTAATCAAGAGATTAACTTATCTACTCTGAAACTAAACAAATATGAACCTACTAATTCTGATGGCAGCAAGCCAGAATTCGAACACAAAACGAAAGAAGGCGAAAAATTTTATAGATTTTCTATTTACAAAGAAGATACAAAAATGCGAGGTGGCAATGTAGCAGCAAAAACATACGCAACAAGTAAAAATGATATTAAAGTTATTAGAAGTGGACTTGCTGCCGTTGGCAGGTATGCATTACCCAAAACAGATCCAGCTATACATGTATTTGAAATTACTCCTCCTGCAGGAACTATAATATTTCAAGGGACAGTTAAACCGAATTACGGACAAAGTGGAGGTGGAGTAGAAGTTTATTTTCCTAAAGAATTAAAAGGCTGCTCCAAATATTGGAAAAAAATCCCTATAAGATAAGTATAAGACTACAAAAAGAGCCTCAGGAAAAATTTTCCTGAGGCTCTTTTATTTTTCTCCCGAGGCGGGAACGGGGCTTTATTACATCATGCCGCCCATTCCGCCGCCCATAGGCATAGCCGGAGCGGGATTGTCTTCTTTCTTCTCGGTTACCACGCATTCGGTAGTGAGGAACATGCCGGCAATCGAAGCGGCATTTTCGAGGGCTACGCGGGTTACCTTGGCAGGATCCACCACGCCGGCCTTGAAGAAGTTTTCGTATTTGTCCGTACGGGCATTGTATCCGAAGTCTGCTTTTCCTTCGCGCACCTTCTGTACCACTACAGCGCCTTCTTTTCCGGCGTTGAGCACAATCTGGCGCAGGGGTTCTTCGATGGCCCGTTTGATGATTTCGATACCCGTCTTTTCGTCGGCGTTATCGGCCTTAAGCGTTTCGAGGCCATCGATAGCACGGATGTAAGCCACACCCCCACCCGGCACGATACCTTCTTCGATGGCAGCGCGGGTAGCGCTCAGAGCGTCGTCCACACGGTCTTTCTTTTCCTTCATTTCCACTTCGGAAGCAGCTCCGACGTAAAGCACAGCCACACCGCCGGAAAGCTTGGCCAAACGTTCCTGCAGCTTTTCGCGGTCGTAGTCGGAAGTCGTGTTGGCAATCTGAGCTTTGATTTGCGCAATGCGGTTGGCAATGGTTTCTTTGGCTCCGGCACCGTTTACAATCACGGTATTGTCTTTGTCCACCGTAACTTTTTCGGCTGTTCCGAGCATATCGAGGGTAGCTTTTTCGAGCTGGATACCTTTTTCTTCGGATATTACCGTTCCTCCGGTAAGGATGGCAATGTCTTCGAGCATCTCTTTTCTGCGGTCGCCGAAGCCGGGAGCCTTCACGGCACATATTTTAAGTTGTGCACGCAGGCGGTTCACTACCAAAGTAGTAAGAGCTTCGCTGTCCACATCTTCGGCTACGATGAGCAAAGGACGTCCCGATTGTACAGCCGGTTCCAGCACGGGAAGCAGTTCCTTCAGGTTGGAGATTTTCTTATCGTAAATCAGGATATAGGGTTTTTCCATTTCCACTTCCATGCTCTCGGTGTTGGTTACGAAGTAAGGCGATATGTAACCGCGATCGAACTGCATACCTTCCACCACATCGATGGTCGTATCGGTTCCCTTGGCTTCTTCGATGGTGATAACGCCGTCTTTCGACACTTTGCGCATAGCATCGGCAATAAGCTTTCCGATTTCGGCGTCGTTGTTAGCCGATATGGAAGCTACTTGCTCGATTTTATCGTAATTGTCGCCCACTTCCTTGGCTTGCGAGGCGATGCTTTTTACCACTTCGGCTACGGCTTTGTCGATACCGCGTTTCAGATCCATGGGGTTGGCTCCTGCCGTTACGTTTTTAAGTCCTACGCTCACGATGGATTGAGCCAGAACGGTAGCGGTAGTGGTTCCGTCGCCGGCATCGTCACCGGTTTTCGAAGCAACCTCTTTCACGAGTTGGGCGCCAAGATTCTGTGCGGCATCTTCCAGCTCGATTTCTTTTGCTACGGTTACACCGTCCTTGGTGATATGCGGAGCACCGAATTTCTTTTCGATAATCACGTTGCGACCTTTGGGGCCGAGGGTTACTTTTACAGCGTTAGCCAGCTCGTCAACTCCTTTTTTCAGTTGCTCGCGGGCATCTACATTATAAACAATTTCTTTTGCCATGATTGATTGTATTTTTTTATTAACGATTCATTTTACTTTTGAGAACTTTAGATAATAGCCAAAATATCAGATTGGCGCATGATGAGGTATTTTTCGCCTTCCCACTCCAATTCGGTTCCGGCGTATTTACCGTACAACACCGTATTGCCGGCTGCAACGACCATTTCTTCGTCTTTTGTACCTTGACCTACGGCGATTACTTCGCCTTTGAGGGGTTTTTCCTTAGCCGAATCGGGGATAATGATTCCGCTTACTGTCTTTTCTTCTGCTGCTGCGGGTTTTACCAACACGCGGTCTGCCAATGGTTTGATGTTCATAATTGCTTAAAAATTAAATTTATATATGATTCGATATTTTTGTTGTAATGCCTCAAAGCGATGCACATAGAGCTCTGTTTTACAGATTCCGTGCCAAGGCTTTTTTCTGACAAATTAGGCAGGATTCCGGTTGTTTTTTCCGCCGTTTTCCGACAGAGGCTGACAAGCTGTCATTCCTTCACCGGCAAGCCGGCAGAGGTAGCCCAGCTTATAGAGGTCGAAGAGGAAGAGCGAAGGAGAAGGACTGCAAAGTTGTGCCTCAAGTCCCCTGCGGAAAAGCCAGAAGAGGAAGGAAGCTGTCGGAAGAAGGCCTAATTTCCTGATCCGGAAATAGCTGCGCAAAAGTTGCGAACTTTGCAACAGAGAAGCGTAGTCCTCCTCTCGAAGAAGCCGGAAGAGGTTGGCGACGGACTGTCTTGTTTTTTCGAGAAAAACAGGATTCTCATCCAGGCCCCGATGCAAAGCGGGATTGTCGATCTGATAAAGGGGAACGCCCAAGGCACGCAATTCGTAACCCAGCAGGGTATCCTCGTTGCCGTAGCCTCTCAGGCGCTCGTCGAAGCCCACCCGTTTCAATACGGAAGCGGGAATTAAAAAGTTGAAAGTAGCAAAACTCCGGTGTTTTTCACGTTCGGGGGCAGGACGGGCTTCGCGCTTCCTGCCGTACTTCAAACGAAGGCTGTATGCCGGATTTTTCTCTTCTTCATCGTAAGCAATACCGCCCAAGACCACACTTTCGCCATCACAAAAAGGCAGGTAATTATTTATAAAGCCACAACCTATTTCGGCATCGCAATCCAGAAATAAGAGGTTCTCATAAGCAGCAGCAGCAGCCAGGCGGTTGCGGATTCGAGCGCGACCGATGTTTTCGGGCAGGCGGCTGTAGCTAACAAAAGGAAGTCGTCCGAGAGCTTCATTGGCAGGCGACGGCCGGGTAGAAGCATCATCGAGAATCAGAATTTCGAAGTCTACGGCAGCCTCAGTGCCTTGCCGATGCAATTCGCCAACCAAACGGGAAATATCGTAGTTATAGACCGGAATCAGAATGGAAAGCATAGATCTTTAATCGGTTTCGTTCAAGAGATTGAGCAAGACCTCTTCCTCACGCTCCCAGCAGAGCTCCTGAGCGGCGGCGGCAAAGTGGGAAGTGTCAAGCGGGTTTTCAAGCATGGCATTGATCGTATCGGCAAGATACTGCGGGTCATGCCGCGAAACGAGCACACCGGTTCGATAGCTACGGACAACAGCGGCAATCTCGGGGAAGTCGGTAGCCAGTACCGGAACGCCGGCTTGCAGATAGTCGAATATCCGGTTGGGCAGCGCGTAATAATAGCTCAAACCACGGGCTTCGAGGAGGCAAAGACCGATATCGGCACGGGGCGTAAAGTTCCGGAGTTGCTCCGGAGGCATGTTGCCTTCGAAGGAAACCCGCCCTTCCAAACCCAAAGCAGCCACACGAGCTCTCAATTCGGCCTCGCAGGAGCCGGATCCGACAATCACCAAGCGGGCGTTAGAGACGAAGGGCATGGCCTCGATCACCCAATCGAGCCCCCGTCCGACATTCAATGCTCCCTGATACAGAATCATCCTCTCGGCAGCGGGAAGCCTCGCAGGCCTTTCGGCCGGAGGGGAATAAAGAGGCAGGTTACGGAGCAAACGCATGTGAAGACCGTAGTTCTGCTTGTAGTAGTTTGCAATGGAAGCCGAGACGGTAAGCGCATACTTCAAATGCGGGAAAAGAAGTTTTTCAATGCTTTCCCAGATTTTTTTCGTTCGGGGACGGCCTTGCAATTCGGGCACTTCGGGGAAGAGTTCGTGTGCATCGAATACGAGTTTCTTTTTTCGCAATTTCGCAACCAGAAAATTAGCCAGAAGACTATCCGTATCGTTACAAAAGAGCAAATCGCAAGGCGACACAAGGAGTAGAAAAAACAAGCGTATGTTGTATTCGGCATAAAAAAAAGCGCTGCGCCGGAAGAGGAGCTTCATCCGGTTGTAAGCAAAAGGCAGTTCGAGGGGCAAACTTCCGGGCAACTTACGTCCCACGAGCCGAACGCGATAACCATTACGGTGGCAGGTGTCGGCAGTTTTAAGCACCCGTTGGTCGGTTGCCAGATCGCTCGTGACGGAAATAATAATACGCTTATTCATGCTGTAGAGAAAGGAGTTTCGGGTTCCCGTTTGCAAAAATACGAAATAAATTCAGGCTTGGAAGCTCTCTGCTCGAAGAATGCGGCGCTTTATGAGCTGTAATTTCTGTTGGAAGAGGATTTTTCTTCTCCGACCGGACTTACATCCTGTTAAAATGTTTATCTTTGCGTTTCGGAATAAAAAACACAGGCATCATCGACGAAGTATATGAAAACACCCCCCATCGACCGTCAACTGATAGAGCGCTTGTCAACTGCACTCGGCATCGAAGACTTCGAGCGTGCTACCATCCGCGAAATCAAAGCTCTGGCAGCAGAAGCCGAACGGATATCGGGCGTGGAATTTATCAAGATGGAGATGGGCGTCCCCGGCCTTCCGGCTTGCGCGCTGGGCATCGAGACGGAAACGGCAGCTCTGCAATCGGGCGTAGCCAGTCTCTATGCCGACATGGAAGGGATTCCGGAACTGAAAGCAGCTGCCTCACGCTTCCTGAAAACCTTTACCGGCATAGAGTTGTCTCCTATGGGCTGCATACCGGTAGTGGGCTCCATGCAAGGAAGTTATGCAGCCTTCACAACCTGCCTGCAATGTCACGACAGCAACAAACGCATTCTCTTCATCGATCCCGGATTTCCGGTACAGAAATTACAACTGAAGGTCATGGGCGCCGCTTTCGAGAGTTTCGACGTACACGATTACCGGGGCAACAAATTACGGGATAAGCTCGAAAGCTACCTGAAAGAAGGTAATGTGGCTGCTCTCATCTATTCGAACCCGAATAACCCCAGCTGGTTCAACTTTAAGGATGAAGAGTTGCGGCTCATCGGAGAGACGGCAGCACGCTACGACACAACGGTGATAGAAGATCTCGCCTATTTCGGCATGGACTTTCGCCGCGACCCGAAACGAGTTCCTCTGCAACCCAGCGTGGCAGGTTATTGCGACAACTACATCCTGCTGCTGTCGGCCTCGAAAACATTCAGTTATGCCGGACAACGCATCGGCATGCTCTGCATGTCCGACAAGCTGTACGAACGGCATTATCCAGCACTCGACCGACGCTACGGCCCGATAAGTTTCGGATCGGCCCTCGTCTTTCGTGTACTCTATGCCCTAAGCGCCGGAGTGGCACATGCCACTCAACATGCACTGGCCGCCATGCTGGATGCGGCAAGCAGCGGCCGCTACCGCTTCAACGAAGAGCTGAGCGAATACGGACGCCGTGCCAAACGCTTGAAAGAAATATTCCTTCGTCACGGTTTCCGGCTGCTCTACGACAACGACTTGGGCGAAGCTTTGGCCGATGGTTTCTACTTCAGTCTGGCCTGGCCGGGCATGAGCGGAGGAGATTTGGCTCGGGAACTGATGTACTACGGCTTGAGTAGCATCCCGCTGAGCGAAAGCGGAAGCAGGCAGGAGGGAATCCGCATCTGTTGCTCTTTCGTCCGCCCCGAACAGTACGAAATTCTGGACGAACGTATGGCCTGCTTCGCCCGAAACCACACAAAAAACGAAAACGCATAAAAACGATGATTTGGAATACGCACAAAGAATGTATGAGTGCCGACGAGAAGCACAACCTCCAGAGCGAGCGTCTGCGTAAGCTGGTAAGCCGCGTTTACCACGCCACCCCCTTTTACCGCCGCAAAATGCAAGAGATGGACATCACTCCCGACGACATACGCAGCATCGAGGACATCGTGAAACTGCCCTTCACGACCAAGCAAGACTTCCGCGACAACTACCCCTACGGACTTTTTGCAGTACCCATGTCGGAAATCGTACGCCTGCACGCCTCATCGGGCACTACGGGCAAACCCACCGTAGTAGGCTATACACGCCGCGACCTCTCCGTATGGTCCGAGAGCATCGCCCGCTGCCTGAGTGCCTTCGGTACCGACCGGAACGACATATTTTCCGTGGCCTACGGATACGGTCTCTTTACGGGAGGCCTGGGCATACATTACGGCATCGAACACCTCGGAGCCACCGTCATCCCCGCATCGAGCGGAAATACCGGTAAGCAGATCCAATTGATGCACGATTTCGGCAGCACGGCCCTTGCCTGCACCCCCTCCTACGCCCTTTATATTGCCGAGACGATGCAAAAAACCGGCATTCCTCGAAGCGAATTCCGCCTGAGAACCGGCATATTCGGTGCCGAGCCCTGGACGGAAAGCATGCGCCGCGAAATCGAAAACAAACTCGGTATCGATGCCTATAACATTTACGGACTGAGCGAAGTAATGGGCCCCGGCGTATCGCACGAATGCGCCTGCAAAAACGGCTCGCACATCGTCGACGATCACTTCTACCCCGAAATCATCGACCCCGAAACCCTCAAGCGCCTCCCCGACGGCGAACAGGGCGAATTGGTATTCACCACCCTCAGCAAAGAAGGCCTACCGCTACTACGCTACCGCACCAAAGACCTCTGTAGCCTCCACAGCGAAGCCTGCCCCTGCGGACGAAGCAGTGTACGCATGAGTCCCATAGCCGGGCGCAGCGACGACATGCTTATCATACGCGGCGTAAACGTCTTCCCTTCGCAAATCGAAAGTGTCATACTCGACATCGACGAGCTGGAAGCTCACTACCAACTCATCGTCGAGCGACGCAACAAGCTCGATAATCTTGAGATACAAGTCGAAGTAAAGGAGGGATACTACTCCGACGAAATCGGGAAGATACTCGAATTGAAAAAGAAGGTAGCCTCCCGTCTGCATAGCGTCCTCGGCCTCAGTTGCGACATCAAACTGGTAGAACCCAACACCCTCGCCCGCAGCGAAGGCAAAGCACAACGTGTAATAGACAAACGCAAGTATTGAAACAATAGGAAAGATAAAAAAATCGAAAGAACAATAAAGATATTTTACCATTCAATAAAAATAAATACAATATACATAAAGAATAACAAACAATGAACAAAGAAACAAACAAAATCCAAAAAGAAAATAATATAATCGCAAAAGAAATAACAAAAAGAACTAACGATTATATCATAAAATGAAATAATCATAAAGTTCTCCTAAATAAAACACCATTATACGAAAGGATAATAAAAATTATCTGAATAATAAATTCAGAATACAAAAAGAAAATAAACAAATACATAAAAAACATTTCAGAATACGAAATAATAACTAAACAACAACGCTTACGAAGCCAAAAACAGAACCTATTCACCCTAAACAAAGACAGAACATGCGTAAAGAAAAACCCCTATCCGTTGAGGAGGAACGGAATCCGCGACTGGAGGAACAACTTTCCGTTTTTGTAGAAAATAAAATCGGCCGCATCCACGAGGTGGTACAGGTTTTGGGAGCCGAGGGCATAAACATGCAAGCCTTCAGTCTGGCGGAGAATGTAGATTTCGGCATCCTGCGCCTGATTGTTTCGGACGTCCCGAAAGCCGTAGAAGCCCTTCGTGCCGCGCATCTGGCCGTGAAGCGCACAGCGGTTCTCTGCCTCGACTGTGCCGACCGTCCCGGAGCTCTGGCCGAAGTGATGCAACGCCTCGCCGAACGCGAAATATTCGTTGAGTACATGTATGCCTTTGCCCGAAACGAAGAAGCCTTGGTGGTGATAAAACCGCGCGACATCGAAGCCTGCCGGGCTGCTCTCGACAACTGGCAAGCAAAGCCTTAGAATGGCCTTACTTATTCTCCTATATCATCTCTAAAATTTCATTTGTATCATTATGAAAACCTACATCCTATTTTTTTTCCTTAGCATTATGTGTATGATTACGTCCTGCCAATCCTCACCGGGCTCCATCCGTTATCCTGAAACAGCACGGGTAGACAGCCTGCGGCATTATTTCGGCGAAGCTATTGCCGACCCCTATGCCTGGCTCGAAAACGATACGGCAGCCGCCACGGCCGCCTGGGTACAAAGTCAGAACGAAGTTACTTTCCGCTACCTCGCTCAAATACCCTTTCGCGAAGGCCTGCGGAAACGCCTCACAGAGCTGATGGACTACCCCAAATACAGCTCGCCTTTCAAGAAACACGGCGTGTACTATTTTTTCAAAAATAACGGCCTGCAAAATCAAAGTGTCCTTTACCGGCAAGCCAGCCTCGATGCCGAAGCCGAGGTATTACTCGACCCGAACAAGCTTTCCGACGATGGGACGGTAGCCCTCACAGGCATCTCTTTCTCGAACGACGGCCGCTACATGGCCTACTCGATTGCCCGCAGCGGATCGGATTGGAATGAGATATACGTCATGGAATTATCCACCCGCCGCTTACTGGACGATCAGCTCCGCTGGGTGAAATTCTCCGGCATGGCCTGGCAAGGCGAAGGTTTCTACTACAGCGCCTATCAAGCTCCCGAAGCAGGCAAGGAATATTCCAACAAAAACGAATACCACAAGATTTTCTTCCACTGCCTCGGAGAAGAACAGAGCGCCGACCGTCTCGTGTACGAAAATCGACAAGCTCCCTTGCGTACCTGCCGGGCATCGGTAACGGATGATGAGAAATTCCTCTTCATCTACGAGACGGAGTCCACCTCGGGGAATAGCTTCTTCATGCAAGACCTCACAAAAGCCCAAAACCCATTGCTCCGTCTGGTCGAAGGTTTTGAAAACGACTACAGCGTAGTGGGACACTACCAAGGCAAACTCTACCTGTTGACCAACTACAAAGCCCCGCGCCAACGCCTGATGGAAATAGACCCGGCCCGGCCGCAACGCGAAAATTGGAAGGAAGTCATCCCCGAAAGCAAGGACGTGCTCGAAAGCGTAACGATTGTCGGAGGCCGCCTGGCAGCCCTTTACATGAAGGACGCCAGTCATCACGCTTATATCTACGATTTGGCAGGCAAGGTCGAATACGAGATAAAACTGCCCGGACTCGGTTCGGTAGCTACGCTGAGCGGTGAAAAAGACGATAACGAGGCCTTCTATGCTTTCAGCTCCTATACCTTCCCTCCCGGAATCTATCGCTTCGATGTAGCCCAGAACCGCTCGGAAATCTTTCACAAAGCGGAAGTCAGCTTCGAGCCCGAAGCCTATGTCAGCCGGCAAGTTTTTGTAACGAGCAAAGACGGCACCCGTATCCCCATGTCGATCACTTATAAGAAAGGCCTCCAACAAAATGCCAAGAACCCTGCCATGCTTTACGGCTACGGGGGCTTCAACATCAGCCTTACACCTGCCTTCCGGGTGAGCATCATCCCCTTCCTCGAGAGCGGAGGCGTCTATGCGGTAGCCAACCTGCGTGGTGGTGGCGAATACGGAGAAGAATGGCATCGTGCCGGGACAAAATTACAAAAACAGAATGTCTTCGACGACTTCATGGCTGCTGCCGAATACCTCATCAACGAGGGCTACACCACATCCGAACGCCTGGCCATCAACGGCGGTTCCAACGGTGGATTGCTGGTAGGCGCCTGCATGACACAACGCCCCGAACTCTTTGCTGTGGCCGTACCTGAAGTAGGCGTACTCGACATGCTTCGTTACCATCTGTTCACCATCGGATGGGCCTGGGCTGCCGACTACGGAACCAGTGACGAGAGTATCGAAATGTACCGTTACTTAAAAGCCTACTCACCCCTCCACAACGTGAAAGAAGGAGTAGCATACCCGGCTACCCTCGTTACTACAGCCGACCACGACGACCGCGTAGTACCGGCACACTCTTTCAAATTTACCGCAGCTCTACAAGCCGTTAACCGGGGAGGGAAACCGAGCCTCATCCGAATCGACAGCAAAGCCGGACACGGAGCAGGCCGCCCCATTGGAAAAATCATCGATGCACAAACCGATGTCTGGAGTTTCGTCATGTACAATCTCGGAATGAAACCGAAGTATTAAGAAGTATTGGAAAAAACAGCAACGAAGCCGGGAGAAATCTCCCGGCTTCGTTCTATATGAAGGCTAAGAGACTAATTCTCGTAATCCATCTTCACATTGATTCCACTGCGTTGGCCGACCTCTATCTTCTCGGTCTTAAAGCCTTTTTTCGAGAACATAAGTAAGTCCCGGTCACCGGCATCAATCCGGTAAAACCCTTTGCTGTCGCTTCGGACTTTCCGTTTGGTATCGCGACTCAGCACCTCAACACCCGCTATTGGAGTTCCCTGCAAATCCCGCACTTCACCTGTTATACGAATGTTTTTTGTGCTCTTAGCATCAGCCTCGGAGGCTGTAAGGGTTTTGCTTTCAAAGCTACGCTGCGTATCGCCCACCTCTATTTCGATACGGTGTTTGATATTATCGGAGGCCGTGCCAACCTGCAATTCGAAAAGCCCCGTTTCAAGAAAGCGCTCGCCTCGATCGTCGGTCAAACGTAACTCGGAGACAGGAATACGTATATGGCAAGTAGCGATTTTACCCGCTTCAATAGACAACTTACTAAAACCTTTCAGCTCTTTCACGGGTGTTACCAGCGAGCTCACCACATCGCGCACATAGACCTGTACGACTTCTTTCCCGCTTCGCTGTCCGGTATTTTTCACGCTTACGCTTAGGTTTATGGTATCGTTGGGACCGTAGTGACGCTTATCGCTCACAGCCGACAGGTATTCGAAATCCGTATAACTCAAACCGTGCCCGAAAAGCCAGAGCGCATCGGGTGTAGCAAAGACGTAGTCGCGTCCGGGAGAAGCGTAACTTCCGGGTTGTTTGTAAAGGCCTTTGTCGCTGGGGAGGTGGTTGTAATAGGCAGGCAAATGTCCCGTGCTTTGGGGATAGGAAAAAGTGAGCTTACCGGAAGGATTCACCCGACCGAAAAGCACATCGGCGATAACGCGCCCTTCTTCCTCGCCTCCGTAATATTGCGCCACAATAGCCGGTACGTGTTCCTTAATCCAAGGAATGGCAAAGGGCTTACCGGCAACCAGAATCACTACGGTCGGTTTTCCGGTTGCACACACAGCTTTCACCAGTTTCTCCTGCACGCCGGTAAGTGCGATGTCGTGCAGGTCGATGCCTTCACCGCTGGTGGAAGGCTGCTTCTTGTCGCGCACAAAAGCCGTACTGGAGCTTCCTACGAAGACGAGCGCCACATCGCTCTTGCGAGCCGCTTCAACAGCTTGCGGAATCATCGTCTCGTCCAAAGAAGCAATTCCGCAACCCTCGGCATAATGTATGCTCATCTTATCGCCTACCAGCTCCTTGATACCGGCCAGGGGTGTCACTCCATCGGAGTTTTCCTTCCCCCAAGTATAATCGCCGAACTGTACCTGATCGGCATTGGGACCGATAACCGCAAGAGATTTTATCTTATTCATATCCAAAGGCAGAAGCTTGCCTTCGTTTTTAAGCAACACAACCGACTCTTCCGATATCCGACGGGAAAGCTCAACACTCTCGGGCGAATGAAGTATTTTACTTTTCGCGTATTTTTCGCGATAGGGATCTTCAAAAAGCCCCAACTTCATCTTTGCCATCAACACCCGTTTTACGGCCAAATCGATGTGAGCGACATCGAAACCTCCCTGTTCGACAAGGGCTTTCAATGTCGGATAGGTATCGCTCGAAGCCTCCACATCCAGACCGGCCGTCAATGCCTGAATGGCTGCTTCCTGGTCGGAAGCGGCGGTTTTATGAAAAGTTTTCAGCATTTCGATAGCACCCCAGTCGGAGTACACAAAACCCCGGAAGCCGAATTTGTCCCGCAAGACATCCGTCATCAAATAATGTGACGAAGAATTGGGTTTACGATTCCATGAGTTGTAACTGGACATCACAGCTTGCAGTTCAGCATCCCGGATGGCCATTTCGAAAGGCTTCAGATAAATATCAAAAAGGTCGCTGACACTCGAATGCACGGAGGAGATATTCAAACCGCCCGTAGGATTGCCGTGCGCTCCGTAATGCTTAGCCATGGGCAGGATGCCGTTATCCATGTAGCCTCGCACTTCCTGCACAGCCATTACTCCACAGAGGTAGGGATCTTCACCGTAAGATTCTTCGACCCGTCCCCAGCGCAACTCGCGCACCACATCGATGCAAGGAGCAAAAACGAGGTTGACACCAATGTAATGCAAGTCCTGTGTGGTCATAGCTGCCTTTTTATAAGCCAGCTCGGGGTTAAACGTACAACCCAGCGCTAAATTCTGAGGATAGATGGTAGCCCCTTCCTGTACCGCACCGTGAAGCGATTCACCGGTATTGAAACAGGGAATACCCAAGCGGGTCTTCTCCAGCATGTAGCGCTGTATCGTACGAAAATACTTCTCACTACTACCGGATGTTAAGGGAAAACCATCCACAAAACCATATGCTACATCACCGCACCAATCCCGCAGTTTACTTTCATCGAGGGTCTGGCCGTCGAGAATTCTCCAAGAATGCAGATGGATAATCTGTCCTAATTTTTCATCCAAAGTCATCCGCCCCAAAAGATCCCGAACACGTTCTTCATGAGAAAGCTTCGGGTTTTTATACGGAGCGAAGCGCTCGTCAACGCGATTTTTGGCTTCCAAAGAGGCATGCCACATAAAAAAAGTGGCAAATAAAACTATAAATCGTTGAATCATTCCTGTAACTTTATGTGGTTTATCGATAATATCCTATTAAATTGGTCGCAAAACAAGCAAGTTCAAAGTACGTTGATTTGTTCCTTGACGTATTTCACCATATGCTCGCAACCATCTTTCAGAGCATTGGCCGAAGTAAGAACCGACAGTGTTTTTTCGAGAGCTTGTAAAGCTTTAACGTTATTCGCGGCCCTATATTCTTCTTTAAGAATCCGAATTTTTTCCGACTGCTGCACCCCGTAGAGAAAACGTTCGAAACGTATGGAGGTACGGGGCCCCGGATAGATCTGGTAAGCATCGCCCCCTCGGAAAGAGCGCCAACGACTGTCTTTCAGCGGATCGAGATTCCAACTGCAAAGCGCCCAATACAAATAGCCATTCAGGTTGTGAGCAGCCGGATAAATACCCAGGTATTCGCACTCTGCCGGATTAGCAGCCAAGGCATGGCTGGGTCTCAGCGGGAAACAACAGGTATAGATGGTAGAAACATAGCCTTGGGAATGCCTCCACATCAAAGCCTCCTGCGGAAATTCTTCGTTTCTGGTAGGTTCCAAAAAAACGCAATAATCGTGAATATGCTCATTCAATTCGGAGGAAAATTCCTCTTTTGCCAAAGAGACTTTAAAGGCAGGTTCCACTTTGTGAATGATTTCCAAGGCACGTTTCATCGATTCCTTGTCGCGCTCATCCATGGCAATACGGGTAATATGAAACCAGCCTTTTTCCTTCAGGTGTTTAGCAAAAGAAGAAAGCATCGCTGTCCAGAGAGTCTCGTATGCCGCCTCTCCGGGACGGGTTTTAAGACATTGCAAAGATTGGGTAGCCTGGTCGAAATACTGAAAAGAGAACTCCCAAGGCACCATCGTATAGCACTGGATATTGTCTCGAATACCTTGAGCCATCATAAATTCAATCCACTTATCGAACAAGGTATAGTCGTAGTACCACGAGCCGTCCACACGTTTCACCCATGTTATCAGACTTTGGTAAGGATCCTGCACCGTTTGTCCGCCCCAGGGTTTGTGCATGATGGAGGCCGTAATGGATTTGCCTCCGGCTTCGCGATAGAGCTTGATATAACTTTTCATGACTTCGAAATGTTCGTTGCTCCAAAGAGGCAGTTGATGATAACGGGCGATAGCATACGGATTTTGCCACATATCCAAATGAAATTTCCACTCTGCAGCATCGGGCAATACCCGGTCCACAACAACAAGCTCTACGGATAGCGTCTCCAGTTTTTTATCTCCCGCAAAAATGCGAACAGTTCCGCTATATTTCCCCGAAGCAGCCGTCCTCGGAATGTCGAAACGCAGCCACAACGCCCGGGTTGACAGGGCTTCCAAATCCATGCTTTGCGTGATGTGGTCAATCGGGTCGGCAACGAGGGTACTGTCGTATTCGGAATGATTGGCTTTCTCGCACATAATGGATAAGTCATCGAATAGGGTATAGCGCACAAAGCCCGAAAAAACAGCTGATTGAGGAATGCGATGTTTCCCGGCTTTCAGCTCTCCAGCCAAACAACGCAAGCCGGTAACTCCGTCTGCTGAAGAAACGACCAGTTGAGCAGCGACTTTTTCACCCCGCCATCCCCTCAACACTATTTTACGAATAGGATGCATACACTCCGGAGCCGGCTCTTCCTTTTTGTAACGCACATCGATGCTTCCCCAGGAAACAAGCGTATTCTTCACCCCTATCCATTCTTTGGGCTTGGGTTTTCGAGGGTTCGCCGTTTCAACATATTCACCCAAGGAATTGGGCTTTTTGCAATCTTCTGCCAGAACGGAAGTTAGGGTAAACAGGGATAAGCTAAAAAAGAAAATAAGTTTTTTCATGGTTGCAGCAAAAATAAAGAAATTTATTATGAAAGAGAGGTATCAGGCCAGTTTTTAACTCATTGACAAGATAAGGTCAGTTCAAAAAAATGGCCATAAGAAAGAATCCTATGACCATTTTTGTAGAATCATAGCAAAGCTCGGAGGAATTAAAGCATAACTTTAGTAACTCTCGTTCCCTTTGCTGTTTCTACAAGCACACAGAAAATACCTTTATGAGCCGGACGATCTATTGTACATTCATAGCCGTTCACCTGATGAGCGACCCCACACAGCATACCGTCCACGGTCAAAAGCTTAACGGAACGAATCTCTTCGCTGGACTTTACGCGTATAAAGTTATCCGCAGCTATTGCATTGCAAACAACCACTTCCTTGTAGGACGTTGTATAAGGATCATCACCCGGATCGTACTCATCACCCTCAATCTTAAGCATTGATATTTTCTGGAAAGTTGCTCCTGCCCAACCTTCACCGGCTATGTTATTGCCATTGGCGAACTGAAGAGCTACTTTATAAGTCCCGTTGGGAAGTTGAAATTCAAATTTTCCTCCATCAAGAGGGAAGAGAGAGAAATCTTTCGTATAGTTTTCTCCGGGAGAAAGGGGAAGTGGCATTCGTTTCACTTCTTTACCCAAACCGGTTGAAACAACGATAAAGAAGAGTTCGCCTTCTTGCCATTCGGCAACAGCACCCGTAGCAGCAAGTTGATAGGTGCCAGCTCCAAGCTGCACCAATTGGAAAGCTTCGTAATAGAAATCCGTCGTTCCGGGAACAGCTGGCTTGGGAGAAGCCTTAAACTCAAAGCCGAAGTTTTGAGGATTGAAGTTAAACACAGGCGCACCGGCATTCAGGAAAGAGGTTCCTCCAAAAGTCCAGTGCTTGGGCCATTTAATAAGTTTGTTGTCGCCCGCTCCCGGTATAGGGGAGTCATGGTAAAACTTCTCTGCCATGGTAGCATCATCGCATTCGGCACACAAAAAGTTGTTGTTTACCAACATTTCTTGCTGCGCACTGAGCGTCGATACAAGAAACGACATCAAAAACAAAGGAAGTAGCTTTTTTGCATTCATGGGATTAAAATTTAAATAATTAGTACTGATTAAAGACCTTAGAGCCTCGTTGAGAGAGGAAGCTCTGTATGAAAGAGTCGGAGGGAGGAAATCCGTACTCACTTTTTCGAGAAAAATAAATGAATTAGGTCCGAGTAGGCTACTTGCATTGCTTCAAGCCGTTCGACAGTCCATAGCGAATTAATTAACTGTATACCCGGCGGATTTTTTTAATAGCACGATGGATAAGATTCTTTACAGACTGTACGTTGATTCCCATCAAAGCGCTGATGTCGTCGTAGGAAAAATTCTCAATGTAGCGGTAGTGTATCGCTTCGCGTTGGTGATGATTCAACACATTCATAACCATATGGTAAAGATCCATTTTTTCTTTCTCTTCTTCACGGCTAATCCAGGCTTCTTGTTGGTTATCATCCTTCAGCTCCTTCTCGATATAATGCTCAAATTCTACAAAATGGGCCTGTTTTTTCAACAAATAAATCAAACGATGTCGAAATGAAGCAAAAATGTAGAACTTGAAGTCGCGTACTTGATGCAGCAACTTTCTTCGACTGTATATATCCACAAATACGTCGTGAATGGCATCTTCGATGATGCTCGTAGAGCAGCGGAAAGACAAACCCAAAGAATACAAATCCTTCGAGAAAATAACATAAAGAGCAGAATAAGCCTCATCTTCTCCGTCTATAAAACGGCTGAGCAAAATTTCAACCGTGGTAGGATTCTGTGAAATGTTTTCAGACATAAATCATCAGAGGAAATAGTATTACGGAATGAGTCAAGGCTATTCAGGCTGCATACTACATTATTATTTTGGGGCCTGTCAGATTTCGGAAATATAGAAGATGCTGCTTTCGTTTAATTTTGTTTTCGAGTATTGTATGCCGACTTTCATCAAATAGTCGCCACTAAAAACCTTTCCGACCGAAGGAGAAGAAAGCTTTTCCGAAACGTTAAGCTCCTCGATGCGGTATTTTTTTAGAGGGTCGAGTCCTTCCATACGAAGAATCGGGACATTTCTGCCCGTCGAAACATCGTTGGGGGTATAAGTGAGCACATAAACAAAGAGGGCCGCCTTCGATTTTTGCTCATCAACATACATAAGAGATGCATAGGGTTTCTCGTAAGGCGAGTCCATCCGGTACAAGTCTCCGAATTGGACAAGCGGCCTCAGGATGTTTTTGTAATCGCTTATGGCTTGCTTTACGCGAGCTTTTTCCTCTGTCGTCATGTGAGCCGGCTGCAACTCTACTCCCAAACGTCCACTCATGGCCACGTCCATCCTCATTTTGATGGGAGTTACATTACCCGTAGCCTGATTGGGCGAGGCGGAGATGTGGGCTCCCGAAACAATGGCCGGATAAATCATATTGCTGCCCCACTGGATAAATACCCGGGACCAGGCATCGGTATTGTCGCTTGTCCAAACCTCGTGGCTGTAATCAAGGGCTCCGTAATCGAGACGCCCCCCTCCGCTCGAGCAGGCCTGCCAAATGACATGGGGATATTTCTCGCGCAAGCGGCCCATAACCTTATAATATCCATTGACATAATCAATCCAGAGATTTTGCTGGCGATCACCCGTCAGATAAGTCGAACCGAAGTCGGTTGCATAGTGATTGCAGTCCCATTTTATATAAGCAATTTCGGGATAAGCTGTCAGCAAATTGTCGGCTACCGAAAACACGAAATCCTGTACTTTAGGATTAGCCAAATCTACAATCTGCTGCGTAGCTCCCCGTCCGATAGCAGCAAGGGGCTCTCGATTCTTCGAGCGGATAATCCAATCCGGATGCTGCTCGGCAAATTCACTCTTCGAATTGACCATCTCAGGCTCAATCCAAATGCCGAATTTTATTCCTTTCTGCTTACAACGAGTAATAAAAGGCTTTAGGCCCTTCGGCAGTTTGGTTTTGTTAACCATCCAGTCACCCAAAGCCAAATCGTCTTTATTACGCTGATACTTACGTCCGAACCAACCATCATCCAAGACAAAGATCTCGGTTCCCAAATCAGCCGCATCGTCAATAATCCGGAGAATAGTGGCTTCATCGAAGTCCATTCCCGTTCCTTCCCAGTTGTTCAACACAATAGGCAGACCCTTCGGAGGCATCGGAGGCAAATGATGTCTCCGCGCCCAGCGGTGTAAATTCCGCGAGGCTTCTCCCTTTCCATGCGAAGAAAAAGTCAAGATAAACTTGGGACTTAGCAAAGTCTTTTGGGCATCCAGCAAATATTCGGAGGAAATCGTATTCAGACCGACTGCGATAATGCCCTTGTTATAATTGTCGATTTGAAAGGCCATTCGAAAACTTCCCGACCAGGCCAATGCTCCGGCAATTACCTCGCCGGCCTTTTCGGTGGATTTACCCAAAGACAGCATAAAAGCCGGATTATCTCGCTGCGAGCGTGTTATTTGCTTTTGATCGATGACTTTTGTCCCTTCAAGCAATTGCTCTTCAACAACATTCATCTCCCAACTCCACGAACCGTAAAAATGGGTTAAGAAATACTGAGCAGCTTGTATGTTCAAATAGCCCGAAGTCAACTTGGAAATCCGGATCGCTGCATTTTCTCCATTTTTCAACTCAACCCAAGTCTCAATGACATCTTCCTTACTATAAGCTTGATAGTGAATGGATACAAACAAGGGATAAAATTCATCTTTCAACTCAAGCTTCGTATGTATGAGATTCTCAGTTTTTTCCACCGAATGCGACTGATATACAAGCCGCGTAGTGGGGTTACCGTCCGCATGCACTACCTGAAGGGCCTGCTCAACATCGAGGCCATTTCCAAAGGCAGGGTAAGCAGGCTCCGACAATTCCAAGGCTTGAAGCAACTGAGTACTCTCACGGAGTTTCTTACCAAAATAAAGTTGCTTCAGCTCCTTTTGAGCTTCAGCATGCAGATATAGCCCCAGATTTTCGGTTTCAACTGCTATCAGATGCTCTTTTTGAGCCTTTACGACTTGTATCCCGAACATCCATACGAAAAGAAAGAAAAGAAAAAGTGATTTTATCATGTCTAAATTTAAAATTACAAATACTGCTGGCCGGTAATACCCAAGCCGCCTTCAATTTAAAGCGAGAGAAGCGATTCGGTCTTCAGCAGGCCGTTCTCAGGTTTTTCATCATTAAACTGTCAGGGCCTTATAGCTCCCAATGAAACACCCGCAAGATAAAGGCCTTTTCCAAAAAAACAAAAAATACGGAAGAAAGATTTACGGACGGGGAACAAAAATCACTTTGGGGTTCTGCTCGACACCGAAGCTTATCATTTCAAGCCGAATGCGATTATCAAAAACCAAAGTTGCATTCCCCCATTGCCCGGCATCCAAACCTTTGTATTGAGCATATACATTGTTGCTCATCTTCGGCAAATATTTCATCGAAGCGGAGGCTTTCAAATCAAAAATACCGTGTTTAGCCACATCAAAATAGTTGTTCTTTATAACAAAGTTATCCGATTTGTTCGGATAATTCCATGTTTTAATGTGGCGTGCATCGGACTTGTCCGGTCGTTGATTGCCCCAGCCGTAGCCTGAAAAACGCAAGATATTATCTTCAAAACAAACATTGGTGATCACAGCACTCGGGTTACTCATCCAGTATTCGATTGACCAAGTGCAATATTCAATAAGATTAGCCTTATACAAAATGTTTTTCATTGTCGGCGAACTGGAACCTTGGAAGGTAATTCCGGTATCGTAAATTTGATATATGTAACAATTCTCAACCCGAATACCGTCAATTCCATCCCAGCATTCAATGGCATTTCCGTAGCGAACCACCTGGCCGTTATGAATGTGGTGTGAACCACCGATCCAGGCAATTTCCACATTCGTAATCGAAATATTCTTCGCATCGACAGCAACAATACCATGGGCTCCTCCGTATTTCAAACACAGGTTATCGATCCGAACATCAGAGCTCCTTTCCGGCAAGAGGATGATATGCTTCTTCTCTCCAAATTCAATGTCGCTGAACAGCTCTCCGGGATTTCCCTTATCGTAATACAGATAAACTTTAAAATCGGAGAGGTTGTGGTAATAATCAAAATTTTGAGCCACATCGTCTATTTTCCATTTCTTGATTCCACTGGCTTCTCCATGATTGAAAGCAATAAGACCAATGTCGTTGTGCACCGCTTGCGAGTAGCTCCAGACATTCGGCTTCACCTGTTTCCATCGTTCCGCAATTGCCGAATTCTCCTTAGCCCCGTAAATACAAGGCTTGTCGCCCTGTCCGTAGGCTCCGTAGGATACACCGCTGACGGCAACAATAGATCCTCGGAAAACACTTCCCCGTTCAAAAAACACCGCATCTCCAGCTGTTAGAGCTGCTCCCGACAATTTAGCAAGAGTTTTCCACGGAGCTTGGGGAGATTTACCCGAATTGGCATCGTTCCCTTTCTCGGAAAGATAGTATTTTACACCACTGACCTGCAGTTCATCTTTGGCATCTAAAATCTTTTTTTTCAAACTCTTGGCCTGTTCATCGGCATGACCGCTCATCAATTTCGGCCTGAATATCGTCAGACTATCAATCTCAGCAACACTGTATTGAGCCTTCAAGCTATTTTTATAGAAGATCTTAAGACTGTCCTTAGCGGGAATTTCTCCTAAACGGGGGACTATGCTGTCAATTCTTTCCACGGAAAAAGACTGATGCTTTCCTCCTCGATGGATGCGTAACATATTTTCCTGGGCTTGTGCAAAAGTAACAACAAGAAGAATTAAAAACAAGATGTATTTTTTCATATCTATTTAACATTTAAAATTTTAGACATACTCAGGCTAACCCCATCACAAGTTAGATGCAGAAAAAGTAAGGAGGCAGGCAAATTCCGAACATCAATTTTAGTCGTAGAAGCACTAAAAATGGCATGTTGCAGCAGGCTTCCCGAAGCGTCATAGAGACGATACGCCCAAATGCGCTCGGGAGTGAAATTCTTTAAGTGTACAAAAAAGTAACCCGACGCAGGATTGGGAAAAATACTCACATCAGCATCCGCTTTGAGCCGCTGTAGGGAAGTAAGGGAAGCAAAATTGACAAAACTGAGAAAGCCCAGCTCTCCTAAAGGGCAATTGAGTGTAGCGGCCTCCGTTCTGTCTATCCTGAGGACACGGTCTTTAAATGTCATCTTTCGAATATTCGACAGAGCATGAGACTGCCAGGTAGCATCTTTCTTTTTAACATACAGATTCTGAGCCTGCAACGAGGTAACTTGCAAAAGAGCGCCAAGCAACAACAGAGAAAAACCTACATAATATTTTCCTTTCATAACGGCTTGTTTTTTAATATGGTTCTTTATTTTACAACAGGTACGAACTGTTGTACAGCTACGGCATTATCGCGGAACACCAATGTATCCTTCACGGCATATTTCTGACCGTTCTTTACGTTGGTCAGTTGAAAATCCAGATAGAAAGAATTACGTTTTTTACCTCCCCATTCTTCCAAATCGGAAGCATAACTTCCGCTACCGGAGACTTGAATGGAATCTGAGTCTTCAAAAGTCGAGATATTAACCTGACTTCCGTTTAGCTCAAGAACGGCATTAAACAAAAGCTGCGATTTTACGGTCTTTGCGGCATAAAGCGTCTTTGAAAGCGACAGGGAAGATAACAAAGGGGTGTGAATTGTTTTTTCTATATAGGCATTTTCCCAACCGTAGTTGGTGATTTTAGCCGTCCCTCCATTTTCATCAACTTCGGTACCACGACGGAAATACACCCCGTGGTATTTATTGATGTACTTCACAGCATAAATCGTGAAGTTTTTAGGAGGAATCATCCAATTTTTTAGAACACGGGGGTCGACACCCCACTTTTGAGCAACGGAAGGTATGTCGGAAGCTGTTGCCGAAAGGCTCGGAGTACCTTGCAACACCGAATCCGTCTCGGAAGACGTAATGCGTAAGGGAAGTACGTACTTAATCGAAACGGCAGCAGGGTCGGCAAAAAACTCATCTTTCAATTTTATCTTGATACCGCCGTTGAATTGTCCCTTGGGAATCAAAAAGGAGTTTCCTTCCAAGGCTTCGTAATATTGAGGAGGGAGTATCTCGAGTTTTTCAGACTTATCCGCCTCGACACGCGACTCCAAGTTCTCAAGCAGGGAATGATCAATCTCAAAACCGACTCTCACATCTTTCTTATTGGCATACATTCCTCCCAAAGAAGCTTTTATTTCAAAAACATGATTTCTGTCGTTCGTATTATCATAAAACTCCGACTCGCCAAGGACTAAAGTACGCACCGGATACTGCCAGCCGAAATAGGTAGCTGAGAACTTAAAATCTTCGAACTCCTTGTGTTGATTGCTACATGCAAGCAAAAAAACGGGACAAAGGAGGGCATATATACATTGTTTATAACAAGCTTTCATAATTACTCTTGTTTTCATTTTATATTCTTTTTCAGACGATTAGTTACTTGCATTTTGCTCCAGCAGCTTGCACTTTTGTAACTCGGCCTGCGGCAAGGGGGCAAAATATTTAAATCTGGTATAGTTGCGAGGCTCTTCGGTTATCGGCAAAATTTCGGGAGTCTTTCCCGGTAGTATTCGAATGCGCTTTACCGTACCGTTTACTTCCATTTGCCAACGCCGGAGGTCCAAGAAGCGGAAACCTTCAAAAGCAAGCTCTATGCGCCGTTCGTTGCGAAGCAAATCCATAAATTCTTCTTGCCCCACAGTACTCGCATAGGGGTCTGCTTTCGGAATTCCCGATCTCCTGCGGATTCGTTTAACAACCGATCTGGGCGATTGGGGCGAAAAAGCCACTTCAATCTCAGCATCAGGCCCTTTCGATGCTGTTTGAGCTTCAGCAAAAATCAAGTACATCTCGGTTGTACGCATAAGCGGACGACAGTTCTTCTTTCCCATCACCGGATCAACGATAGAAACATCCTGGCGCAAAAGTTTTTTCAAATAATAACCTGTCCGGGTGGCTCCGGAACTTTCAATTCCATCCTCGGAGCTATCTTTGTAAGTATGGATTTTCTTACCGGCAAAAACACCCCCATCGCGTATAACGATACTATCCAAACGGGGGTCTCTGTTTAAGTATGGTTCTTCCGGATTGTAGCCCGACAAAGGATGCGTTATCGGATAACCGTTAGCGGCAGGAAAGGCATCGACAAAGTCCTGAGTAGGATTTACACGCCCAAGCCCTTTTAGGGAAGGAGGATAATTTTGAGCCTCTATAGTCTGTTGCATCATCTCTTCTGTGGTAGCGGGCTCCAACATATTTTGACGCCAAATTATTTCACTGCTGCTGGGCAAATCGCTTCTGTAAAACAACTGATTTCCATAGAGCGAACCCAAAGTCCTGGTACCGATAGCTAAAACGGCGTATTTCACAGCCGAATCACAAAGAGCTACGTTGTAGTTTCCTGCGTTGTAAAGTGGACTTGCGGCATGCATATACAGACGTGCTTTCGCCCCATAAGCAATACGCTTGCTAAAGCGTCCACGATTTTTAAATCCGGCCAAGGGATCGTCGCTTCCGGAATAATCCAGCGGCAAACAAGCTATGGCCGTATCCAAATCCTGAGCTATTTTTTGAACGGTTTCCAGGAAAGGGAGACGGACAAGATTCTTCCAATCGGCTTGGTCGGCCGTCAACATTTTGTCCAGATAAGGAATTCCGAGATATTCGCCACTCACTCCTTTTCCTCCGTAGTACATCAACAGCGTCAGATGGTGGTAGGCACGCATACCGTATGCCTCGCCCTTCCAGCGGATACGATACAGGGAATCGGTCTTAGCATTCGACCAGCTAATGGTAATATCGGGCAGGAAGGTCATAAAGTGATTGATGTTCATGATGGCCCTGTAAGACTGACTCCAAGGTTCGAGCGGGTCGTAGATATCACTCCAAGCCCCGGAAACCAGTCTGGGATAAAAGCTGTTTACGTCGTTCATCACCGCATCGTCGGTTGCACATTCCGAAAAGCTGTATGTTGTCGGCAAAGCCAAATAGGCGGTATTAAGGAAGCCATAGGCTGTCTGTGGATGCCCCCACGCACGCTTTTCTCCATAAACATTATCCAATTCCGGATCCAAGAGGTTGCACGAAGAGGAAAAGGCTACAAGCAAGGCGCAAGCAGAAAACAGAGTTTTTATCATACGTTGAGTTTTCATGATTTTATATCCTTTCATCAAGATTTAGAATGATACTTTAAGGCCGATTGATACGTTCCGGGTCTGTACCGAGGTGGCAGTTTGTCTTAGTTTTGCATCTTCGGCTAAAAACAGCAGGTTGTCAGCCCTCAAATACAATCCGATTTCACGCAGGAATATCCTTTGTAGGGATTTTTTAGAGAACATGTAGTTCAATTGCAGCCTGTCCAAAGAAAAATCGTTACCGTTGCGCAGCCAAAAAGAGGATTCCCTGAAATTGTTGCTGCTGCTTTGAGCCGATAGTCTGGGATAGGTCGCTGTTTCGGCTGTTTCGTCGGTCCAGCGGTTGAGTGCGATTTCGGAGTATTTTTTGTTCCCGTCAATCCAGAAGTAGTCCGAATTCATCACCCAGTTATAACCCAGACGAGTACTCATTCCAAGGAGCAAAGCCCACTGCTTATACCCTAAGGTCAGATTCAGCGCCGATTTTAAACGGGGACTGTAATTTCCGATGACGTGAATATCGTTCTCGTCCACTTGTTTGTTATCATCTTTATCCAGATAAGACATGTCGCCTCGACGAATCGTACCGAATCTTTGGTTAGCAGCTGAGGCCTCAGCATCGCTTTTGAAAAAGCCGGTAAATGCCAAGCCCCAAATTGCATCGCTTGCCTTTCCCGCATGATACTGATAACTATTGGGATACAACTCATCATAAGTTATATGAGCAGATTGGGCGTACAGTAAATTCCAAAGTGCATTGAGAGAGACATCACCGAAACTCTTCCTGTAACTAAGCGAAAAGTCGAATCCCGTGTAGTCCGTTTCGTTATAATTCTCATAAGGGTAAAAAGTAGACAACAAAGTGGGATAGAAGCTCATCCGACGAACAACCTGATCGGAGTGCCGTGTCTTGAAAACCGAAGCATCGATAAATAAAGTCTTATCGAGCAGAGCAAGTTCCAAGCCCAGGTTTACATTCTTCATCTTCTCCATTTGGAGGTTTTTATTGGCCGTCTGCAAGACATAGGTCGACTGAAACTCATAACCACTGGCATCACCCGTGTTGAAAGATGCTCCGGGAGCATAAATCTCACGAAACAGGTTATGAGTAAAAGCAGGCGAAGCATCCGTATGCAAGACGCCTCCGGTTAACTTTAATTTCAGTACATCGAAAAAGGAATCTTTCGACCAGAAGGGCTCTTCACTAATCAACCAAGCCAAGCCAGCGGAAGGAGACAAAGCACTGCGCTTTCCGGGCATCAACTTGTTAGAGGCAATAAGCGAAGCGCTGAAATCAAAGACATAACGCCTTTTATAATCGTAACCAAGGCGCATGCCGAGATGTGTACTACGGATAGAGTGCAAAGATTCCGCTACAGTTGCCATGGAATAGTAGGCCAAGGCAGAAGCACTGACGTGATGTCCTCCGGCAAAAACAGCGTCGTAGTCCAGGCCGGCATCGGCCATCAGGCTCCGGTACAAGGAGCCCGAGGAGATGCTCAACTTACCGGTTCTCGTATCACTGTTGATGGTTTTCAGCGATTCAATCCGATCGCCGGCGGCATTCCAAACGGGTTTATACAAAGCATAGGTATTTCGAATCTGTTCCGAATAAGAAACGTAGGTATCAAAAGATAAATCAGCCTTCAGTTTCAAGCCGGGAAGTAATTGACTCATATCGAAGACGACACCTGCATCCAAAGGAAGACGACACCAATACGTCCTCGAATATCCGGCCCAGTTTAATTCGCCATAGATGTTTTTTCCATAAGTATTGTGCGAGGTCAGGTCTAATGCACCTAAAATGGCATTGCCTTGGGTTTTCTTAAGCGCTACGATGAGACTCGGATCTTCAAAAACAGATTCCGGCAAGAAAGGAGCATAATCATCCGGGCGGAAGGTAGAAGCCATCTCGAAAAAATCAGAGCGGGGGGTCGTGTTGATGTCCATCACGAAAGCAGCATTCAAATAGCTGGAAAGATAGCTGTTGATTTTGTAATCAACGTTGCTCCGCACGCGAAGAACATCCGTGCCATAACTGTAAGTATCCGACTTGTACAGCACACCGTAATGGTCCCAAGCGACATTGGTGTAGTAGCTTGCCACTTTGTTGCCTCCGGTAAACTCTCCGACAAAGCGGGAAGAAGCATAACTCGGCTTCAAAAAATCAGAGCTGTAGTAGTTCACGTCGGGATAACGATAGGGATTCGCTCCCGAATAGTTGGCAATATCCTCCAAGGTTTTATCGGGAGTACGTCCGGGATTATCGTTTAGCTGTGCTTCGCGATAAAGAGTCAGATAATCTTTCGAACCGAGGTATTTAGGGAGCTGAATGGGCGTATTCAGACCAAACTCCAAGTTGAACTTAGCTTCTTTTTTCAAGGCTTTTCCGCGTTTGGTCTTGATCAGAATCACTCCGTTCTTAGCTCGGCTCCCGTATAGTACGGCAGCATTCACATCTTTCAAAATAGAGATATCTTCAATCTCCTCGGGCATCAAGTTGTTGTGGTGGCGAGGCAAGCCGTCTACCACCACCAAAGCATCCCCCAGTCCAAGCAGATTAATGCCTTCGCGAAGGCCGGCTCCGTAAGCCGACAACAAGGATTGCACATTAGGAAGTTTATCATTTCGAAGTATTTCGGCTACGTCTATGGTGGATACGTTACCGACAAGCAAACCTTTCTTCTCCTCGCGAAACGCCAACGACAGCTCCGCATCCGGGCCGAATAAGATGTCGGAAGGGGTCAGTATCACCGAATCGGCCTCTGCCGCTGTATTCACCTCCTTCGAGTCGTAACCGGGATATTCCACCAACAAGGGTGTATTTGCTTCAACGCGTATTTTAAAAACACCTGCCGCATTGGTCAAGGTCATTTTATCTCCCTGATTGGCATACACAGCCGCATTAGCAATCGGCTTGCCGCTCTCATCCACAACTTTACCCTGCAACTCGAGAAACTTAGTCTTATCTTGAGCCCGTAGTCCCGGACCGAAACAATAGAGCAATGCTGCAAACAAGGCTACACAAGTTCTATATTTATTTTTCATGATATTTTTAATTCGTTCGTTATTGTCAGTTACCAGCCCGGATTTTGCCCGAATTCCAGATATATCTGTGTCTGCGAATCTTTTATCGGCATCCAATAGTGTTTCTTTTCAAAAATCTTTTTTCCGAAGGAACGAACCTTAAAATAGCTGTGTTCCTTGTCGAAGTCCAGCACATCTACACGCATGTGTTCCGGTTGATCGGACACATACCAACGACGCAGATCGTACCAGCGATGCCCTTCGAAAGCCAGCTCTACGGCACGCTCCCGACGAATGGTTGTGCGTAGCGCTTCTTCACTGGCATACATGTGCCCCGGCAGCGGAAGCGATTGTGTTTTATCCACTTTTACCCGATCACGAACGGCTTTGACGGCCTCCCAAGCTTTTACGGAGCAGTTTTGTTCGGGATCGACATCGCTCGGCGACACATTACAGCCATAAGCTTCATTTACGGCTTCGGCATACATCAGATAAACATCGGCAAGACGAATATTGGGCAAGCGCCGGTTGATGTTGGGCGACCATTGTGTAGAGGCATTGCTGGCATACATCGTATTGTGCCGGAATTTTTTCCAGGCATAGCCGGTATCGCTCTTACCATCGCCTCCACGGTCTCTTCCTCCGAGATAGAGTTGAGCCGGATCGTCGGGAGGTGTCTTAGAAGCATCGGACATAAGTATAGCACGGTCGTAAACGATGTTGAGATAAAATCTCGGATCTCTCTTCTTAAAAGGATCGATGGAGGGCGTATTGTAAACTGCCGGATCAAAGTTTTCTCCATTGTCCATCCCAAAATACTGCACATAGTTTTCGAGCACTCCGTGACCCATGCCCCAGCCTCCCATGGTGTTGAGCAAGTCTCCGATCTGGGTATTTCGAGCATGCTGTATCATGGGAGGACTCAGCAAGTTTTCTTTACCCGAAGAGGGGATGGCATTGTTGAACATGTAGAAGTTATCCGTATAATTTTCCCACGGGAGCAAATCGTACACACTACCGCCTCCCAGGGCCGACATATTGATGACTTCTCCCAAATACTTCACGGCTTTCTTACAATAATCTTTGTTGTAAACATAGCCTCCGGGCCCGTTGGATGCTCCGTTCATAAGGGGACTTCCGGCATAGAGCATAGCCTTACCCAGTAAAGCATAAGCAGCCCCCTTGGTCAAGCGTCCGGAGTTGGTGCCTGTAGTTATTTGCCCGGTGGCCGTATCATCCCAATCTACCGGCAGCAACTTGATGGCTTCCAGCAAGTCTTTTTCTATCTCATCCGAGCTTTGCGCATAAGACAGACGGGGAAAATTCATGTTATCCCCGGGCTTTAAGGTATGCCGGATATAAGGCATCCCTCCCCAGGCACGAATGATATGAAAGTAGAAGAAAGCCCGGAGCATATAAGCCTGTCCGGCCAACAAGTTTTTTTGCTCTTGCAAGGGAACATTCTTATAAGGAATAACCATATTGTCAATATTTTCCAGAGCAAGATTCGCTTTCCGAATCCCGAGCCAGCCACCGTCCCAGTAGCCCAGCCGCGAGAGCCCTCCCTCGTTAGGAGAAGCTCCTCCGAAACCATGCGAAGGCAGAAAAGGATCGACAATATATTTAGCCTGTTCATCCCGATTGTAAAGAATACTGGAGGCATAAAAAATGCAAATAGGCGAACCTTCCCATTGGCGGTAGTCGCTTGTCATCGAGCCCATCCAGTTGGCTCGATGAAAAAGCATATCATCCCCAAAGTTAAAAATAGATTGCAGCGAAGCAGTCATCGGATCGGCCATGCACAAATAGGCATCCTCTATGAAACCCTGAAAAGTTTGAAAGGAGCGGAAGACTTCTTCTTTCTTTATTCCTGCCTCGGGAGCCTTATCCAAATACGACTCGCAAGAAGAAACGAGCAGGGCTACGGTAAGCAGCAACAGGTAACACGTGATTTTCATTTTTATTTTCATGGCATTATAAATTAGAAAGTAACATTCAGTCCTAAATTTACCCTTCTCAAAGTCGGGTATAAATTACCCGCAGAGGCATAAATATCAATGGCATCTTCCCGGTCATCGGGGAGCTTGGACCACAAAAACAGGTTATTCCCGGACAAAGTGAATTTCAAGGCACTCAATCTTGCCTTTTTAAGCCAGTCGCCACTCAATGTGTAGGACAGTTCGGCGGTTTTCAGGCGTAAATACGATGCATCAATAAAGAAACCACGGCTCTGTCCGTTAGGGATTCCGGTGGTTTGGAGCATATACGAAGCATTCGGATTATCCGGTCTCCAATAATCTCGCAGTTGAGGACTGACGAATGGAGATTTCGAGTCGGAGGAGAAAAATACGGAAGATAAGTATTGGGATACGTTGTAAGCACCCAAAAATTGCATCATAAAACTAAAACCCTTCCAATTTACACCGGCGAAGATGTTATAGGTATTCTGAGGAGTACTTGTATAGCCTGACGGCACACGGTCTTTATCGTCAATCACGCCATCGCTGTTATAGTCAACCATAAGAATATCACCAGGTTGACGCTTATTATTATTATCATAGGGGACGCTTCCGTACAAATCGTCCCAGCTGGTAGTATAACCCGGTTGTTCTACAAATACCCGGGGTTGGTAAATGGGAAATCCGGCGTTTTTCTGATAAGCAGGAGCCAAAGGTGCATCCGCCGCATAAACTACTTTATTGAATGCCGCCATGTAATTATAGCGCAACCAGCAATGCCATCCGTTCCAGGTTTGCTGCAGTTTCAAGTCGAACTCAAAACCCTGATTCAACACCTTGCCCAAATTGGCCGGAACGGGTGCACTTCCGAAATAAGAGGGTACAACATAACTACCGGCAGCCATGAAGACGTCACTCCGGTCGTCTCGAAAGAATTCGAATGATCCGGAAAAGATATCTTTAAACAAAGAAAAGTCAAGACCAAGGTTTTGTTTTCCGGAAACCTCCCAGTGCAAATCCGGATTACCCATACTGGCCTCATTATAAGTTAAGTATGTAGCACCCGGACTGGTAAACATATTATGAGGTGACAAGTAGTTTCCAAAGACAACTCTCATCCCGTTATACTGTTCCCAGCTGGCCATATAAGACCAACGCGGAGCGTATATCTGATCGCTCCCCACTTTTCCTATGGAGTATCTGATTTTAAGCCTGTCCAGCCAAGGTTTCTTCATCCATTTTTCGTTGGAAATCATCCAGCCCAAACCCACGGAAGGGAAAAAATCAAATCGATATTTAGCAGAAAATTGATCGGAACCGTTGTAGGCGCCGTTGGCTTCAAAAAAATAACGGTCGTCGTATCCGTAAGTCAAACGTCCGACCCAGTCTTCTCGGTAGTGTGGAAATTCGCTACCGCGGGTCTGCTCCTCTCTACTTACCAAAGCCAAAGCGCTCAGGTCGTGCAAGCCGAAAGAACGGTCGTAATTCAGTTGAATTTTGCCATAAGGGCGGCGATAAGGAGATTCTACCGAAAAGGTCTCCGGATTCAGGTGCCCGGGAAGTTTATTGAAATCCATGTCGTTCCCACCACCGGATGGTTTGTAGGAAACCGTCCCGTCCACAGCAACACTCTTAGACAAGAGCTCGATGTAAGAAATGGAAGACTGGGAAGCGAAGTTGACATCGTAAGAAAAAGCCAGCAAAGCGCTTAGACCGGGAGTTATAAAGTCAAAATCCTGTTTCAACACAAAGTCCGACGAAATAGCCGTATTATATTGGGTGGATAAACCCGAACTTCCACCGCTCAGTATCAACAGGGGGTTAATATCGTCCGGTTTATTAACGTTGTATCCGAAAGCTCCATCTTCGTAACGTATGGGATAAGCTGCAGGTGAAAGTCGATAAAAAGCGCTCCAAATATGAGTGGTAGCCTGATTGAAAGTCTGCCGTTGACGCACGGAACCGGAAAGATTCACCGAAAAAGTGGTCGATGGGCTTATGTTCAAATCCACATTCGAGCGAAAGGTATAATGCTCGAAGCCCCATTGCGGCTTGTAAGGCAAACCGACATCCAAACCGGACTGCAACAAATCGTCGTCTTTGGTATAAGAAACAGCCGCAAAATACTTGGCAAAGTCCGTGCCTCCGGTAATATTTAAGTCGTAACGCTGAGTCAGAGCAAAATCCTTTACCACCGCACGCGACCAGTCCACATTCGGATAGTACAACGACTCAAGGTAGGAGGCCGGATTGCGATATTTATTCAACTCATTTTGAGGCAAATACCAAGTCCAGTTATTAGCATCAGCGGGAAGCTGCTTTTCCAACACCGTGTTCTGATAATCGTAAATATCATAGGAAGTCAAACGATTGGGCATTCGCGACACGGACTTAAAAGAGAGGTTGGAGCTGAAAGAGACGGATGCTTTACCGGCCTTACCCCGCTTGGTTGTGATAAGAATAACTCCATTAGCCCCTTTTACTCCAAAAACGGCGGTGGCAGAAGCATCCTTTAAGACCGAGATGGATTCTATCTGCCCCACATCAATATCAGTCATATTACGCTCGACACCGTCTATCAGGACCAGAGGCGCCGAACCGTTCCAGGAAGAAAGCCCCCGGATGTTGATTCTGGGATCTTCGTCACCGGGCATACCGGAAGTCGTAATAGTGGTTACACCGGGAAGAAGCCCCGAAAGCGTTTGTCCCACACTGGTGGCAATCCCGGTACGCATCAAATCGGAGCCTTTGGTCTGCGTGATGGCCCCTACAACGCTTTCCTTTTTCTGTTGACCGTAGCCCACCACAACAATTTCTTGCAAGGTTTTGACATCCTCGGCCAAGGTGATACGCATCGGAGTGGCATTTTTATCGGTGTTTACAACACGCGCTTCATAGCCTATGTAGGAAACAAGGAGCTTATCACCCTCAGATACTTGTATCGAGAAACGCCCTTGAGAATCGGTCATGGTTGCCTTGGTGGGATTGTCCTGTACAGCCACCTGAGCTCCGGCGAGTTCCTCGCCTTTCTGGTCGACAACGATTCCCGAGGCTCTAAAAACGACTTTTACCGCTTCCTCTTCCACAAGCATCGCTCTTGCTTGTCTCTTCAGGATGTAAATCTGCTTGCCTCTGATGCGATAGCTGTTGGGAGAAGATTTGAACAGCTCATTCAACACTTTTTCCAAGGGTTGATTTTGCAAGTTCAAAGTAATCGGCCGCTTAAGATCTACATCGTTATCGTTATAAAAGAAAAGCATGTCTGTCTTCTTCTCTATCAACGACAAGACTTCTTTCAGAGGACGATTTTCTACGGAAATAGAGAGTCCTGCTGACTGGGCATGCCCTATCGCCGGGTAAAAAATGAACACAGATATCGCCGAAAACAAACGAAATAAGCTTCCAACGATTAGTTTCTTGGAGTTGTTCTTCATAATATTAAATATTTTTTCGTGGTTACAATGTTTTTCAATAGCGAATCGAATATTCGTCGTCTACAATTACATAAGATATACTGGCTACTTCCGCAATTCCTGCGATGATTTCTTTTATATCGTCCTTCAGTTCCAACTTGCCGGAACAACTAATATTCGAGGGTTTATTGGGAAGAGTCATGGTTACATTATAGTATCTTGACAATCTCCTCAGCACATTTTCTATGCTTTCATTCTGGAAAACATATACCCCATCGTGCCACGAAATATAATTTTCCACATTTACGGTCTCCACCGTTGCCTGTTTGTTTTCGTTCAACACATACATTTGCTTCGATTTCAAACGTGTTTTCGATTTACCCTTGCTCAACACATCAACAGAACCTTCGACCAACACCACGCTGGTTTTCTTATCCGAACGGTAAGAGCTTACATTGAATATCGTCCCCAATACCTCTACGTCCAAAGCATTTGTTTTTACGACAAAGGGCCGTTTCTCATCCTGAGCGACTTCCAAATACACTTCTCCATCGACAAAAACTTCTCTCAGTTTCTCGGAAAAACGATTGGGATACACCACAGTCGTTCCGGCATTTATCCACATCTTCGTACCGTCGAACAGGCTTAAAAAAGCACGCTTCCCATAAGGGACACGAATCTGACTGTATTCTTCGGAAGTCTCGGGAATTTCGGACTTAGTGCCATCGGTTGCTTCCAGCGAATTGCTCCGGTAGTCAATCTCCACACTCTTGCCCTCCACCTCCAAAACATCATCTCCTGAAATAAGCTCTATATTCTCAACCCGATCTCTTTGATGCAAAGTCTTCCTTTCATAAAATGCGGCAATGGAGTCGGACTGCCGTCTGTTTTTATAGACTTCATTCAGATACAAAAAACTCAGAAAGAGAACAAACACTACGCAAGCAGCCGAGAGATAATACATACGGCGCATGTTTCTTCGCATCCGCAGCTTCTTATTGTTCGTTTTTTGGATACGCACCCACAAAAGACGTAACCTCTGAGATACATCTATTCCCTCTTTGTTGCCCAAGGCAGCAAATACATCCTGCGTTAAGCCGTTAAGGCCCTGCCGTCCACAATCCTTCTCACGAAGCACATCTTTTCTCGACTCCTCCATTAAATCAAAAAACAGATCGTCTGAGGAAAAATCTTCGTCTTGAGGCTTTTTGGAATCATCCTTCATCTTTTCTACTTCTTTACATTACAATAGAGTCGAAAAAGGAAAAAACATACTCATTCGGGATTGTTTTTTTAGCATCAATTTTCAACATACACACTTCCCTTTTCGCGACAAAGCCTCCGGCACAAAAAACGAATGGGAAAATATTTTCCTCTGTAAAAAAGACAGCGAGATAAAAAAACTTAGTATCTTTGCCGTGGTTTTGGTGGTTTTGTTTTCACAAAATACGGCTGAAGCAAAACTGAAAAGGGAATCAGGTGTAAATCCTGAACAGGCCCGCTGCTGTAAGCTCCTGCCCATACAATTCGGTAGAACAAGCACTCTTGCCACTGACACTGCTTCTATGATTCAGGAAGCAAGTCGGGAAGGCGTTCTACAGATGGAGCAAGTCAGAATACCTGCCAAAACACATTGATTATACTTAATGTATCGGACATCTCGCGGAACAGAAGCTCGATACGAGACATAGATTTTTCACCTTGTCGTACAACAGAAGCCGGATGGGAAAACTTATATCCCTTTTCGAGCCTTTCTCTTGCATTCGACAGGAAGGAGCGTCAAAATAAAATTGAAATATGATAAAGAAGGTTTTAGTTGCAAACCGTGGCGAGATAGCGCTGCGGGTGATGCGTTCATGTAAGGAAATGGGTATTCAAACCGTAGCCGTCTACTCGGAGGCCGATCGCACATCGAAACACGTATCGTATGCCGATGAAGCTATCTGTATCGGGCAGGCCCTGTCACAAGACAGCTACCTGAATATTGAAAAAATAATTGCTGCCGCCAAAGATTTCGAGGTGGATGCCATCCATCCGGGCTACGGATTTCTGAGCGAGAATGCAGACTTTGCACGTCGTTGCGAAGAAGAAAGTATCATTTTTATCGGCCCCTCGGCAGCCAGCATTGAAGCGATGGGGGATAAGATTTCCGCCCGCAGGCACATGATTCGCGCCAAAGTTCCGGTTGTTCCGGGTAGTTCGGAGGATCTCAAACCTAAGGATTTATTTCGGGTATGCCGTAAGATGGGGTTTCCTGTTATCATCAAAGCAACTGCCGGCGGAGGAGGTAGAGGAATGCGCCTCGTGTACGAAGAAAAAGATTTGCAAGAGGCTTACGAAGCGGCCAAATCGGAAGCCCGGACCTCGTTCGGGAATGATTCGGTGTATATCGAGAAGTACATCGAATCGCCTCATCACATCGAGATACAGTTTCTGGGCGATAAGCACGGCAACGTAGTGCACCTCTTTGACCGGGAGTGTTCCGTACAACGCCGCCACCAAAAGTTGGTAGAAGAAAGCCCCTCTCCTTTTATCAACGAAAAAACACGCGCAGCCATGGGGGCTATAGCTGTCAAGGCGGCCAAGTCGATCCACTATGTAGGTGCAGGAACCATCGAGTTTTTAGTGGATGATAAGATGAATTTCTATTTTCTGGAAATGAATACCCGCCTCCAAGTAGAACATCCGGTTACGGAAGAGGTGTTGGGTGTCGATTTAGTGAAAGAGCAAATACACATCGCCGACGGGAAGAAGTTACGCTTCCGGCAGCAAGATCTCCGGCAACGTGGTCATGCCATCGAATGTCGCATTTGCGCCGAAGACGCTGAACAAAACTTTACTCCCTCCCCGGGAATTATCCGCCACATCCAAACCCCGGAAGGCATTGGGGTGCGCGTAGACAGTTTCATTTACGACGGTTACGAAGTGCCGGTATATTACGACTCGATGCTGAGTAAACTTATCGTATGGGCTACCAATCGGGATTATGCTTTGGAGCGCATGAGAAGGGTGCTCTACGAATATAAAATAACGGGGGTGAAAACAAATATAGATTACCTGCGGCGTATTATGGATACAAGAGATTTTGTAAAAGGCAATTACACCACTCATTTCATTGACGACAACAGCAAAAAGCTGCAGGCCAACAAGGACGACAGTCAGGAAATTGAAGACATGGCCATCATTGCAGCTTATATCGACCACATCGTAAACGGCAACGATCATTCAGCTTCAGTACCGGCCGACAACCGTCCGATAAGTCGCTGGAGAGCCTTTGGAAAACAAAAAGGAGTTTTACGTATTTAATGCACCAAACGATGAAAGCAAAGATAAACAACAGAACATGCGACGTTGAGATTATCTCAAAGGAGGGTAATGCAGTAACAATACGGGTAGACGATCGAACTTACAACATCGATGCGGTCATGTCCGAGAACGGCTTCTGCTCCATCATCCACCAGGGTCGCTCCTACAATGCCGAGGCGGTACGACATTCGGAAGGGAAATACAGCATTACCACTCATTTCCGATATTTCGACATAGAACTATCAAATGCCAGAAAGAAGTATCTGAGAAATGGCCCGGTCGAATCCGAAAGCGAAGTTCAGGAAAGCATTTTGTCACCCATGCCGGGTAAAGTGCTGAAGATACTTGTTTCCGAAGACGAAGAAGTGTCTCAGGGAGATCCGCTCATCGTACTGGAAGCCATGAAGATGCAAAGCACGTATACGGCAGCTCAACATGCAGTGGTAGAAAAAATCCATGTAAAAACCGGCGACTCGGTTGCTCGCGACCAGGTGCTTATCACATTTAAAACAATTTAAAACACAAAAGGAAATGACTCAGGAAGAAATATATCTGGCCTTCGAAGCACATAATCGAGTTGCAGAACAGGGAGGAGGCGAAAAAGCAATCAACAAACAAAAAAAGTCGGGCAAGAACACCGCCCGGGAGCGCATTAACATGCTCTTGGACGAAGAGAGTTTCGTCGAGTTGGATAAGTTTGTACTGCACGACTGCAACAACTACAACATGCAGGAAAAACGCATAACGGGAGACGGAATCGTAGGCGGATACGGAAGAATAGACGGCCGACTGGTGTACGTGTATGCTTATGACTTTACTGTTTACGGAGGCTCCCTCAGCCGCAGTAACGCGAACAAAATTGTTAAACTACAAAAGCTTGCTCTCAAAAACGGCGCCCCCATCATTGCCCTAAACGATTCCGGAGGAGCGCGCATACAAGAAGGCGTAATGGCTCTGAGCGGTTATTCCGATATTTTCTACCAAAACATCAAAGCTTCGGGTGTAATTCCTCAAATATCGGCCATATTAGGGCCCTGCGCCGGAGGGGCCTGCTACTCACCTGCCCTGACGGATTTTATCTTCATGGTAAAAGAGAGCAGCTATATGTTCGTGACCGGACCCGATGTAGTAAAAGCCGTTACGCAAGAAGAACTGACACAGGAGGAATTGGGAGGTAGCACGACGCATGCCTCCAAAAGCGGTGTAGCGCATTTCGTCGGCAGGAACGAAGAGGAAACCCTAATGATGATACGCGAGTTACTAAGCTTCCTGCCTTCGAACAACATGGAAGACCCTCCACGAACAGCAAGCGGCGACAGTCCGAACAGGACATGCGAAAAACTTCAAACACTCATTCCCGATGATCCGAACCTGCCTTACGACATCAAGGAGTTAATCGAAGAAGTGGTTGACGAACACTATTTCTTTGAAGTCATGCAACAATTTGCACAAAATATTGTCGTAGGTTTCGCTCGCATGAACGGTCGTCCGGTAGGAATAGTAGCAAACCAACCGGCCTATCTGGCCGGAGTGCTGGACATCGACGCATCGGACAAGGCCGCCCGCTTTATCCGTTTCTGCGACTGCTTCGACATCCCAATCATCACCCTCGAAGACGTCCCCGGCTTCCTTCCCGGACGCGACCAGGAACATAACGGCATCATACGTCACGGTGCAAAAATCATATTTGCCTACGTAGAAGCTACCGTACCCAAAATAACACTAATTACCCGAAAAGCTTACGGAGGGGCTTATATCGTAATGTCATCCAAGGAGTCCGGATCGGATGTAAACCTGGCCTACCCCGGGGCCGAGATAGCCGTAATGGGAGCCGCTGGAGCCGTAAACATCCTTCACCGCTCCCTGGGAGAGGAGGAAAAGAAAAAAGCTACGGACGATTATATCAAGCTCTTTTCCAACCCCTATCGAGCTGCGGAAAAAGGATATATCGACGAAATTATTTTGCCCAAAGATACGCGAAGGAAACTTATCCAGGCTTTGGAAATGACCGAGAATAAAACCGAGACGAATCCCCCTAAAAAACACGGAAACATACCGCTTTAAAAGACAAAACGCATCATGGACTTTCTCAAAAATCTTTTTACAACTCCCAGCATTGCCTCTTCCCTTATTTATCTCTGTTTGGCTGCATTCACAGGCATCCTCCTGGGAAAAATCGAAATAAAAAAAGTCAAATTAGGCATTGCAGGCGTCCTGTTCAGCGGATTGCTGATTGCTCATTTCGGGGCGCCGATAGATCCTCATACGCTACATTTCGTACGGGACTTCGGACTGATTCTTTTTGTTTACAGCATTGGGATTGACATGGGGCCACGTTTTTTTTCTTCATTTAAAAAAGACGGACTTAAACTGAATCTGTTAGCTACGGGTGTTGTAACGGGAGGCTTCTTAATAGCCTATCTGATTTACTTGTTTACCGACCTTTCGCCGGCCGTAGTGGTCGGAATTCTGAGCGGCGCCGTAACCAATACTCCAAGCTTGGGAGCAGCACAGCAAATTATTGCCGAACAAGGAGGAGAGCTTGCCGCATCCTCAGGTCAAACAGGCATGGCCTATGCCGTAGCCTATCCTTTCGGAGTGCTGGGTATCATCATCACGATGCTTCTCCTGCGATTCCTGTTCGGAATAAAAGTGAAAAAGGAGGTAGACGACTACAACAACACGCTGGGTGACCAAACGGCCAAGTTAGAGAGCGTAGAAATCGAGGTAAGCAACCCCAACCTGTTCGGGAAAAGCATCAACTACCTCCATCACATTCTCGACAGCGAGCTGGCCGTATCGCGCATCTATCGAAACAAAGAATTTATAGTAGCCGGAAACGAAGAAATCATCCAACCGGGCGATATCATATACGGAGTTTCGGCTCAAAATCTGATTGAGAGTCTCGAAATAAAAATAGGCAAAGTGCAAATTGCGGCTCAAAAAGAGATAGAAGGCCCCTTGGCATCCATCAACATACTGGTAACAAACAACAAGATAACCGGAAAAACAATTGAGCAAATCGGAATTTACCGCCGTTATCCGGCCAACATCACACGCATTTTTCGCAGCGGGATGAAATTGCTTCCCACACAGAAAACAACTCTGGAGCTGGGCGACACGGTGCGGGTCGTAGGAAAAAAAGACATCCTGAATGAAGTCAAAAAAGAATTGGGCGACTCCGTAAAAGAGCTGGCAAAACCCAATGTCGCATCAATATTCTTGGGCATTTTCACCGGTATTCTTTTAGGTAGCCTCCCCATCTTCATTCCCGGCTTACCGGCTCCGGCCAAATTAGGTTTAGCCGGAGGGCCTCTGCTGGTCTCTATTTTGTTAGGCTATAAAGGCCGGATGGGAAAAATGAGTTTCTACATGACTCCCGGAGCCAATTTATTTATGAAAGAGGTCGGTATCATTCTCTTTCTTACTTGTGTAGGTCTCTTATCCGGAGCTCAATTTGTAGAAACAATTCTCAACGGAGGATTAATGTGGATGTTTTATGGAATTATCATTACCTTTGTGCCGATTATGCTGGCAGCTATCGTAGCTCGTCTGCTGAAGACGAACTATCTAAAAATATGTGGAGCAATTTCGGGTGCAATGACCGATCCTCCGGCTTTGGAATTTGCAAACAGCATAGCTCCGGTACAAGCTCAGTCCACAGCTTATGCCACCGTCTATCCGCTCACTATGTTTCTACGCGTATTGCTGGCACAAATATTCGTATTGACAACATTATAACTTGTAAATCAGGGGAAATAAGCAGACGCCATGAATACGAAACTAAAAAGAGAAAGCTTGTGCGTACAGGCCGGATGGGAGCCTCAAAAAGGAGAATCGCGCATTGTGCCCATCGTCCAAAGCACGACTTTCAAGTACGAAACAAGTGAGCAAATGGCTCAGCTCTTCGATTTGGAAGCAAGTGGATATTTTTATACCCGTCTGCAAAACCCTACGAACGAAGCGGTAGCCTCCAAAATAACAGCACTCGAAGGGGGAGTAGCAGGCATGCTAACATCCTCAGGGCAAGCCGCATGCTTTTATTCAATCATGAATATTTGTTCGGCAGGCGATCATTTTGTAAGCTCTTCTGCCATTTACGGAGGAAGCTCCAATTTATTTGCTGTAACCCTGGCAAAAATGGGCGTCGAAGTCACTTTTATAGATCAGGATGCCGACGAAATGGAAATAAATAAAGCCTTCCGTCCCAACACCAAACTGTTGTTCGCCGAGACAATTTCCAACCCTGCTGTAAAGGTACTTGATATTGAAAAATTTGCCCGCATCGCCCACCAAAACGGAGTGCCTCTAATAGTAGACAACACTTTTGCCACCCCAATAAACTGCCGACCCTTCGAATGGGGAGCAGATATCGTAATACATTCCACCACAAAATACATGGATGGGCATGCCGCCTCATTGGGAGGAGCAATTATCGATAGTGGAAATTTCGATTGGGAACAGTATGCCGATAAATTTAGCGGCCTGACACAACCCGACGAATCTTATCACGGTTTGATATATACAAAGGCTTTTGGACAAAAAGCCTATATTACCAAAGCTACGGTCCAGCTAATGCGCGACTTAGGCTCCACTCAATCCCCACAGAATGCCTTTCTGTTGAATATCGGCTTGGAGACTTTACACCTGCGCATGCCTCGTCATTGCGAAAATGCACTTAAAGTTGCAGAATTCCTCCAACAAGACAGACGTGTAGCTTGGCTACGTTATCCCGATTTAAAAAACGACCCCGCCTATAAATTAGCACAAAAATACCTCCCGAATGGATCCTGCGGCGTACTCTGCTTTGGGTTGAAAGGAGGAAGAGATATTGCCATACGCTTCATGGACAAACTAAAGTTAGCAGCTATTGTTACACACGTAGCCGATGCCCGTACTTCCGTACTGCACCCGGCAAGTCACACACACCGGCAGCTATCCGAAGAACAACTGCTAAAAGCCGGAGTACATCCCGACCTAATCCGCTTTTCCACCGGAATTGAACACAGCGACGACATCATCGACGATATAAAACAAGCTTTGGACGCTGCAAGTCCGCAATAAAAGATCACTGGCTCTCCAAACAGCACCTTTCCCAAGACGTCAAAAAACACTCGGAAATAACGAAAAAATATGCACGAAAGCGCTGGCTTCTTACAAAAGTCAGCGCTTTCGCGCATCTACTTCCTCATCCCAAAAAGAGAAATGAATCGGAAAGAAGATTTTCATATCGGAAAACTTTTTACGAAAAGAATAAACACAAACCACTCATAAACTGTATATTAACTTTTAAAATGGGAAACTTTCCTGTTTTGTTGATAATTTTTCTTCCCATTTTCAGCTATTTTCTCAAACAAAAACATTACATTTGCAACGCTTACGGTTCCGAAAGCAAGCATTTCGGATGAAAAGGGAATCCCGTGCAAATCGAGAACTATCCCCGTAGCTGTAAACTCCCGCCTGAGAACTTTGTTGCACAAACAAAATCAGGATTTATCGAAACGTTTATGCCACTGTCCGCAAAACTAAGGATGGGAAGGTGTTTCGAGAAAACAAGAGTAAGTCAGAAGACCTGCCGTATGCAAATGAATATCCGGGCTTTCGGGCGAAAGGCAACAGGATCGGTTTCGGCAATCTTCAAAATATCGGCCAACAAAGACCTTTTCCGGTTTAGCATTTTCCCTTTCGTACAACTGCATGCGGTGGTTGTATCTGTCACACGAGAGTGCCCGTTTTTATGCGTCAAAACGAACTTTTATCAACATAAAAAAACAAACACAACATGGAAACAGTCATCATCAAACGAGATGGAAAAGAGGAAGTCTTTTCGATGGAGAAAATCAAAAGTGCAATCCGGAAAGCATTTCTATCGGTCGGCAGTTTTGCTACGGACGATGTGATAACCAACATTTTAAGCCGGATCAGCATCAAAAACGGTATTTCCGTAGAAGAGATTCAAAATCAAGTAGAGGTAGCTTTAATGGCTGAACGTTATTATGCAGTCGCAAAATCCTATATGCTCTATCGGCAAAAGCACCTGGAAGATCGTGAGGTACGCGACAAGTTACAGTTCCTGATGGATTACTGCGATGCCAAGAATGCCGCCACAGGAAGCAAGTATGATGCCAACGCCAATGTGGAAAATAAAAACATGGCAACCCTAATCGGCGAGCTCCCGAAGTCGAACTTCATCCGCCTCAACCGAAGGATGCTCACCGATCGCCTGAAAGAAATGTATGGCAAGGAATTGGCCGATCGCTACATCGAGTTGCTGAACAACCATTACATCTATAAAAACGACGAAACAAGCTTGGCCAACTATTGTGCCAGCATCACCATGTACCCTTGGCTTATCGGAGGGACGACCTCTATCGGAGGAAATTCCAAAGCCCCCACAAACCTAAAATCCTTTTGCGGAGGTTTTATCAACATGGTATTTATCGTGTCGAGCATGTTGAGCGGAGCTTGTGCCACCCCGGAGTTCCTAATGTACATGAATTATTTCATTGGTTTGGAATACGGTGAAGATTATTATCTGAACCCGGAACGTATAGTCGACTTATCAAAAAAACAACGCAGCCTCGATAAGGTAATCACCGACCATTTCGAACAAATCGTGTACTCCATCAATCAACCTACTGGAGCTCGAAATTTCCAAGCCGTATTTTGGAATATTTCCTATTACGACCGCTATTACTTCAACAGCCTCTTCGAGAACTTTGTTTTTCCGAACGGAAGCCGTCCTCATTGGGAATCACTCAGCTGGCTTCAAAAGCGCTTTATGAAGTGGTTCAACCAGGAACGCACCAGAACGGTTCTTACTTTCCCGGTCGAGACAATGGCCCTGTTGAGCGAAAATGGAGAAGTAAAAGACAAGGAGTACGGAGACTTCACAGCGGAGATGTATGCTGAAGGGCATTCATTCTTCACCTATATGAGTGATAACGCCGACTCGCTGAGCAGCTGCTGCCGCTTACGAAACGAAATCCAGGATAACGGTTTCAGCTACACACTCGGAGCCGGAGGTGTTTCTACGGGATCAAAAAGCGTGCTGACCATAAACCTGAACCGCTGCATACAACATGCCATGCGTAAGGAAATGCACTATCAGTTCTTCCTCGAAGAAGTGGTGGATCTGGTGCACAAGGTGCAGCTGGCTTACAACGAAAACCTCAAATACATGCAGGCCAAAGGCATGCTCCCCCTCTTTGACGCAGGATACATCAACATGGGACGTCAGTACCTCACTATCGGAGTGAATGGATTGGTCGAAGCAGCCGAAGCGCTTGGCATCGAAATATCCGACAATCAGCATTATGTAGATTTCGTACAACATGTACTGGGATTGATTGAGGACTATAACAAACGATACCGGACAAAAGATGTGATGTTCAACTGCGAGATGATACCGGCTGAGAATGTAGGAGTAAAGCACGCCAAGTGGGATAAACGCGACGGCTTTCAGGCAAAGCGCGATTGCTACAACAGCTACTTCTACATTGTGGAGGATACTAAATTGAATATCATCGACAAATTCCGCCTGCACGGACGCAAGTACATCGAACACCTAACCGGCGGATCGGCTCTGCATATGAACCTCGACGAACATTTAAGCAAAGAACAATACCGTCATCTCTTGCGCGTAGCCATTCAAGAAGGCTGTAATTATTTCACCTTTAATATTCCGAATACGGTGTGCAAGGACTGCGGACACATTGATAAACGCAACTTGAAAGCATGCCCCGCATGCGGAAGCCAGGAACTCGATTATCTGACACGCATTATCGGTTACATGAAACGTGTCAGCAATTTCTCACAAAGCAGGCAGGTAGAAGCCTCCAAACGTCATTATGCTACGCTTTCTCAGTTATGATATCGTATTTCAGGAGGTGCCGGGCGAAGTCAGCTTAGCCATTAACATAAGCAACTGCCCGCACCGCTGTAAGGGCTGTCACAGTCCACACCTGCAGGAAGACAAGGGCGAGTGCCTTGACCGAAAGGCACTTGGCACCTTACTAACCAGCTACGGTGAAGCGCTGACCTGCATTTGCTTCATGGGAGGCGATGCCGACCCTAAAAGCGTAGAAAGCCTCGCACTCTTTGTACGCGAAAGCACACAGGGGCGTTTGAAAACAGCATGGTACTCGGGCCGGGCGCAGTTCCCTCATGATTGTTCGCCGGAAAGTTTCGACTATGTGAAAATCGGCCCTTACATCGAAGCCTTAGGCGGGCTCGATGCTCCTACGAGCAACCAACGTTTCTATCAGGTAAAGGAAGGGCGTTTGGTCGATCGCACGGAGCTATTTCACTCAAAGTTCAGTACGAATACATACAGCCCCAGCTTACCGAACCGCTCACAGGAAGCTTTACGCCCTGCTTTGACCTAAACCGGAGCAAGACCTGCGACAAGACAAAGCGCAGGAAGGGTTCCGTAAATTCAATTAGCAAATGCAACTATTAGGGAATAGGTAAGGATTGATTTTATCGGA
>BDEJ01000038.1 GCA_001653155.1 Porphyromonadaceae bacterium H1
TTGGGCTTTATACCTCAACGGGCTATCCCTCGCTCATAATTTATTTAGGACAACATTGAAATTAGTCCGATAAACTTTATGTATTTTTGTTCCAAATTTTAGAACAGGACTTTATGTATGCTATTGTAACCCTTCCCTTAGTCCCCATTCGGCGCGAGCACATGGAGAGTAGTGAAATGTTATCGCAACTGCTCTTTGGCGAATGCGTCGAAATTCTCTCCGAACAAGCTAACTGGCTTTATATTCGTAATATGGTGGATAATTATACCGGATGGGCGGATAAAAAGATGCTCTCACTCCTGTCAGAGGAAGAATATCTTGAAATGCTGCGGAGCAAGCAAGCGTTTAGAATTTCCACAGCATTATCGGTATGTGTGCAATCCTCCACACACAAAAAGACACATTTACCGGCAGCTTCCGTGATGCGGCTCGATCAAGAAAGACGTTGCATCGTCAAGGGAGAAAACTACGCCTATAATGCGGCAGATCTTTCCGAATGCAGCTGTCAATCGGGAGAACAAGTGCTTCGTTATGCTCATCTCTTCCTGAATGCACCTTATTTATGGGGTGGAAAATCTATTTTAGGCATCGATTGTTCGGGATTGGTTCAGGTTGTATTTTCCATGGCGGGATTTTGCCTGCCCCGCGATGCCTGGCAACAGGCACAAGAGGGACAGCTAGTAAAGTCGATTGACCGGGCGCAAGCAGGTGATCTGGCTTTTTTTTCGAAGGATAAGAACCGAGTTTCCCACGTCGGCATACTGATCAACAATCGCCAAATCCTTCATGCATCGGGCTGGGTTAAAATAGAAAGCATCGATAGCGAAGGAATTCTTCCCGATGGCGAACATTCCTACTCACACAAGCTCCATAGCATCAGACGTATCCTTCCTGATGTTTCAATGTAAACTCCTTATAATGCTGAAATTTCGACACATCTGATGACAAGCATTGTCGCAACGATTGCTTTTCCTTACCTTTGCAGAAATTAGCGTCTAAAAACAAAATGAAAACACTGAAAATAGCTGTCCTTCCGGGGGATGGAATCGGGCCTGAAATTGTAAAACAGGCCTTACAGGTAACTCAAGTGGTTTGTGAAAAATTTGACCATCGTCTGGAGTATCAAGAAGGCATTGTCGGAGCCTGTGCGATTGATGCTACAGGTAGTCCCTACCCGGACGAAACTCACAAGCTTTGTATGCAGTCCGATGCCGTACTTTTCGGAGCCATTGGCGATCCGAAGTTCGACAACGATCCGAAAGCTAAAGTACGTCCTGAACAGGGCTTGCTGAAAATGCGTAAGGACTTGGGGCTTTATGCAAACATACGTCCGGTATCAACCTTTCCGCAGCTTCTGCACAAGTCACCGTTGCGTGCCGACTTGGTGGATGGAGCCGATTTTATGTGTATCCGTGAACTTACGGGAGGGCTTTACTTCGGACGCCCTCAAGGCCGAAGCGAAGACGGCAATACGGCCTATGACACTTGTGTTTATACACGCGAAGAAGTTGAGCGCATTCTCCATTTAGCTTACAATTTTGCAGGTAAGCGCAGAAAGAAAGTGACCGTTGTGGATAAAGCCAATGTACTGGCCAGTTCGCGTCTGTGGAGACAAATTGCGCAAGAAATCGCAACTAAATATCCCGATGTTGAAACCGAATACATGTTTGTGGACAATGCTGCAATGCGCATCATACAGTGGCCTAAAAGTTTCGACGTATTGGTAACGGAGAATCTCTTCGGAGATATCCTGACCGACGAAGCCTCCGTCATCACAGGGTCGCTGGGAATGCTTCCTTCCGCTTCTATCGGATTGCACACATCTGTGTTTGAACCCATACACGGCTCCTATCCTCAGGCTGCGGGCAAAAATATAGCAAACCCATTAGCCACCATCCTTTCTGCAGCATTGATGTTCGAATATGCCTTCCACATGCCCGAAGAAGCGGCCTGCATTCGAAAGGCCGTAACGGCCAGTATGGAAGCTGGTATCGTCACGGAGGACATTGCCGATGGAGCTAAGGCTTACTCAACAGATGAAGTCGGAAGCTGGATTGTGGAATATATCGGACAGGAAAGAAAGTAAATACTTAGCTGTTTTTCAATGAAGATACTTTTTCTGACTTCCTGGTATCCTTCATCTCGAAATCCGAATTTCGGTATTTTTATTAGAGAACACGCGCATGCTGTCCGTAGCACAGGCCATGATGTGGTGGTAATGGCTTTGTTGGTGCATCGGAGTAAAAAACTTTGGAAGAAAAGCCTTTCCGATTTCAAAGACGAAACAGGCACACGAAATATTGTCATTGAAATCGAATCAAGATTTCGGGATTTAATTTATCATGCTTTCCCGCTTCATTATTTCGTTATCAAAAAGACTTATGACAGGCTGTTGAGGAAGCATTTCAATCCGGATTTCATCCACTCGAATGTAGTCTTTCCTGCGGGTATAGTAGGTTACTTTTTATCTAAGAAACTGCGAAAGAAGCATATTATAACGGAGCACTGGACAAAAATAGAAGATTTTTCGAAACAGCTGGCATTCTCCTGCTGGGGGGCAAAAGCCTATCGGAATGCTGCCCGGATACTTCCTGTCTCAGGCTTTCTGCAACAAACAATTTCAACATCATTTGACATCCCCGCAGATGACAAAAAATTCAGCATTATTGGAAACGTTGTTCCTCCGGAGTTTTTTACATACAAAGCCAAACAACCACAGGAAGGAAAGCTCCGCCTTTGCGCTATAGCCACGTGGTCTCGGATGAAAAAAGGAGCCGCCAAGCAACCGGAACTACTTATAGAGGCCATTTCAGAATTCCAAAAGAGGAAACGGGCAGTATCCGTAGAGCTTACTATGATAGGCGGTGGAGATAAAATAAATGAGTTGGAGTCTTTAGCGGCTCAAAAAGAGGTAAAAGCTATTTTCAAAGGATTTCTTCCCAAAAAAGACATAGCACAACAGCTTCAGGAATCGGATTTTTTCGTACATGCAACCTTGATAGAGACTTTCGGAGTCGTTGTGGCCGAGGCTCTACTTACCGGTACTCCGGTGATTTGTTCCAAGGTCGGCGCTTTACCCGAATTAATTCATGATAACAACGGTATCCTTTGTGAAAATACAGTTGAGAGTTGGGTAAATGCATTCGAAAGAGCTTTGATGACACAGTTTAATCATCGTCGTATTGCAGAGGAATTACAAAATCGCTTCGACAAAAGCAGCATCGGTGAAAAAATTGCAGCTGTGTATCAATCCTGCAAATAAAGAATTGTTTTATTTATTGCATAATTGCAAGAATAACTCTTGCCACTTGTTCATCACTACATCCATCGCAAATCGCTTGCTGTTTTCACGGGCTTTTTCGCCCATTGCGGAGCGCAGGGAACTGTTTTTCATGAGTTTTCCCAACTTCTCTACAAAATCATCGGCATCTCCTTCCTCAACTAAAAAACCATCTTGAGAATTATCAATAACATCTCTTGGTCCGCATTTAAAAGCATAAGCGACAACAGGCAAACCAACGGAGTAAGCTTCCAGCAACACCATGGGAAGCCCTTCGAAGCGAGAAGTCATAACGCAAATCGAGGCATCGAGGTATTCCTCCAAGATCTGTGGTGTCACTGTTTTAATTTGTATGGAATCCGTCAGATGCAGGTGTTCGATTTTTGTGATAATATCCCGATCTACGATATCACCTACAAGCGTCAGTTTCCAAGCAGGAAAATCAGCAGAAATACGATACCATATATCAACCAGCCGGTCGATTCCCTTATCTTTCGAGATACGACCAACACACAATACATTTTCAGAGGCGTAATTCGGCTTGGCGACATTCTCAAAGGGTAATGGATTGGGAATCACTATTATGTTTTTCTTTTCCCTCCAGTTTTTAGCGTCCTCCTCTGTCAGAACGACAAACCTGTCGTAAAGCCGAGGCAGGCTGCTTTCGTGTATAAGACGGTAGAGGATTTTCAGTTTCATCAACCAGGATTTCGTTCTTTCAAACTCAATCCAAGCTCTTGGTTTAAGACATCTATGGGATTCAAGAATTTTCTTACTTCCATCCTTTATCTTATACAAAAACTCTTTTTCGTCGCGCGATAGGGATACGACTACATCGGCTTTCTCTATCTTTAAAATTTTTTCAAGCTCCTGTCTGTGTTTTTTCAAAGCTTTTCGATACAGTATATACGATCGCAAAAGACCGTTGTTGCGCGCAATATCGTCGTAATTGATTCCAAGTTCGATATGACGAATTTTAGGAGAATATGGATAAAATGATTCTCTCCCCTTTTGATCGGTAGTGATGAGCAGGATGTCGTGGCCAAATTGTTCGACCAGATAGTTAATCTTATCTACTATCACCCGCTCCATGCCTCCTCCTTGAGTAGCCGTAGAAGATATATTATATATTATTTTCATTTAGCGTAATTGTCAGAAGTTTATACCCATAACACGTCGCAAAACTTTTGCTGAGAATAGCAATATATCTGAGAAAAAGAAATGCCCGGAAACAATCTGGCGGAGCATAAAAGATTGCCAGGAAGAGAATACAGAGTCCTCTGAGGCTTTTTCCAGATCGAGAAGAGTTAGTTTTCGAGCGTATTTTTTTCTCAGGTATCGGGATGTATGCAAAAGCAAAGATCCCAACTCCAATACACGAGCAGTGGACAAAAAGCGGTTATATTTTTCAACCTCTCCCCTTTTAACAAAGAAATCTTCGAGATTATCGAAAAGTAATGAAATGGACTTAAAATGATTCTCCGTCTTCCTTCCCGTTGTATAGGATGCCGTATTTTCCCGACTATAAAAGTAAAACGGGAAATCAACAATATGAATCTTGCCGGCTAATACAAATAGACATACAGTGCAAAAATAATCTTCCCCATAATTAATACCCTCCGGAATCCGTATAGCGTGAACAGACCAAAGTTCACGCTTAGATAAAGTCCCCCACAGGGCGGCTCGGCTACTTCGTTTACTTAAATCTGCGAGATACTCAAACGGACAAGCAGAGGATTTTTGAGAATACTTATTTTTCTGAGTATTGCTGTAGTAGATGTAGTAACTTTCGGACGTCAGCAAATCTGCAACATTTTTTTGTGCATGTTCCAGCATAAACGCCACGGCATTTTTTTCAATAAAATCATCACTATCGACCCACATCAGGTAATCCCCCGAAGCATTTTCGAGCAGCGTATTTCGGCTTGCTCCAATGCCCCGGTTGGAGCTATGGCGGATAAGCTTAATATGGGGCTTACGTTCCGGATATCTTTCGGCAACTTCATTGAGAATAGCTATACTGTCGTCGGGACTGCAGTCATCGACAAACACAAATTCGATACGCTCAAATGTCTGCTCGAACAGAGATACTGCACAACGCTCAACATACCGGGATACATTATAGACCGGAACCAATATGGAAACCGGATACGATGTATTCGTCGTTTTTTTTATATCCGTATCCATTCTTGAGGTACAATATGTTCTGTTTTATACATCTGAGTATCTGCAAACCATATTTTGGGAGCAATCACTTTCTTTTCCGGATTTTTGTTTAACCAGGCGCTCCACCAACTGAATGAACTGTTTGCAATTATTTGATGTTTACAAGCGCTCATAAGCATCAAGTCTTCGTAATCCTGATTCCCGGATACAAAAACAAATGTTCCGGCTTTTTCTCCGAAATGTTTTTTACACCAATCAATATCATCCGAAAAGACAAAAAAGACAGGTTCGCCTTCAAGAGCTTTCATATAGCTAACAGCTTCTTCGTAATAGGATTCGGAGCAAATGCCAAACTCTTTAGCTACAATGGGATTAGTAACATAGTCGCCTCTCCTGACATGAAGTGCTACCGAAGACTCGGTAGTAATTTGTTTTTGTAATAGCCGAAGTTTATCGGATACACATTCTGCTTTCAACTCAAAATCAGACAATAATACATCTCTAATGCTTTCAAAATAAGCGGCACTTTGCCAATATCCGTCAAGTATTAGCGGAGCTTTCTTTTTTAGAATTTCCGGATGATATGCCCAAGAGCTCTCTCTAACGTAGTTCCATGTAAACAGAGGAATACCCATTTTAGATAAGCGGCGTTTCAACGGCCTAAGAAAATGGGGACCAAGAATCATTCGTATGTCCTCCGAGCTTGCAATCGAAGCATCGATGTTGAAACAGCTCAATCCAAAATCCCGAGCTTGAGTCTTATTATTTTTCCTCTCGAAAAAAGAAAGCTCTAATTTGAGTTCTACTCCTTGTTCCAAGGCCATTTTTCTACCGATGGCGTATTGAAACAGCTGATTTCCCAAGCCTCCTTTTAGTTTGCTGATTATCATAGAGCAGTCAATTAAGCGTAGAATCAATCCCAAATAATTATACAGTTGCGTTCGTGGGTAAGAGGTCTTTCTGCTATTATCCTGGAGTTGGGGATTTTCTTGAGTAAGTCTTCTTTTTTATAGGAGTCGAACCCTTCCGGATTTACATCGTTGTATGTGATATAGCCTTTGGAGGCATTCAAAATTACCTTTTCAAGATACACATCCTGAAACTCCCTCCGAAGTTCGGTGAAAGCATAATTACTGATTAGCAAGTCATAGCGCTGCTTTTTCAGCTCGTTCATTGTTTGAAATGAAAGCGAAGTTTTCAGAGGGTAGTTGTCCAGGTATCTCTGACAGAGCCTCAAAGCCGGTTTTATATCCACAATCGTATATGTGTCAACCTTGTAAAGGCTATTTATAAGCCGGCACTGACCTCCGTATCCTACCCCTATCTCACAGATATTTAATCCATCCAAACTACCGAAGTAATGAACAAGTTCCGCCAGGACTTTTATGTAACGTAAGGTGGTTGGGGATATTTCGCCCATATCGGGATAATCGAAAAGCTGAGGATTTCCGTATCGATCGTTTTCTTTGAACAGGGCGATGTGCTTAAAAATATCCGGATCCAATCTGCGTGCTTCTTCTATATAAGCTTGTCCTTGCTCTTTACTGAGATGCTCAAGAATCTTTTTATAATTCTTGTCGGTTCTAAAATCGGCAAAAGTTTTTGAATCTAAGCTGGCCTTATTGCAAAAATCCGGATAAGAGCGATTGTCCGAGTAACTGCTGAGAAAGACGGACTTGACAGGAAAAAGCATTTTTTTTAATTGATACAACATATAGTAACTTAAGTGTTTTAATTCATGTATATGAGTTTATTTTCCAGGAAATTACATTTCGATAATCCGCTATTTTCATATCCATTTCCTTCCATACGGTAATCGGCCATTTCCAATTTTGATAAAACAGTTGGGCGATTCCGGGGGCCAGAATCAGACTGAGAACTCCCAAGGAAGTTTGGTCAAGAAAAAATATCAACAACAGCACCGTGGCAAGCCCGGTCAGTAGCAAGGATTTTACATAAGGAACTTCATTCTTGGTGAGCAACAAAGACATGGAGAGGCTACAATGCACATCCAAAAACGAAACAAGAATAAGCAAAGCTACGCTAGCTTGCGAAAGAAGCTGGGTCTTACTGTTAATAAGCTCTAACAGCCACTCGCCACAAAGCAGCAGTCCGACACCACAAACGGAGAAAACAAAAATCAGCCAAAGTTGACTTTTTATATACAAGCGCTTGACTCCTGCAGCATCTCCGGTTACGCGATACTCCGTTATTTTGGGATTAAAAGTAGAGTACCATAAAGTCCCTATTGAAGCAATCAAATCAACGAGCTGCTTTGTGATACCGAAAGAAGCGATTGCAGCCAGAGGTAAAAACAAAGGAGCAATGAATAAGGAGCTCTTGGTAACGAAAAACCCTCCTAATGAAGTAAGTCCTATTCGGATCGAGTTAGGAGCTATAATTCTCATCAGACGGGTAACCGATTGTTTCTGAGCATATTTTAAATTGCTCCTCAATTCTTTGTCAAAGAAAAAGAAATGAGCTAAGCTTCGCGTTAGAATATCTCCGATAAATTGAGCGATCACCAGTGAGAAAATCCCCAGACCGGCAAGCAAGCATGAGGCGGAAATAGCAATACGCGCTCCCAATCCCAAAACAATTGCCTGCTGACTTTGCTTTATATACCCTCGTCCGATTAGCAACGAGCTATAATAATATGTGTACAATTGATAGGCTATGAACAGTCCGTAAACATACCACGACATCTTGATAGTGTCGGTATTTCCGGTGTAGTCGAGCAGAATATGAGGAAGATAAAAGAAACTAATAAGAACAAATAAAAAAAGAAAAAGTAATGCAACGGCGGCATAAAAAAGACGCATCAACTTAATAACACTCTTCAGGAGGCTATAATCTACGGCTTGGTTCTTATCAACAACGACATGTCCTTCAGCCAGCAACTCTTTGACTCCGCTAAAGATATAAGTGATATTACGTGAAAAGGAATTAGAAAAGCCGAAATCAAGCAAAGTAGCAATGGAGCCGACACTGACAAAGACATACCACAGCCCAATATCGTCTTGAGGCAGCATACGCAGTACCAAAGGCAATACTATTAAGCCCGAGGCTACACGCATAAATGTGGCAGCAAAGTTCCAAGCTACATCTCTACGTCCTATCTGCATTAACAATCAGCTTTGTGGTATAAGGCTTCTGAAAATTTTATGCAAAAGTAAGAAAATAAGAGCAGTTTGGAAAAATGAGCATTGGATTTGTTGTCTTGAGAAGAACAGGCTCTGATTCACCTCACTCAAGCTTCTCAGTGATTTTTTAACAATTCAGCAGCATTTTGCAGAGCAGCCTCACTTACGTGACTACCGCTTAGCATTTTAGCCAGCTCCACAACTCGCTCTTCGTCATTAATGCGTCGTATTTGCGTATGAGTAAATTGTTCGTTTTCCGTCTTAAAGACCTTATAGTGTACCTTGCCTCTTCCTGCAATCTGAGGAAGATGAGTTATAGAGATGATTTGCATTCCGTCAAGAGCCATTTGGCTCATGATCTTCCCCATACGATCTGCAATCTCTCCTGAGACACCGGTGTCTATCTCGTCAAAAATGATGGTAGGTAGGCTTATTTTCCCTGCAATTAGAGCTTTTATCGATAGCATCAGTCTGGACATTTCTCCTCCTGATGCTATTTGAGCTATTGGCTCCGGGAGGCGGTTCTTATTTGCAGAAAACAGAAATTGTACTTCTTCTTTGCCTTGAGAAGTAAATTCGGGAATATTGCGTATATCCACTTCAAAGCAAACATTGGGCATGCCCAGTTTACTAAGTGTATTCTCCAATTCCGATTTAACAAGCGGGGCTATGCTTCGGCGGGACGCACCGACAGCTTCGGCCAAGTCGTGCAACTCGGCAGTGAGTGTTTCTATTTTTTGCTCTAATTTGTTAATTTCATCATCAAATGATTCTATTTCATCCAGTTTTGTGGCAAGTGCATCTCGAATCTCTATCAATGCAGCATTTGATGATACATTATGTTTCTTTTGCAAGTCATAAAGTACGTGAAGTCTTTCCGAAAGAGATTCCAAGCGTAAGGGGTCAAGTTCAACTTTTTCTGCCAAGGAATATGCTTCGTCCGTCACATCTTTCAGCTCTATGTATAGGGATTGGGTACGGTCGTAAAGCTTATCGCCCTCAGGGATAAAATGTTTTATCTTCGAAAGGGATTGCATGCCTTCTTTTAAAAGAGGCAGTGCAGCATTTTCATCGCTGGTGGATGCATTAAAACGCAGCAACTCCGTTTTAATCTCTTCTGCATGTTCAAGAGTTTTTAGCTCTTGCTCGATTTCCTCCTGCTCTCCCTCCTTCAATTGCGCATCATTTAAACGATTGTATTGAAACTGAATATATTCCCGATCTGCTTTTGACTTCTCAGCACGCTCCATCAGGCGACTTAAATCGGATCGTAGTTTTCTCCAAAGTTCATAACACTCTCTGTATGAAGGAAGCAAGGATTCGTTCTGAGCTACGATATCAAGCACTTCACGTTGATAGTTGGTCTTGCTTAGGAGCAAATTTTCATGCTGGGAGTGGATGTCTATCAAATAATCGGTCAACAGCCGCAACTGATTCAGTCCTACCGGTGTGTCATTGATAAAAGCTCTTGATTTCCCTTGAGCGGTTAATTCTCTTCTTATCAGGCAATTATTGGCTTCGTAATCCCAGTCATTCTCCTCAAATAAGCCTTTAAGTTTGTAGTTTGTTATATCAAAAGAAGCTTCTACAATGCACTTCTCTTGCCCCTGTTTGATACTTTTGTTATCAGCACGCAACCCGGTAACAAGCCCTAAGGCTCCAAGTATAATAGATTTTCCGGCACCGGTCTCACCGGTAACAACCGAGAAACCGGACTCAAAATCAATGTCAAGTCGCTCGATAAGCGCATAATTAGATATATGTAATGACTTCAACATCTATATGATAGACTTTAATTAGTTGCTCCAATCGGAAATTTGGAGCGTTATTTTTCAATATCTTTAATGAGAACATCTCGAAAAAGCTCTTTCCTGCTTTCTTGCAAAACAAGTATTTTCTTCCAGAAGTCTTCCAATTCTACTTTTTTATTTGTTAAAAATTGTTCGGATCCATGACTCTCCAGTTTATCAAAGAGTACATAGAGACTCAATTTATTGATGTCGAATGCGGGCTGGTAGGTTTTTTCACCCGATTTTTCATCATAAATCACACTTAGAATTTTCACATCGACCAATTCAAACAATATCTGGTTTACCATGCGAATGGGCAGGTTGTACTGTTGTGCGATATCTTCGGAAGACCATGCCGGCTCTTGTGCTTCGAAACGCTTTACAACCACATGGGTAATAAAAATTGTGATAAAGTCTTTGTAACGACGGCTGATATTCTTTGTATCGGTTTCGTACTCAAAGAAATGAGTATTTTGCATTGCATAGGAAATTTCAGCTCCAAGTAAAATAATCAGGCAGGAAATTCGTAACCAAAGTAACAATAAGGGAATGGCGGCAAAACTTCCGTAAACGATGTTGTAGCGCGAGAGATTTATCTGTCCGCTGATGTACAAAGCCTGAAAGAGTTGAAAAGCCGTCCCGGTAAAAATTCCTGCTACCAAGGCATTTATAAAGCGAACCTTTGTATTAGGGATTAACAAATACAGTAATGTGAAAATAATCCAGTTCAGCACAAAAGGCGTCAGCTTTACGCCGAAACGAATTATGGGACTTATGATGATATCGTATAAAAAGCTTTGTGAGAAGAAGGTATGTATATATATCGAAAGACCACTGGAAACAACAATGAGTATAGGGAGTATAAGGATGGTAGAGAAATATATCGTAAACTGCCGTACAAAAGAACGCGATTTTTTCACCTGCCAGATATCGTTGAAAGCTCCCTCTACCTGCATGAAGAAACTCATCACCGACCAAAGTAAGATAACGATACCGACTCCCAAAAAGACGCCTCCCCGAGTTGTTGACAGATAGCGCTCGACAAAATCCATCAGATTGGGAATCACTTCCGTATGTTCCGAAAAGGACTCTAACATCCAGTTCTTGATATACGTCTCGATTCCAAAGCCTTTGGATATGGCAAGGAGCAAAGCCACACAAGGAACAGCAGCAAATAAAATGGAGTAAGTAAGAGCGGAGGCCTTTGTATTTAGTTGGTCGTCAATGAAGCCTCGAACGGATATTACAATTGTTTTAAGTGTACGGTAGGTAAATTTCCGGGTTTTCGTCAGTTCGTGTTCGGTAATACGCCAGATGTCGTAACGAACAAATTGATACAGACCTTGAATAAAAAGTATTAGTTTGGACATAAGCGAGAGATGGTTATTTCAAGGTTTTTCAAAAAAACTGTCATATGTGAGAGCCCTATGCTTCTCGGTTCCGTACTTCGACATAAAAGAGAAAAAGCAGTAATTCTATAAGCCGGGTTCTGTATTTTAGTGTAAAGTAAAATGTTTGTCATTTATCTGGAACAAATGTCAGCATTTGTTTCTAAGCGATCTACCCCCCGACATCGAGCGAGCAACTCTACATACGTCGGTATACATGATCTTGCAACCCATGAGGCGTACGGCTTCGCATGTCACCACGCGAACCGGTAGGCTCTTACCCTACCTTTTCACCCTTACAGTTTCTTTTCAGTTACTGCGGTTATTTTCTGTTACGCTTATCTACCCTCGCGGACAGCTTCCCGTTAGGAAGCATGGTGCTCTTTGTTGCCCGGACTTTCCTCAATCCCTTTTAAAGGACAGCGACAAACCGAACTACTGCTTTTAAGTTTATAGTATTTTACTGATATACTTTTATCCAATCGATTTCAAAGGATCCGGTACCTCCCTTCTGTTTTTGCGATATAAAAGAATTGATACCGATGTACATTTTTTCTCGTGGTATCTGATTACTCGTTCGATAAACTTCCAAATTATTCACGAACCAAATCAATTCTTTTTTGGTCCATCGCAGTGTATAAATATAGAAACTGGACGGATTTATTCCCGTGATACTCACTCCGTCAACAATGTTTTTATTGGCATTTCCTACAGTAAGCTCTTTTCCGTTGTAGTGGAAAATGTTGACATGGGGCAGTTTGTCGTCAGCTCCCAACCACAAGGCGTGATGCACATCTCCAAAACAGCGCAATTTAACACTGAATACTCCTTCTTGCTGACGGAAAGCATCCGCTGTGTGGAGCACGTCGGAAGTAAAATGGAACTCCTTATCGATAAAGCCTTTTTTAGTATCCCAAGCCCGTGCAATCGTTCTCTCGTTCTTCGTATGAATTTTCAGGATACCGTCTTCTACTCCCGTATTCCGTCCGAAAGTATATGCCTGCTTTTCATTTGCAAACGAGTGTTTTTCGATTAGCTGAGGACTTTTATAGTGGAGTCCGAAGGTCCAATTGGCTTTATCTAATGTATTGAAATCGAAATTCTCACGAAAGGTGAGAACCGTTTCTCTGTAATTTTTGAACTTCTCCGGGTTCAGAGAGTTGTAAAAAACAATATCAGGATTTTTTGCCAACTGATAATAACGCTGCTCTTGTGCGTATTCGGGGGTTGTAAGCCAGCGCTTGTTGTCCGACCAAAACCTGTTCATTTCCTTAAACTTAGGAGATGACACTTTTTTTCGCAACTCGTCCATTTCCTTTATGATGTAGGAGTTGTGAAAACGCGTATAAATCTTGTAATCTTTTGATTTTTCGAAATGTCTCAAACGTTGCAGCAGCTCCGATTTAGCAACAACCTTAGCATCCCTCAATTGCATAAAATTGGGACTTGCTTTGAATGCCAAATATTGCTGCAAAATATCCGAACTCAAAACATGAAAGTAGCGTTTGATATCCGAGTTCGATTCCAGTTTTTGCAGTTTTTTTACGATTCGGTATTCTTCCGTATCCTTGTATTTGCGATTTTGGAAGGTTTTCTTCTTTCCCTGAAACTCAGAAGATTTTATGGTCAGGGCCAATGATTTAAACTCCTCCAATTCAGCAGACTTAGCAACTTCGTCGTAGCGACGCATGGCACTTCTTGCTTTTCTCTCGTTTTCTTCGAATTTAGCTGTTGGAGTCAGACTTCTAAAAAATTTTTTCCAAAAAAGATTCATAAGAATACGCTTCTAACGTGTTTTATGTATTTTAATTAACTCAATACAACCTTCGATGTCAGACGCCACATGAGGTTGATAGTTTTTTATTTCAGGTGTAAATTTTTCCTTTTGCATCCAAGCAATTTGCTGTAAGAACAAATCATAAAAACCATCCTGATTCAAAATAATCAAGGGCTTTTTATGTTCACCTACAATACCCGAGGCGATAACGTCAAGCATCTCGTCGAGAGTTCCAAAACTTCCGGGCAGCACCACAAAAGCATCTGCTTGCTCCTTCATCCAAAGCTTCCGTTCGTTTAAAGTCGCTTGCTTGATGACTTGCATGGGCAGGGAACTTCCCCGTTTCATTCGGAGAATTGCTTCTGCTATTACCCCAATAATCGCGCCATTTTCCTGCAAAGCTCCCGCTGCCACAGCATCCATAGAGCCTCCACTCCCTCCTCCGTAGATAAGAGTGTGTCCGTTTTGAGCAATCCAACGTCCTAATTCAAAGGCCGTTTCCTTATATTTTTCTTCGATATTGCTGCTTGAGGAACAGAAAACTGCGATTTTCATTGTTTTTCCTGTGCTTGCTATGCGTCAATTTTGGCATACGTTGCATGCTCTTCGATGAACTGCCGACGAGGGGCTACGTCGTCTCCCATAAGCATGGAAAACACATGATCAGCCGTGGCGGCATTTTCGATAGTTACTTGCCTCAAGGTTCTGTTTTCCGGATTCATGGTTGTTTCCCAGAGTTGAACTTCATTCATTTCTCCCAAACCTTTATAGCGTTGGGTATGAATACCTCCTTCGTTTCCTCCTCCATATTTATTGATAAAAGCCTGGCGTTGCTGATCGTCCCAACAATATTCTTCAATCTTCCCTTTCTTACAAAGGTATAAGGGAGGAGTGGCTATGTAGAGATATCCCTGTTCTATCAGCTCTTTCATATGCCGGAAGAAGAATGTCATAATCAAAGTGGCAATGTGACTACCGTCAACATCGGCATCGGTCATGATGATAATCTTGTGGTAACGAAGTTTCGACAGGTTCAGGGCTTTACTGTCGTCTTCGGTACCAATGGTAACTCCCAAGGCAGTATATATATTCCGTATCTCTTCGCTTTCAAGCACTTTGTGGTGCATCGCTTTTTCCACGTTAAGTATCTTTCCACGCAAGGGGAGGATGGCTTGAAACTGACGGCTGCGGCCTTGTTTGGCAGTTCCACCAGCCGAGTCTCCTTCGACCAGAAAGAGTTCGCTCTTTTCCGGGTCTTTTTCCGAACAATCGGCCAGCTTCCCCGGCAGTCCTCCTCCGGAAAGAGGAGATTTACGTTGCACCATTTCACGGGCTTTCCGGGCTGCATGACGGGCAGTAGCTGCCAATATCACTTTCTCGACGACGGTACGTGCCGACTTAGGGTTCTCCTCAAGGTAATAGCCAAGGGCCTCGCTAACAGCCGTATCTACCGATCCGATTACTTCGTTATTCCCCAGCTTGGTTTTTGTTTGGCCCTCAAATTGAGGTTCGGCTACTTTTATGGATATTACTGCCGTCAAGCCTTCGCGAAAGTCATCTCCGCTTATTTCTATCTTAAGTCTTTCGAGCATTTTACTGTCTTCCGCATACTTTTTCAAGGTACGGGTCAATCCGCGTCGAAAACCGGCCAAGTGCGTTCCTCCTTCGATGGTATTGATGTTGTTGACGTAGGAATGTATATTTTCGTTGTAAGAGGTGTTGTAGGTCATCGCTATCTCTACCGGGATACCATTTTTCTCAGTGGTAATATGTATAACATCCTCAATAAGTTTCTCACGAGCGCCATCGATAAATTCTACAAATTCCTTTAGTCCTTCGCGCGAGAAGTAGGTTTCTTGTTTAAATGTCCCATCTTCGTTTTTTACGCGCTTGTCGGTCAAGGTAAGGGTTATGCCGGCGTTCAAATAGGCTAATTCACGTAAGCGATTGGCCAGTATTTCGTACTTGTAAACTGTTTCGGTAAAAATACTGCTGTCGGGCAAAAAGGTTACGGTAGTTCCCGTCTCGGAGGATGGGCCGACTTCTTTTACTTCATATTGTGGAATGCCGCGTTTATATTCCTGTTGATATATTTTTCCGTCGCGAGCAACGTTTACACGAAGATTTTGAGAAAGAGCATTCACACAGGACACTCCCACCCCATGTAAACCTCCGGATACTTTATAGCTCCCTTTGTCGAACTTTCCACCGGCATGCAGCACTGTCAACACGACCTCCAGAGCGGATTTGCCTTCTTTTTCGATAACATCAACCGGAATACCCCGACCGTTATCGACGACCGTTATCGAGTTATCTTCATTGATGGATACATGGATCGTATCGCAATGACCGGCCAAGGCCTCGTCGATGGAATTGTCCACAACTTCGTAAACCAAGTGGTGAAGCCCCTTGATACCGATATCTCCTATGTACATAGCAGGGCGCTTACGAACGGCTTCGAGACCTTCCAATACTTGAATACTGCTCGCATTATAATCGGCTCCTGCCTGCACTTTTTCTTCTTCGCTCATTTTTTATATAATTTTCAGTCGTTTTTTTATTCTTCGTCTTTGTTTATATACTTCTGTCGGGTTCCTTTTCCCGAACCAAATAACTCGCAAATGTACAAAAAAAAAACAACATATTACACACTCATTCCGACATCTCTTATGAGGCAGGCTTTTGTCCTTTTTGAAAAAATCCCTGTCGCTCATAGTGAGGCGGCAGGGATTGTGCTTTACGATCGTTTTCCCCTCTTCATTCTCAGATGTGTGTTACAAAGAGCGGGACATCGGAATAAAGAGCCATTTTGTACGCTAAACTCGGGTTGAAGAGTCGTGAAAACAAGTTTCGATGCCGTATATTAAAAGCCAAGACATCTATTTTCTGCTTATTGAGGTAGTCGTCCATTACCTTCGCCTGGTTAATGGCGTTTATCATGTCGTAATGGGTAACAAGTCCGGGATAGTGCGTTGCAAAATAATTTTTGATTCCAGTAAGTATCACTTCGCCCCATTTCTCTTTCTTTTCGGAAGCATGAATGAAGAAGACCTCTAGTTTTTCCGTCCTGAATAGCGATATGGCATTATCAATGGCTATCAGGTCTTTTTGCTCAAAGTTCGTGAAAAATGCAACTTTGTTCACATCGCTTGGGCCACGGAGCTTGCTGGCAGCAGGAAGAGCAAGTACAGGGGATACGCAGGCCTCAAGAACTTCGCCCGTAACACTACCGATGATTTCAGCTGAAGCTTTTTTCCCGTGTGACCCCATAACTACAAGTGCCGGATTATGACGTTTGCAGTATTCTAAAATTTCATCTTCGGGAACGCCCTCCTTCAATTCAAAGCGATAAGGAAGGTCAGGCAGTTCGTGCTGAGCAATTTGTCTTTTAATAAGATTGTCCAAGTTTTCTTTATCCGCTCGCGTCTGGGCTATCTGACGACGCAGCAATTCGTTGTCGCTTAGGCTATAGACACTCATATCATGTCCATTGGACGAAATGGTATAAGCCGGCCGAAAATAAGTGTATAAGAGGACTACTTCCGCCTTGAGTTTGCAGGCATAGCGAAAGCCGAGTTCAACTCCGTTGAGTAGTAAGTCGGAAAAGTCAATAGGGATTAAGACCTCCTTACGCTCTTCGTGCAGCAGCTTTTCTTCCTCCTCCCAGGCTTTTTCCACCTCTTCAACAATTTTGAGGGCGCGCGGCAAGTCCTTTTCCTTGATTCGAACTCGTACGCCGACTGCCATCTCCGGGTTTTCGAGATTCAAGTTGTGAATCAGGGTTTCAATACCCTGTTCGTCCAGAATGTTTTTTATCATCTGGGCACGCTGGTAAGTGCGAATGGCGAGGGTTACTAATTTGTCTTCCATGATGTGTTTGTTTTGAATGATTGCTGGGGAATTACGGCGTAAAGTTAACAATAATCCGGCAGATATTTGCATAAAAGTTCAAACTTTCATCACAAACTACTTCTTAACACGGATACAGGGCTGACGCATTACAATGCTTTTAATTATCTTTGCAAGCCGAAATTTGTATTTTATCTTACCTTAACAACAAGGTAAGAACACAACCAACAGACTATTCACTTGAGAGACTGATATAATTACTTTCAATTTAGAGCAAACACTACATGAAACTATTAAACTTGATATTAAAGAAGCTAACGGACGAGATAAAATTGACTTACTTTGCCCTGATACTGAGCGCTCTTAATTTTATACTATTTCACTATCCGTTTTACGATTTTGTTTTCAACAACCTCGACTGTAAGAGCTTAAATGGTATTACTATCATCAGCAGTTTAGTAGTTACTATGCTGATTGCAAATGCTTTTGTTTTTTATTTGATAGTTTATCTGATGCGTACTGTCGGAAGAATATTATTGGTCGTATTTTTTACGATCAATTCAATAGCGGTGTACTTCATCAATACTTATCATATAATAGTAGACGAAGGTATGATCGGCAATGTATTCAATACCAATTATGCTGAAACCAGCAGTTTCTTTTCGCTCAAAATACTGCTGTATCTGTTTTTTATGGGTATCATTCCAAGCATCTATATAATCAAAGCTAAAATAAAAAAGGTAGCCGTTAAAAGATTCCTGATAACCTCTTCGGCAGCCTTGCTGTTTATTATAATTATGATATTTGCAAATGCCGGCAACTGGTTGTGGATCGATAAATATTCCGGCCAATTAGGAGGCTTGGCTATGCCCTGGTCGTATTCGGTAAACATCCCTCGTTTTTACATACAGAAACACAAGCAGAACAGAAAGGAGATTTTGCTACCCGACGCCAAAATAAAAGACCGGCAAAAAGCTGTCGTAGTACTTGTAATAGGCGAATCGGCAAGGAAACAAAATTTTTCGCTTTACGGGTACCACAAAAATACAAATCCGCTACTTTCCAAAACGGAAAATGTATTTCATTTCGATGCCACATCCTGTGCTACCTATACCACAGCCGGAGTGAAATGTATTTTGGAGCATACCAGCAGCAACGAACTATACGAAATACTTCCTAATTACCTATACAGGAACAAGGTGGAAGTTGTATGGAGAACAAGCAACTGGGGCGAGCCGCCCATCCATATCGAGCACTATCAAAGCCACGATTATCTGAAGCAACTCTGTGAAGGAGAAGAATGTGATTATGACGAGATACTTCTAAACGGACTTAAAGATCAAATATTGGCAAGCAGCCAAAATAAAATATTGCTCATACTGCACACAAGTACAAGCCACGGCCCGACATACAGCAAAAAGTATCCCCCTCACTTCGAAACATTCAAGCCCGTTTGCAACAGTGTCGAATTGAGCAAATGCACTCAGGAGGAGTTGATTAATGCTTATGACAACACCATCGTTTACACCGATTACATTTTACACCGGATAATAGAAAGCCTGAAAGAGTTGAACGAATACCAAAGCACGATGATTTTTGTCTCGGATCACGGTGAATCTCTCGGGGAAAAGAATCTTTACATGCATGGAATGCCCATGAGCATAGCTCCGAAAGAACAGTATGAGATCCCTTTCATTGTGTGGGTATCGGATGGTTCGCGAAAGTTAAAAGCCTTTGACCACCTTAGCCAAGGGCACGTATTCCATAGTGTCTTGAATTTCCTGTCTATCGAAAGCCCCGTTTACAACGAGGAATTGAACATATTTGAATAAAAGACACAAGAGCACTCGGAAATTTGTATCAAAATCCAATTTGTAAGCTACTGTTTTTTATTTTGCTGTGAAAACCAGCTGAGAGCAAGAAGTAAAAGCTTTTTACGGTTCAGGCAGTATGTCTTCCGCATGCCTGCGGGTATTGATTTCCTTGGCTTCGATGCGCCGGATGATAACTCCGGCTTCATCGATTATAAAGGTTGTACGCAGCAGGCCCATGTATTTCTTTCCGTAAAGCATTTTTTCGCCCCACACTCCAAAACGCTCTATCAACTTACGGTCGGTATCGGCAATTAAATTGAAAGGCAAAGCCTGACGTTCGATAAATCGTTTGTGCGAAGCTGCCGCATCAGCGCTTACTCCCAGAACCTCATAACCGGCTTTTTGATAGCGTTCATAATGGTCGCGGAAGCTACAGGCTTCGGCCGTACAACCCGGCGTAGCATCTTTGGGATAAAAATATAATACCAACTTGCGTCCCGCATAGTCCGACAGACGCAACTCCCGTCCCTCCTGATCGTAACCCAGCACATCGGGTGCTTTATCTCCTACTTGTAGCATAAAATTAAAATCTATTAGGTTTTTTCTATGAAAAAGAATTTCTCTTGTTTGCTTTTTTCTTCCTTCTTTTCAGAACAAACACCTCCTCCCAAACGACCCACATCAGAAAAATCAGACCGTAGAAGAGGTACTTGAAAACAAATCCGTGCAAGAAATCGAATTGCTCGGGATGATGGCCCACGTAAGCCGTTATAAAGCTTATACGAAAGAGGTTGAAACAGTATATCAGTAACCATCCCAGAGGGATATACCAAAGCTTATGCCGCCAGGGCCCTCGGTAAAAAGCAATAATACACAGATAAATGTAGGCTTGTTTAAATCCCGTACATCCCCAAACAATACATATTGCTCCACCGCTATCGTGCCTCAGGATATTGCCTGCCTGAAGCCTAACCCCTACTCCTAAAACATCGAGTATGGCAAAAGTAGCGCGAGCAATGTGATCCGACATCCAAATGAAAGGAGCCGAAATATCCATGCCCAACAAGCGGACCGATGCTCCGAATTCATCTCCCGAGAGCAGCAGTTTCCATACAAAGTGAGCAATCAGTAAAATAAGAAAGAAATAGATGATGCCCCAATAAGCTTCGAATTTGGACAGGAGTTTAATCTTTTTCATAGCCTCTCAAAATTTATCCGAGACGCGAGCAAAAGGCACTTCGTCGAATGAACAGAAAGCCCCTTGCAGGTATTTGAAGTAGCCCGTCATAGCGACCATGGCAGCATTATCTGTTGTAAAGGAGAAGGGAGGTATGTAGATATCCCAAGCGTATTTTTTGCCATATTCCACAAAGGCATTGCGAAGCCCCGAATTAGCCGATACACCTCCTGCTACGGCTACTTGCTTTATATTTAAATCCTCTGCCGCTTTTTTCAGCTTATCCATCAGAATGTCAATAATAGTGGCCTGTAACGAGGCACAAAGACCCTCCTTATGTTCCATTACAAAATTCGGATTTTCTTTCGTCCGGTCACGCAACAGATAAAGAAAAGAAGTTTTCAGTCCGCTGAAGCTATAATCGTAGCCCGAAACCTGAGGTTTACTGAAACGGAAGGCCTGAGGATTGCCCGCTTTGGCCAGCCGATCGACATGAGGCCCTCCGGGATAAGGCAAGTCCATTACTTTCGCGCATTTGTCAAACGCTTCGCCTGCCGCATCGTCAATAGTCTGGCCAATCACTTCCATATCGCTGTGAGAACGTACGTGGATCAGTTGTGAGTTTCCCCCCGAAACCAACAGGCATAAGAAGGGGAAACGCGGTTGACGTTCATCCGGTTTTCCTTCGCTAATAAAATGAGCCAAAACATGCGCTTGCAAATGGTTGACATCCAAAAGAGGTATGTTCAGCGCTTGAGCAAAACCCTTAGCAAAAGAAGTTCCCACCAGTAGTGAGCCCAGTAAGCCAGGCCCACGAGTAAAGGCAACCGCCGTAAGCTCCTGTTTGCTTATGCCAGCCCTTCTCAAGGCTTCGTGTACAACCGGAATAATATGCTGCTGGTGCGCTCGTGAAGCCAGCTCGGGAACAACTCCTCCGTACTGCGAATGAACCTCTTGGTTGGCTATCACATTCGAAAGCATTACGCCATCTCGAATGATGGCAGCAGAGGTATCGTCGCAGGAAGACTCAATACCTAATATCGTAACTGTTTTCATTTGAATTTTTCCTGTCTTTCGACTTCATGCGCCCTCCCCCAACAAGCAGAAATGCAGTATCGGGACTATAAGGCAGGAAATCGAAAGAAATAAAAGCGTAAAAATCATCTCTTTTTTTGACACAAAAAATGCAAACGGGTGCTTATGAAACCATTAAGAATACGTATTTTTGTGGCAAAATAAAGCTCAAAGATATAAAAAAAACACTCAAAATATCGGGATTTGTCGCAGCAGGCATTATTTTTCTGTTTGCAACTGCTTTTATATTGCTGCAAAACAGCAATATACAAAATAAAATCAGCCAAACCGTAGTAAAAACTCTTTCCGATATGCTGAACACTCAAATAGGCATAGAGAGTATTTACTATAAAATTCCGAACGTCATATCCATCAAAAAACTCTATGTCGAAGATCAAAAACAGGACAGTCTTTTGTTCGTAGAGCAAGTCGACTTACATTTTAGTCTCCTGCGTTTATTGAAGGGAGATATTGTTATAAAAAGTGTGGTTCTTGATTCTTTCTCCGGGAAAATGGTCGTTGATTCCACCGGAACAAACAACATCGACTTCATCATTAAGGTGCTCAACAAAGAACCTTCTGGAGAACAGCAACTTAGTCTTGATATACGGAGATTGACCCTCAAAAACAGTTCTTTTTCCTTTACCGACCATCGGATAAAAACAAGCTCGCAAGCTGTTTTTAACTCCGGACACTTCAATTTCAAGGATATAAATACCGATTTATCTTTCAGGATTTTCAACAAGGATTCGATTGCTCTCAACTTGAAGAGTTTTTCGGCAGAAGATGAATTTTCGGGGCTTGCAGTAACAAATATCAAAGCGAAAGCCAGTTATTCGTCAAACAGCATACAGCTTCCCAAGCTGCATATTGAGATGCCTAATTCATCCATCGATTTTAATCCGATAGTAATTGCTTATGACAGCATTTCCGATTTTCAGCACTTCAGCGAGAAAGTAAAAGTTTCAATACCCATCCGCGAATCTTCTATCGCTCTATCGGATCTGGCAGCTTTTGTGCCGGAGCTTAGCTCTATAAAAGGTAAGGCTCGAATGCAGGCTGAACTTGGCGGACGAATTTCCAACCTGAAACTAAAGAACTTACAAGTAGCGTATGGACAGGATTTCCTACTGGAAGGCGGATTGGAGCTGACGGGGCTTCCCGATGTCGACGAGACCTTTGTTTTTGGAAATATCGACAGATTACGTGTCGGTAAGAAGGACATACAAGACTTTCTCTCGGATCTCAATCAAAAGCCGATAATATTGCCCAAGGAGTTGAGCCGGCTCGGTATAATGGAATACAGCGGGAAGGCAACCGGTTTTTTTAGCGACTTGGTTATCTATGGAAAGTTATCCACCTTAATAGGCGACATATCTACTGACCTCAAACTTCAATTCAGCAACAAATTGAACGATGTAGCCTACAATGGAACTATCCAATCGAGACAACTGCAACTTGGACAACTTACCGGACAAAAAGATCTTGGAAAATTCGCTTTCAACATAAATACTCAAGGAGCCAAGAAGGCCAACTCCAGCCTGCAAGGAAAAATTAAAGCTAAAGTCTCCGAATTTCAATTTCGTGACTATATTTATGAAGACATTATTTTCGACGGGGCTTACGACGGCAACGGTTTCGATGGCAGCATCTTGTTTGAAGACGAAAACCTAAAAGCAAGTTTCGATGGCGTTATCGATTTGAGGCAAGAACTTCCGCTTCTGGACTTCGGACTTACGGTAGATCATGTTAATCCCCACGCACTAAAACTGATAGACACTTACCCGGAAGCCAATCTCAGTTTTAAGATTTCGACCAATATGGAAGGTAATTCCTTGGATAACGCGAATGGTTTCATGCGTCTGGAAGATTTGGTACTGACCAATAAAGGCCAAAGTTTGAATATTGCCGACATACTCATAGACTCGGAAATAACCGATCAGCAAACAAAACTCTCTATCAAATCCGATTTTTTGAAAGGCTCCTTAAGAGGGCAATTCCGCTACAGCACAATTGCTCAAACAGTTAAGAGTATCTTGAGTAAATACCTGCCGGCCATATCATCCGAAACTTTTTCGGACAGAAGAGCTCCTCATGAAAAAAACAGCATCAACATAAATTTGAAGCTGGAGAACACGAACAGCATTTTTGAGGTACTGGAGCTTCCTTATTCACTGGAAGGAAAATCGAATATAAGCGGAAAAATTGACGAGACTAATAGCCACGTTGACCTCGCAGTAAACGTTCCGGCACTTTTGATCGGCACTCAGGATTTTAAGAACCTCAGCATTCGACTGAGTAATATTAACCGGAATGCCATCGAACTGACTTGCCGCAGTCAATATAAGTTAAAAGATGCATTGACTAACTTCTTCATCAACGCATCTGCCGGCAATGATGTACTGAACACTCGATTGGGCTGGCAAAACACAAAAGCCATCACTTACGCGGGCGATATAAACGTACAAACCAAGTTCACACGATCCGGTGACAACTTTTCTGCACACGCCCGAATTAATCCTACAGATATTATTCTAGCGGACTCCACTTGGAATATACATCCCGGAAGTATTCACTGGAGATCCAACAAGTCGATTGAAATAGAAAACTTTAGAATAGACAAACAAAACCAGTTCATTCACATACAGGGCAGAGCATCAGAGCAGGAAGAGGACCGACTACACATATCCATGAATCGTTTGAACGTTGGCTTCATCATGGATTTGCTTCAATTAACCGGACTGAAAATAGGAGGAATTGCCACAGGCAACATCACCCTCTCGAAGCTTTTCCAGCGTGCCATTTACGAAGCGGACATTCATGTGGACGATGTGATGCTAAACGGTATCTGGATCGGCAATGCTGATTTGTTCTCGACTTGGAATCAGGAAAAACAACAGATAGAAGCCAGTGGAACTTTTCTGGGACAGAATAAGGAAAAAGTGGTGGAAGCCAGCGGAATTTACGAGCCGGCAAAAGATTCCCTCGATTTCCTTTTCGATGCTAAAGACTTAAATATAGGCTTTTTAGCGGAATACTTCAAAGAAGTAGCTCCTCATGTACAAGGCTCTGCTACAGGAAAAATTCGCATGTACGGGCCAAGCAAGAGCTTCGGATTTGAAGGCGATGCTTTTGTTCGCGATGCAGAAATCAGCATTGGGATGCTAAAAACAACCTATCATTTCAGTGATTATATTTATCTGAAACGAAACTTACTCGAGATAAAGAACCTGCACATTTACGATTCGGAAAAGAACCTGGCTATAGCCAATGGGAAGATGAAACATAACGGTTTGTTCAGCGATATGGATTTCGACTTCCTGATCAAGACCAAAAACCTGATGGCTATCAACACACAGTCGCACGACAATGAATATTTCTTCGGGAAAGCCTACGTAGGAGGCTCCGTACGGCTTTTTGGCAACATGAAGGAGGTAAATATCGTGGCCGATGCAGTTTCCAGAGCAGGAACGAAAGTGTACATACGTATGGCCAGCATGTCTACTGCATCGGATAATAATTTTATCAAATTCATTGATAAAAATGCCAATCCCTACGCTCAAAAGAAAAAGAGGAAAAAAGAAAATTCCAAATCGGATGTCAACGTAAAAATAAACCTGCAAGTAGAAACGACTCCGGAAGCAGAAGTAGAACTTATTATCGACCCGAAAGCCGGCGATATGATAAGCGCCAAAGGTAGAGGAAGTCTTCGAGTGGAATTTGACAGCTATTCCGACATGAAATTATTTGGGACTTATACCATCGAAAGCGGGTATTACCTCTTTTCGCTCCAAAATCTGATACGCAAGAATTTTCGTATCGAACAAGGCAGTAGCATATCCTGGTCGGGCGATGTGAAAAATGCCAGCGTTAACATAAGAGCCATTTATTCTCTTACGGCTTCATTACTGGACTTAATGGGGAAAGATCAGGTAAAGATGACTACATCACGCTCGAACGTGCCGGTAAACTGCATCCTTATATTGAGTGAAAATTTAATGAATCCGAATATTTCTTTTAATATAAACCTCCCTTCGAGCGACGAGGGTGTGAAACAGTATGTAAAAAGCATCATCAACACAGAAGAAATGATGAATCGACAGATACTTTTCTTACTGCTGCTGGGAAGATTTTACACCCCCGACTACTTGATAACCGAAGACGATAGTAATAAATCGAACAACGAAGGACTTGCTTTCTTTACGGCGACTCTCAACGGTTGGATGTCTCGTATGATACAGAGCAACAAGCTCTCCTTCGGGCTCGACCTGCGAACCGACGAGCAAAGCGCCGAGATACACTACCAACCGAACAACCGACTGATTGTAAACGGAAACATCGGATACCAACGAAACGAACTCTCCGACAGACGTAACCGCGTTGTGGGCGACTTGGATATGGAATACCTGCTGACACAATCCGGTAAACTACGTTTTAAAGGCTATAGTCATACCGTAGACCGATTGGGAAGTGCAAAAATATCCTACGGAGCCGGGTTCCTATACAAAGAAGAATTCAAAGACTTAAAAAGCCTATTCAACTACTATTGGCGCCTCTTCAACAGTATCTGGAAAAAGAAAGAAGAGGAAGAAAGCGAAGTTCAACCCGATAAAAAAAACTAAGCGCATGAAACATACAATACGAATAAAAGCATATCTGAGCTCAATTTTATTACTTCTTCTTACAACAAACTTGTTTGCCTCTTCGGAGTTGGAAAAAGCCTTTATTGAGATGCCCGGCGCTTTATTTCCTTCTCTCAACAAGCAGCAACGCTTGGAGTTACTGGAATATTACAAAGCCGGACAAGGCGACAGCATAAAGAACCGCTTCGGCTCGCAGACCCGCATACTACAATTTGAGGCTTCAAATTCGTATCTGAAAATAAAGACAAGCCGTATTTCTACCTGGGAGATGCTTATTTTCCATCCCGGTGAGAATCGAAGCCCCATCATCGGAATCATACGCAGTGTTTGCGCTCCGGTTTGCAGCTCCTCAATTGATTTTTTTGACAATGGATGGCAGCATTTGAAACCGGATTTCAAGATACCGGATGTTTCCTACTGGCTCAAAGAAGAAAAACTAAAGCAATCTCCCGATTCCAACTCCTTATCCGCAGTACAATTTCGCTCGATGAATTTTCTGAGTTACCGCTTCGATGCTTTGAAACGTAAAGTCATCGTACAAAATAACAATCTGGACTATCTGACCGAAGAAGACAAGAGGCAACTCAGTCCTTACGTGAAAACCGACAGCCTTGTCTTAAACTTACAAGAGCTTTTTCCTTAACAGCCCTCATGCTTTAGGGGCCCTCGGGATCGCAATAAGAGGGTGGGTATATCTGTAAATTTTGCTATTTTTGCATGCCAGTAAAAAACAACCAAAATAAAGACCTGATAATGAAAAAAGTTCGAGTCCGTTTTGCACCGAGCCCTACGGGTGCCTTGCACATCGGGGGTGTGCGTACGGCATTGTACAACTACTTATTTGCTAAAAAACACGGAGGCGACATGCTGCTCCGCATCGAAGATACCGATTCGACACGCTTTGTTCCCGGCGCAGAGGACTATATCGTAGAAGCGCTTCAATGGCTGGGCATCGAAGTGGATGAAGGTATAGGGGGCGGTGGCAGCTGCGAACCTTACCGTCAAAGCGAACGGAAGGAAATCTACCGAAAGTACGTTGATCAGTTGCTGGAAGCAGGCTTGGCTTATTATGCATTCGATACGGCAGAAGATCTGAACCGTAAACGTGCCGAATCTCCCAATTTTCAGTACGACGCACAAAGCCGAATGAGCATGACCAATTCGCTGACCCTGTCGCCCGAAGAGACGCAAACCCGCATACGGGAAGGACAACAGTATGTGGTACGTATAAAGATAGAACCCAACGAGGAGATTGTGGTAAACGACCTGATACGCGGCGCAGTCGCTATTCATGCTTCGGTTTTGGACGATAAGGTGCTATACAAATCATCGGACGGCCTACCGACTTATCACCTGGCTAATGTGGTGGACGATTACCTGATGCGTATATCGCATGTGATACGCGGCGAAGAATGGCTGCCCTCGGCTCCGCTGCACGTGCTGCTGTACCGGTATTTGGGTTGGGAAAAGGAAATGCCGGCTTTTGCACACTTGCCCTTGTTACTTAAACCCGATGGGAACGGTAAATTGAGCAAGCGTGATGGCGATCGTTTGGGTTTCCCCGTATTTCCACTGGCATGGAAGGATCCGAAAACCGGTGAAAAATCTTCTGGATACCGTGAAGCCGGCTACTTTCCGGAAGCCGTGGTAAACTTCTTGGCCTTATTGGGTTGGAATCCGGGTACGGAGCAAGAGATTTTCTCCATGCAAGAACTCATCGATGCTTTCTCGCTGGATCGTGTGAGCAAGAGCGGAGCGAAATTTGACTACGAGAAAGGGAAATGGTTTAACCACAAGCATCTGATGATGAAGTCGGACGATGAGATTGCGGATCTTTTTCAACACATTCTGGTAGAAAAAGACATTGTGGAGGATTCCGAAAGATTGAAGCGCATTGTAGCTTTGACGAAAGAGCGCGTTAACTTTGTGAACGAGCTTTGGGGGCAAAGCCATTTCTTTTTTGAAACCCCTGAAACCTACGATGCCAAGGCTGTACAGAAACGCTGGAAGGAAAACTCTCCGCAGCAGATGACCGAGTTGATGCAACTGCTTGAAGGGATGGAAGATTTCTCGGCTGCACATACCGAAAACTTGGTCATGCAATGGATCGCTTCGCAAGGTTACGCTATCGGAGCAGTGATGAATGCTTTCCGTCTGGCTGTTGTAGGCGAGTCGAAAGGGCCGCACATGTTCGACATCATTGAGATAATAGGGAAAGAAGAAACCCTCTCCCGTTTGCAACGCGCTATCGATTTTCTCTCCGAAGAAGAAGACTAAAGATCGTCCTCGTGATGCTCTGTATCTGCCGAGTAAACCTGTAGCCTCATGTAAGAATCCGAAACATGCAACGACAGAAATTCCTTCCGCCTCTTTTTCCTTTGCTGCTAATGCTCCTTGCTTACGCTTGTGCAAACCGTGGACAAGGTCCCACGGGAGGGAAAAAAGATGAAACTCCCCCCAGAGTATTGCGAAGTACCCCGGAAAATAACTCGGTAAATAACAGCAAAAAGAAAATTCAGATTGTTTTCGATGAGAATATCAATCTCGAAAAGACCGCTGAAAACGTTATCATATCGCCTCCACAAAAGCGTCCGCCCGCTATCGAAGGGCATGGTAAGGTATTGGATGTAACTTTCGAAGAAGACTTTGAGGAAAACACGACCTACTCCATCAATTTCGGTAATGCGATAGTAGATTTGAACGAGAAAAACCCACTGAAGGACTATGTTTTCTCTTTCTCTACGGGCAATGAAATAGATACGTTACGCATCTCAGGCTACGTAATCAACGCCGAAGACCTAAATCCGATATCCGGTGTTCTGGTAGGTATCTACAGCGAAGCGGATGACTACTCCGTATTCACTCGAAAGCCTTTCCTGCGCATCGGGCGAAGCAACGAGCAAGGACACTTCTCCATCAGCAATATTAAGGCGGGAAGCTACCAAATTTTCGCCTTGGGCGATCTCAATCGCGATTACTTCTTCCAAACGGGCGAAGGGCTGGCTTTCACCGATTCGCTCTTGCGGCCTTATAGCCGAATCGAAGAGATGCGCGATACCGTCTGGAAAGACTCCATAACGGTGGACAGCGTGCGAAGCTACATGGGTACCCGTTTCCTGCCCGACGATGTACTGCTCCGCTACTTTAAAGAGAAAAAAGAACGGCAATACTTTGTGAAATGCGAACGAAAAGAGCCTCATCACTTTTCGCTCTTCTTCAATGCCGATGCGGATTCTTTACCTCATATCCGGCCTCTTAATTTCGACTGGCAGGGGAAATACCTGCTCGAACAAACGCAAGGTTTCGACTCACTCGGTTTCTGGCTTAGCGACTCGCTGTTGTGGAAACAAGATACCTTGCGTTTTGAAATGAGCTACCTCAAGAGTGATTCGCTCTGGCAGCTTCGTCCCCAAACAGATACCATACAGGCCATCATGCGCCATACTCGAGCCACACGCCGACAGCAGGAAAGCCGCAAATCCGAAGCCCTAAGCATAAGCACCAACCTCTCCGGAAGCTTTGAGATATACAATCCCATACGGATACAAAGCAAGGAACCCTTACTCCATGTCGATTTGTCGAAAATAACATTGAAACAACAAATAGATACCAATTTTAAAGCATTGCCGCTCAATTGGCAGCGCATGGATTCGGCCGGAATGTTTTTCGAAGTACACTACGCCTGGGAGCCCGAAAAAAGCTATGAACTCAACATCGATTCGGCCGCATTTACCAGCATCTACGGAAAGGTAAATAATAAGCTCGGGAACAATAAGTTCAAAATCCGCTCGCTGGATGAGTATTCCGCCCTCCAAGTGCTATTGGAACCCTTTGAAGCGAAAGCCGTGATAGAAGTATTGGACAGCAAAGATATGGTGGTAGCCAGGCGGCCAGCTGCACAGAAAGGCAGCCTCTTTGAGTATCTCAAACCCGGCGATTATTACTTGCGCCTCTTTATCGACGAAAACGGAAATGGTATCTGGGACAGTGGTGACTTCGGCCTGCGCCGGCAACCCGAAACCCGCTACTACTACTCCAAAAAACTCAGTTTGATGGCCAATTGGACTTTTGAAGAGACTTGGAAACTCGAGACAAAAGACTTACTGAAACAGAAACCCGCCGAACTGCGCAAAGACGCAGCCAAAAAGAAATAAACAACTGATAATCATATAGAACAGTTGTTGGTTTATAAATCCCTAAGAATCTATTGAAAAAGAGAACAATAGACTGCGAATAAAGCCAATCATATCAGCGGAATGCCGCATTCGCAGCAAGCGCTTCGCATTTCCTCCGGCCAAATACTGGCTTGTATCTCACCGATATGAGCTTTACGCAGAAAATGCATGCAAAGCCGTGATTGCCCAATGCCTCCTCCTACCGAGAGAGGCAGGCTTCCCTCCGTCAAACGGCGATGGAAGTACATAGTAAGGCGTTCTTCCTGTCCGCAGAATTTCAATTGCCGGAGTAGTGTATCTTTATCTACGCGTATACCCATGGATGAAATTTCGATAGGAAGCTGTAAGACATCGTTCCATAGAATTATATCTCCGTTGAGTCCGGGAAGTCCATCCGGTCCGGGTGTAGTCCAATCGTCGTAGTCAGGCGCTCGTCCGTCGTGTTTCTGCCCATTGCTTAGCGGACATCCGATACCCATAATGAAAACGGCTTTATGCTTTTGCGCTATTTCGTACTCACGCTCCTTGGAACTGAGTTGTGGATATAGCTGATAGAGCTCCTCGGCATGTATGAAGGTGATCTCGGGCGGCAGCGAAGGACGGATGACCGGAAAAGTTTCGCTCACCAAATATTCGGTTCGGAGGAGGGTGGCATATATACGTCGTACGATGTCTTTCAGAAATTCGACGTTTCGTTCCTCAGGCAGGATAACCCGCTCCCAATCCCATTGATCGACATAGAGGGAATGGAGGTTTCCGAGCTCTTCATCGGCACGTATGGCATTCATGTCGGTATATATGCCGTATCCGGGCTCAATTTGATAGTCGGCAAGGGTAACTCGCTTCCATTTGGCCAGAGAATGCACGACTTCGGCACGTAACCCGTCCATATCTTTAATGGGAAAACTGACAGCTCTTTCAACTCCGGTCAAATCGTCGTTGAGCCCCCTTCCCTGTAAAAGAAATAGAGGAGCGGTAACACGGCGCAGACGCAGTTCGGCAGATAGATTAGCCTGAATGAAGTCCTTGATGCGCGCAATGCCAAGTTCGGTCTGTTGCAGGTCGAGCAGCGGTTTGTATCCTTCTGGAGTATGCAGGTAGCTCATGTAGGGTATATCGTATCTTCTGGTGTTTTCTATAGCAATAAGGACCTCCCTGTTCGGGTCCTTTAGTTGGAATTTCGAAAACAGGGAGGTTTTATTATAAATTCAATCTTTCAAAGGTATCTCCTTGAGGGATTCGAGCAGATAATCCCAGAATTTAGCTACGGTAGCAATATTTACCTTTTCGTCCGGCGAATGCGGGTGTCGTATTGTCGGCCCGAAGGATATCATATCCATATGAGGATAATGCGTCCCAAGTATACCACACTCAAGTCCGGCATGTATAATCATCACTTTGGGTTCTATCCCGAACTTCCGTTGATAGACCTCTTTCATGCACCGAAGTATGGGCGAATCGAGCTTCGGTTCCCATCCGGGATAACCTCCAGTGAAACCGACACGGGCGCCTGCCATCGTAAAGAGACTTTCGATAGCCGAAGCCAGCTCCTCTTTGCGGGAGTCGACGGAGCTGCGGAGTAAACAACGGATAACGATATTTTTTTCGCCGGATTGTACTACCGCAAGGTTATTGGAAGTTTCCACTACTCCGGGTACATCAGGTATCATGCGATAGACTCCGTCGGGACAAGCTATAACACTATTTATCAAATCATCCTGTATTTCCTCGGGTATCAAGCCCCCTTCCCAGGAACAAGGTTCTACACTGAGGGAAAGCTTATCTTCTACAGAGCTGTACTCTTCGATGAAGAGGTCTTCCATCTCCTCGGTGAATTCTACGAACTCTTCGTATATTTCCTTGGGGATGGAGAGTATGGCCGATGCTTCGCGGGGGATAGCATTACGCAGATTGCCTCCTTCTACCTTAGCCAGTCGGGCTTCATAAGCAATTACGGCCTGTTTGAGGAAGCGGAAGAGCAACTTGTTGGCATTAGCACGTTGCAGGATGATGTCGATGCCCGAATGACCTCCTTTGAGGCCTTTGAGGGATACTTTGAGGACAATATCTCCTTCGGGAATTTTTTCTTCTTCGGTGTAACGAAACTCAATGTTGGCATCCAGCCCGCCGGCACATCCTATGTAGAGTTCCCCTTCATCTTCGGAGTCGAGATTCATCAGAATATCCCCTTTGAGAAATCCGGCCTGCAATCCGAAAGCTCCATCCATTCCCGTTTCCTCATCCACAGTTATGAACATTTCGAGATCAGGGTGGGCTATCTCTTTCGATTCGAGTATGGCCATCGCAGCAGCCACACCGATTCCATTATCGGCACCCAAGGTCGTATCTCGTGCCGTTACCCATTCTCCATCCACATAAGCCTGTATCGGATCCTTCTCAAAATCATGCTCAATATGGCTGTTTTTCTGAGGCACCATATCCATGTGTGCTTGCAGTATTACAGCTTTTCGTTGCTCCATGCCCGGTGTTGCCGGTTTCCGTATCAGTACGTTGCCGGTTTCGTCGCGGAGGCTCTCGAGACCGAGCGATTTTCCGAAATCAAGCAAGAAATTTCCTATGGCTTCTTTTTTACCGGAAGGACGAGGTATTTGTGTCAGGCTGTGGAAGTGTTTCCACAAGGCCTTCGGTTCTAAGTTTCGAATGTCTGTGCTCATAATTGTTTGGAGTTTTGTAAATAATTTGTTTTTCGATGCTGAATCAGCGTTTTAGCTTATCCCTGCAATCTTTCGAGCTTCGTTTATCACGTCTTGAGCCAAAGCTTCAGCCTCCTTACGAGTGGGTGCTTCGGAGTAGATGCGGATAATCGGCTCGGTATTCGATTTACGGAGGTGTACCCAGCCTTGAGAGAAATCAATTTTCACACCGTCGCGGTCATCCGGGCAGTAGTCGCGGTAACGATCTTTCAGACGCTCCAATAAACGATCTACATCAATATCGGGTGTCAGCTCCATCTTATTCTTCGAAATGTAATAGTCGGGATAGCTCCGACGCAACTCGGAAGTTTTCTTCCCCGATTTAGCCAAGAGAGTCAGGAAAAGAGCGATACCCACTAATGCATCACGCCCGTAATGACTTTGGGGATAGATTACACCACCGTTTCCTTCGCCTCCAATAACTGCCCCTACTTCTTTCATACAAGTCACCACGTTGACTTCTCCTACAGCCGAAGCATGGTATTCCCGTCCGTGTTTAGCCGCTACTTCACGCAGCGCTCGTGTAGAACTCAAGTTCGAAACGGCTGCTCCGGGACTCTTCTGTAAAACATAGTCGGCTACGGCCACGAGCGTATATTCTTCACCGAACATGCTTCCATCTTCGTTGATAATGGCCAAACGATCCACATCGGGGTCGACAACGAAACCCACATCTGCAGCGCTTCGCCTTAGCACTTCCGATATTTCCGTTAAGTGCTCGGGTAAGGGCTCCGGATTATGAGGGAAGTGGCCATTGGGCTCGCAGTAAAGCTTCTCGATGCGCTTCACTCCCAGCGCCGTAAGCAATTGCGGCAGGACAATTCCACCGACGGAATTCACACAATCGATGGCCACATGGAAATCGGCCCGAGCAATAGCTTCCACGTCTACGAGTTCCAGCGCCAATACGTGTTCGATATGTTTTTGTGCATAAGAAAAATCCTCTTTCAGTTTGCCCATATCTTCTACCTCAGCAAAGATAAAGTCTTCGGCTTCAGCAATACGGAGGATGTCTTCGCCCTCGCGCGCGTTGAGAAATTCGCCTCGCTCGTTGAGCAACTTCAAGGCATTCCATTGCTTGGGGTTGTGACTGGCCGTCAAAATAATACCACCTGCCGCCTGCTCCATGGCTACAGCCAATTCCGTAGTAGGGGTAGTGGCCAAACCGATATTCAGCACATCGAATCCCATGCCCAACAGCGTACCAACGACCAAGCGGCTGAGCATTTCTCCCGAAATACGGGCATCGCGTCCTACCACGATAAGTTTCGAATCGTTTTTTGCATTGCGTTTGATGTGTGTCGCGTAAGCAGCCGTGAAACGAACGATGTCAACAGGGCTCAGCCCCTCGCCCACCCGGCCTCCGATGGTTCCGCGAATACCGGATATTGATTTAATTAGTGTCATAGGTAAAAGCAGATGTCGTCAGACAGATCTTAAAATTAAGTCTGAAATTGTTATTTTTTAAACATGAGTTGCAGTACGTAAACCCGAGGCGTTACGGGGTTCGAATCGTTGAAAACACCCCAATAAGGGTTGGCGTTAGAAGAAGTAAAGCCCATCTTGGAGGGAACAATGATAACGGCCTCGGATCCTATACGCTTCATGTAGGATATGGCCAGGTACCAAGCCCGACAAGCCTCCAAATTAACATTAGGAAGGCTTTCGTAGTAGGCGACCAAATCCGGTGAGTAATACGTAAAAGTAGGCGGATAGGGATAATGTAAGGGTGTCCAGTTCAGAACGCTGTCGGGGTTTTGTCCCAATGTGTAAGACTTGAAACGCAGGATGGCCTCATCTCCACTTTCGATGCTATCAAGCCCTGCACCCGGCTTCAGCAAGTTGAAGTACATACCATCCTCTGTCTTGTAAAACTCGTCGACAGGCCAGGCTTTGTCCGTAGGAAGTAAGTCGGGTATAAGCTTAATCTTGTTTTTTTCAATGTACTTATTAATGAGCTCTTTCTCGATACGAAGCTCATCTGCATAGGTCAATCCGTTATCGCAGGCATAAAAACTTAAAAGAAAATATGGACTTGCGAGGAGAATAAAAAGCTTTTTCATGTGTTGCAGAAAACGTGTTTATGAGGCACAAATATCCGATTTTATTGCGGATTGTAAAAGTTAAATTTCAGTAAACAAAACGGGATTAAAGCAGAGGAAGTCTCTTCCGAAAACTCCTCATGCAAAAGGTCAAACAGGCTTCAGTCTTTTTCGACATGCACCCGCAATATAACCGAAGTATAAGAAGGAACCTCAGCACTGCCTTTCACGCCGTAAGCAAGATACCAAGGCAGTACGAGTGTGGCATTCTCGCCTTTTCGCATCAGCTTCAAGCCTTCTTCAAGGCCTTTGGGAATTTGCTTTTTGCCAACCTCTATCGACTCTTGTTTCAATCCGGTCATGGCTTCGTCATCGAGCGAAAAGACCTGATATACAATATTTAGCTGCATTTTCTCGACAATAACCTGTCCCCCGGATCGCTTGTTGATTCGATACCAAAATCCGGATTGACTTCTCTGAAACAGCGAATCCATCCGCTCTACACGTTGCAGCAATAAACTGTCTTCCTTTGCTGCAATCAGCCTGTTTATATCCGTCAATGTAGGGAGTTGCTCTTCGGTTTCGGCCGTTTTATTTGATGGGAGCTGCGGAGAAGGCTTCCTGCACGATGCAGAAGCAAGAAGTAGCGTAAGCAACAAGAGCAAGCCTACGCGCCGGCTTGATCGTACCCTTTCGAAATTATTCAATCCGGCCTCCACGTTCTATCGTACATTCCGTTTTCAAGGGATTGCCAGAAAACTCCTCGTTCCATACTCTGTTTTTATATATGTCGCAAGCAAGATAAAGGGCCTCGCGAAAAGACAATTCCGAAGCTATATTCTTTCCTGCCAGGTCGTAAGCTGTCCCATGATCGGGTGATGTTCGCACAATGGGTAGTCCGGCCGTATAGTTCACCCCAGTCTCCATCGCAATGGTTTTAAAAGGAATCAAACCCTGATCGTGGTACATAGCTAACACAGCATCGAACTGGTTAAAGCGAGCGGCGCCAAAAAATCCGTCGGCAGGATAAGGGCCAAAACACAGTATCCTTTCGGCTTCGGCTTCTTTCATAGCCGGAATAATCATGTCCTGCTCTTCCCTGCCGATGATGCCGTTGTCTCCCGCATGAGGATTAAGTCCGAGTACGGCAATACGGGGGCGCACAATCGAAAAGTCTTTCTTAAGGGTATTGTGAAGCACTCTCAATTTCTGCAGAATCAATTTCTTGCTTAAGGAGAAAGCGACCTGATCCAAAGGGACATGCCCGGTAACCACGGCCACTCGGAGGAGGTCACTCACCAAGAGCATAAGAGCCGGCGATTCGGATCCGAACTTCTTCTCCAAATACTCCGTATGACCGGGAAAAGTGAAAGCCTCGGACTGTATCGTGTGTTTGTCAATAGGAGCTGTAACTAAAGCGGATAAAAATCCGCTTTCCAAATCCGCCGAAGCTCGTTCAAGCGCTTCAAAAGCAGCTTTTCCCGCCTCGCGCGTGGCCTGCCCAATTTCAACTTTCAGTCCATCGTCCACACAGTTTATTATGTTTATCCGTTTGGGGACTGCTTCTTCAATGGAATTGATCACGTTCAGATTTAAGTTCGATAAATCAACCTGCTTCCGGTAGTAAGCAGCAACCTTTGACGAACCATAAATAACGGGAGTAAAGAGGTTTTCATAAACCCGGCTATCAGACAGAGCCTTCAGGATAACCTCATAAGCAATTCCGTTAACATCACCATGGGTAATTCCTATAATTATTTTTTCCTTGTTCATACGTTTTAGATCCGAATCGATATCTTAGCGTCCCAAATAAATATTTTCCAATTCTTTCACACGCTTCATACAACGGGGATCGGAAGCGTTTATCAGGCGTGAATCCAACTTGGGTATACGAATCGATGTTCCGGTAGGAATATCACTCGGATTTTGGATATCGCTTTTATTAGCTTCATAGATATACACCCAGAAACGAGCATCTCCGTAGTATTTTTTTGCCAGCCGTGCCAAGCGATTGCCTTCCGTCAGAACTACGGTGGCGATATACTCGTTGTAAACACGAGGCGTATCAAACAGGGCATCAATCTCATCCTTAACCGGCTCTACGGATTCCTGCGGTTTAGACTCCACTTGCACTGCGGATGAGGCAATGGAATCACTCGGAGTTACGGCTTCCGTACTTTCAAGCATTTCCTCATCTTCCAACTCGGCAACTTGCTCCTCAATCATTTGTTCTGTATCGGATTTCTTCCAGAAAGCTAATTTTTCTATAATTTGCGGCTGTTGCAAAAACACATAGCAAGCTCCTGCAAGTATTAGTAGAAAGAGGATTATGAAGAAAATCCAACGTTTGCGACGTTTACGTTTGGCTTTTTCCTCGGCAAGCAATTCTTTAAAATACTCGTCGTCCAAAGATGAATCGTAATCTTCGGTCAATTCTTTTTTTGTATCTTCCGATTCTCTTTGCGCATATCGATCTTGCGCAAAATATTTGTCATTTTCCATTTCTTTTATTTTTATAGATTCTACATGTTCTTCTTTTCTTGGCGAGAGGGCTTCTATATCCGATATGATGCTCTTTATCTCGCTGGCCTGCTCGTCAAAGTTTCTAAGAGTCCCGGCCTCGCTATCGCTCTCGACCTCGTCTAACACAACAGCCTCCAAATGAGCGAATGGTTTGTTTACAAGTTCCTTAAAATCAGCATCAGGCGCAAAGTTAACTTTGTTGTAGCCCGGAATGATGATTTCTTCTCCGGTCTGAACATTGACGCTTTTACGAGCTTCTACCGACTGTACTTTGAAAGTGCCTAAGTCTTTTATTTTTACCGAGTCATTACTTATCAAGGCCTCTTCGACTGTTGCAAACAGAGTTTTCAGAAAGTCTTCTGCAGCACGTTTACTAATTTTCGACTGTAGGGCGAGCTCTTCGGCTATTTCCTGAATGGATAATTTAGTTGTACTCATGACTTAAGCGGATTGATTTTACTTTTCAATACGGAACTCTGCTTGAATCCCACCACCAATTTTGGGGGGATTAAGGTACGAATCTGGGTAGAAGGGTGTACAGAGACACGTTCCTCTTTTTTACGCAAGTCTAAGGTGCCGAAACCGTGTATGCTCACAGCATTATCAGAAGCAATTTTTGAACGTAAAATCGACACTGTAGTTTCGAGCAATGCAGTAGTGTCGGATTTGCTCAGATTCATTTTTTCTGCAACTGCAGCGATAAATTCTTTGTTGTTCATGAGCCTTTTAGTTAATTTATAGCGAAATAGAAATTATCTTTAAATACCGTACAAATCAAATTCAGCCGCTCCTGTAATCATACTCTCGTAAAAATCGCCAATGCGTATTCCTGGGACCGAACACGGGATCAGTACCTCGGGATCAACCTCAGGAGAGTCGAACTCCGTGCGTCCTATATAATAATCGCTTTCCTGCCTGTCAATAATCACTTTCAATCTTTGACCGATTTTGGCTTCGTTTATTTCCGAAGAAATCGATTGCTGCAAAGCCATAACTTCGTCCACTCTGCGCTGCTTCTCTTCCTGAGGAATATTGTCTTCGTAATGATCGTAAGCAAAAGTGCCTTCTTCATTGGAAAAAGCAAAAGCTCCCAAACGTTCGAAACGCATATCCCGGATGAAATCCTTCAACTCGTCAACATCTTCCTGCGTCTCACCGGGATGTCCCAGTAACATAGTCGTACGTAAATGAATGCCCGGCACCTCTTCCCGTATCCGGGACAAAAGTTCAAGTGTCTTTTCTTTGCTAATGTTTCTCCGCATTTTTCGTAACATGTTGTTACTGATATGCTGAAGAGCGATATCCAAATAACGGCAAACATTATCACGTTCTTTCATCACGGGCAAGATATCGTAAGGGAAATGAGCCGGATAGGCATAATGCAAGCGCAACCATTCCACTCCGCGAAGATCCGAAAGGCGCTGCAGGAGTTCTGCAAGTTTTAGCTCCTTGTATCTATCCAGACCGTAGTAGGATAAATCCTGTGCAATCAACTGAAACTCTTTGACTCCCTGACTTGTCAACTTTTTTACTTCGTCCACAATATCATCCATCGTTCGCGAACGATGTTTCCCGGTAATAATGGGAATGGCACAGTAGGAACAGGTTCGGTTACAGCCTTCGGAAATTTTCACATATGCATAGTGAGGAGCCGTGCTGAGTTTCCGTTCCAAACGCAAATCGGCACGGTATTCCTGTCCCAGCTCCTTGAGTATTTCCGTATAATTAAACTTACCGTAAAACCGATCTACTTCAGGCAATTCCGTCTTCAGTTCGGTCAAATAACGCTCGGAAAGACAGCCCATAACAAAGAGTTTGTCTATTTTTTGTTCTTTCCGAAGTTGTGCAAATTGCAAAATGGTGTTGATGCTTTCCTCCTTAGCATCGCCGATAAACCCACAAGTATTGACGACCACGATTTTTCCGTCCGGATTCTCCGCATCGTGCCTCACCTTGTAACCGAGCACTTCAAATTGCCGCATCAGCAACTCTGAATCGACCAAATTCTTCGAACAGCCCAAGGTAATTACATCCACCACTCCTTTTGCTTTCATTCTTTCTTTTTCCTTATCTATCTTTTTAGGCGTATGTCCTCAATTAAATAATCAGCATGGCATCACCATAAACACCAAACCTGTATTTATCTTTCACGGCTTGCTGATAAGCCTCCATGATTAAATCATAGCCCCCAAAAGCGGCAGCAAGCATCAGGAAGGTAGAACAGGGGAAGTGGAAGTTGGTAACCATGCTGTTAGCCACCGTAAAATCATAGGGAGGAAAAATAAATTTATTAGTCCATCCGTCAAAAGACTTTATTCTTCCTTCGGTTCCTACTACTGTTTCCAAAGCACGCATGACGGTGAAGCCGATACCACAAACTTTATGATCGCCATCATGAGCTTTCCGGATGGCTTCAACCGCTTCCTCGGGAACCATCATTTGTTCCGACTCCATTTTATGTTTTGTCAAATCTTCCACATCGATATCGCGAAAATTTCCCAAATTCATGTGGGAAGTCAGAAAGGTTTTTTCTATGCCTTTGATTTCCATACGCTTCATAAGCTCGCGACTGAAATGCAAGCCAGCAGCAGGAGCCGATACCGCTCCTTCGTGTTTTGCAAAGATGGTTTGGAAGCGTAAAGCATCCTCCGCATCTACCGGACGTTTAATCGTACGGGGTATCGGCGTTTCACCTAAGGCAAAAAGATTGTCTTTGAATACTTCGCGAGGCTCATCGTACAAAAAACGAAGTGTCCGCCCCCGTGAAGTGGTATTATCTACAACTTCAGCTACGATGGATCCCGTTTCTCCGAAATAGAGTTTGTTGCCGATTCGTATTTTTCGTGCCGGTTCTACCAATACATCCCAAAGACGCATTTCACGATTCAGTTCGCGCAACAGAAAAACCTCTATCATGGCACCGGTTTTCTCTTTACTTCCATACAGACGTGCCGGAAACACCTTGGTGTCGTTAAAAACGAATAGATCCTTTTCATCAAAGTAGTCAAGAATATCTTTGAAAATCCGATCTTCAATCTTGCCTGTATTCCGGTTTACGACCATTAATCTGGATTCATCGCGGTGTTTTGCCGGACGCTGAGCAATCAGCTCTTCGGGTAAGTTAAACTTGAATTTTGATAATTTCATGTGAATTTATATTTGCAATTATTTTTTCTATTTCAATGCAGCCTCTTGCTTGTATCTGATGCACTCCTCTTCGACGTAGCGGAGCAAATCATCCAGCTTCCAACAGTCACTCAAGCGTACATCGCCTATGCGTGTGCGCTCCAAAGCTATCAGATGGGCGCCACTATTCAGCGCAAGGCCGATATCCCGGGCTAAAGCACGGATGTAAGTTCCTTTGCTGCAAACGACCCTGATTTTCAGTACCGGATGCAGGTATTCCAACACTTCTATTTCATCGATTACAAGCAATTTGGGCTGTATTTCTACCTCCAAACCCTTCCGTGCATAATCGTAAGCTCTTTTCCCCTCAACTTTCACCGCCGAATAAATCGGTGGTTTTTGCCAGATTTCGCCGACAAAACGCAGCAATGTTTCATCAATCAACGCCCGATTGATGTGCTCCGTCGGAAAACGGGCATCAACAGGTAGCTCTTGGTCGAAAGACGGAGTGGTTGCCCCCAGCATTAAGCTTGCCACATACTCTTTGGTTTGATACTGAAACTCTTCGATGCGCTTGGTAGCCTTACCCGTACATAAGATGAGAACCCCTGTAGCCAAAGGATCAAGGGTACCGGCGTGTCCGATTTTTAGTTTCTTCAAATCCAAGGTTTTGCGTATCTTCCACCGAATCCGGTTCACCACATTGAACGAAGTCCAGTTCAAGGGTTTATCAACATACAATACGCTTCCTTCCAGAAAATCCATTAAATACTCAATTCGATTCCCAAGGCCATCATTAGTAACAAAACACTTCCTACTAGAATTCGGTAGTAACCGAAAGCTTTAAATCCGTATTTTGACAGAAAGCCTATAAAAAATTTAATAGCCGCCATCGCGACAAGAAATGCAACAATATTCCCCAACAGTAAAGTCTGCAGGTTCTCTTTCAATAAGGTCACTCCCAGCGGATCGGTCAACAACTTCATCAACTTATAACCGGCGGCGGCAGCCATAGTCGGTACGGCTAAGAAGAAGGAAAACTCCGCTGCATTTTTCCTGCTCAAACGAGCCGTCATCCCTCCGACAATCGTTGCCATCGAACGTGAGACGCCCGGTATCATGGCAATACATTGAAACAATCCGATCCGGAGGGCTCGCTGCCAAGTCATTTCCTGATTCTCAGCAGGACGATCGAAATACCGATCGACAAAAAGCATAAGCAATCCACCCAAAAGCAGCATGAGCGCTACCACAAAAACATTTTCGAGAAGGGCATCGATATAATCGCTGCATAAAAAACCGATTATAGCTGCCGGAATAAAAGCGATGAAAAGCTTCCAATAAAAGTCAAATCTATGGATGAGCTGTGAAGTCCACCGCAGCAGCTTACGTCGACCTCTCTGCAGATGCAGTTCGTCGGTGCAAAGCGGAAGCGGATTCAGCTTGAAAAAGCGCTTCCAATACAACACAACGACGGACAGTATTGCCCCAAACTGGATATTTACCGTAAACGCTTTTACGAAGTCGCTGCTTTCCACCCCCAACAGGGCTTGAGCTATAATCATATGGCCGGTAGAGGAAATGGGCAAAAACTCCGTCAATCCTTCTACAACGGCAATGATGATGGTTTCCAAAAGATTCATTTTTCAATATCCTGTTTTTCGGTTTTCTTCTTGTTCTTGAACATTATAGCAAAAATCATAAATATAAAACCGAAAAATGAAATCATCGGCCCTATGGTAATGCGGCGCGTACTAAAAATATCCGGATTGAACTCAGTCTCGGAAGGAGCACCCACCATAAGCAAAAAACCAAGTAATATGATAACAAAAGCTATACCGATAAGGATGAAATTGGTCTTATTCAAGGCCAAACGACTGTTATTTTTCATTTGTAAAATGTTGTTTTGTGTTTCGACACAAGAAATTTATGTAGTTAATTTCGTTTAAAGTTAGGATTCCGTACAAGTTTCTAAGGTGCTCTCGGACTAAACAAAGTACATCTTATCCGTTGTCATTCTCAGGTAGCGGCCAACAGCGAAATAAGACAACAAGGCGGCCAGTGCCACCCCGGTGAGAATGAGTCCCACGGAAACCATTCCGAGGGGAATCCACTGCTCGGGCTCCAAGACGACTTCAAAATGATATTGGGCATAATAAACGACCCCGGCCAGATAAAGACTTGAAAGTAATGCTGCAATAAGCCCATTGAACATGCTTCGACGCATGTAAGGACGGCGTATGAAGCTCGATTTGGCCCCTACCAGTTTCATGGTATTGATGATAAAACGATTGGAATATATCATCATGCGAATGGTGGTATTGAAGAGTGCGATAGAAACCAATAAGAGTAACAGCGCCATAGCCAAGAGGAAAAAACTCAGTTTTCTGATATTCTGATTCACCACATCAAGGGCATCCTTCCGATAGACAACTTTATAAATCGTATCGAAGACTTTCAATTTGCTCTCAATCATCCTAATACTATCGCTATTTGCATAAGCGGCATTGGGCTTCACTTCCAAAGAAGCTCGCAGAGGATTGTAACCCAGAAATTCTTGCGGATTATCCCCCATCGTTCTGATGTGTTCCTCGAGAGCTTTCTCCTTTGATATGTAGCTTACGGATTTAACATAGGGCGAAGCTTTCAAGTATCGTTCTATACGCTGATAGTCAGACTGCTCCGGAGGATCACTAAGCACCAGGGATATGTTCATATTCTCTTTGAGTTGGGTAGTCATGTGTCTTGCCGTGAGGAAGAGGAGTCCGACAAGCCCCACCAGAAATAATACGAGAGACATGCTCACCGTAGCAGTGAGGTGCATGTTAAAAAAAGTTCGTTTTTGTTTACTCGGCTCGTGTTTATCTATTGCCATTTTCGTTATTTTTTTAATTTATCAGCGAGGTAATTCGTCTGTCTTTACTTCTATCGAGCTCAAATTTTCTCTTTTTTTGTTTTCCGCCAATACAATCCTGCAACAAGCAACAAAGCTCCGATAAAGAGCAAGGAGGTTGTAAGCGCTATGCTATTTCCCAGCTTGTAGGCCAGGGGTTCGAAACGGAATTCAAGTTCGTAGGATCCGGCCTTAAGGGACATAGCCCTCAGTAAGTAATTGGCTCGCAAGTGCGAATGCTTTTCTCCGTTGATATAGGCATTCCACCCTTCGCCGTAGTATATTTCAGAAAATACGGCTAATTGCTCAGATTCAGCATGCACCCGGTAGCGTAATCTGTTCGGTGCATAGTCCAACAACACGATAGAGGCCGAGCTATCGGGTTTAAGCTCTGCCGGAATTTGACCGGCATATTGCTTATCGACAACTGCTTCGATACGGGTATCGATTTCACCCGTAAGTCGCATTTCTTCGTCGGCGTTTTCGGCCAGATGCACCGTTTGTACAAACCAGGCATTCCCGTTGGCAAAAGGATTAAGCAGCGGATCGGCCTCTTTGTTATAAATCAGGTATTTCAAATTCAACATATTCAATACGGAAGAGTTTCGGAAGGCCTCTTCTACATTTCCGCGCTGAAGATTCATCGCAAGATTGCGTATTTCTCCATCGAGATGAGCGTTGATAAGTTCCTGATAACGACGCAATTTTGCGGCGTGATATCCGCCTATGTTTTTATGAAAATACGAGGGTGCCGCATCGTTGAAGATATCCACCGTCATATCGAGCACGCGGTAGTAGGATTTATCCTCCAATATTTTCTTATCGGCCGGCGAGGGCAGATTCACGGAGCGCTCCTTGCGTTTCTCTTCAAAGTTGCTGTCGTTCAGGTAGCGTTTGGCAACAGGCATCATATCCGCCAAGAGCAGTACGCCCATGATGAGGTAAACGACTTTGGCCTTCAAGTAGTTTTTTATGTAAAGAAAAACCAGAGCAGCTGCGAGGAGGATAAAACAAAGCGATCGCCAGGCATCGGCGACAAGCAGTTCCTTCCGGTCGAGCGGAAGGGTCTCTCGCAGAAAAGCATAATCACCTTGAAACTGGGCGTCGGAGGGAGCGACAAAGTCACCGGCTAAAGCAGGAAAAAGAGCCAGCAACAAGGCCATACCGCCTACTACGGCGGTACTGATGGCCAAAGGGCGTAAAAAAGCCTTTTTATCGCGAGCCGGATCAAAAAGAGCTTTCAGGCTTAAAGCCGCCACCAATGCCATACCAAAGCAAGTTACAACCAAAGTCATCGAAACCGTCCGGAATTTATTGTACAAGGGTACATAGTCGATAAAAAACTCGGTGAAGCACATGAAATTGCGCCCCCACGAGAGTAAAGTAGCCAAGACTACAGCAGGCAGGAGCCAGAGCAATATCCGTTTGTCAACCACAAAAAGTCCGAAGACAAAGAGCAAGCACACAATAGCTCCGGCGTAAACAGGCCCCGAAGTAAAAGGCTGGGTACCCCAATAGAGCGGCAGACGCATATTTTTCATAATCCGATCCACATCGGGCAATCCGAAAGATTTTAACTTCCTCCCCGTATGACTGTCGGCAGAGAGAGTAGCCCCGCTGGCTCCTCCCTGATAGTTGGGTACGAGCAGGGTAAGAGTCTCGCCCACACCGTAGCTCCACTGAGTGATGTAGTCTTTATTAAGTCCCGATTGCGTACTTTGCGCATCGGATGTGAGACCATTCGATTGCCCGCGCATGGTATGACAGCTGTATTCGTAGGTCGTCATCAGGTTGGTGGCATTCATTCCTACCGCAATAAAAGCAGCTGCCAGCAGCAAAGCGGCTGTTTTTGCAAAGGCTTTCATTTCGTTTTTGCGAATGCTGTAAACAAATTCCGCCAAGCCGAAACAAAGTAAAACAAAGAGCGTATAATAAATAATCTGAATGTGGTTGGCCCGAATCATCAAGCTGAGAAAGAGGGCCGTAAGGAGTGCTCCGAGCAGACGCCTCCCACGGAAACTAAGCCAAACGCTGGCCACCAAAGGCGCCATATAGGCTATGGTTATGGCTTTACTGTTGTGCCCGGCAGCAATGATAATGAGGTTATAAGAAGCAAAGGTAAAAGCCAGGGAAGCCAGTATGGACTGCCAGGGATTGAGCCGGAAAGCCAGCCCACAAAGGTAAAAACAAAGCAAATAAAGGAAAAGGAAGTAAGCCGGACGTGGTATCTGAGCAATCAGCTTATCGAGATACTTGACAAGATTATAGGGCTGCTCGGTGGATATCTGATATACGGGCATACCGCCGAACATAGAATTAGTCCAAAGGGTTACATCGTCGTGCGTAGTGTTGTAAGCTACAGTCTCGTGGGCCATTTGCGACCAGCTCTGCGTATCGTGTCCGATCAAGACCTTACCCTCGAAGAGTGCCGGGAAGTAGCCGAAAGACAGACAAAGGAAGAGCAACAGAGCTGCAACATGCGGAAGAGACTTGATCAGTATTTTATTCATAATAGCGGACTCAATGTTCGTCATAAAACGTAGTTCGGGGAAATTGAGACAAAAGTACTGCATTTTTTTGATAAATCCCGCTTTCATCGATATTTTTTTCTCTGCAACTTCGAGGGCATAAGCAATATACAGCCCCATCGGCAAAAGGTCGAGCTCGACAGCAAGCCTGCTCTCGGTCCCGGAGTCTTCGGCATCCTATGAATTATAAATCTGCATATTACAATTATACGAGGGGTATAGCAAAAAACAGCAAAACCTAACTTTTAATTCTCAATTCAAGATTGATTCCTTATTTTTGCAGGGCCAAAGTGGAAATTATCAGGACAATCCGCCGGCCATACACTACATAAACATATTACTGATGGAACTGAAACCCGACATACTCCATGCCTTGCGCAGCGACTTTCCCATTCTGGCAGAAAAAGTGGGAAGCAAAGCGCTGGTCTATTTCGATAACGCCGCCACCACTCAAAAACCTCGCTGTGTGGTGGAAAAAATCAGCGAAGGCTATTACCGCTTCAATGCAAACATACACCGGGGCGTACACCACTTGAGCCGGCTGGCTACGGAAGCCCACGAGGCTGCTCGACGCAGAGCCGCTTCCTTTCTCAACGCCGCCCGTCCGGAAGAAATCATTTTTACCCGAGGTACTACGGAAGCCATCAATCTGCTGGCTTTTTCCTTCGGTGAAGCCTACTGCCGTCCCGGCGACGAAATTGTGATCACAGAAATGGAGCACCACGCCAACATCGTACCCTGGCAAATGCTCTGCGAGCGAAAGGGCTTGACTCTTCGAGTAATCCCCATAAGGGACGATGGCAGCCTCAATCTGGAAGCTGCAGCCGCCTTGCTGAACGAACGCAGCCGCTTGCTGGCTGTCACCCACGTATCGAACGTATTGGGAACTATCAATCCGATAGTCGAGCTGGTTCGTATGGCACACGATGCGGGAGCTGCCGTTCTGGTGGACGGAGCACAGGCCGTAGCCCACCTCACTGTGGATGTTCAGGCGCTGGATGTGGATTTTTACACCTTCTCTTCGCATAAGGTTTATGGCCCTACAGGTATCGGGATACTCTACGGAAAGGCCCAATGGCTCGATGCCCTCCCCCCCTATCAAGGAGGCGGCGAGATGATTTCCAAGGTCAGCTTCGAGCAAACTACCTACAACGAAATACCCTTCAAGTTCGAAGCAGGTACGCCCGACTATATCGGCTCTACGGCCTTGGCCGAGGCGCTGCGCTACCTCCAAGACTTCGGCATCAAACGCGCCGCAGCTCACGAGGATGCCTTACTCCGCTATGCCACTGAAGCCATGGAGGCTGAGATTCCCAACTTGCGCATATTCGGTAAGGCTCCTCAAAAAAGCGCAGTGCTCTCCTTCCTCATCGGAAAGCTTCATCCCTACGACTTGGGCATGCTGCTCGACAGTCAGGGTTTTGCCTTGCGCAGCGGACACCACTGCGCGCAACCTCTCATGCAGCGGCTTGGGCTCGAAGGCTGTCTGCGCGCCTCTTTTGCTTTTTACAACAGTCGTGAGGAAATAGATCAATTTATCCCGGCCCTGAAAAAAGCACTGCCCCTTCTGGATGGTTGATGAAAAAACCGGTTTTTATAAAAAAATACAACAGCAATGGCGTATCAGATTAAAAAGATGTATATTTGCGAGCTGGTCTTTTCTCGACACAAAACAGATAAGACCTTCTTCCAAGAACGAATACTATGCTAAAACAACCCGTACGGATCAAGTAAGACGACGCCATGACTTGCCGAACGGAACTAACAATAACAAAAATCAGGCGTTAAAAGACCTAACTGTTTTGTATGAAAAAGCTGCTGTCCTTTATCCGCAATTCGGATATTTTCTCGCACTTGGCATCGCTTAATTACCTCCCTCGCTGGGCAGTCTTGATTTGTGACATCGTACTGTGTAGCTTTTCCCTGGGTATTATTTACTTTTTCTTTCTGGAAGCCGGAATCGAAGCAGAAAGTACAAGTTTGATTTTGATATTGGAGCGCTTTCTGGCTGTTATCATATTGCAAGTTTTCTTTTTCTGGGTGTTCCATACCTACTCGGGTGTTTTACGCTATTCAAGCTACATCGACGCCACCAAGTTACTATTGGCCGTTGCCGCAAACACCATAAGCCTCAGTCTCCTCAACTTGCTGATAAACGCAACCACCGGTATATTGCTTTTCCATTACTATACGCTTATTTCCTACGGATTTTTGGCTTTTTTCTTTCTCTTCTTCCTGCGTATGGGTGTGAAGATAATATACGATTTCTACATACAAAACTCCGAACAAATTGTTCCGGTAATGATTTACGGTACCCGATCGGCCGGTATCGGCATTGCCAAAATGATCCGTGCCACACAGTATTCCAAGTATAAGTTGGTAGGCTTTATTGATGAGGACAGCCATTCGAACAAGCGTGAGATCATGGGATTGCGGGTGTACGACCTGAACCGGAAAACAATGGAAGAAGTGATCTCGAAAAAAGCAAAGGCCGTCATCGTATCGCCGCTGAAAATGCAAAAGATCAATCCGAACAAAGATCTCGATATATTCCTTAACAACAACATATCCATCTACACCATACCCTTGGTAGGTATCTGGCAAGGCGGTGGCGAGCCCCTTGAGCGGGATGTATTGACCCGCCGTATCAAATCCATACAAATCGAAGACCTGCTGGAACGTCCTGAAATCAAAATATCGACCGAACACATCGCACAGCAGATCAACTCAAAAGTCGTTTTGGTAACCGGAGCTGCCGGATCCATCGGAAGCGAAATTGTCCGCCAGATGACTCGTTACCAACCCTCGCTCATTGTGCTGATGGATCAGGCCGAATCGCCCATACACGACTTGAAACTGGAATTGGAACACGACTACCCCGAACAAAACATCAGCATTTTTCTTGGCGATGTGCGTAACCAACAACGCATGGAATACATGATGGATCTCTACCGGCCCGACTTCATTTATCACGCAGCCGCCTACAAGCACGTTCCCCTGATGGAAGACAACCCCACCGAAGGAATACAGGTAAACGTAATGGGTACAAAAATAATGGCCGATCTGGCTCTTAAGTACGGAGTAAAACGTTTCGTGATGATATCCTCCGATAAGGCCGTAAACCCAACCAACGTGATGGGGGCTTCCAAGCGCATTGCCGAAATATACGTACAATCGCTGTTTTTGAAAAATAAGAAACAGGATATGCAGACAACCAAATTTATCACCACCCGTTTCGGCAACGTGCTGGGCTCGAACGGTTCGGTAATCCCCCATTTCAAAAGACAAATTGAGCAAGGCGGCCCGATAACCGTTACCCATCCCGAAATCATCCGCTACTTCATGACCATTCCCGAAGCCTGCATGCTCGTACTCGAAGCGGCGGCCATGGGTGAAGGTGGCGAAATATTCATCTTCGACATGGGACGACCGGTAAAAATAGCCGACCTCGCGCGGAAGATGATACGCCTCTCGGGATATGTCCCCGAACAGGACATCAAAATCATATACACAGGGCTTCGGCAGGGTGAAAAACTCTACGAAGAGCTGCTGAACCACAAAGAAACCGTACGCGAAACCCATAACTCGAAAATAATGATTGCCTCGGTGCGCAAATACGACTACGACGATGTGTCGAGCGAGATAGACGAATTGATACGCTACAGTTGGCTGGGCAAAGACTTCCTTGTGGTTTCGCAGATGAAAAAAATCGTACCTGAGTTCATCAGCAAAAACTCGCAATACGAGAAACTGGATATCGAGAAGATGAATGCCTGAGCCTCCCACGAAGCATGATTTCCGTAGAACAACTCAGCGTAGAATTCGGAGCTTCGCCGCTCTTTGACAACGTCAGTTTCCTCGTAAACCCCAAAGACAAGATAGCCCTCGTGGGAAAAAACGGCGCAGGAAAGACCACCCTGCTCCGGCTTTTTGCGGGCAAACAAAATCCGACCCGCGGGCGCATCGTCTTTCCCAAAGATGTAAGCATCGGTTACCTCCCGCAGCACATGATACATGAGAAGGCCTCCACGGTATTGGAAGAAGCCGAGAAAGCTTTCGAACACCTGCAGGCCACACAAAAGGAGATAGACGATATAAATGCCCAACTCGGCAGTCGCGACGACTACGAGAGCGAAAGCTATCACCGGCTTATTGAGAAGCTGACCCGGCTTACGGAACACCTGCAGATAATCGGAGGCGGCAACCGGCGCGCCGAAACGGAAAAGACCCTCCTCGGATTGGGCTTCCTGCGCTCGGATTTCGACCGCCCCTGCTCGGAATTCAGCGGAGGATGGCGCATGCGCATCGAACTGGCGAAAATTCTGCTGCAAAAGCCCGATCTGCTCTTGCTGGACGAGCCCACCAACCACCTCGATATCGAATCCATACAGTGGCTCGAAGCCTTTCTGGCCAATGCTAATTGCGCCGTGATACTCGTATCGCACGACCGCGCCTTTATCGACGCGGTAAGCTCGCGTACCATCGAAATATCCTTGGGAAAAATTTACGATTACAACGTCAACTATTCGAAATACCTCCAGCTGCGCAAAGAGCGGCAAGAACAGCAACTCCGGGCTTACGAAAACCAACGTAAAATGATTGAAGATACCGAGGAATTTATCGAACGTTTTCGCTACAAAGCCACCAAAGCCGTTCAAGTGCAATCGCGTATCAAGCAACTGGAAAAAATCGAACGCATCGAAGTCGATGCCGAAGACCGCTCGCGCCTAAACTTGAAATTCCCGCCTGCCCCCCGATCGGGAAACATCGTTGTGGAATTGGAAAATCTTTCGAAATCCTACGGCCGGCATCAGGTATTGGATGCTGTAAGCATGATGATACATCGCGGCGACAAAGTGGCTTTTGTGGGCAAAAACGGCGAAGGCAAGACGACCCTCGTCAAATGCCTCATGAACGAGACTGCTTACTCGGGCAAGCTGAAGCTCGGACACAACGTAAAAACCGGCTACTTCGCTCAAAACCAGGCCGCCCTGCTCGATGAGAACCGGACGGTATTCGAAACCATCGATTATGTGGCTGTAGGCGACATACGCACGAAAATACGCGATATACTGGGCGCCTTCATGTTCGGAGGAGAAGCCTCCGAGAAAAAAGTAAAGGTGCTTTCGGGAGGCGAACGCAGCCGCCTTGCTATGATACGCCTGCTGCTCGAACCGGTCAACCTGCTCATACTCGACGAGCCGACCAACCACCTCGATATGCGCTCCAAGGATGTCCTGAAAGAAGCCATCAAGGCCTTCGACGGAACGGTGATTGTCGTTTCACACGACCGCGAGTTTCTCGACGGACTGGTGAATAAAGTTTACGAGTTTTCGAACAAAAAAATCAGAGAGCATCTCGGCGGCATCTACGAATTCCTCGAACGGAAGAAAATAGCTTCGCTTCAGGAGCTGGAAATAAGTCAGCAGCAAAAGCCGGCCAAGGAAAATCAAGTCAAAATACAATCCGACAACAAACTGAGCTACGAAAACAGAAAAGAGCTCAACCGGAGAATACGCAAAGCCGAAAAAGCCGTTGAGGAGTCCGAAGCGACCATCGAAAAAATCGAAAAGCATATTGCCGATATAGAAATGCAGTTGGCCACACCCGAAAAGGCTTCCAATGCCGAATTCATACAGGCTTACCAACGCAAAAAGCACGAATTGGAGCAGAAAATATACGAATGGGAGCTCCTCTGCGAAGAGCTCGAAGCACTCAACAAAAACGGTCAGGCTCTATAAAAATACGAAAAGCTTTTCGTATTTTTGTTGCATCATTTATCCCCCCTCTCAATATCGCAAACTATGAAACGCATCTTATTTCCCTTAGCCCTCCTCTTTGTCCTTTGTGAGGCAAATGCTACAAGCCGGATCCTCAAAGACCTCCCCTACGCAGAACGCGACAGCGGATTCCTGAAAATGGATCTCTACCTGCCGGCCGAGGCGGCAGCCGACAGGCCCTGCATCATCTTTGTATTCGGAGGCGGTTTTCTGGCCGGCGACAAATCCAAAGAAGTAAATACAAAGTTCTGCCGCGAGCTCTCCGAACGAGGCTTTGTAACGGCAGCCATCAACTACCGCCTCGGACTGAAAGGCGTGAAAGGCGTCGGCCCTTTAAACGTAAAACCCCTGCAAGAGGCCATCCGTATGGCTGTGGAAGACCTCTACGATGCAACGGCCTTTTTGTGTAAGAACAGCAAAAGCTACGGCATCGACAGCGAAAAAATAATCATCTGCGGATCGAGCGCCGGAGCCGTTACCGTACTGCAGGCCGACTACGAACGCAGCCGGGGAACAGCCTTATCCGCGCGTCTGCCCGAGAACTTCCGCTATGCTGGCGTCGTGTCGCTGGCCGGAGCCATACTGAGCTTCGAGGGTAAGCCCGACTATCTGCAACGGCCCGCCCCTACCTGCTTCTTCCACGGAACCGACGACAAGGTCGTTGTTTACAATAAAATGCAGGTGTTCAACATGGGATTTTTCGGCAGCCATGCGCTCATAAAACGCTTCGAGAAATTCGGATACCCCTATGCCGCCTACCGCTACCGCGATATGGGACATGAAATTGCCGAACTCCCCATGCAACGCAACGTCGACGACATCATCGCTTTCATACGGCTCTACGCGCTGGAAAAACGCCCCCTGCGTAGCGACTTCAGCCTGAAAGATGAGACACTGAAGCCCTATCTCAAGCTAAAAAGCCACAAAGACCTGTATTAATCCAATACACTCTGCATAGCTACATCCGGCGAAGTCAATTAGAAATTATCAATTTCAAATTACGAATTAGCTACTAAGCCCCCCGAGCTGCGCTCTCGTCCCCTTGAACACAAGGGGACATTATTTGGGAGAGAAAAATGAAGAGCAGCATCCGAACTCTCCTCTAAGCACAAGGAGGAAATTAGAAGAAATTAAAAATCAGAACTAAGAAATAATTTTTGATGCATAATGACATGCTCAATAGTAAAAACCTGAAATCGACACGTCGTCTCTTAAGGAAAAAAATGACGTTTGCGGAAGTTGCTTTGTGGCTACTCATTAAAAACAAACAAATAAACGGCGTTCGTTTCCTTCGTCAATATAGCATAGGGCGCTACATTGTTGATTTCTAAGCACCTCAGTTCAAGTTAGCTATTGAACTGGATGGGGAAGGACATTTCTCCGAACAGCAAATGGAATACGACAGACGCAGGACAAAGTATCTGAATTCACTGGGTATAAAAGTGCTTCGTTTTGAAAATTTTGAAATAATTAATTATCCGGAGAGAACCTTGGAGGAAATTAGACGCTATTTGAATTAAGATATCAGGCTAATGTTGTCCTCTCAAATCTCCCCTTTAGCTAACCGGGAGTATGCAGCAGGGAGGGTTTTTAGGAAAAGCATGAATTACTGTCTAAGCCCTCCGAGCTGCGCTCTCGTCCCCTTGAACACAAGGGGAAATTATTTGGAAGAGGAAATTAAGAATAGGAGTGGAAAAAACAATTTGAAATTGATAATTGACTCTACCCCCTCCGAGTTGTTCTCTACGAATCTCCCCTTTAGTCAAAGGGGAGTACCCGCAGGGGGAGGGGTTTGGGGAA
>BDEJ01000039.1 GCA_001653155.1 Porphyromonadaceae bacterium H1
CTGGCTCGAATGAAGCCACAACAACTAATCACAATACAATTTTAATGCGTCAACCCTGGTCAGACACTCTTACAGCCTTTTTTATTTCTTATGTGGTTGTTCTTCGGATTGGCATCTGCTTTATTACTGGGAGCTTATGATGTAAGCAAGAAAATATCGGTGGAAGGTAATGCGGTCATACCGGTATTGTGGATTTCCATCTTACTGTCCTCTGTATTGCTCCTGCCTTTTCTTTTGCTTTCTCGCCTTCAACCGGAGCTCTTGACCGACACCGTCTTCTTCGTCCCGAAGCTTGATTTACGTGCACATTTCTTTGTGTCCCTGAAGGCCTTAATAGTGCTTGTTTCATGGATATTGGCCTATTTCGCTCTCAAGAACCTCCCAATTACGGTCGTCACTCCGATACGATCCACACAGCCAATCTGGACCGTATTGGGTGCAATTCTTTTTTTGGATGAGTCTCCAAACGGAATACAGCTGACGGGAATAGCGATAACGCTAATTTCCTTCATCTTCTTTTCCTTGATAGGCCGTCGTGAAGGCATCTCGTTCTCAAACAATAAGTGGGTATGGTTCATTATATTGGCGACCTTGACGGGGAGTATCAGTGCCTTATACGATAAGTTTCTAATGGGGCGTTACCATCACATGGCAGTTCTCAGCTACTATACCTTTTATCAGGCTTTAATCATGACGCTGATAACCCTTGTATTGTGGTATCCGAATCGCAAAAAGAGCTCATCTTTTCACTTTAGGGGAAGCATCCTGTTTATCTCAATCTTTCTAATTACGGCCGATTTCATCTACTTTTATGCCCTTTCTTTACCCGACTCACTCATTTCGGTACTTTCTCCTATTCGTCGTTCAGGGGTCATCATTCCCTTCCTCTACGGGGCCTTAGTGTTACACGACAAGAACATCCTCTCCAAAGCCCTTTGCCTTTCCGGGATTCTACTGGGCGTCGTGCTACTCTTTTTATAAGACCTCAAATAGGCTCTTCGCCGGTCTTGGAAAACTCTTCTTTTTCTTCTGAAATACAAGAATAAAAATCTATTCTTACCTTTGCAGGCAAAATAAAACGAGTAAAAATATTCTGGAAATAAAACTTTTTAGCATTGAAAACAACACTTCAACGTAGTGATATAGAAATAATGGCTCCTGCCGGTTCATGGGAGAGCTTAGCCGCCGCTATCAAAGCTGGAGCAGATTCGGTTTATTTCGGCATAGAAGGGTTAAATATGCGAAGCAAATCAAGCAGCAATTTCAGCACTGCAGATCTTCGTGAAATCGTACGCATTTGCCGCGAGAATCAAGTAAAAAGCTATTTGACGGTAAACACCATCCTCTACGATGGAGATCTCGCTCTAATGCGAGAAATCATCGATATAGCCAAAGAATCGGGTGTATCAGCCATCATTGCAGCCGATGTGGCAGCCATGATTTATGCCAACGAAAATGCTGTGGAAGTACACCTTTCCACACAACTGAACATATCAAATTCAGAAGCTCTTAAATTCTATGCGCGCTTTGCCGATGTCGTTGTACTGGCTCGCGAGCTGAACATGGAACAAGTTTCCGAAATACACAAAAGCATCGTGGAAGAAGATATAAGAGGTAGGAACGGAGAATTAATCCGTATTGAGATGTTCTGCCACGGAGCACTCTGCATGGCCGTCTCGGGGAAATGCTACCTCAGTTTGCATGAAAAGAATCTATCCGCAAATCGAGGGGCCTGTAATCAAATATGCCGTCGGGGCTACGTGGTAAAAGATAAGGATTCCGAGATAGAGTTGGAATTGGACAACGAATACATCATGTCTCCGAAGGATTTAAAGACGATTGGATTTGTTGACCAGATGATCGAATCCGGAGTACGTGTTTTCAAAATAGAGGGCAGAGCCCGTGGACCGGAATATGTAAAAACCGTTGTTTCTTGCTACAAAGAGGCTATTGAAGCTTATCTGGAAGGTAGTTTCTCCGATTCCAAGGTGGAAATATGGAATGAGCGTCTGAGTCGCGTTTTCAACCGGGGGTTCTGGAACGGATATTACTTGGGACAACGTTTGGGAGAGTGGTCCAAAAACTACGGCTCCGAAGCCACACACCGGAAGGTTTATATCGGTAAGGTGACAAATTATTTCTCAAAAATCGGGGTGGCCGAGTTCCTCCTCGAATCTCAATCACTACAAATAGGAGACGAGTTTCTGATTACCGGTGAAACTACAGGGGCTTACGAAGACCGCGTTAAAGAGATGCGCGTAGAACTTCTTCCTGTCGAAAGCGTAGAGAAAGGTTCTTATTTTTCTATGAAAACACGAGAGCTTGTACGGCGTAACGATAAGCTCTTCAAAATAGTTCCTGCAAAAGAAATAAAGACCCAATAATCACAAAAAAGAGCTCCTTGTTTAAATTAACAAGGAGCTCTTTTTTAGTCTGAATTCAGTCTTATTCGTTAAAGTGGAATTCTACCCTCCGGTTTGGGCCGAAACTAATCCTGGGATCTAAGATCCGTCCTTTTCCATTTACACCTATCCTGTGGGCATCGATCTTATACATTTCGACAAGCTCTTTTTTAACTCGTTCAGCACGTCTTAAGCTCAAGCCTTTATTGTATTCTTCGGTACCCGTATAGTCGGCAAAACCTCTAATCTCTACCAATAAATCCGGATATTCTTTCAGCTTCTGAGCGATAAAGAACACCGCTTGTTTGGCAGCATTATCCAAATTGTACTTGTTGTGCTCGAAGAATACAAAAGGAGTGGTCAAATAAGTTTTTAACTGCATAGATTTACCCCAGAAGTCCACAGGCGTATTACCTGGAGTATTGGGCTCCTTGTCTCGATGATCAGGTACACCGTCTCCATCACTATCTTGACCGTCGGCAAACAACTTTTCGATTTCAGATAAGCGATTGGAGAATTCCTGCATCCGTTTCTCCAATTCACCAAATGCACCACTATGCTCTTCCAAGGTTTTCTTAACAGACTGTATATCTTGCTGGTTCTTTTCGGCCAGTTCAAGAGCTTTATTCGGATATACCATCTCCAGAAATTCGTGCATACTGATGTTTCTCGTATGGCTTTTCTTCTTGCCTCCGAAACACCAGCGCAAGTTCAAAAATCCGGTCATCAAGTTATCATTATTAGCTCCTTGAGCAAACAAGTCCCAATTGTCAGTACTACTAAATACATACTGAAACTTCAAACCCAATGCCATCGTCTTAGTAAAATTATATTCTATATTCACACCCGATGGAGCAATCATACTAAACTCTTTGGCATCATCCACGAGCCTGTCTTTTTGGGGATTTTCCAAGGGGCCTACATTGAAGTGTCGTTCCGATTCGGAATAGGCAGCTCCAACTCCTCCGAATAGCCACATCCCCCACCTTGAACTTCTGGTTCCGGAGAATATCTGAAACAGATTAACACTCAATATGGGAGCGAGGTGATGATGAGTTGCAGTAAGCATGTAGGGCTTATTATTAGCCGCTATGGAGTGGTAATTGTACATAAGTCCGAAACTGACGGAAGGCGTACAAGTATAATCCAAGGTTCCCCCCACGGAGAACGGGCCTCTCACATTTTTAAATAACTGATTGGATATCAGCTCAAAATCTCCATCAAAAACATTTATCCCCCCTTCGAGGCTCAAAGACCATCTTGCCAATTTCGGCTTTTCTTTAGGAAGCACAGTCTCGGTATCGCCTTTGGCATCAAGAGGTACGACAATGTCTTCTCCATATTCATATTCCGATTCAAAACCTTCATTAAAAAAAGATTCTTGATCTTGAGCAAAAGAAGAAAGAGGAAAAATGAAAAACAAAGCAATGGGTAAAAATAGCTTTTTCATAATGATTGATATTCAAAATTTTCCGAAATACAAAAATAAACAATTCTACACACTTAAAAACAAGGCTAAATTCTATATTTGTTTTCTTTAACGCGATTTCAAGGAGAAATATTGTTATAACAGATATGAATGTTAATCAGAACAGTCTAAAAGGACTTTGGAAGATGATTTATTTTGATTAAAATATTCGTATTTTAACTATATTTAAAAAAGAAAGATCAGCTATTGAAACAGTGAAAAGCACAAAAACTCCGATTTTAACAGCCTAAATCACTTTTCTTAGTCGTTGGATCAAAAAAAGAGGTCTAAATAAACCGCGAATTCATCTACTTTTGTTGAAATTCATTGTTTTTATTTATCAAATTTCGGGCCAAACTCAGAAAAATGCCCTTTTCTTCCAAGAAAACAGGTCTTCCTTCGTCTCCGCTCTCACAAATACTCTGCACAATTGGTATCTGTGCAAGCAAAGGAATACCCAGCTCTTGAGCCAGCCGCTCACCACCTCCTTTACCGAATATATAGTACTTGTTATCAGGAAGTTCTGCAGGCGTAAACCAAGCCATATTTTCCACTAAACCCAAGACGGGGACCCCTACTTTCTCGTTCATAAACATATTTACCCCCTTACGGGCATCAGCCAAGGCGACCTCTTGAGGAGTTGTTACTACAATGGCTCCCGTAATCGAGAGATTTTGCACCAAAGTTAACTGAATATCTCCGGTTCCGGGCGGCATATCAATCACAAAATAGTCCAATTCTCCCCAATGAGCATCCGAAATCAGTTGTTTCAACGCATTTCCAGCTATAGTTCCGCGCCAAACCAAGGCATTCTTCGGATCAACAAAAAAGCCTATGGACAAAAATTTCACACCGTATTTTTCAAGCGGAATCATCAACTGCTTCCCGTTCCGCTCCTCTGCCATAACCTGCTCATGCTCGGCAGCAAACATCTTAGGAACAGACGGACCGTGGATATCTGCATCGAGCAAGCCCACTTTATATCCGAGCGAGGCCAATGCAACCGAAAGGTTTACGGATACGGTAGATTTACCAACCCCTCCTTTCCCGGAAAAAACGGCAATAATATTTTTTACACCGGGCAACAGACTTTCATCTTTAGAAACCTGAGGAAGTTCCTTGAACTTAACCGCAATATGACCCCTCACGTCAACATCTTCACCCAAATAGGTAATAATTGCCTGCTCGGCGGCTTTTACAACGGATTTAAAAAAGGGATCATTGGCTTTCTGAAAAGTAAGCGAGAAGGAAACTTTATTCCCTTCGACCGACACATCACCAACCATCCCGGAGGACACAATATCCTTACCTGTGCCGGGATAACGAACATGAGTAAGCGTATCAAGTATGTTTTGTGCTGAAATAGACATCGTTTTTATTTTTAGTTTATTTTGTATGAGTTGTTTAAAGTTATTATAGAGTTCGACGATTACGTCCGAAACTTCGGTATGAATCCTTTTCGATTTCCAGGTCGGGTTCAAAAAATTCGCTCCGTGGTTCTAATAGAAAGCAAATATATTTGATGGTTAAACCCCGCTGAAGCCATTGCTGCTCATAGAAGGTCTTAATCTCCAAGACGGGATTATTGATTAAATCCAAGGCATAAAGATTATCGGTTGTAAACTCCACCGGATACTTGTTGAGCTTGACCGCTTCACTTGTATAAACAAACATGAAGTTACTATCCGTCTTCAAATGTATATGACCTCCGGGAAGAAGAATTTTCTGATATTTCCGTAAGAAATTGGTAGAGGTAAGTCTCTTATTCGTCTTCTTCATTTGGGGATCGGGGAAAGTCAGCCAAATCTCGCTAACCTCTCCTTCAGAAAAAAAATGCTCAATCATCCCAATATCCGTGCGTAGAAAAGCGAGATTTTGTAGGCCTTGCTCAAAAGACTCTTTCGCTCCCGTCCACATGCGCGCTCCCTTTATATCGACTCCAATGAAGTTCTTGTCAGGAAACATTTTTGCCATTTGAACGGTATATTCTCCTTTTCCACAGCCTAATTCGAGGACTATCGGATGATCATTCTTAAAGAAACTCTGCCTCCAGCTTCCTCTCATCTCGAAGGTACAAGCCTTCCGAAGTTGCTCCGAAGAAAATTGGAAAACATGCGGAAAGGAGGCCATATCCGCAAATTTAGCAAGTTTATTTTTCCCCATTTATGTCTGATTTTTCTATTCTCAAGCCGATATCACGGATTCCCCGCAAGAGCTCTTCACGCATACCTTGCTTGATTTCGTACCGGTAAACCCCGGCTCTATTGAAACGTAGCTGCTGCCGGCACAATACGGTCATCTCGAAAAGTGCTCCGGCGCCCGAACCAAGCCATTTTCCTCGCTGGTCAGCCAAGTAGCATTCAATCGTATCGCAGGACACTCTACCATCAGGACTAATCTCTTTGGTAAAAAACCAAAAATTCTGATAAGGATAATCACCGGCATTGCGTATATGCACATAAATATTGTAATGCGATATCGTATCGCTAACAGGAGCTTCGAATGCAACAAGCTCATCTTTCTGCCATCCTTCTTCCGGTAAGGCTGTATATTGAAAAAACATCTCTCTATCGCAAGAAGTCGAACAAAGCATAAAGAGACAGACAATACTGATAGCGACTGGATTTCGATGTATTTTCATGTATTATTCGTTTTTTTCATTTCGGAAGGAGCATCTTCCTTCGCCTTGTTACTTTTTGTTTCGGATTGTTGATCTGCTTTGGGACTGTTTTTTCGCGTTTTTTTCCCTCCTCGTTTCTTTTTATTTTTTTTATCGAATCGGGTCAAACTATCCTGCCCGACAACATTCTCGTAATCAAGAACTTTTTCTTTCTTTTCTGCTTTATCGCTAAGACTTAAGCTGTCGGGCTTTTGTCCCTTCTTATTAAGAGCAATCACTTCTTTAGCTCTTTGAGAGGTGATTGTTACGATATTCGCTCCGAAATTGGGAGCTGTAGAGTAAGAAATTAAGCCTTTAAATACATCCGTTTTAAAGTGGTAGTAAGTATTGTCGAGGGTTTCAAGGGTTATTTCTTTTGACGGAAGATTTTTGGAGGCCTCTATGTAAGCGCTCAATTCAAAATTCATACAACATTTCAGTTTTCCGCACTGTCCGGCAAGCTTCTGAGGATTCATGGAGATGTCTTGATAGCGCGCAGCACTGGTAGATACCGAGTTAAAACTTGCCATCCACGAAGCGCAGCAGAGCTGACGTCCACAGGGCCCAATGCCTCCGATGCGTCCAGCCTCCTGCCGCGCCCCTATTTGTTTCATCTCTATGCGCACATGAAAAGCTTCGGCAAAGGCTTTTATCAGCTGTCGGAAGTCAACACGCTCCTCGGAAATGTAGTAGAAAATAGCTTTATTCCCATCAGCTTGGTATTCAACATCCCCGATTTTCATATTAAGCTTCATCCTTTCGGCTATCTGACGGGCCTTGATCATGGTAAGCTGCTCCTTGGCTTTAGCCTCTTTATATTTTTCCAGATCAGCCTCCTTGGCTTTTCGGTAAATTCGACGAATTTCACTTTTCTTCAAATGCACATTGTTTTTTTGCATCTGTAAAAGGACTAATTTACCGACAAGCGAAACCTCGCCGACATCGTGCCCGGGAGAGGCCTCTACAGCCACCTTATCTCCTTTTTCAAGAGGGATTTTTGTACTGTTCAAAAAGTAAGCTTTTCGCGTATTTTTAAACTGAACCTCAACAAAATCAGTCTCTTTTAACGTTTCGGGCAGATCTCTCAGCCAGTCAAACGTTCCCAGTTTTTCATCTGAATTACAACAGCAGCCATCCTTCTTTATCCGGCATCCCGTACAGCCACCACATTGAAAACTATATTCCATCACATCTATGTTGAGAGGCAATTGCCTCTTTTCGACAATTAAACACTAACAATTATTGCGGATACTTCCGCGTTTAAATTAGGTATAAAAATCCTTTGTTCAAGATTCTCATACTTATTTTTTCAAAAGCATTATGGTTTTAAGAGCCAAATCGAAAAAGACCATCTTACCACTTACATTTTGCTCGATATGCCTTTCTGCCAAATCAAACTCATTCATTAGTTCTTCGACATTTCGCTCGTGTATGAAAGGAGAAAAACGTTGAGCAAAATCGGACTCGTTTCCGGCCATGTAATTAATTTCGGACTCTGCAAAACGCAGTACGAAATTCTCACGAATCATACGCTGCGAGTAGGCCAAAAAATTTTTCTGCCCTTCGCGCCCACCGGGAGAAGCCGCTAAATCTTCCGACCACCTCCTCAAAGTTTTTAAAGCGGCATGATCTTTCCGGTTGCCCACTTGCCAGGCCAAGCGCATGAGTTGTACGAATCGATCGAAGTTTATTTTATTCTCATCGTTTTCTTTTGCTATCCGCACAGCATTCAAATAGCTTCCTCTTGCTATACGCGCAACAAAATTCGCTTCACTTTCCGAGAGTTTAAGTTCCTCGTCGCGAAGCAAAGCTTGAGACAGTTGCGCAGGGATCAAGGCCGAGACTTTGATCTGCTGAGTCCTCGAAAGTATAGTAGCTATAATTTCATCCGGAGCATTAGACACCAAAAGAAAAAGTGTTTTCTCCGGAGGTTCTTCCAAGATTTTCAAAAGCTTATTGGCGCAAGCGATGTTCATTTTCTCAGGAAGCCAGATAATCATCACTTTGTAGTCCGACTCGTAGGTCTTGAGACTGAGCTTGCGAAGGATTTCTTCGCTTTCGTTGGCATAAATCAGGCCTTGCTTAGCATCCCCTCCGATAAAAGCCAACCAATCGTTCAGGCCAAAATACCTGTTTCCAAGTATCATTCTACGAAAATCGCCGATAAAGTCGTCACAAATAACAGAAGTCCGACCGGCAGGCTTGATCACAGGAAAAACAAAATGCAAGTCAGGATGCTCAAGTTTCTGATATTTCAAACACGAAGGACAAATACCACAAGAATCGCTTTCCGAGCGGTTTTCGCAACAAATGTATTGAGCATAAGCCAGAGCAAGACCTAACTTCCCCACTCCCTCAGGCCCGGTTAACAATTGGGCATGCGGCACTCGACCTTGTTTTACACTACGAATAAGACGAGCTTTTATCTCGTCTTGTCCGATTACATCTGAGAAATACATCTACTACATTTATTGCGTTTACATCCTGCAAATTTACATGATAATTATCAATTTCCACGCAAAAGAAACAAAAATAAAGACTCTAAATACTGTATGAACGACATAACTGCATCGAATCAGATTCGAAACAACAAATAAAAAACGAGGCATCTAAAAGAAAAATGCCCCGTTTTTAACGGTATTTTTCGGTTCTCACTCCGAAAGCCGACATGTAAAATTCAGGCTTTCGATGGCTTTACGTAACTTCTCTTCATTGGTTTGTTTGGGATTGTAGATAATCCGTACCGTTTTTTTCTCCAAATCGACAATTAAATCTTTTACTCCTTTTTCCCAAGGAATATTCTTTTCAATTTTAGCTTTGCAGCTGTGACACTCCATACTAACAACAAACGTAACTTCCTGCATTTGTTTCTTTTTACTGCTGTTAGCCGCTTGGGTGGCAAAACTAAAACTGCATGCTATAATAAGCAGGAGCAGAGTTGCGGTTAATTCTTTCATTTTCAAATTCTTTTTTAAAGTTATACAATTACTAAAAAACACTTATCTAAGACTGCCAATCCGGAGCCGTAAACCGGCATAAAATTTTCTTCCCATGAGAGGGCCCCAGATAAGCGAAGAGTCGAAGTCACGACTAAAAGGACTATCATGCTTCAGTATTGGGTTTGCTTGCACGTAGTCCAGTATGTTTTCAACACCCACATACAAGTCAAGACGCTTGCTGTTTTTGCTCACTTGTGCAAAAAACACGGGAAAAGGAGGAGACTCTCTGTATTCGGAGAGATAGCCTTCTAATCCGGGTAAACGAGACGGGCCATTCACTTGCGCGGTAACATCGAAGACCCATCGTTTGAAGTTACTTGCATAGGACAGGTTCACAAGACCACGAAAACGCGAGGAAAGCGCTTTCTCCATTTGATACGATTTCCCGCTATCGCTATAAGTAAGCTGTGTATTGTTGTATCGAAAAGCAGCAAAAATATCAAAACCTTTAAATGGCATAAGACTGAGATCGACTTGAAAAGCATCAGCGAAAGAAAGGCCCTGCAAAGGATAAACATACAAACTATTTCGATTTCTCTCAATATCCACAACCGCCTGGTTTTCGAAGCGAGTATGAAAGTAGTCCATACTCAAAGACATCTTACGGCCATCCCATATCGGGATACTGAATGAAATACTGCTTCCATAATTCCATGCAGACTCAAGCGGCAAGTCAGCAAGCTGCTCCAAATAGAATTTCCGGGAAGAAGCTAAGAATCCAATATTTTCGCTTATGACATTCGGACTGCGAAAACCACGCCCCAGAGAAGCTCGCAATACGATGCCTTCCCTTATATTATATTTCCCATTTAATCGAGGGGTAAGCATCCAACCATAGCGACTGTTGTAGTCCCCACGCAAGCCGGCAATCAGTATCAAACTCTTGTTAGGGGAAAAGCTGTATTCAGCGAAAGCTCCGGGCACAAGCTCTTGACGGTCCAAATGCAAGGGAGGAGCCAGATTTTCAGGGAGGAGATCCTCGAAGATCGTTCTATAGTCATCATAAACAAAACTTAAGCCAAGCGTGTAATGATGCTTACGCGAGCTATGTGAGGAAAACATCCAATTACTGTAAAAAGAATTCTGGTGTCCTCCAAAGCTTTTCTTTCCGAAGAAAGACTCCTGTTCGTGATGGCTAAAGCTATTGATGATGCCAACTGTAAGTCCGGGTTTATTCCCAACCGGGAAGCCTGTTTTATTCTCTACCGTGAAGTTTTTATTCCCGATGTTGGTACGGTAGCTACCTCCGGTTTTCGTGTTATCTTCGCTGAGCTGCCCTCCTTCCCGTTTTTCGTAAAGGAAACGAACACCCGTACGCGATTGCAATCCTTTTTCATTCAAATAGAACCAGCGATTATAAGCATGCACAAGCTTGCTCTTAGGTTGATCCATAAAGCCATCATGATTACCGTCGTGCTCTTTCGACTCGGTAGAAACATGAAGCAGCAACCCCGTCCAAAGCCTGTCAGCAAGTTTTGAGGCGGCACTTGCATTCCCTTCGTAACGCCCGGAATGATCAGCATACAAATTGAAGAATAGGTCCTCGGTCTGGTTAGGCTTGCGAATTTCCATATTCATCTGCCCTGAAATGGATTCGTAGCCATTCAGGACGGAAGCTGCACCCTTGGATATCTGTATGGATTCCAGCCAGCTTCCAGGCAGATAGCTCCAGCCAAAGGTAGAAGCCAGTCCACGCAAAGCAGGTACGTTTTCAATCATAGTTTGACTGTAGAGACTGGATAAACCGAGCAGTTTAACCTGCTTGGCTCCAGAGACCGCATCTGTAAAACCTACGCTTATCGAAGCACTGTTTTCAAAGCTTTCAGCTAAATTGCAACAGGCCATCTTTTGCAAGCCCGAGCTGGTTATTGTCTCCGTTTTCAACGGAGTAAGAGAAGACATAATAGTGCCGGATTGCTGTCCAAGAACAACAGCTTCGGAAAGACTAATGTGTTTTGTTAGAGTAACATCAAAGTACTCGTCTTTACCTCCTGAGAGATTGAGGGTATCCGAAATATAGCCGACAAAAGAAACAACAAATTGTAAGGGATCCGACTCCTTTCGAGAAAGAAGGAAAGAACCGTCGGCCGAACTGATATTTCCCTTCCCCGAAGCAGGGAAAAAGACGTTGGCTCCTTCGAGAGCTTTCTTTTTCCCGTTTTCTTCGAAAAAAACATGGCCATATATTTTATGCTGCGCCAAGCCGGAGTTGCCCGTATGCAATAACATCAATAAAGCAACAAGATATAAGAATTTTAATTTCATATTTTCCTTAAGATTATGTTTACACCGATTCGCAATGCCTTTGATGGCATCAAAAACATCTCGCTCATGCGAAAAGCAATTCACCTGCTTCCGATAGGAAGTCAGGTCAGAGTATCATAACCTCAAGCAACAAAAATGATAGATGGACAGGGGCCTATCAGAGTGATGGAGACAGGAGGAAGCAATAAGTTGTGGCTTATGGGAATCGAGAAAGTCTGCCACAACAACGGGTAAAGAAAGAAAATGGGTCGAAAAGGAAAAAATCTTAGCATCAAAGTCTGTGTTCTCCGGCAAGTTATAATCCGCATCAACAACATGATAATCGAGCGAGCAACAGGCATTCGAGAAGGAACAGCAAGACGAGTAAGCGACCGTAGCAGGATGGCAGGCATCATCAGCACAACAACGTCCCTCCATCAGCCAAGTTTGGGAAAGGAGGAAGTTGCTTTCGTGACTTGCTTTACACTCATGTACGGCCAAGCCAATGGTGCTCAGCAAAAAAAGCTGACTGAGTAGCAATACGGAAATTTGGCTGATTCGATTTGACATGAGTAAATAAGTATCTATCTTCAATGCTATAATGAAACAGCAAAGATAGCCCTTTGTTATGAAGGAAAAATAAGATCCGCAATTTTTTTGAGGTTTTTTCAAATTTTTACCTGAATCGAAGGCTTAACTACAATTTTTATGCTGTACTTTTGCACTACATTGTTTCCACATGAATGCATGAAAGATTTTCTTCAAGATAAGATATTTGCACAACTCTCCGAAACGGCAGACGAACTCAATTTACCTTGTTACGTAGTGGGAGGCTACGTACGCGACTTAATTCTGAGACGCCCCTCCAAAGACATCGATATCGTTGTGGTAGGAAGTGGGATTACTATGGCTCAGGCTTTTGCTCGAAAATTGGGGAAAGGCTCCAAACTTTCGGTATTTAAAAACTTCGGGACAGCTCAGGTAAAAAGCGGAGATCTTGAGATCGAATTTGTTGGGGCGCGCAAAGAATCATACCGTCGTGACTCCCGTAAACCGATTGTAGAAGACGGGAGCCTCGAAGATGATCAAAACCGTCGCGATTTCACAATAAATGCCCTCGCCATCTGCCTTAATAAGGAAAAATTTGGCGATCTGATCGACCCTTTTGGAGGGCTTAGCGATTTAGAGAACCTGATTATTCGAACCCCATTGGATCCGGATATCACCTTCTCGGACGATCCCTTGCGCATGATGCGGGGCATACGCTTCGCTTCCCAACTCGGTTTCTTTCTTGAGACGAGAAGCTTCGAGGCAATCGAGCGAAACCGAGAGCGTATATCCATCATATCACGCGAACGCATCGCAGAGGAATTAAACAAGATCATCCTTTCTCCACGCCCTTCCGTGGGATTTGTTCTGCTCGAAAAAACCGGGCTTCTTGAATTTGTCTTTCCGGAATTGGCTGCTCTTAAAGGAGCAGAGAATCGCGAAGGAATCGGCCATAAAGACAACTTCATGCACAGTCTGACGGTGCTGGATAACATCAGTCGCGAAACCGACAACTTGTGGTTACGTTGGGCTGCTCTTTTGCACGACATCGGGAAACCTCGCTCCAAGCGCTTTGACAAGCGTCTCGGATGGACTTTCCATGGGCATGAGTTAGTAGGAGCTCGAATGACACCGGAGATATTTCGCAAGATGAAACTCCCCGGAAACGAAAAAATGAAGTATGTACAGAAACTCGTTTCTCTACACATGCGTCCGATGATTTTAAGCGAAGAGGAAGTCACCGACTCGGCCTTGAGACGCCTGCTCTTCGATGCCGGAGACCACATCGACGATCTCATGACCTTGTGCGAAGCCGACATTACTTCAAAAAATCCGGAAAAGGTAAAACGCTACCGCGAAAACTTCAAAATTGTACGAAAAAAACTCAAAGAGATAGAAGAAAAAGACCGCATACGCAACTTTCAACCTCCCATCGGAGGAGCCGAGATTATGGATACATTCAATCTTCCTGCTTGTGCTCAGGTCGGAGAAATAAAAACCCGTATTAAAGACGCTATATTGGACGGTATCATACCAAACGAATACGAAGCAGCACGAAATTATATGATGCTGATAGCTCCCAAAATAATCAGTAAGGATTAAGTTTAAAAAATCGATTAAATCGGAAGAAATAAGGTCTTTATTGGTCCAGCGAAGAGAGCTTAGATCCGGGAGTTTTTATGATTAACTTCCTTTTTAAAGGACATCTCATACAAAAATCCAGGAGACTTGCCACCTTATCGACTATAGTTTTTGTCTCTATTCTTTCTATTAAGAATTTAGATCGACTAAGAGTAAATTCGACCGAAGCTTTAACGACAAGATCGGAGGGCTACAGATTTTCCCTTCAAGCCTTCATATAAAGTTCAAAAAAGAAGAGGTGGTTTTTTCTTCCGTGCTTCCTCGAGGCTTATAAGCTCCGACTTGAGGGTTTGTTTCTCTCGAAGCGCCTTGTATTCGGCCTCCAGTTCGGCCACAAAATTGTACTGCGTTTTTTCATTCATCAATTGTGCAGCCAGATAGGTATTCACCGAAGCATCTTTAGCATAAACCACAGGGCCTTTGTAGTTAGGAGCTATTTTAACGGCAGTATGCAATTTTGATGTGGTCGCTCCACCAATCATCAGTGGTATTTTCAAGCCGGCCTTTTCCATCTCGGCAGCCACATTACACATCTCTTCCAAAGAAGGAGTAATCAGGCCGCTCAATCCGATAATATCGACCTTCTCTTCGATAGCCGTTCGGATAATCCTCTCGGTAGGCACCATCACACCTAAATCAATCACTCTATAGTTGTTGCATGCAAGTACGACTCCTACGATATTCTTACCAATATCGTGCACATCGCCCTTTACCGTAGCAATCAGATAGGTACCCGCGAAAGAGCTCTCTCCCGGTTGGCGTTGCGCCTCGATGTGAGGTTGCAATATAGCAACGGCTTTTTTCATCGTCCGAGCTGTCTTTACAACTTGAGGAAGAAACATCTTCCCGGCTCCAAACAGTTCGCCGACAATGTTCATACCGCTCATCAAAGGCCCTTCGATAATCTCGATGGGATTAGTAAAAACTTGTAAAGCTTCGTCGATATCCTCATCCAAATAGTCGTTAATGCCTTTCGTGAGAGCATATTCGAGTCGCTCCTGAAGCGAGAGTTGACGCCACAGGTCTTTTTTTTCAACCTTCTCTTCGCCGGCCTCTTCTTTTATTTTGGCAGCAAGCTCAAGCATGCGCTCCGTAGCATCCGCACGCCGATTGAAAATAATATCCTCTACATGTTCGAGCAGATCGGCAGGAATCTCCTCATAAATCTGGAGCATGCCGGCATTAACAATCCCCATATCCATACCGGCCTTAATAGCATGATAAAGAAAGGCTGCGTGTATGGCTTCCCGTACAACATTGTTTCCGCGAAAGGAGAAAGACAAATTGCTGACCCCTCCGCTTACTTTGGCATAGGGCAGGTTTTTCTTGATCCATCGAATAGTTTCGATGAAATCGAGACCATAATTGGCATGCTCCTCCATACCCGTAGCAATAGCCAATATGTTCGGGTCAAAAATAATGTCCTCGGGAGGGAAATGAATTTGATCGGTAAGCAAACGGTAAGCACGGGCACAAATTTCCTTTTTGCGTTCAAAGCTGTCAGCCTGTCCTTTCTCATCGAAGGCCATCACAACAACAGCGGCTCCATAGTGTCGAATTAAAGAAGCCTTTCGGAGGAAGTCCGCTTCTCCTTCTTTCAGACTGATGGAGTTAACAATACTCTTACCCTGTATACATTTTAAGCCGGCCTCTATGACTTCCCACTTCGAAGAGTCGATCATAATAGGCACACGGGATATCTCCGGCTCAGAAGCTACATAATTAAGGAAACGAGTCATTTCCTCACGAGCGTCAAGCATTGCATCGTCCATATTAATATCGATGACCTGAGCTCCTTCCTCCACTTGTTTCCGAGCAATACTCAAGGCCTCCTCATATTTTTTCTCCCGTATTAACCGGAGAAACATCCGAGAACCAGCCACATTACAACGTTCTCCGACATTAACGAATAAAGAACGCCCACCATCCTCGTAGTTCTCTCCATCTGCGGTAGATTTTAACTCAAGGACTTCCAAGCCGGATAAGAATAGTGATTGGGATTTCTTTGCAGGCTTCCTGACTTCCGCTTTATCAATCAACTCTTGATAAGCCGCAATATGCTCCGGAGTTGTTCCACAGCAACCTCCAATGATATTCACCAGCTTATCGGCAATAAACTCCTGTACTTGCCGGGCCATTATCTCGGGAGTTTCATCGTATTCACCGAACTGATTAGGCAATCCGGCATTCGGATACGCACTTACATAACAAGGAGCCTTTATACTCAGCTCTTGTAAGTAGGGTTTTAACTCTCTTGCGCCAAAAGAGCAGTTAAGTCCAACAGACAGCAGTCGGGCATGCGAAACGGAAACCAGAAAAGCCTCCAAGGTTTGTCCGGACAAGGTACGCCCACTGGAGTCTGCTACGGTTGCCGAGAGCATAATATCCAGCTGCTTCCCGGCTCTGTCCATCGCTTTCTCTACAGCAGCAAGCGCTGCTTTGGCATTCAAAGTATCAAAAACCGTTTCTATCAAAAAAAGATCCACCCCCCCCTCTATCAAAGCAAGTGCCTGTTCATAGTAGGCTTCGAGGAGCTGATCGAAGCTGATAGCACGAAAAGAAGGATTACTTACATCCGGTGAAATCGAAGCTGTTTTGTTGGTCGGACCGATAGAGCCGGCGACAAAACGGGCTTTGGATGTATCACGCATCAAACATTCGTCTACAGCTTGACGCGCCAGACGAGCCCCGGTAAGATTAATTTCATAAGAAAGTTCGGACATGTCATAATCTGCCATAGACACCCGTTGTGCGTTGAAAGTATTGGTTTCGATTATATCCGCACCGGCCTTTAAATACTCACGGTGGATGTCTAAAATCACTTGAGGTTGAGTAAGGGATAACAAATCATTATTTCCTTTTAACTGACTCTTCCAATCGGCAAAACGCTCTCCTCGATATTCTTTTTCACCGAATTTATGCCGTTGAATCATGGTTCCCATGGCTCCATCAAGCACTAAAATTCTATTTTCCAGTTCTTTTCGCAAACCCATTGTCTGTGCTGAATTTTTCAGCAAAAGTACAAAAGAAGCATTAAGAACCCAAAATTTAACTCTTAGTGAATCCCTTATAAGAAAAACGGAGAAAGGAGAGAAAATAAGAAATGGAGAAAGGCTTTTTATGAAAAAAGTTGTATCTTTGCAGCCTCGTTTACGCACAAAACACATACATGCGGCTGTGGCGTAATTGGTAGCCGCGCCAGACTTAGGATCTGGTGCCGAGAGGCGTGGGGGTTCGAGTCCCTTCAGCCGCACAGAAAAGCCCCGATAAAACTTATCGGGGCTTTTATTTTATAAAGTCTTGCAGGACTTCGAACAATCGGAAGTAAAACGACAAATTGCCTTTATCAGCACTTATGAGACGCTATACAAATCGTTTTATTTTAGCCCCAATTTCTTTTTTATGTCTTTAGGCAACGCATCCTTATGTACAACAATGCTCATCGTTTTGTGTAAAACAAAGGATTCGCTTGCATACCATATCCCTTTGTACTTCGTATCGGTGCCCCATGAATTTTTCACCAAGTAGTACTTGCTCCCATTCTGGTCTTCCGCTTTACCATAAATAAGCATACCGTGGTCGTCGGTCGTTTGGTAGTTATCGAATCCTTCCTGACGAAGCTCTTGCGTAACCTTAACTTCCGGCTGAGGAGCTTGAATTAAATAAATTTTCTCCTGCATTTCTTTCTCGGAGATGTTGAGCCAGCGTGCCTGATCGCTTCCGGGTAGATTTTCCTTTTTTGTTTCGGGGTTCACGGCAATACCTTTACGGGTAAAGCCCTTCTCGCTAACATCGGAAGCCCAAGCAATTGTGAAACCATTATCAACGGCATAGTCAAATACTCGTGACAACTCCTCGATGGGAAGGTTATAGGATGAACTCCAACGCCAATTATCGGGAATTTCGAGGGGGAAACTACTATAAAAAGGATGATGCGTAAAAGAGGTGAGGGATATGTAATCATCCATATTCAAACCAAAAGACTCGGCATAACTCTTTGGAGTATATTCTTTTCCTTTCACAGTAAAGGTTTGAGGACGGGCTCCTAAATATTCATTCAATACGGCATCGAAACCTCTTTTCCAAGCCGACGAGAGTTTTTTATTCTTATTCCGGACAACAGCCTCTACATAAGACTTCAGAATTTCGTCCAATTCTCCGTGCTTATTTTTCTCTTCTCCATAGTTAAGACCCGGCATGAGCTCTTGAGGTAGTGCTCCGTAGTGCTTCCAAACATAAAGGACATCATAAAGCGAACCTCCGGCAGCAAAGTTTATCGTACCGTGCATACGGACGTATTTATCGGCCTTATCCGAATAGGAATGGTGTACTACGAACATCTCGGAAAAATCTTGCTCTCCCTTCCCCTTACGAAGCAGTTCGGCTTCTAAAAATCCAATAGCGGAATAGCTCCAGCAAGTCCCGGAACTGGCTTGATCTTTCACCGTAGTAATCGGTATTTCCTTCTTTATGGTAAAAAGGAAAGAATCGACCGGCATTTTTTCTTGTGCGGCAAGTAATCCGCAAGCACATAATAAGATTGGAAGAATAATGTTTTTTTTCATCGTGATCGTTTTATTTATGTAAAATGTTATTTCTTACTGTAGTATTTCTGAGCTTCCGGGAGCAATGATTTGATTTTTGCAATTCGATTGGCATCGGAGGGATGGGTACTCAGCAATTCGAGTCCTTTATCCCCTCCCATAGCCGCCATACGCTCCCAAAAACCCACAGCGGCAGCCGGATCGTATCCGGCCATGGCCATAAATATAAGGCCCAATTGATCGGCTTCATACTCGTGCGTACGCGAGAAAGGCAATATCACACCCACCTGGCTCCCTATTCCGTATAAGGTTTTAATACCTGTACGCACAGGAGCTGATTGCTTGGATGAAAGGATATCTGCCAGAGCAGCACCGTATTGAACCATCATATGATGGCTTAAGCGCTCGCTGCTGTGCTTGGCAACAGCATGAGCCACCTCATGCCCCATGACTACGGCAATACCTGTTTCATTCTGAGTGACGGGCAAAATTCCTTCGTAGAAAACGACCTTACCTCCGGGCATGCAAAAAGCATTAACAACATTGCCTTTTACCAAAGAAAACTCCCATGAATACTGAGAAATTTCTTTCTCTCGCCCATTAGCTAATAAGTAGTTTTCAACAGCCTTGGATATTTTAGCACCGACCTTTTTTACCAAAGCCGTATTGGCTTTGTCCTGTGAAGCGGGTGTAGATCCGATAAACTCCCTGTAGTTGGCAGAGCTTAAAGCCAGAACCTCTGAGTCGGGAACAAGCAAAAGCTGCTTACGCCCTGTGAACAATACCGTACTACAAGCCACAACAACGCAAGACAATACGATGAATACGATTACTTTTTTCATATTATAGATGTTTTAGAGTTTTATCTTCTCTTTAAAATAGTGTCATCTGCCCAGTTATCTCATCATTGAGGCGCTTTTTATCCAAAACCTCTTCTTCCTTCACAGGGAGCGACTCCTGTTCCTGATTTTGCGTATTCGATTCACGCACTTCCTCTGTATTAGAATCGGAATCATCGTCTTCGTCTTGAAACGCAGTTCCGGATTCTTCACTACGACGACGTAAGGACTCTATTTCGTTGATAGCCTCTACGTGGTAAGTTGTCAACCTTTTGCCACGAGCTTTAAAACCTTTCACCGCGATAAAACTTTCTGCATCCACAACCAAAGCATCACGATGGGCATCCGATCCGGCAAAACTGATCTCGAAACGCGGAAACTCCGTATCCGAAAGCAGGACAAGCTCAGATTGAGGATTTTCTCCGACAAAATTCTGCACACGGGCAGTGGCTTCGAACTGAAAACGTTTTAAATAATAAAAACCTTGGTCGGCATCGAAGAAAATAGCGGTCCAGACTTTCTCGGGAACAAATTTCTCGATACTCAAAATATCCTTTTCAAAGTGATTCGAGAGATCGAAACCGGTGGTATAGAAGTCACCAGCTGCGGAAACCACCAAAATAACATCCGAGCTTTGAAACTCTCCGAGGAAGTCGCCGCGACTGTCGTAATTTAAGCGCAGCACATCACGATCAAACCAAACCTCACGCCCTCCAAGAGTAGAGGCTCCCCTTTGCTTGAGCATGATCTTGTGTACATCATGCTTGGTAAGAATATTGCCCATCGACTGCCTGCCTTTTATGGCTATGTCGCTAAAATCCTTCTCAAGCAGCAATTTGTTGAGTCGAGGTTTGGGCTTCAGCGTTACGCGTATCACTTCAGCCTCTGCATTCGGATTGGCCGTGAAATAAACAACCTTTGAGTAAGGAGCTCCTTGTGTAATGTCGTATTCTTTGTCTCGGGTAATCCCATTTACAGCAAAACGCTTGATGTAGTAAGGACCGGTTTTCCCATGGCGGTACACCGTGTTATAAACAGTACGTTTATCATTCTTTTTAAACACATTAAGGAATAATATGTTCGTTCCCACGAAAAGCTTCTCTGCCACCCGGACAATTTTATAGCGGCCATCTTTGAAGAAGACAATAACATCGTCGATATCCGAACAGTTACATACAAATTCGTCTTTTTTCAAAGAAGTTCCGATAAAGCCCTCTTCATAATTAACGTAAAGTTTTTCGTTGGCTTCTACCACCTTCGTCGCCACGATGGTTTCGAAGTTTCGGATTTCCGTACGACGTGGAAAATTCTTACCATATTTAGCTTTGAGCCCTTCGTACCAGGCAATGGTGTAGTCGACAATATGAAGCAAATTCTCTTCCGTTGCAGCTATCTTCTTGCGTAAATCAAGTAAGGTATCGTTGGCTTTATCCGCATCAAATCGAGTAATACGCATCATTTTTATTTCGAGCAAACGGAGAATGTCCTCACGCTGAACCGGACGCACCAGGTCTTTTTTAAACGGCTCCAAACGCTTGTCAATATGGGCTATTGCTTGATCTTGCGAGGCGCTTTCCTCAAATTCCCGGTCTTTGTAAATACGATTCTCGATGAATAGCTTCTCGAGCGACACGAAAAAGAGCTGTTCAAGCAATTCTCCTTTCTGTATTTCGAGTTCGAGTTTCAACAGCTGAAGGGTATGATCACAACTTATTTTCAGCATTTCGCTGACTCCCATGAAGCGAGGTTTCTTGTCGTGTATCACGCAACAGTTAGGCGATATGCTTATCTCACAATCCGTAAAAGCATAAAGCGCATCAATTGTTTTGTCGGAAGAAGCTCCGGCTTGCAAGTGCACAAGAATCTCGACCTCAGCCGAGGTATTGTCATCCACTTTCCGAATCTTTATCTTACCCTTCTCTCCTGCTTTTATGATGGATTCGATCAATTTTGCCGTATTCGATCCGTAAGGGATCTCACTTATCACCAAAGTGCGGTTATCCAGTTTGCTAATTTTAGAACGAATCTTCACAGCTCCACCCCGTTCGCCATCGTTGTAACGACTCACATCAATAGAGCCTCCGGTCTGAAAATCGGGAAAGAGCTTAAAATCCTCTCCTCTCAGGTAAGCGACACAGGCATCCAACAATTCATTGAAATTATGCGGCAGGATTCGTGAGTTAAGCCCAACGGCAATCCCTTCAACGCCCTGAGCTAAAAGAAGAGGGAATTTAACGGGCAAGGTAACGGGTTCTTTATTACGCCCATCATAGGATAGCTTCCACTCGGTAGTTTTGGGATTAAATACCGTATCGAGGGCAAATTTCGAGAGGCGCGCTTCGATATAACGTGGAGCAGCAGCGCCATCACCGGTTAGAATATTCCCCCAGTTCCCCTGGCAGTCAATCAGCAAATCTTTTTGCCCGAGCTGAACCAAAGCATCGCCAATCGATGCGTCGCCATGAGGGTGAAACTGCATGGTATGTCCCACAATGTTGGCTACCTTATTGTAACGACCGTCATCGAGTCGTTTCATCGAATGAAGAATACGACGCTGTACAGGTTTCAGTCCATCGTAAATATCAGGAACGGCACGCTCCAATATCACATAAGAGGCATAATCGAGAAACCAGTTCTGATACATCCCTGAAAGGTGATGTTTGATGGGGTTTTGTGTCACAATAGGACTTCGACTTTCTCCGGACTCCATCACAACTCCGCTCCCGATTCCATCAATTTCATCGGTCTCATCGGGAGTGATTGCCTCATCACGGTCTTGTTCTTCGTTTTCCTTTAGTTCGTCTACACTCATTATTCGTTTCAATAAAAGCTATGAATTGGGGAAATCCACAGGTAGCGTGGCAGAGCCTTTCCGGAGAAAAGCTTTTCCCGACTGCAAAGATACAAAAATGTCCGGGGGAGAATGTTTAAAATCACAATTATGACCGACAAAATTCTCCACTATCAATCCAAACAGATAGACTGAAAAAACGCAATCCGCTCTTTGGATTCGAAACAGAATAAAAATCGACTAGCTTATAAGCGAGCAGCATCAGATGCTATTTCAAGGAGTCTTGTAAGTGTATTCCGGTTACGAGTAGTCATCGTAATATCCAATTTCTTTTCCAAGAAATTATTGTTCAGTTTGGAGCGAGAGGCGTCTTTAGGCAAATACATGTAACAGGCTTTAGTTGTATAGGCAAAACACTCTTTACAACAGTCATAATCAGTGATAACTTGAGCTTTAGACAAAGGAATCTCCTGATTAGAAAGAGAGTAAAAAATGCGAGAAATATCATAGCCTTCTTCCGTAAAAGGATTTTCACAAAGCACATCATGAATTTCCCGAGCTCTCTTCACAATCACCGACAAGTCGGCATGAATATGCTCCCGGATGAGATTCTGAATCTTTTCACTAACAGCGGAGGGAGGTAAATCCGTTTCTAAAACAAGATTCCCCGTTTGAATATAGCTTCTGACCTTCCTAAATCCATCATTTTCCAAGACCTCTCTCCAAAAATGCCATTTGGGGAATGCGGTTTCTTCCTTTGGGCATTACGCCTCGTAGCAAAACGATATAAGTATTCATTCTTTATTGCTGTTCGGAGTCCTGCATGAACCGACAGTGTTATAGGGGTCTTGAATAGGAAAACAATTAGAAAATTCTCTATTCAATCGATATTTTCATCCTCTTAGCGAGTCTCTGCTCTAGTTCTAAGGGCATAAAATTATATCCAAAGGATTCTTACTTAGAGGCAAGAAAGCGTTTGTACAAACACTTCGTTTTAATCAAAGATTTTCTAAAATTTACTATCTAACAAGAGCAGCATTCCCCTTGAGTACGCTCTATGCATGAACAACTGATATGAAGCTTGTTTGCTTCATATCAGTTGTTTCGAATGCTACTTCTTTTTAAGCATTTTCCCTTCTGTCACGGATATAATAAAGCCGTAGCTATATTCCTTCACCGGATAGCGATAAGATTCCGCAGGTTGCGCCCCCCAAGAATTAATCCCTCCTACTCCTTTCTGGAAAAGGTCGATGTAAACGTAGGTTTCAGGTCGAGGATAAAGGTCTGCCGTATGCTGTTGTTTCTTGGTCAAACCCGGATCCAAGTCTTCGGGCAGAAAGTGTAATGCCGTAGCATTCAAAGCTTGCATGCCCCGGAAGCTAATCCGGTTGCCGGCCCCATCTTCAAGGGCAAACCAGCGCACAGCACTCCGATTGCCGCATTCCTGTGGTCGAGAATAAGGTGTATAGAGGTCTTTGACATCCAATTCATAGAGTCCCAACGGATAGCCTTCGGAACGATCTTCGTAGTTTTCGCCGGGACCGCGACCGTAGTATTGAAATTTCTGAAAACTTTCGCTTAGCGTGTAAATCATTCCCAATCGAGGCATCTCAGGAAGCTCTCGATTATGAGGCAGAAAACGAACATGTAGTTGTATGTCCCCACGAGTATTTACTTTGTAGTGCTCTTCCCAATCGGCAGCAATCTCAGGCAGACGGAACTTGTAATTCAAGAGCAGGCAGCCTTCTGCTTTCTGCAAATTCATCGTTTCCAGCAATTTGCTACGTCCGATGCTGCGCCAAAGCCCAAGCTTGATTTGAGAGCCATTTCCAAAATCATTATCGATAGGAGCTCGCCAGAAATTAGGGAAAGCTCCTTCGGCAAAAATCAACTTTCCTTTACGGCTTATCGACTTCAGAGAGTGATGCCCCATTTTATCGAAAACAATTTCCAAATCACCCGTTTTCATCTTAATTTCTTGATTAGTCTCTTCATAATTGGGATGTGCATCCGAGCTTTCTATGCCGGTAAAAACATAAGGAGTCAATATAAATTGGCCGGAAGCCAGCGGATAAAAAGCAGGAAGGAGACCCTCGGAGCGTTTTAGCTTCGCTACAATATTCAGCAGATATTCCCGCCCCGGTTTGAACTCAAATTTCGAGAGAGGCAATTGCAAGCGCACTCGCTCTCCGGGTGCTCTTTGGAGATTTTCGATACGCCCACTTTGAATCTCCTCGCCCTCTTGGAGGACTTGCCAGTCAAAGAGAAAAGCATCGAGATTTCTAAAAGCATGCTCGTTGTATACGCTTACAAAGCCCTTTTCAGTATCAACAGATTCAAATAAAATATTCTGATAAGCCTTCTTCAATTCGGCTGCCTGGGGGGAAGGCTCCCGGTCCGCACGCATCAAGCCGTTCATACAGAAATTCTCGTCATGATGGTAGTTTTTTGCGTTGAAATCGCCACCATAAGCAAAATAAGGGAGCCCTTGAGGACTACGCACGAGCAATCCTTGGTCCACCCAATCCCAAACAAAGGCGCCCTGCAAAGCCTTGTGTTTCCGGATAAGCGTCCAATAATCTTTGAGGCAACCACTGCTGTTACCCATAGCATGAGAGTATTCGCAGAGGATAAGCGGGCGGCTTATATCCTTCCGGAGGGCATAAACTTCCATCCTTTCCGGTTCTGCGTACATCGGACAAACGATGTCGGTATTCCTATCCTCACCGGCACGCTCATACTGAACAGGCCGGGTCTTGTCTCGCCCTTTTATCCAGGTATAATTACGCTTAAATGCCTCTCCGTTGCCGGCCTCGTTGCCTAAAGACCAGATAATAACACATGCGTGATTTTTATCACGCTCGACACAGCGCTTCGTACGATCGAGATGAGCGTCGAACCATTCCGGGAAATTAGCTACATTTTCAGCACCATAACCCAAGCCATGCGATTCGATATTAGCCTCATCTACAACATAAAAGCCATAACGGTCGCAAAGTTTATAAAATTCTACCGATTGCGGATAATGGGAAGTACGGATGGCATTTACATTAAGTTTTTTCATCCACTTAAGATCTTCCGGCAAATAGTCCTGAGCATGAGCATGCCCGTATTCCGGATGATGTTCATGTATGTTGACCCCTTTAAGCAAGACATAGCGCCCATTAACCAGAAGGATACCATTCTTAATTTCGACCCGTCGGAAGCCGATTTTATGAGACGTGGCCTCAATAATCCCACCTTCCCTGTCTTCCAGAGTTATGAGCAAGCTATAAAGTTTTGGCATTTCGGCCGTCCAGGGCTCTATAGCTTTCAACGTTTTCGAGAAAGAAAGAGTTGATACTGCATTAGGAGGAAGATCGGCAGGCCTTGTCTCTGAAAAGATATTCCTCCCCTTTTCATCCAGAATATCTACGGTCAAACGGACATTTTTACTCCCCTTTAGATAGCTTTTCAAATCTATATCAAGAGAAAACTTTCCATTTCTATATTGGTCGTCCAGACTCGAGACAGCAAAAAAATCTTGAATACGCACTTGATCTGTTGAATACAAATATACACCTCTGTCAAATCCGGAAAGACGCCAGAAGTCCTGGTCTTCCAAATAAGAGCCATCGCTCCAACGGTATACCTGAAGCGCAACAAGATTTCGCCCGGGTTTTACATATGAGGTAATGTCGAATTCAGCGGGGCTTTTAGTCACTTGACTGTAACCTACTTTCTTGCCATTGACCCAAACATACATGGCCGAAGCTCCGGATTCAAAATGCAGGTAAACACGTCGACCATTCCAAGCTTCAGGCAATTCGAAAGTTTTCCGATAGCAACCTACCGGATTATCTTCATGCGGGATATAAGGCGGATTGGCCGGAAAAGGATAGACAATATTCGTATAAATCGGCTTGCCGTAACCGTTCGTCTCCCAATTTCCCGGAATCGGCATTTCCGACCAGTAAAAATCATTATAGTCAATCTTGAAGAAATCAAGGGGTAAACCGGCGGGCTTAGGGCTCCAGAAGAAGCGCCAGTTACCATTTAAAGAGAGAAAATAGGGGGAAAGCTTATAATCATCTTTAAGAGCAGACTCTTTGTCCGAATAAGGAAAGGCAGTAGTTCGAGGAGCCTCTTTATTCACAGCAAATACGGCCGGATTCTCCCAGTCGTTCGCCTCTGCGAAAAGAGGGAGGCAAATAAAGGCCAAGTTTAATAATAAGATTTTCTTCATATTTAGGGATTCAAAGTAAATTTTTATGGTTTCGTTCGGGTGTTTTCAGGTATTATAATTCTAAGGAAGATTTAAGGTTAGGAAGCGTGAATGCAGCAAATCCAATAAGGAGAAGCTGCGTTCACGGATTCTTATAACTATATCAACTTAAGAGTTTAACAAAAGAAGTTATTTGCTGTTTTTTTTCGAAACAGGTAAGAAGTGGTTTGCTAACTCGACAGGGAGATAGAATGTGTCGTTCTTATCAATATAAACTACCACGGATTTCAAGGCAATCTCCTTACCATCAAGATAAACAATGGATTTAAACGCAGGAACTTTGAGAGTCCGCTTGCCTTTCTTCACAATCAGTACGGGAGTATTGGGAGTTGTTTTATCGATCGAGTAGTTGAGGCCTTTGAAAACCTCACTGTGCTTGGCAAACAAGCGATCCGTAAGCGTATTCATCGGTGTTTTTAATCCGGAAGCAGCATACATATAGTTATGCAAATCGATGTTTGTACTCATTCCAATCGGTACCTGACCTTTGGGATGATAAACAGCAAGAAAGACATCTTCGCCCGTATGCCCACCGGTAGTAAAGCCAAAATATGTATGGGAATTCATGATTTTAACAATACTCGAGGCCATATTCACACTGTTATTCACCTTCATATAATCGCTTTCGTGATAATTCTTAGAACTCATCAGCAGATCAAACTCTTTGTCTGTCAAATCAATATCGGTATAACGTTTGAAAATAGGACGTAAAGAATCAGGTTTCACCTTTAATAAAATTTCCTCAAGCCCGGAAGATGTTTTCCGATATTTTGACACAGTACCAAATAGGTCTGTAAGCGATGCTGTTGCATATTTTTTCCCTCTTACTCCCACGGTGAATCCACTGTTTCCATGATCCGGAACAACAACAACAGTCGTATTACCGTCTTTCTTGGCAAAATCAAGAGCAACTTCGACAGCTTTATCAAAAGCAATGAATTCCGTAATACAGCCGATGGCATCGTTCGAGTGTGCCGCATAATCGACCTTACTACCTTCTACCATAAGGAAAAAACCGTTTTCATTTTTAGACAAGCGGCTGATGGCTTTTCGGGTCATCTCGGCCAGAGAAGGGATTTTTGTTGTATCAGCATCCAAATCGAAAGGTAAAGCATTTTGAGCAAATAAAGCCCACAGTTTCCCATCTCCCTCAAAATCGCGGAAAGCTTTCAAGTCATTTTCAATAAAAGTCGTTCCATTTCTACGGAAATGTTCTCTCATATCATCGGTCACATGGGCTGTTCCTCCTCCGAAAACGACATCCAGGTTATTATATGCAATCTGCGGAGCAAGATATTCATATTTTTTTCGATCGTAATGATGGGAGGAACAGTCAGCGGGTGTGGCATGAGGGAACTCTACGGTAACAACCAAGCCTGTTGCTTTCTTTTGTTCATACTTCATTGCCTCCAACAGGGTAACTTGAGGCTGGTAGCTTCTCGTACTGTCAAGTTGAACCATATCGTTAAGGGGATCTACCACAGGATACATAGCTATATTCCCGGCTCTGGCGGGAATACCGGTCACATAGCAAGAGGTAGTAGGTGCCGAATCTCCGATAGGCGCATTTATCGAGTAGGTTTTTACCGTGCCACAGATATGGGGATCGATAGCTAAATTAGTGGCTTTCTTATTGAAAATCTGATAATAGCGAGAAGCCGAAATAACTCCCATAGAGGTACCGTCAGGAATTAATAAAATAATATTTTTTGTCGGACTTACAACATCTTTCCGCTTTTGGGAATAAGACGCAGATGCAAATAAAAAAAGAAATGCAAAGAATGATAAAATCGTTTTTTTCATAATACTTACGTGTTTTACAGCTCTCAAACCGGCAAGGCGATTCTCTAAAACCAACTTGAAAGCTTAGTTATTATTTTCCGTTAATTATTCGTTTTATATCGTTCAACTTATTCAAAGCTTCAACGGGAGTTAGGTTATTTACATCTAAATTCCTGATTTCATCGCGTATTTGTTCCAAAACCGGATCATCCAGACGAAAGAAGCTGAGCTGCAGTCCTTCTCGCTGGGAGGCAATGTCTGAGACAGGTTTTGCAATCCCCGACTGGCGGTTGTCGGATTCAAGCTGCTTCAGAATCTTTTCAGCCCTCTTTACAATGCTTTGGGGCATTCCGGCCATTTTAGCAACATGAATACCAAAGCTATGTTCGCTGCCACCACGCTCCAGTTTGCGCAAAAAAATAACCTTTTTATCGATCTCTTTCACCGAAACATTAAAGTTTTTTATCCGGTTGAAAGATTTTTCCATCTCATTTAACTCATGATAGTGAGTTGCAAAAAGAGTTTTAGCTTTGAAAGAAGGATGTTCGTGTATATATTCTACAATAGCCCAAGCAATAGAAATTCCATCATAAGTACTTGTTCCGCGACCAAGCTCATCAAAAAGCACCAAGCTGCGTTCCGATAAATTGTTGAGAATGCTTGATGCTTCATTCATTTCAACCATAAAAGTCGACTCACCTAAAGAAATATTATCGCTAGCACCTACCCGGGTAAAAATTTTGTCAACAACTCCAATCCGAGCACTTTGAGCCGGAACAAAACAGCCTATTTGTGCCATCAAGGTAATCAAAGCCGTCTGTCGAAGCAAAGCGGACTTACCGGACATATTGGGCCCCGTAATAATAATAACCTGCTGTTTATCATCGTCTAAATAGACATCATTGGCAATGTAGTTTTCTCCCGGAGGCAACTGTCTTTCTATAACCGGATGCCGCCCTTGCTTAATATCAAGTATTCGACTCTCATCTATTTGTGGACGGACGTATTTATTTTCAGCTGACACCTTCGTAAAAGAGAGCAAGCAATCGAGCTGTGCAATCAGATTAGAATTTAATTGAACAGCTGGAATATATTCCGAGAGACTGATTACAAGATCATTAAACAAACGAGTTTCGATAGACAGAATCTTTTCCTCCGCTCCTAAAATTTTTTCTTCGTACTCTTTAAGTTCCTGTGTAATATAACGTTCCGCATTAACGAGAGTTTGCTTTCGTATCCAAGATTCCGGCACCTTATCTTTATGGGCATTACGGACTTCAATGTAATAACCAAATACATTATTGAAGCTGATCTTCAGACTTGGTATGCCGGTATTCTCGCTTTCTCGTTCCTGTATTTTTTGTAAATAGTTTTTTCCGGAACTCGACAAACTCCGAAGCTCATCAAGCTCATCGCTAACTCCACTACGAATTACAGCTCCCCTATTAAGCATTACAGGCGGATCATTTTCGATCTCCCTATGTATCTTTTCGGATATCAAGGGACAAGCATTAAGTTGTTCGGCTATTTTTTGAAGATAAGGATTCTCACTTTGCGTACAAGCTTGCTTGATGGGCTCTATAGCCTTCAAGGCAACCTTCAGTTGTACCACCTCGCGAGGATTAATGCGCCCAACGGCAACTTTCGATATGATACGCTCCAAATCGCCTATAAGGCTTATATGCTGTTCAAGTAGTTTCCGAATCTCCGGAGTTTTAAAGAAATATTCGACGACACTTAGGCGCTCTTCGATAGGCTTCATGTCTTTTAAAGGAAAAGCGACCCAGCGTCGCATCAATCGGGCTCCCATAGGACTAATCGTCCGATCAATAATATCAACCAAGGTACGCCCCCCTTCGTTCATCGACCCATAAAGTTCAAGGCTACGAACCGTAAAACGATCCAGCCAAACATAGTGTTCCTCTTCTATTCGAGAAAGCTTTGTTATATGCCCGGTTTGAGTATGATGCGTAATATCGAGATAATGCAAAATACTCCCGGCGGCTACCACGGCATGAGGGAGCTTGTCCACGCCAAAACCTTTCAGGTTTAAGGTTTCAAATTGCTTTACCAAACGCTCTTGCGCCGAGTCAGAAGAGAAAGCCCAATCTTCTAAAGCGTATGTAAAATATTTGTTTCCAAAAAGATTTTCAAAATCCTTCCGTTTGCTTCGGTCGAAAAGCACCTCTTTCGGAGCAAAACTATTTAATAGTTTATCGACGTACTCGACCTCTCCCTCACCGACAAGAAACTCACCTGTAGAAATATCCAAAAAAGCGATACCAATCAGACTTTTCGTTATATGAACACTTGCTAAGAAATTGTTTTCCTTAAAGTTATAGGTAGTGTCGTTGTAGGAGACCCCGGGGGTAACCAGCTCAGTAACTCCTCTTTTTACAATTTTCTTTGTCAATTTCGGATCCTCAAGCTGGTCGCAAATAGCAACACGCAGGCCGGCGCGTACCAGTTTAGGAAGATAGGTATCAAGGGCATGATGAGGGAATCCGGCTAATTCTACAGTTTTTGCAGAGCCATTAGCCCGACGCGTAAGCGTAATACCCAATACATTGGAAGCCAGAATCGCATCATCTGAAAAAGTTTCATAAAAATCGCCACAACGAAACAGCAATACCGCATCAGGATATTGAGCTTTAATATCGTTATATTGCTTCATCAGAGGGGTTTCTACCACATCTTTGGCCATAAGAACTGTAAAAAATGAGCGTTAGAGACTCTTTCTTTATATCCGCTCGAAAAGGTTAAAGGAACAAAAGTACATGATTTTCGGGAGAAATAAAACCTCCATCAAGTAAAAGCCTTGTTAATAAATGCAACAAGAAGCAGCTCGAAACAAAACAAGAGGAGACAAGGAAGAAGTAACAAACTCCCCGATACTCTATCACAAAGCAAGCTTCAGCCGCCGCCCACCATCATCAAGAACTTCAAGGTCAACAAAAACAGTAAAGTCGGGAAGAATAGCGGCAATCTTTTCCGGCCATTCGATGAAACAGAGAGAGCCGCTGTATAAATATTCTTCAGCTCCAAAGTCAAGGGCTTCTTGGATTTTATTGATTCGATAGCAATCAAAATGGTATATGCTTTGCCCGTCGGCCGCCTCGTACTCGTTTATAATCGAAAAAGTAGGACTATTTACCGTTTGCTCAACACCCAGCTCCTCACAAACAGCTTTTATAAAAGTAGTCTTACCGGCTCCCATACTTCCATTAAATGCAAATACCTTTCGATCTCCAAGCTTGCGTATAAAATCGCGGGCAGCAGATTTAATGCAGTCTAAATTTGCAATGTCAATATTCATAAATTATAATGTTTTTTTACGATACATACAGTTTGTTTCTCTGTCATATTCCTGTGAAGAAATACGGAAGCATTCAAATATCCAAATCTCAGAGACTTTCAGGGTCCCTAAAATAGCCGTAAATCATTGATCCTCTGTGATTTCCCACACAATTTTGCAATTCCTCCAAAGATGCCAATCTAATTCTTTTTAAACTTTTAAATTGCCGAATCAAGTCTATTTTTGTTTTTTCTCCGATCCCCTGTATCGAATCAAGCTCCGAAAGGACTTGGGATTTACTTCGCTTTTCGCGATGAAATTTTATTACAAATCGATGCACCTCTTCTTGCATTGCTGCAAAGAAAGTAAACAAAGGATCGTTTACCTTCATGCCGACAGCGCGAGGAGGCTCTCCTATGAGAAGTTCTCTTGTACGATGCTTGGCATCTTTGACCAAGCCAAGAATAGGAATCGAAAGATTTAACTCATCTTCGATTACTTGTCTTATAACTTCCATTTGCCCGATTCCACCATCAGCTACAATTAAGTTCGGGAGTTCTTGCTCCTCTTTCAAGGCCCGAGTATATCTGCGTCGAATGACCTCTTTCATCGAAGCATAATCATCCTGACCCAAAACCGTTTTAATCGAGTATTTTCGATAATCTTTTTTGGAAGGTTTGGCTCCTTTATACACGACACAAGCAGCAACGGCATCTTGTCCTTGTATATTGGAATTATCAAAACACTCAATGTGTGTAGGTTTTTTCTCCAAACCGAGACAGTCTTGAATCTGTTTCAGAAGTTGCATGTTGCGCTGATCCGGATTAAGCTTTTCAGCCTGCTTCAGTTGGTCCAACTTATATTGCTTTACATTCTGAGTTGCAAGATCAAGAAGTTTTTTACGCTCGCCCCGGCTGGGGATAGACACCTTCACCGACTCCAAGGGGAATTCAACGGGAAAAGGTAAAATAATTTCCTTAGAATTGCTTCTTAAGCGCTGCCTAAGTTCGACCACGGCCATAGCCAAAAGATCTTCCTTTTCTTCATGCAATTGCTTTCGGTACTCAATAGTAAAACCCTGAACAATCGATCCCTTAGAGACCCGAAGCATACTTATATAAGCAGATTTATCGTTCTCTTCATAGCCAAAAACATCCGTCTCATTTAAAATGGTATTGGCAACTACTGTCTTAGACTTGAAGTTTTCAACCAAATCGTACTTTAACTTCAGCTTATAGGCCTCCTCATAGCGTTGAGCAGCCGAAAGATCTTGCATTTCTTTGAACAGAGCTTTGCTTATCTCATTAGCATCTCCCTGGAGTATTTGCCGAACCCTGTCAATATGCACAGCGTACTCCTCTTCCGACTCACGTCCTTCGCAGGGGCCTTTACAGCGATGAATGTGATACTGAAGACAGAGCTTAAAACGTCCCGCTTCTACATTTTCCTTATTAAGCTGCAAACGACAAGTCCGGATCGGGAAGAGTTCGTGGATAACCTCCAATATATAGTTAATTGCATGTACGGAAGCATAAGGGCCAAAATAAGAAGAGCCGTCCTTCACAATAGTTCTCGTTTTAAACACACGGGGGAAAGCCTCGTTCGTAATGCGGATACTGGGATAACTTTTATCATCCTTTAGCAAGACATTATAGCGAGGTTGATATTCTTTTATCAAGTTATTCTCCAAAAGAAGAGCCTCCTCCTCCGTGTTAACGACGACATATTTCAAAGAGTCAATATTCTTAACAAGGACTGCGGTCTTACCGGCGCCATGATCTTTGGAAAAGTAAGAAGAGACTCGGCGCTTTAAATTCTTTGCCTTCCCCACATATATGATCTCCCCTGCCGCATTATAATACTGATAAACCCCCGGACAATCGGGGAGAGAGTCAATTTCCAACTTTAGTTTTTTATGCACCGCCAAGAATGTTTCACGTGGAACAAAGGTCAACGCCCCAAAAGGACAAGCAAAACATTTATATCGCTTGGAGATATTCCCGGTATACGACTCGCCTGCCCAACGGTCTCCGGGTCTACTTTTTGAAGCTTCTGGCGCGCCTCTGTCGAAAGAGATTTTATTGTTGCATAATCAAGTCGCCCCCGAAGAGGAATACTCTCCAACCGATTCAGTTTTTCCGCAACAAGCTTCTCGCGCTCAAGATAGCCGGAGTACTTTAGCAGCACCTCGGCAGACTCAACAATTTCTTCCCTCAAAAAAGGAATTTGCTCTATTCTCTCTTTCAGCACGGGAAGAGCCTCCGCCAAGTCAGCAAGGCCAAATTGAGGCCGCAACAACAAATCGGACAACCTGCAACCATGCTTCAAGTCAGAAGACCCACAGCTCCGAAGGAAGGGGTTAATATGAACCGGTTTAACAGAAAAATTTCTGAGGAAAGTCACCAGCTCTCCTTGTTCAAGAAGTTTTTTGTTTAAGGCAGAAACTCTATCCGACGCAGCTAAGCCCAAAGCATCTGCCTTCGGTGTAAGGCGCACATCAGCATCATCCTGACGCAAAGTCAAACGGTACTCAGCGCGAGAAGTAAACATACGATACGGCTCATCCACGCCTTTGCTCACCAAATCGTCGACAAGCACACCAATATAGGCCTCATCGCGACGAAGCACAAACTCTTTACCCCCATGACAATTGATGTGAGCATTAATTCCGGCCAAAAGTCCTTGCCCGCCGGCTTCTTCATAGCCTGTTGTTCCGTTTATCTGGCCGGCAAAAAACAAATTCTTCAGCAGCTTGGTCTCGAGGTTTGGCTTCAATTGAGTTGGATCAAAAAAATCATATTCGATTGCATATCCGGGCCGATAAAGCTGCACTTGCTCCAAGCCGGGAATGGTTTTGAGAGCTGCCAGTTGCACAGGGAATGGTAAGGAAGATGAAAAACCATTAAGATAATACTCCTGAGAATCGACACCCTCGGGTTCAAGAAAAAGTTGATGGGAGGTCTTTTCCGAAAAGGTTACAATCTTAGTCTCGATACTGGGACAATAACGGGGGCCGATACTTGTAATCTGCCCATTGTATAAAGGCGAGTCGGATAAGCCCTTTCGCAATTCTTCATGAGTCCGCTCGTTGGTATAGGTAATCCAACAACTCGATTGAGGAAGTTCTCTCCGGATATTCGGGAGGAAGGAGAATTTATGAAAATCATTATCTCCTTGCTGCTCGGCCGTCTTGGAAAAATCGATGCTTCGACCGTCAATACGACAGGGAGTTCCGGTTTTCATACGTCCGGCCACAAAACCCAAAGATTTCAGTTGCTCTGTGATTCCGAAAGAGGCCGGCTCCGACACGCGGCCCCCCGATAGTTGGGTGGCTCCAAAATGCATGAGCCCTCCAAGAAAAGTTCCGGTTGTGAGGACAACTGCTTTGGCACGAAATTCCACACCAAGGAGCGTAGAGAGACCGACGATTGCGTTGTCACGAACAATCAACCGGGCGACAGTATCCTGCCAAATAGAAAGACGGGGCGTGTTGCTTACAATGCGCGTCCATTCTTCGATGAAGCGATGCCGATCGTTTTGCGACCGAGGACTCCACATGGCAGGCCCTTTGGAACGATTAAGCATGCGAAACTGTATGGCACTGCGATCGGCAACAATGCCCATATAGCCTCCCAAAGCATCTATCTCACGGACAATTTGCCCTTTAGCAATACCTCCTACGGCCGGGTTACAGCTCATTTGCCCTATCTTATTCATGTCCATAGTGATGAGCAAGGTCCGCGAGCCCATATTGGCTGCAGCACAAGCCGCTTCACAGCCAGCATGCCCCCCCCCTACTACTATGACATCGTAGTTGAAATCCATCTTCCTTCTATTCTTCTTTATTTCAGCTGCAAAGTTAGACAATTACACTGAAATTCCGACATGGAGCGAAGAGGCTTAAGTTTCTTTTGTAAAACCGATTGACAAGTATTATCTTTGCAGGTCAATGAAAAAAGAGATGAGAAATTTACAGGAAACACTGGAAGCGCTGGTGGCAGATGCTGTTCTGGCCCTCTACGGAAAAGCGCCACAAAAGCGGGATATACAGTTGCAGAAGACCAAAAAGGATTTCGAGGGAGATGTAACGCTGGTCGTATTCCCCTTTGCAAAGCCGGCAGGCAAACGCCCCGAAGAAGTTGCAGAAGAAATAGGGCGTTATCTCTGCGAGCATCATGATTTGCTGTGTGCTTTCAATGTCATCAAGGGTTTCCTGAACCTAACGGTAAGCTCTTCGTACTGGTTGGAGGCGTTGGAAGAACTACGAAGCTGTGGAACGAATTACGGCTGCCGGGAAGGTGGATCGGATGCGGCGCTGATGATGATAGAATACTCCTCACCCAATACCAACAAACCTTTACACCTCGGACACATCCGAAACAATCTATTGGGTTACAGCTTGTCAGAAATACAAAAGGCGAATGGCTGGAAAGTGGTAAAAACGAATATCGTAAACGACCGGGGAATACATATTTGTAAATCGATGCTGGCTTGGAAGCTCTTCGGGAATGGAGAGACACCTGAAAGCACAGGATTGAAAGGGGATCATCTGGTAGGAAAATACTATGTGGTATTCGACCGGGAATATAAAGCCGAAGTGAAAGCCCTTGTGGAAGGTGGCATGAGCGAAGAAGAGGCACGAAAGAATGCCCCGCTCATGCAGCAGGCACAAGAAATGTTGCGTGCCTGGGAGCAAGGAGATAGGGAAACACGACTCCTGTGGGAGCGGATGAATGCCTGGGTCTACAACGGGTTTGATGAGACTTACCGGAAACTGGGTGTTGATTTCGATAAGATATACTACGAATCGGACACCTACCTCGAAGGAAAGCAAGAGGTAGAGCGCGGACTGGACGAAGGAGTATTTGTACGCAGAGACGACGGCTCGGTATGGGCCGACCTGAAGCCTGAAGGACTGGACGAAAAGCTCTTACTCCGAGCGGATGGCACTTCGGTTTATATGACACAGGACATCGGAACGGCTAAAATGCGTTACGATGACTATCCGATAGAGCGGATGGTGTATGTAGTTGGTAATGAGCAGAACTACCACTTCCAGGTGCTAGCATTACTACTCGATAAACTTGGCTTCCAATGGGGCAAAAACCTGCTACACTTCTCCTACGGAATGGTAGAATTACCGGAAGGGAAGATGAAAAGCCGTGAGGGGACGGTGGTTGACGCCGATGATCTGATGGCGGAGATGATTGCCACTGCACGCCAAACGGCCATCGAATCGGGCAAATTGGATGATTGCAGCCCGGAAGAGGTAGATGAGATCGCCCGTATGGTGGGATTGGGAGCTCTCAAATACTTTATCCTGAAGGTGGATCCCCGTAAAAACATGCTGTTTAACCCCAAAGAATCTATCGACTTCAACGGAAATACAGGACCCTTCATACAGTATACCCATGCCCGCATCAAATCGGTGCTGCGTAAAGCAGCTGAACAGGGGATCAACTGTAATGCTGCATTGGATCGCAACTGCTTACCCGGCCCAAAGGAAAGAGCTCTCATACAAGCACTTACGGAGTTCCCCGCAGTGGTAGCTCAGGCTGGTAAGGAGTTTAGTCCCTCGCTTATAGCGAATTACGTATATGAACTGGTGAAGGAGTACAATCAGTTTTATCACGACTGTTCCATTCTGCGCGAGGAAGATCCCGAACGGCGCCTCCTACGCCTTGTATTGTCGAGTTGCGTAGCCTCTACGGTAAAAACAGGTATGCGTCTACTTGGTATCGAAGTACCCGAACGGATGTAAAAGCCGATCGACTTAGCGCTGCGCACGCTTCTTAGAGCGGTCGTTGTGCAGTTTGATGCCAAGGATGATGGCGCTCGACACCGTGGTAATGGTATTGGTGATGGCCAGAGGATAAAGACCGAGCATGTAGCCCTGAATCATAAAACAGATGGAACCCAAACCCATACAAAGAAAGGTACCGAGGGCAATATCATCGGTGGATCGTGTCCGCACCGTACGGACTGTCTGCGGGAGGTAGCCGCATACCATAAACACGGAAGCCAATACTCCCGCAATATCTACAAATTCCATAATACGTGTATCCTTATTTGTGCTCCAGCGGAGCAGGATGGCAAAGATACGAAATAATTTCCGGCTGCAGGCCCAAGCAAGTTTACGCCAACGTCTGTCGGCAGCTAAAAACAAGAAGTATGTTTTCCGGCGGGAAACAAGGCCCCTACCCTGCCGGAAAGTGATAAGGGTATCCAGAGACGATGAACTTTTGCTTGAGTAAATCTGTTTCAACAAAGCGAAAAAAAGCTCTGCGATAACAAGGAATATATACGGTAAGATGAAAACAATACCCAAACAAACAGGAAGAACGGATTTGACGGACATTGCCCTTGGCGATGTCCTTCCGTTTATAGATTGGAGCGGCTTCTTTTTGGCCTGGCGCCTTACAGGAGGCTATAAAGGCATCGGTGAAGCGCTGCACTGCGCTGCTTGTCGCGAGGGTTGGTTGCGGAGCTTTGGCGAAGCGCAACGCGAGAAAGCATCCGAGGCACTCAAACTATATGCCGATGCACAAGAAGCATTGCGCAATTTTCGCGAAGAAAAGAGCATCCGCATACAAGCCAGCCTTTTGTTGCTACCTTCCCGGAGCGAAGGCGATAACATCGTGGTGAAATATGAAGCGGAGCAATACTGCTTACCCATGCTCCGACAACAAAGCCCCTCGTCGGATGGATACTGCTACTGCCTCGCCGACTTTGTGGACACGCAGGATGATTACGTCGGTTTTTTTGCCTGTAGCGTACAAGGAGCCGAGCAAATGGCCGCTGAAGCCGAGGCTGAGGATAACTCCTATCGGGCGATACTAATCAAAACCCTGGCCGACCGTTTGGCCGAAGCCTGCGCCGAATATTTACACTACCACGTACGCAAGCACTACTGGGGTTATGCCCCGGACGAAGAGGCTAACATCGACGCTATACACAAAGCCAAATACCAGGGTATACGCCCTGCGGTGGGATACCCATCCTTACCCGACCAGTCCCTCATATTCGAGTTAGATAAGTTTATCGACTACAAGCGGGCGGGTATCCGCCTGACCGAAAACGGAGCTATGTATCCGAATGCATCCGTAAGCGGGATGTATTTTGCACACCCGCAAGCACGATACTTTGCCGTAGGACGAATAGACGCGCAACAGCTCGAAGACTATGCTCGGAGACGCGAACGGACACCCGATGAAATGCGGAAATGGCTTGTACCGAATATCGACTGATAAAACTCAAAGGAAAATAAACGTAAACCCTATAAACATGCGTATAGACATCATTACTGCTGTGCCCGAACTACTCGAAAGCCCCCTCAATCACTCCATTGTAAAACGGGCACGTGACAAACAACTCGTAGAAATACAGCTACACAACCTCCGCGACTATTCTACCAACCGTCATCGGCGTGTGGACGACTATGCTTTTGGTTTCGGAGCCGGCATGGTGCTCCGCATCGAAGAGATTGACCGCGTTATTACAAGCCTTCGTGCACAGCGCCCTTATGACGAAGTAATATATACCTCACCCGATGGGCAGCAATTCGATCAACAAACAGCCAACCGCCTGTCTCTCATGCAAAACATCATTATCCTTTGCGGGCACTATAAAGGCATCGATCACCGGGTGCGCGAACACCTCATAACACGTGAAATCAGTATTGGCGATTATGTACTCACGGGCGGCGAGTTGCCGGCAGCCATCATTACCGATGCCGTAGTACGTCTGCTCCCCGGGGCCATCGGCGACGAACAGTCGGCCCTCTCCGACTCCTTTCAGGATAAGCTTCTTGCACCACCTGTATATACACGTCCGGCCGACTATAAAGGCTTGAAAGTGCCCGACATACTTCTTTCGGGGCATCAGGCACGTATTGAGGAATGGCTCCACGAACAGTCGCTTGAACGTACACGCCGCCTCCGTCCCGATCTCCTTGAGGACGAATGATCCTAAAAATCACTATATATAGGTAGTACAAACTATTGATAGTAAGATATATCTTTGTAGCTTAGCAAGCACAACAACACACAAACTGCAACAATGAAACTATCCCAACTGAAAACAGGGCAAAAGGCCTCCATCGTAAAGGTAGGGGGCTACGGCGGATTCCGTAAACGTATTGTGGAGATGGGATTCGTCAAAGGGAAAATTGTTACCTCCGTCCTGAATGCCCCTCTCAACGACCCGATAAAATACAACATACTCGGCTACGAAGTATCCCTGCGTCGTAGCGAAGCCGATCTTATCGAGGTAATAAGCGCCTCAGAACTCAGCGCAGAAGCGCCTCAGAACTTCGAAAACCACAGTCCCCTACCCTCCAACGAACAGCTCCGGCAGGCAGCTCTGCGTCGCCGGCAAGTGATACGCGTGGCACTTGTAGGAAATCCTAATTGCGGTAAAACAACTTTGTTCAACTTGGCCTCCGGACAACATGCACACGTAGGAAACTATGCAGGAGTAACGGTCGATGCCCGGGAAGGAAGCTTCCATTTCCAGGGATATGAGTTTCGATTGATCGATCTGCCGGGAACTTATTCACTCTCCTGCTATTCTCCCGAGGAAAAGTACGTACGCCAACAGCTTTGGGAAAATACCCCGGATATTGTGCTCAACGTCATTGATACTTCCAACCTCGAACGAAGCCTTTATCTCAGTTGCCAGCTGATCGACATGCACATGCCCACGGTGGCATGTCTCAACATGTATGACGAAGTAGAAGCTCGCGGCGACATACTGGATTATAACAAACTCGGTCATCTTTTGGGGATACCCTTCGTCCCTACCGTAGCTCGGCGTAAAATAGGCTTCGAAACACTCTTCCGTACCATTATTGAACTATACGAAAGTACCGATGTTACCGATACGGAAGGCCGCTTGATAGCTTCGCTCCATCACGACGATCTTGTGCATGATTACCTGCATGAAAACCGGATAGAACACCGTCATCATGACAAAGAACATCCCTCCGATCTCTCGACCGATAAGCATATACACCGCTATCAACGGCATGTCTGCGTCAATCACGGAGCTGTTTTGGAGAAAAGCATAAACCGTCTGAAAGAAGTCATTTGTCACAACGACGCCATCCGAAGCCGCTTCTCCTCACGGTTTTTAGCGATACGCTTGCTGGAAAATGACAACGATATAGAAAACATCGTATCCCAACTCCCCAATGCCGGCGATATATTCCGTTGCCGAAACCATGAGCAAAAGCGCATAGAAGCACTACTGAAAGAAACAGCTGAATCGGCCCTCAGCGATGCGAAGTATGGATTCATCAACGGAGCCCTGCAGGAGACCTTTAGCCCGGCAACGAGAAGTAAAAACAAATCCCTCACAAGCCGTATAGACTCTCTCGTAACCAACAAATATCTCGGTTATCCTATTTTCCTGCTCCTCATCTACCTGATGTTTCAGGCGACCTTTTACATCGGGCAATTCCCGATGGATTGGATCGAACTCGGAGTCGAGTGGCTTGGCTCTCAAGTATCCGCCAACATGCCTCCCGGTCCTCTCCACGACCTTCTCGTAGATGGTATCATAAGCGGGGTTGGAGGCGTAATCGTTTTCCTCCCGAATATACTCATCCTCTACCTCTTCATATCCCTCATGGAGGATACCGGATACATGGCACGAGCGGCATTTATCATGGATAAACTGATGCAACGAATGGGTCTGCACGGTAAATCATTCATACCTCTCATCATGGGATTCGGTTGTAATGTGCCCGCCATCATGGCTACACGCGCTATCGAAGATCCGAATAGCCGTCTGGTAACCATTCTCGTAAATCCTCTTATGTCCTGCAGTGCGCGCCTGCCCGTTTACCTGCTCCTCGCAGGCGCTTTCTTCCCAAAGCACGCAGGTCTCGTGCTCTTTACTATCTATCTTACCGGCATCCTCTTAGCCATAATACTTGCCCGTGTTTTCAAAAAACTATTCTTCTCAAAGGCCAGTATCCCCTTCGTTATGGAATTACCTCCTTATCGGAAACCGACCCTCCGCTCCCTAACCGAGCATACTTGGGAGAAAGGCAGTGAATATTTGAAAAAAATGGCTACAATCATCCTATTGGGATCCATCATTATTTGGTTTTTGGGCTATTATCCTCGTCCGGAAAACCACGATCTCAGTCCCAAAGAACAAATGCAACAGCAGGAAGAATCTTATATCGGACGTATAGGCCATCTGGTCGAACCTCTTATAGCTCCTCTTGGGCTCGACTGGAAAGCCGGCATTGCACTTGTATCCGGTTTTGCGGCCAAAGAAGTTGTAGTAAGTACGCTTGCCGTTCTTTACACAGGGAATCCTGATGAAGAAAAAAGTACTTTGTCTCAACGCCTTCGCAGCGAAATCCGTCCCGACGGCTCTCCATCCTTCACTCCGGTTAGCGCTTTTGCCTTCATGATTTTCGTGCTCATATACTTCCCTTGTATAGCAACCATTGCAGCTATAAAAAATGAAAGTGGAAGCTGGAAGTGGGCCGCATTTTCTGTAGCTTATACGATAGCGCTGGCTTGGTTAATGGCCTTTGGTATCTATCAAATATTCAGTTAATTCGCCTATACAAAATACTTTTAACGGAAGGATCAGGATTATTCGGACTGGGAAAGAAAATATTCGTTTTTAAATGAGAAGATAAACAAAGGAGCGAAAGTGCTACAACTCACCTTCGCTCCTTAATTTATTATCTACTGTAAGAGGATTATCGACAGAGTATACAGCTAGCTGCTTGTGAAACACCACTACGCAATCGATGTTCGAGCATAAGCTTAATTCGGTCTTTAAGAGCCTCGATACGAATGTTCTCAATTACATCTGCAGCAAAAGCATACATCAATAATAAACGCGCCTCATCTTCCGAAATACCACGGGAACGCAAATAGAACATAGCTGTTTCATCCAACTGTCCAATAGTAGCCCCGTGCGAACAACGAACATCATCAGCGTATATCTCTAACTGAGGCTTGGTTCTCATCCGCGCCGTAGTGCTTAACAATATATTTTTACTATTTTGATAAGCCTCCGTTTTTTGCGCATCCTCAGCCACATAAATACGTCCCGTAAAACCACCCTGAGATTCTCCTCCCAAAATATATTTGAACAGCTCCGTACTATGACAATTGGGTTTATTATGCAAAATAGAAGTATGATTATCGACTTTTTGGTCTAAATCACCTACAGCCATACCATACAGGAGACCTTCAGCATACTCACCGTTAAGCATCAAGGATATATTATTACGAGTTAATCCATTATTCAAGGTGAGAATAGTGGTTAATGTTTTGGAAGATTCCTTTTGATCGATAAGTAAACTGGAAATATGCGTTGTATCGGAACTTGTATTTTCAATTTTATAATGTTCGTATGTTGCCTCCTCAGCCACATGTACCTCCGTCAAACGATTCACAAAAAATCTCGCATTCCCTTCGGTATGATCACAAACAAGCAATTGTACTTTAGCTCCTCGTTCCAATATAATGAGATTATGACTATTGAGCAGCTGATTAGTATTTCCTTCGCTAATATTTACGAGTTGTATGGGTCTATCAATAGTAACATTCTCAGGTACGTACATGAAAAAACCATCGTGAGCAAACATGCCATTAAAAGCGATAAGGCCATCTTCTTCTTTTTCCGAAAGTTTCCCAAAATATTTCGCTACCAAATCGGAGTATAAACGCGATGCTTCCTTAAGACTTCCTATAACGACTCCTTGGGGAAATACTTGATTTTTAGCTTCGTCAGAAGCATAAAAAGTATCGTTAACTACAAAATACAAGTGAGAACGAATACCTGGGATGGCGCATGTAAATGCTTCGTAAATAAGCTCTTTTTGATTATGATTATCCAATCCATAATCTACTGAAAGCGCTTCGGTTAAATTTGTGTACTTGTATTGTTCGGATTTATCATCAGGAAAACCCAATCGCTTAAATCGCTCAAAAGAGGCTTTACGATAAGCCTCAAACACAGAAGACTGAACTTCTCGAACATTTCGATATAAATCGATATATTGAGCTTCTTTGCTATTATCCATTTTATTGATTTTAAGAAGATTTACTTTGATGAGTAAGTAAATCTATTTCATTCCAATTCTTTCTTAATCCAATCGTATCCTTCGGATTCAAGACGAAGAGCAAGGTCTTTATTTCCACTCTTCACAATACGTCCATCAAACAATACATGTACGAAATCAGGAACAATATAATCCAACAGACGCTGATAGTGAGTAATTACAATAATAGCTCGTTCAGGCGACGCCAGCTTATTAACGCCATTAGCTACAATACGTAATGCATCAATATCGAGTCCGGAATCAGTTTCATCCAAAACAGCTAAACGGGGTTCAAGCATGGCCATCTGGAATATTTCACTACGTTTTTTTTCTCCACCTGAAAAACCTTCATTTACAGATCGATTTGTAAGATTACTCTGCATTTCTACAAGTTCTTTCTTCTCTTTCATCAAACGTAAAAAATCCGAAGCAGGTATCGGTTCTTGGCCACGATACTTACGCTGTTCATTCATTGCTGTGCGTAAAAAATTAACCATACTGACACCCGGTATTTCTACGGGATATTGAAAACTGAGAAAAAATCCTTCGGCAGCACGCTCTTCGGGAGCAAGTTCCATAAAATCTTTCCCTAAAAAAGTAATTTCACCTTCGGTAACTTCAAAAGCCGGATTACCTGCTAATACAGAGGCTAAAGTCGATTTACCCGCTCCATTGGGACCCATAATAGCATGAATCTCTCCTGCATTAACCTGTAGATTTAAACCTTTCAATATTTCTCTGCCATTTACATCGGCATGTAAATTTTTAATTTCTAACATATTCGTATTATTGTAAAAAATACTCACAAAATAAGAGATTCTATCTTATATCTCTATCAATAATAATTTTATCCTACACTCCCTTCTAAAGTTATCTGAAGCAGTTTTTGAGCTTCTACTGCAAATTCCATGGGAAGTTTATTCAATACTTCTTTAGCGTATCCATTTACTATAAGCCCTACAGCCTCCTCAGTAGGGATACCTCGCTGATTGCAGTAAAATATCTGATCTTCACTAATTTTTGAAGTAGTAGCTTCATGCTCTACAACTGCACTATCGTTATTTACTTCCATATAAGGAAAAGTGTGGGCACCACAACGGTCACTTAACAGCATACTATCGCACTGTGAAAAATTACGTGCATTTTCAGCTTCTTTGCCTACATAGACTAAACCGCGATAGCTATTCTGACTCAAACCGGCAGAAATTCCTTTAGACAAAATGTGACTACTCGTATTTTTACCTAAATGGATCATTTTCGTTCCGGTGTCGGCTTGCTGATGGTTATTTGTTACAGCCACCGAATAAAATTCGGCCGAAGAATTATCACCTTTTAAAATACAGCTCGGATACTTCCAGGTTATAGCAGAACCGGTTTCCACTTGTGTCCACGAAATTCGGGAATTCTTTCCCTTACAAATACCTCGTTTCGTTACAAAATTATAAATGCCACCCCGACCCTTCTTATCTCCCGGATACCAATTTTGTACCGTGGAGTATTTTACTTCCGCATTATTCATTGCTACAATTTCGACAATTGCAGCATGTAACTGATTTTCATCACGCATAGGAGCTGTACAACCTTCAAGATATGATACATAACTATCATCATCCGCTACAATAAGTGTACGTTCGAATTGTCCTGTATTAATGGCATTGATACGAAAATAAGTTGATAATTCCATTGGGCAGCGTACACCTTTGGGAATATAAACAAAGGAACCATCGGAAAAAACAGCGCTATTAAGTGCTGCAAAAAAATTATCATCGTAAGGAACCACAGAAGCCATATATTGCTTCACTAAATCGGGATATTCTTGTACAGCTTCCGAAAATGAACAAAATATAATACCTCGTTCAGCCAATTCTTTTTTAAAGGTAGTTTTTACCGAAACACTGTCCATAACAGCATCTACAGCCACGCCTGAAAGTATTTTTTGTTCTTCGAGAGGGATACCAAGCTTATCAAAAGTTTTAAGCAATTCGGGATCTACTTCATCCAAACTGTTAAGATTTTTCTTTTTAGGTGCGGCATAGTAAGAAATACTCTGATAATCTATTTCAGGGATTTTTAGATAAGCCCAATTAGGCATTTTCATTTTTGCCCAATGACGATAAGCTTTCAATCTGAATTCAAGTAACCATTCCGGTTCATTTTTCTTCTGAGAAATCAAGCGGACGATATCTTCGGAAAGTCCGGGCGGAACAATTTCTGTTTCTACATCAGTCGTAAACCCATATTTATATTCACTTTGGGTTACTTGTTCCAATATATCTTCTGACATAATTTTTTATATAGCTAATTGATAATAAGCAAATTTTTATTGCCAACTGTTACAAAACAAGCCAAAGAAACATTTTGTTTAGCTTGGCTACTTAAAATTATAGAAATAAATTCATGCCTATTCCGTATTAGGGACTATTTCCAAGCTACCCGTGCAGTACTAACAGTTAAATCGTCCGATTTCATTTCCAAAAGAAAAACCCCTTCGGATTCTTCTTTTCTATAGAGTTTTAATCGGGTTCCAAATCGTGCTTCGTTCTGATAACTAATATCAAAACGTCTTATTTCTTTAGACTTAAATAGATCGATATCAAATATATCTACAAAATGCTCAATATATTTGACACTGTTCAAATGATTGTTTATATCTACATCGCTATAACGAATTGTAAATTTTCCAACAGCCTCCTCATCTCTTATAGGAAGAATTTTCTTCATATTGCTAATAGGGCAAGGATAATCGGATTTAAAATCAACTAAACCACTTAAATTTAATATATTAGTAGGTTTTCGTGTTTCGGTGTCAATAGCAGCCCAAAAGCTTCGGGCATAGCCTATTACTTTTCCTTCTTCACTTTCAATAGCAAAAGAACGTTCGGAAAATAATTTATTTACATCCGAAACCCAAGTTCTTACAGTTACTTTCGTATCATTAACAGGATATTCATACATTTCTATCATCAAGCGCGAAAATACCCATGTAATATTTTTCGAAATCATGTAAGAATATCCAAAACCTCGTTCTTCCGCATGTTTTCCGGCTGCTTGTAAAAGCATACCAGCAATAAGTGCCAAAGTGGCTTTTCCTCTAAAATCGGTTGAATATGCGTCAATACCAAATGTATAACTTCCCAACTTATTCATATAAATTTCCTTTCGATCATTTAATCAACTCATTTCCAACATTTTCAAAATGGGCTTTACAGCTTTTTTTCGGATATTTTCTTCAATAAGTATTTCGGGATATTCATTTAAAAGACAATCATACAATTTTTCAAGTGTATTTAAACGCATGAAATTACACTCGTTACAAGCACAAGTACTATCATCAGGAGGAACAGGAATAAATTCTTTTTGAGGATTTTTCTTTCTCATCTGATGCAAAATTCCGGATTCGGTAGCAACTAAAAATTTCATACTATCCGACTCGGTAGCATAATTCAGTAATGCTTGTGTCGATCCGACAAAATCGGCCATAAGTAAAACCGGACGCTTACATTCCGGATGAGCCAATATCAATCCATCCGGATGTTGCTCTTTGAGCTTAATGAGTTTTTCAATTGAAAACTGCTCATGAACATGACATGCTCCATCCCATAGCAACATGGAGCGACCGGTAACACCATTTATATAATCACCCAGATTACGATCAGGCCCAAAAATTAATTTAGCATCTTTCGGGAATTGATCCACTATCTTTTTTGCGTTTGTAGAAGTCACAACCACATCAGTGAGGGCTTTTACCGCTGCGGTAGTATTAACATAGGATATAACCGTATGCTCGGGATGTGCTTTTACGAAAGTCTCAAATTCATCAGCCGGACAACTGTCAGCCAATGAACAACCTGCTTCTAAATCGGGTACCAATACCTTTTTATGAGGATTAAGAATCTTTGCAGTCTCTCCCATAAAATGCACGCCACAAAGAACAATAATCTCTGCATCGGTTTGAGCGGCCTGTTGAGCTAAGGCTAAACTATCACCAACAAAATCAGCAATATCCTGAATATCATTAACCTGATAGTAATGAGCCATGATAACTGCATTTTTTTCCTTTTTAAGGCGACTTATATTGTCCAGCAATTCTGTTTTATCCATCTTTCTTATCAATAATTTAATATTATATTTCTTTTTATTCTTAAATATTATGGTGATAATAATTGCTTGTTGATGAAGTTGAAAAGTAATTTTCCCTTTTCTTGTATTTTTTAATATCAAAAAAGCAGCAATAATATTTAAACGGAATGTAAAAGTCTATAGTTATGAGATACAAATGATTATAAATGTTATTAACATAATGTTTATGACGACAAAGTTAAAAAGTTTTTGCCATTTCTGCTATCAATAACTTTCGATTGTGGGT
>BDEJ01000040.1 GCA_001653155.1 Porphyromonadaceae bacterium H1
ATCAGGAGTAAAAAGTCAAGAGGATAAACTTTTTTACGCTCTATCCGTGGGTCCGGAACCATGCAAAGGCTTTCAAATAAAGAATCATACATAACTAACAGCTTATTTATTTAACGACTACAAAAATATATAGAAAGTCCTTTTAATGCGTCAGCCCTGGTAAACCTCCCGAAGGCTCACGTTTTTTTCGTACTTTTGCAGACAGATAAATATGCACCATAAGAAAGTCGCGTGAAAAATACCTTCGTTTTACTATGCCTCATGCTGCTTCTCCCGGTCTATGCCCATGGAACGACCGAAGAAACAAAGCAGCATCTGAAGACTTGGCACATTTCGGGGCCTCTCGCCGGAGCCGATAGCATTCCGCCCGACACGACCTACCTTAACTTTCCGGACAAAAACCCTATCGACAACTTCAGCATAGCAAATTCCTACAACGGAAATCTGGGATCACCCATACAATCGAAGCTATATTTCGACCGCCCTCAAAGTAACGATTTCATGTTTTCGGATGCTTACTACCCCTACATACTTCAAACGGGCAAGCTAAACTTCTTCAACACCAAGAAACCATTCAGTAACATCAGCTACTACCAGGGAGGCAGCAACTTCCGAAAAGAAGAAAACATTAATTTCCTCTTCACAGCCAACTTCGGCAAACGCATGAACTTCGGTACTACCTTGGACTACATACACGCTTGGGGCGAATATAAAGACCAAAGTGCCAAGCGATTCAACGGATCGCTCTTCGGGAGTTTCGACGGAAAGCGTTACAAAGCGACCGGAGCAGTCATACTGAACAACATGGATAACTTCGAAAACGGAGGACTTGCCGATATTAGTTACATAACGAATCCCTCCGGAGTGGAAGCGAAAGACATGCCCACCAAAATGTCCGCCTACTCGAAATATAAGTACAACTCTTTCTTCTACAACCACCAATACAGCATCGGTTTCGACAGAACGGTAAAGGTAAATGCGGATTCTTCCTATACGGAACACGTACCGGTTACACGCTTCTCGCATACACTGCAACTGGACGAAGCCAAGAAGCTCTACTACGAACCCTCGACAGTAACTGGCTTCTACGCCAATACTTATTTTGACAAGCTGGCCTCGACAAAGGATACGGCAGCACTCCAGAACATCAGCAACACAATAGCCGTACACATGGAAGAGGAGTTTAACAAATGGATGCGATTCGGACTGACGGCCTATTTGCAAGCCGAAACTCAATTATTCACTTACAATGTCGACACACTGATTGAAAAGAGTAGCTTCACAAACGTAAAACTGGGCGGCATCCTGTCGAAACAACGCGGACGCATCTTGCGCTATAACGCACAAGCCGAAATCGGGACATTGGGCTACAAAGCGGGCAACTTCTTGCTAAAAGCCAATGCAGGAAGCTACTTCAAAATTTGGAAAGATAGTGTAATACTGCTTGCCAAAGGCTTTATGCGAAGTGATGTTCCGTCTTTCTTTTTACAAGCTTACAACTCAAGGCATTTTCGCTGGCAAAACAGCTTCGGTGCCACATACCGTACACAGTTGTCGGGACAGCTGGCCATTCCCACAAGACGAAGTCTTTTCGAGCTATCGGTCGAAAACATACACAATTATGTGTACTTCGATGCCCAAGGCATACCACAGCAATTTTCCGGTAGCATACAAGTTCTTTCCGCCAAATTGAAACAAGATTTCCGCTTGGGAAGATTCGCACTGGAAAATCACATCGTGTATCAATTAAGTTCGCAGCAGGACATGCTCCCTCTGCCAAACTGGGCCCTATACCACAACATCTATTACTACGACAAATGGTTTAAGGTATTAAGCGTGCAAATGGGAGCCAACCTGCGTATGCATACGGCCTATTACGCCCCTTACTACATGCCGGCAACGGGTCAGTTCATCGTACAAAACAAGACACTGATCGGAAATTTCCCGGTGTTAAACCTGTATCTGAATTTTCACCTGAAACAAACCCGCTTCTTTTTGCAGTACTACCATTTCAATCAACAATTCACCAAAGGGGGAAATTACTTCTCCATGCCGGATTATCCCCTCAATCCGACCATATTCAAAACCGGCATATCGTGGAACTTCTACGATTGAACCGGAAAGAGATGCAGCCTCACTCCCTCGAATATCAAGCCCTGCCTTATGAGAAAGTACAAACGCAGTTTCCTTATCCTCTCCGTCCTCCTGATAGTCGGTATTTCTATTTTCTCCGGTATCAAATACCTCTATACAGGCCGGGATTTACCACAAATAAAGCGGTCGGGATATTTGCGTGTGGTTTTCGAGCGGGATCCATGGGGCGCTATGCCGGTCGGTGACAGTCTCATCGGGTTTCAGTACGAATTGGCGAAGGCCTTTGCCGACAGTCTCGGCCTCAGATTGAAAGTCCGCTTCGAACGGACCGATCACAGACGAAACCGTATCCTTGCTCTGATAGACGGCAAATGCGACTTGGTAGCCGATTACATACCCCGCACAAGCGGCTGCCCTGAAAAATTACTGCTATCCGCTCCGCTCGCTCTGGCACGACAGATGCTGCTTCAGCCTTCCGGAAAAGGAAAGACAAACCGACAATCCGAATTGGCAAACGACACCCTCTACCTGCCCGAAGGCTCGCATTACAGCATGCGGATACAACACCTTTCCGAAGAATTGGCATTGCCTGTGCACAGTGTAGAACTGGAAGGTAAATCGGCGGAGGATGTGGCAGCCTTAATATCCGAAGGTAAAATTGCATACGGCGTATGCAACGAGATAGAAGCCCGCCGTTTGCTGCGAAAATATCCGAAGTTGGACGCATCGCTCCCCCTGGGTTTCGAGCAGGAATATTGCTGGGGGCTACACGCCAATTCCGTCCTGCTGATGGAGCAGCTCAATAGTTTTCTGAAAGACATGGTAGACAGCAAAACCTATTGGAGCATATACAAAAAATACCTTTAATCCGCGGAAGAGCGAAAAACAGCCCTCGACATGCCTTTAAATATTCCCGTACAATTACCCGCTGTGGATATACTCCGCAAAGAGAATATATTCGTGATGGATTCGGAACGTGCCTCCAATCAGGAAATCAGGCCGTTGAAAATCGTCATTCTAAACCTCATGCCGCTAAAAATCGTAACCGAAACAGACCTCATACGCCTGCTTTCGAACTCACCGCTGCAAATTGAGGTGGATTTTATGCATCTGGAGAGCCACAATCCCAAAAACACTCCTGCGGAACACATGGCGGCTTTTTATAAAACCTTTTCGCAGATAAGCAAACAAAACTACGATGGCATGATCGTTACCGGCGCTCCCGTAGAGCAAATGCAGTTCGAAGAGGTTGCTTACTGGCCTGAAATCGTCCGGATATTCGATTGGGCACGAAATCACGTCACCTCTACCCTATTCATCTGCTGGGCGGCTCAGGCAGGACTTTACCACCACTACAGCATACCGAAATATCCTCTGAAAGAAAAACTCTTCGGCGTGTTCAAGCATACCGTAAACGAGCCTCTCAACCCTATTTTCAGGGGTTTCGACGACGAGTTTTACGTACCTCACAGCCGCTACAGCGAGCTGCGTGCCGAGGACATAGCACGTAATCCCGCATTACGGATTCTCTCCCAATCGGAAGAAGCCGGCGTGTATATTGTTGCAGCACGCGAGGGTCGCGAGTTTTTTATCACCGGACATTCCGAATATTCGGCCAACACCCTGCACGAGGAATACCTCCGAGACAAGGCCAAAAACCTGCCGATAGCCATACCACGCAATTACTATCGAAACGACCGACCCGAAGAACAACCCTTGGTACGCTGGAAGAGTCATGCGAACATGCTTTTCACCAATTGGCTGAACTACTTCGTATACCAGGAGACACCCTACGACCTCAAAAACATCCATTAAAAGTATCTATTTTCAATCGGGAGCAAGTATCGCTAAAAATAGGGATTGCAGATTTCGAAAATCATCCGTATTTTTGCCGGCCGAAAGAAGAATGAAGTTCAGAAATCCGAACATAGTATCCCTGTTGCGCCTGCTGGTGCTTCTGCTTTTCGTAAGTTATTACGGGAACGCGACCATGTTCTATCACAGTCACATGGTAGAGGGGCGCTTAGTAGCACACTCACACTGGTTCTGGGGATTTACAAACGACGAACCCGTACAGTCCCATTCGCACACGGAACAAAGCTACGTGTTGATTCATTTTCTGAACAACATCTGTATCGACGATTTCACTTTTCAAATCCAGATAACGGATCCACTACCCTCCTTGGAGTGGATAACAGCCGATTATCTTCCGGCGGCTCCCTGTACGGAATCCTGCAAAGGAGTTCATTTGCGTGCACCGCCCGCTACTTGCTGATTCTCTCTCCTACACACAAAAATTACACAGCCCGAAAACGCTCACGTAAGGCTAAACCCAATCGAGAGCTGAAAGGGAAGGCTACATGCTAAAGAAAGGACTCTTTGTTTACGTTACAAAGACGAGAGCCCGTCCCAGCGAACCAACAGCCGAAAAAATAACAACTAATAGCGATTAACGGACTTTATCCACAACAGAAATCCAATCAGTGAGGAAAGTAGTTGAGACGGTCTGCAATACACAACAACACAAATTATTTATTAACAAATCAATTTATAAAACCATCAAAATGAAAACCCTACTTAAATACAGTTTATGTGCCGCCCTGTTTCTATGCAGTGTGCAACTGAAGGCGGAAAGCGCTTCCGAAAGCCAAGCTCCGCGTATTACCACCGATGCCAATATCGTAGGTGATGTAAAAGATTCGCAAACAGGGAAACACCTTCCCTTCATCAACATCTCCATCCTCAACAGTGTTATCAGGACTTCGACAGATGCCACCGGGCATTACTTCCTGAAAAACCTTCCTGTGGGGAAACACCGCATCAAAGCCAGTGCCGTAGGCTATCGCAGCATCGAAAAGGAAATAACGACAAAAGCCGGTGAGATATTGGAAGTGAATTTTGTACTCGAAGAGGAAAACCTGTCGCTGAACGAAGTGGTGGTGAGTGCCAACCGAAACGAAAGCGAACGCAAAGAAGCTGCTGTAGTGGTAGGGGTTCTGAATCCCAAGCTCTTTGCAGCTACGAACGCAGTCTGCCTGTCGCAAGGACTCAATTTCCAGCCGGGAGTACGTATGGAGACCAACTGTCAAAACTGTGGTTTCTCGCAAGTGCGCATCAACGGACTGGAAGGGCCCTACTCGCAGATACTCATTGACAGCCGGCCCATATTCAGCGCCTTGAGCGGAGTGTACGGATTGGAACAAATTCCCGTTAACATGATCGAACGCGTGGAAGTCGTACGCGGAGGCGGTTCGGCCTTATACGGCGCCAATGCCATAGCCGGAACCATCAACATCATCACCAAAGAAGCCGCTACCAACTCATTCTCAGCCGGATACAACCTGGAGTATCCCGGAGGGAAAACACCCGACCACGTAGCCAACTTTAACGCCTCGATAGTAAGCGACGACAACAAAGCGGGACTCTACCTCTATGGAAGCCATCGCGACCGGACAGGCTACGACCACGACAACGACGGTTTTACCGAACTGCCCGAACTGAAAAATACTTCTATCGGCATACGCTCTTATTACCGTATCAACTCCCAAAGTAAACTCAGCCTCGAGTATCACAACTTGAACGAATTCCGTCGCGGAGGAAACAAGCTGAACAAACCGGCCCATGAAGCCGAAATTGCCGAGCAGCTCAACCACGATACTAACGGAGGAAGCATCGCTTACAACTGGTTCTCGCCCGACGGCAAACAGCGCGTAAATGCATACAGTTCCTTACAACACGTATACCGCAAGAGTTATTACGGAGGTCTGGGCGGCAATACGGCAGCCGACTCGCTGGCTGCACTCAACGCATACGGATACACAAGCAATCTTACCTCGGTATCCGGAGCCCAATACAGTCTGAATATCGACCGCTTGCTCTTCATGCCCGCCACCCTGACCGCAGGAGGTGAATATCAATACGACATGATCGATGATAACATGCCGGCCTACCGTAGCGAAGCCCTGCACCAGAAAACCCACGTAGCCGGATTATTCATCCAAAACGAATGGAAAAACAACCGCTGGGCGATCTTGCTGGGCGCTCGAGCCGACAAGCACAACTTGCTGGAAAGGCCCGTTATAAGCCCACGAGTCAATATTAAGTTCAACATTCTGCCCGACCTGCATCTGCGCACTTCTTACTCGTCCGGATTCCGGGCTCCGCAAACTTTCGACGAAGACCTCCACATTTCCTTCCTCGGAGGCGAAGGAGTAATCGTACAAAATGCTCCGGGACTGAAGCCGGAATTTTCCAACAGCTTCAGCGCTTCACTCGACTACTACTTCAACATCGGACGCACTCAGGCTAACATCCTCCTCGAAGGCTTCCACACGCGTATAAACGATACTTTTGTGAAAGTGCCCACCACCAATGCCGAAGGAAACCCGATCGAAGAGCGTCGGAACGGGCATCAGGCAAGCGTATCGGGAATTAACATAGAAGGGAAAATAGCCCCTTCGCGCATGCTGCAATTCCAATTCGGATATACCTATCAACAAAGTCTTTACAGTGAGGCACAAGCCTGGATAGACGACAGCAAGTATGCCCCTGAAAAGCGCATGTTACGCACACCAGACAACTACGGATATTACAGCTTGATGCTCGAACCTCTGAAACGCCTTCAAATATCAGCTACCGGAACTTATACGGGCAGCATGCTCGTTCCTCACATGGCCGGATACATAGCCGAAAGCCGGCTCGAAAGCACTCCTCAGTTCTTCGATGCTACCCTGAAGGCATCTTACGACATCGAACTGAACGGTATCGACTTGCAATTGGGCGCCGGAGTGAAAAATATCTTCGACAGTTACCAGCGCGACTTCGATCAAGGCCCCAACCGGGACTCGGCCTACATCTACGGACCGGGACAGCCTCGAAGCTTCTTCTTCTCCATCAAATTGGGTAACATCGGAGGCTAAGGGAGCAATCCGCTGCATACCGAAGCTATTCCCCAAAGCTTCGTCCAGCAAAAACCGGCTTGCGGCATTTGTCACAAGCCGGTTTTTTCTTTCGAGCATTTGCAAGAAATGCTGTTTTTTCAGCCTCTCCTGAACGGCTATGTATGTTTTTTTATTACCTTTGCGGAACGAAAAAAAGGAAGCATAATGGACAGCTTGCATTTTCAGTGTTTCGGTACGGGTAGCAGCGGCAACAGCTACTACGTAGGGCACGCAGGAGGAGGTATCCTGGTGGATGCCGGCCTGAGTATGCGTCACATCCGCCGAAGCCTTAAAGCCATCGGAGTGTCCATGGCGTCCATCCAAGCCGTTTTTGTAACACACGACCATACGGATCACATCAAATCGGTCGGGGCCCTCAGTACGAGTTTCGGCATTCCCGTGTATGCCACGCCCAAGGTACACGCCGGCATCGAGAGCAACTACCGTGTTACGCAGAAAATCGGCGCGGGAAAACGCTTTATTCAAGCCGGCGACAGCCTCGAACTGGGCGGTCTGCACATCACGGCCTTCCCTGTGTCGCACGATGCCAGCGAATGTGTAGGCTACAGCATCGCCTACGCCGGAAAACGCCTGACCATAGCCACCGACTTGGGATACGTCAACCACGAGGCGGCGCAACTCCTCGGCCAAGCCGATTACATCGTCATCGAAGCCAATTACGACGAGGAAATGCTCCGCCGGGGCCCCTACCCCCTCAGGCTTCAGGAACGCATCCGCAGCAACAGCGGTCACCTGAGCAACCGTCAAGCAGCCTGCTTTCTGGCCGAGAATTACAACAAACGCCTGAAAAGCATCTTCCTCTGCCATCTCAGCCGCGAAAACAACACACCGGCACAAGCTTACAGCACGGTGAAAGAGGAGTTGGAAGCCAGACAAATCATCGTAGGGCGCGACGTGGAAGTCATCCCTCTCGAACGCCTCAGTCCTTCGAAATTCTACATATTCGCCTCCTGATAACACAGCCAAAAACACCCATACCATGCCTTCGAAATTAGTCATCATCCCAACCTACAACGAAAAAGAAAACATCGAGAACATCATCCGTGCCGTTGTGGCACAACCCATCGATTGCCACATCCTGATTATCGATGACGGGTCGCCCGACGGTACGGCAGCCATCGTACAAAATCTCCAAAAGGAATTCGAAGGACGTCTCTTTCTCCTCCAGCGTAGCGGTAAACTCGGACTGGGTACGGCCTACCTCGCAGGCTTCCGCTGGGGACTCGAACACGGCTACGAATACCTCTTCGAGATGGATGCCGACTTCTCGCACAACCCCGACGACCTGCCTCGTCTCTACCGGGCTTGTGCGGATGAAGGGGCCGACTTGGCCATCGGATCCCGCTACATCAGCGGCGTGAATGTGGTAAACTGGCCCATGAGCCGTGTACTGATGTCCTACTACGCATCGCGCTACGTACGCTTCATACTTGGGATGAAGATAGCCGACACCACGGCCGGATTCAAATGCTACCGCCGCCAAACCCTCGAAACTATCGAGCTTGACCGCATCCGCTTCAAAGGATACGCCTTCCAAATAGAAATGAAATTCACAGCCTACAAATGTGGCTTCAAGCTACGCGAAGTACCCATCATTTTCATCAACCGCGAGCTGGGCACTTCCAAAATGAGCGGAGGCATCTTCGGCGAGGCCTTCCTCGGCGTCATACAGCTCAAACTGAGCAGTTACTTCCGTCGCTATCCCCAAAAGCCTCAAGCCGCTTCATAAGCGTCGCAAGGCAACAATACAGTAAACCTCAAAAATATGCAACAGGAACTCATCCGCAATGCACATATCATCAACGAAGGTCGGCAATTTACGGGATCCGTACTGATACAGGGCGATCGCATTGCACGCATTTTCACCCACGACCATCCTGATGTCGAAGGCCCTTGCCGCATTACCGAAGCCGACGGTCTTTGGCTCCTCCCCGGAGCCATCGATGATCAGGTACATTTCCGTGAACCCGGCCTCACGCACAAAGCCGACATCCGCAGCGAAAGCCGTGCTGCCGTAGCCGGAGGCATCACCTCTTTTATGGAGATGCCCAACACCCTTCCTCAAACCATCAGCCTGCAAGCCCTCGAAGACAAATATCGGCGGGCAGCAGCCACTTCTCTCGCCAACTATGCTTTTTACCTCGGAGCTACCAACGACAACCTGGCCGAACTCAAGAAGGCCGATCCACGTCAGGTATGCGGCATCAAGGTGTTCATGGGTTCCTCCACGGGCAACATGCTTGTAGATAACGAAAAAGCCCTCAGTGCCATCTTCGCCGAAATACCCCTGCTCATTGCGGTACATTGCGAAGACGAGAGTCTGATCCGAAGCAATGCGGATCACTATCGCAAACGCCTGGGAGACAACATCCCCATAGCTTATCATCCTCTTATCCGGAGCGCCGAAGCCTGCTACAAGTCCTCTTCTCACGCCGTGGCATTGGCACAGAAATACGGGAGCCGTCTTCACATACTCCATCTTTCCACAGCTCGCGAACTCGATCTCTTCGAAAGCAGCCACCCCGGAATGGAAAAACGGATAACAGCCGAGGCCTGCATACACCATCTGTGGTTTTCCGATGCCGACTACCCCGAATACGCTTCGCGTATCAAATGGAACCCGGCCGTGAAAACCGCCCAAGATCGCGATGCCCTTATACAGGCCGTCAAATCGGGTAAAATAGATGTTATAGCTACCGACCATGCCCCTCACTTACTGAGTGAAAAAGAAGGCTCTTGCCTAACGGCCGCCTCCGGAGGTCCTTTGGTACAACACGCCCTCGTGGCCATGCTCCAACTCGTCCGGCAAGGCATTCTCAGCCTCGAAACGGTTGTCGAGAAAATGTGTCACGCCCCGGCACGCCTCTTTCGCATAGAACAACGCGGATTCATCCGCGAAGGTTACTTTGCCGACCTCTGTCTGGTAAATCCCAACAAGAAATGGACTGTGACTTCGGATAATATCCTTTCCAAATGCGGCTGGTCTCCTTTTGAAGGCATCAGCTTCGATACGGAAGTACAGTGCACTTGGGTAAACGGCCGGAAAGTATTCGACGGCGGATGCTTTGACGAAGAAAGTCGAGGAGAAGCCCTTCGTTTCGGCTGAAAAAACGCATAGCCGACATTCCTAAAATCAAGGAAAAAGCCGTTATTTTTTTGAATTTTAGCACAGCCCTTTTTTAATTACCGATTTAAATGAGTAAATTTGCAGGCTCAAATTTTCCGGCATGAAGAAATATTGGCTTTATTCCCTGTTACTTATTATAGCAAGCTCTTGCAGCGAATATCAAAGACTGCTCAAAAGCAACGATCCCGAACTCAAATATTCCAAAGCCGTGGAATATTTTGAAAAGAAGGATTTTATGCGTGCTCAGACTCTCTTCGACGAGGTCAGCTTCTACTTCAAGGGTACCGAACGCTCGGAACTGGTATTGAACTACTTGGCACGCTGTTATATGGGGCAGAAAGATTATTACTCAGCCAGCGAATATTACAAAACCTACGTACGCACTTACCCGAAGGGACAATTCGCTCCCGAATCGAAGTTTATGATCGGTTACTGCTACTACCTCGACTCGCCGGACGCTCGCCTGGATCAAACAGCAACGCATCAAGCCATCCAAGCTTTGCAGGAGTTTATCGACGTCTTTCCCGATAACGAACGTGTGCCCGAAGCCTCCCGGCTGATAGACGATATGTTCGACAAACTGGCCTACAAATACCTGCTCAATGCCCGTTTGTACTACAATTTGGGAAATTATTTGGGCAATAACTATGAATCGGCTGTAATCACCGCACAAAATGCGTTGAAAAAATACCCTTCCACCAAATATCGCGAAGACCTGTCCATGCTGATTCTCGAAGCGAAGTATGCCATGGCCACCCAAAGTATAGAAGAAAAGCTGCTGGATCGTTATCGGGATACCATCGACGAATATTACAGCTACAGCAACGAATTCCCCCAAGGGAAATATAAAAAGCAAGCCGAAAAAATACTCAAAGAATCGAAGAAAATAGTAAAAGAATAACATAGATAATTCAACAACTTATGGATTTTAAGAAAACAAGTACGCCGGTAAGTACCATAACCCGAGACATGAACACTTTGAGCGCCGAAGTGGGCAACGAATACGAAACCGTAGCCATCATCGCCAAACGCGCCAACCAAATAAGCGTCGAGTTGAAAGCGGAACTGGAAAAGAAACTACAGGAGTTCAGCTCTTACGTCGATAATCTGGAAGAAGTCTTCGAGAACAGAGAACAGATAGAAATATCCCGGCTCTACGAGAAACTGCCGAAACCATCGCTAATGGCCACGCAGGAATTCATCAACGGAAAAATTTACTACCGGAATCCGATTAAAGACAAAATGAAATAAAAGTTCTTTCGGAAGACGAAACAGTAGAAATGACATTAAGAGAAACATTGTGCACAAAACAGAGCATGATGTTTCTTTGTTTTTATGCTAACCCGGACAGGGAAAAGAATCGATAAGATGCCGGAAGTAGAAAAAGAAAGGCAAGCAGTTGTTCGCAAAAAAATCACTATTTTTGCATCATGGGTATAAAACAAAATTTTATGAAAACTATTTTTAAATCTCTTTTTATGATGGCAATAGCCGCAGCGCTGCTTAGCGCCTGCAAGAAGCAAACGAACAAAGACGAAGAGCGCCTGATAAAGAAAACAAAACTACAGATAGAAAACGGTCTTCTCAGTCCCGAAGCGCTTTGGGCCTTCGGACGCATCGGCGGCGTAGAAGTATCGCCGGACGGGAAGAAAATACTCTACCGTGTTTCCTACTACAGTATCAAAGAAAATAAAAGCAACTCGGAGCTTTTCGTCATGAACAGTGATGGGTCGGACAGAAAACAAATCACCCGTACGGCTGTACACGAATCGGCGGCTAAGTGGATGAGCGATAGCAAGCACCTGGCTTTCCTATCGTCCGAAAGCGGAAGCAAGCAACTCTGGGTAATGAAATACGACGGAAGTAAGCGCCGGCAAATATCCGACATAGAAGGAGGCATGCTCGACTTTCGCTTCTCGCCCGACGAAAGCAAACTGCTCTACATCGCCGATGTCAAGTATGGGGAATACACTGCCGATCGCTACCCCGATCTGCCTCAAACCAGCGGCATCATCGTCAACGATTTGATGTACAAACATTGGGACGAATGGACTGCAACGGTTCCCCATCCCTTTGTGGCCGAGATGAAAGACGGAAAACTCAAAAACATACACGACATATTGGAAGGAGAACCTTACGAAAGCCCTATGAAACCTTTCGGAGGCATCGAGCAACTCGCATGGAGTCCCGATAGCAAAACCATAGCCTATACCTGCCGAAAAAAGACAGGAAAAGAATATTCTCTTTCCACCAACTCGGATATTTACTTCTACAACGTCGAAACTCGGGAGACTTGTAACAAAACCGAAGGCATGATGGGTTACGACCAAAATCCCGTCTTCTCGCCCGACGGTAAATGGCTCGCATGGGAAAGCATGGAGCGCGACGGCTACGAAGCCGACAAGAACCGTTTGTTCGTTATGAACATTGAGAGCGATGCGAAAAGCGAAATCTCGAAAGACTTTGACCAGAACGCCGAAGCACTTCGCTGGACAGCCGACAGCAAATCGATCTATTTCGTCAGCTGCCGCGATGCGGTAACGCAAATCTACCGTGCCGATATAGAAAACGCACACATCACCAAAATAACGTCGGGGGTACAGGACTATGCCAGCGTCATTCCTTCGGGCGAAAAACTAATTGCTGTCAGACATTCGATGAGTAAACCCGACGAGATTTACTCCGTCGATCCTCAAACGGGCGAAGCTAAGGAACTTTCCTTCGAAAACAAAGAACTGCTCGAACAAATAGAGATGGGGAAAGTAGAGGCTCGGCTCATCAAAACAACGGACAACAAAGACATGCTGACATGGGTGGTATATCCTCCGAACTTCGACCCCTCGAAAAAATACCCGGCATTGCTCTATTGTCAGGGTGGTCCGCAATCGACCGTCAGTCAGTTTTGGTCTTATCGTTGGAATCTGCAACTGATGGCTGCTAACGGCTACATCGTGGTAGCTCCCAATCGCCGTGGGCTTCCGGGATTCGGACAGGAATGGCTCGAGCAGATAAGCGGCGATTACGGAGGACAAAATATGAAAGACTACCTCGCCGCAATCGACGCATTGGCTAAAGAAAGTTATGTGGACGAACAACGTTTGGGTTGTGTGGGAGCAAGCTACGGAGGTTTCTCGGTATTTTGGCTGGCAGGGCATCACAACAAACGTTTCAAGGCCTTTATCGCTCACGACGGTATGTTTAATCTCGAGCAGCAATACCTCGAAACAGAAGAAATGTGGTTCGTAAACTGGGATTTAGGTGGCCCCTACTGGGATAAATCCAACAAAATTGCCCAACGATCCTATGCCAACTCACCTCACTTATTTGTGGACAAATGGGATACTCCCATCCTGGTCATCCACGGTGAAAAGGATTACCGCATCCTCGCTTCGCAAGGTATGGCGGCTTTCAATGCAGCCGTATTACGCGGCGTACCGGCCGAATTGCTCATATTCCCCGACGAAAACCACTGGGTACTCAAACCGCAAAACGGCATACTCTGGCAGCGCACCTTCTACAAATGGTTGGATAAGTGGCTGAAAAAATAAATACCCAAACACCCCGGAAAACTTTCGTATGGAAAAGCAACTCAAAGTAGCAGCCTTGTGCAACGGAACGGTCATCGACCACCTGCCTGCAGAAAAATTATTTACAGTAGTATCGATACTGAATCTGGAACAATGCAGCAACCAGATCACCATCGGGAACAATCTGGAAAGCAAGCGTCTGGGAACCAAAGGTATCATCAAGATATCCGATCGTTTCTTTGCCGAACACGAAATCAACAAGATTGCCTTGATAGCTCCGAATGCCAAAATAAACATCATTCGCAACTATCAGGTAGTGGAGAAACATCCCTTACAACTGCCCGATGAGGTGCGTGATATCATACAGTGTCCCAATCCGAACTGCATTACCAACCACCAAGCTGTAGCGACACGCTTTCACGTAGTGGACGAGAAAAATGCATTGCGGCTTAGATGCCATTATTGCGAACGGGAAGTGGCACGCGAAGAAGTAAAGATCAAATAACCATAACATTAACCGATTGTACAGGACAGGAAAATAATCTACTCTCTTCTTAGATAGAGCACTCTTTTCCCTCCTGTACAAAAAATCCGAAAACCATTATGAAACAACTGAAAATGAAACATCTTTTGCTATCGATAGCATTCTGCCTGTCGAGTAGCAGCGGAGTTTGGGCGCAAGCTAACAAGGAAATAAAACTCAAAGCCCCCATATCCGAAGTAACTGTTTACCTCAAGGGGGCTCAGGTTTACCGCAGTGTATCTACCAGCGTAGCAGCCGGAAAATCGACCCTCAAATTCAGCAACCTGTCGCCCTACATCGATGCCAAAAGCATACAGGCACGGGTACACAGCAGCAAGGTTACGGTACTGTCCGTAAACCATCAGCTGAACTACTTGGACAGCATCAAACGCAATGCCAACAACAAACGCCTCGAGGAACAACTCGAAGCTGCTAAAGAAAAGCTCAGCATCGAGAAGACGAAACTCGAAGTCATTAACGAAGATCTCAACTTCCTGAAAGAGAACATCCGTATAGGTGGAAGCAACGAAGGAGTAACTTTGCTCAAGCTGAAAGAGACGGCTGCCTTTTACAGTCAGCAGGTGAACAGTCTGAAGACAAGAAAGCTCGAAACGGATAAAAACATTGCGAAGCTGACGAAAACAATAAACGAAATCAGCAGACAACTCGGTCAACAAGGAGAAAGCAAAAGCGAACCTACGGGAGAAGTACTGATCGAAATAGAAGCTGCAACTCCCACCACCTGCGAAGTTTCGCTGAGTTACTACACGGACAATGCCGGCTGGCATCCTTCTTACGACATCCGTTCGGCAGGCCTCGACAAGCCCATACGCCTTGCTTACAAAGCTAACATCCGGCAAAATACGAAGGAGGACTGGAAGGACGTAAAACTCAAAGTAAGCTCCATGAATCCCGGAATGGGCAGCACAGCGCCCGAACTACGCACCTACTTCCTCGGATACCACCTCTTGCCACCGCGCTACGACACAAACTTCAGCAGCCAGATAGAAGGCCGTGTAAGTGACGCCTCGGGTGAAGCGCTCATCGGTGCATCGGTACGTATCGCCGGAAGTTCCGTAGGCACCGTAACAGACAATGAGGGGCGTTTCAGCCTGGCACGCCCCAGCAGCGACCGGATGCTCGAAATATCCTATATCGGAATGCAGACACAAAACATCAGACCGACAGGAAACTTTCTCAACATTGTAATGCAAGAAAATCCTCAAAGCCTTGAAGAGAGAATCGTTGTCGGATACGGAGTAAAGCGCAAGTCTCTCAGAAGCATGGCAAAAGCCAACGCCGTAGCACTCGAAGAGGATGCTCTCGAAGAATCGGCTCCTCTGCCTGTAGTACAACAGGAAAGCCCTACCGGTGTAGAGTTCGAGATTAAAATTCCTTACAGCATCCAATCCGACAACAAATCCATCGCCGTGGATGTGGACAGCTATCAGCTACCGGCCAGCTACGAGTACTTCTGTATACCCAAAGCCGACCCCGACGCCTTTCTGCTGGCCTATGTACGCGATTGGGAAAAATACAATCTGCTCGAAGGCGAGGCCAACATCTTCTACGAAAACAGCTTCGTAGGCAAGACCATACTCGATACCCGCAGGCTCTCCGACACGCTGAACATATCCCTCGGACGCGACAAGAACGTGCAGGTAAAACGCGAAAAAATGAAAAATTTCAGTAGCAAACAATTCCTCGGAAACAAGCAGGAAAGCACACGCCTCTGGAAAATAAGCCTGCGCAACAACAAAAAACAACCCATCCGTCTCATGCTCTTCGATCAGATACCCGTATCCACCATGCAAGAAATCGAAGTAAGCCCCGACAAACTTTCGGGAGGAAAACTCGACAAGGAAAGCGGACGGGTAAGCTGGACGCTCGAATTGCCGGCGGGGGCTAAGGAAGAATTGGAATTGCAGTACAGCGTAAAATATCCCAAAGGCCGGCATCTGACGCTAGAGTAATGATCGAGCAGGAAAACAACAGGCAGCAACAGACTTTCGAACGCCGGTCATGGAAACCGGGTACGATGATTTACCCTTTGCCCGCAGCGCTTATCTCCTGCGGTGCATCGGAAGAGGAATACAACATCGTAACCGTAAGTTGGCTGGGGACGCTCTGCAGCAATCCGCCCATGTGTTACATTTCGCTGCGCCCTGAACGCCACTCCTACGACATCGTCAAACGGCGAGGCGCTTTCGTTATCAATCTTACGAACGAAGCCCTCGCACGCGCTGCCGACTGGTGTGGAGTACGCAGCGGACGGGATTTCAACAAGTTTTCCGAAATGAAACTCACAGCCCTGCCAGCCGAAAGCGTTGATGCTCCACTGATAGCCGAATCGCCCCTGTGCATCGAATGCCGTGTGAAAGAAATCATTCCTTTGGGATCGCACCACATGTTCGTAGCCGAAGTAATTAAGCTCTCGGCCGATGCCCGCTACATCGACCCCGAGACCGATGCCTTCAGCCTCGAACAAGCCCGACTGATAGCCTATTCTCACGGCAACTATTATCAATTGGGAGAGGCCATCGGACACTTCGGATGGAGTGTACGCAAGAAAAATACTAAAACAGCCCGAAAGACTGTCCGCCCGAAAGCTTCCGGAAAACAAAAGAACAGAAACTCATGATAAGCAGCAACACCGATGCCGGCATCCCAAATCAAAACTCAGTATTGAGAAAGGACGGGAGATGTACATCAAATTCCATAGAAAAGTACATCAGACTATGGGAAGACCTACATCTGACCTGGTAGTAGAGGTAGATCTAAAAGCAGTTCTTTAGAAAAGTAAGTTTTAAAATTCAAGTTTATGACGGTTTCCTATAGTAGAATAGGCAGAAGGCAAAGCAACATCGGTGAGAAAACCTCGAAATATTATGCCCTTCCGGTGCAGACAGGCAATGTCGGTACGAGGCAATTGGCAGGGGAAGTCACCCAAAGCAGCTCCCCTCACCGAAAGAGATGTGTACGCGACCCTTATCGGACTCTCGAAACCGATAGGGCATTATCTGCACAAGGGATATTCGGTACGCCTCGATGCTTTTGGCACCTTCAGCTTGCCGGCCTCCAGACCCGGTTTCGATAAGCCCGAAGATTGCAAACTTCGACACGTAAAAGCTAAAAAATATGCTTTTGTACCGAAGAAAACCTCTATAAGAACTTGAAATTCATCTATTCCGAACAGAATAAGAGACAAAAAGACTGATCGAAACAAACACGCTAAAACAGGAAAAATTCTTTTTCAAATAATTATACATAACTGGAAAAAACACTGCAAAGTATGAAACGCGACACGCAAATTTTTGACATCATCCAGCGCGAAAAGCAGCGCCAACTCAAGGGTATTGAACTCATTGCATCCGAGAACTTCGTCAGCGAACAGGTAATGGAAGCTATGGGCAGTGTCCTGACAAACAAATACGCCGAAGGCTATCCCGGCAAACGCTACTACGGGGGGTGCGAAGTGGTAGACGAAAGCGAACAACTGGCTATCGACCGCCTGAAACAGATTTTCGCTGCAGCATGGGCCAACGTACAGCCTCACTCGGGAGCACAAGCCAATATGGCCGTATTCATGGCTTGCCTCAATCCGGGCGATAAGTTCCTCGGCCTCAACCTTTCGCACGGAGGACACCTCTCGCATGGCTCGCCGGTGAACATGTCCGGTATCAACTACGAGGCTCTCGAATACAACGTACGCGAAGATGACGGCCACGTGGATTACGACCAAATGGAAGAAATAGCCCTGCGCGAACGCCCCAAACTCATTATCGGAGGAGGCTCGGCTTATTCGCGGGAGTGGGATTACAAACGCATGCGTGCCATTGCCGACCAAGTAGGCGCCATCCTGATGATTGATATGGCTCACCCCGCCGGACTGATTGCCGCAGGATTGCTCGAAAACCCTTTGAAGTACGCACACATCGTTACATCTACCACACACAAAACCCTGCGGGGCCCTCGTGGCGGTATCATCCTGATGGGCGAAGATTTTCCCAATCCTTGGGGCAAGAAGACTCCCAAAGGCGAAGTGAAAATGATGTCTGCTTTGCTCGACTCGGCCGTCTTCCCCGGTGTACAGGGCGGTCCGCTCGAACACGTCATCGCCGCCAAGGCCGTGGCTTTCGACGAATGTTTGCAACCCGAATACAAAGACTACCAATTGCAGGTTAAAAACAATGCAGCCGCACTGGCCGAAGCTCTGATGCGTCGTGGCTTCAAGATTATATCCGGCGGAACCGACAACCACTCCATGTTGGTAGACCTGCGCAGCAAGTATCCCGACCTAACAGGTAAGCTTGCCGAGAAAGCCTTGGTTCAGGCCGACATCACCTGCAACAAAAACATGGTGCCTTTCGATAGCCGTTCGGCTTTCCAAACCTCAGGTATCCGCTTGGGGACACCCGCCATCACCACACGGGGGGCTCGCGAAAATCTGATGGAAGACATTGCCGAAATGATAGAAAGCGTGCTTTCAAACGTAGAAAACACTGCAGTTATCCAAAGCGTACGCGAACGAGTGAACAAAACCATGGCAGCTTATCCACTCTTTGCCTGGTAAAATAATAAAGCGGAGGACAGGCGAAAAAAGGCTTCTCCTCCCTGTTAAACTATTTCAAATAGCTCAAAACAAAAAATATATGAACCCCATAAATGAACCTCAAAGGCAAAATGTGGAAGAAAAAAAACTACATATTTTCTTCTGGGAGAAAGTAAAAGATTTCTTCGTCCAATTAATGAACATCCGTCAGGATACCGACCGAGAAAGTACCATCGAAAGTATCAAAGCCGACATTTCTTTCCGCGGACACACTTCGTGGATTTTGATTTGCTCCATCTTCATCGCCTCACTCGGATTGAATGCCAACTCTACGGCTGTCATCATCGGAGCGATGCTTATCTCTCCCCTGATGGGCCCGATTTTGGGGATGGCGCTTGCTTTGGCCATTAACGACGTAGACCTGCTGCGCCGTGCCGTGAAGAATTTCGGAATCATGGTAGCACTCAGCGTCACTTCGGCCTTTATCTTTTTCTGGCTCTTTCCTCTGCGTGATACTTCTTCGGAATTGCTGGCACGCACCTCACCGGACATCCGCGACGTACTCATCGCTTTCTTCGGCGGCTTGGCACTCACTATCGCCCGCGCCAAAAAAGGGACGGTAGCCAGCGTTATCTACGGAGTAGCCATTGCTACGGCTCTTATGCCTCCTTTGTGTACAGTAGGTTTCTTCCTTGCCGTAGGCAGCTGGAAATTGGCACTGGGAGCACTTTATCTTTTCCTCATCAACACGATCTTCATCGGCTTGGCTACCTTCGTTGTACTGCGCCTCATCAAACTCCCTATGGCAAACTACGAGACTTCCTCGAAACGGAAACGTCTCTCACGTATCGCTTACATCTGTGCAGGATTGATAATGATACCGGCCGGATATACTTTTTACGAAGTTTGGAGGGTATCACAGTTCAAAAACAGTGCAGCCGCTTTCATACGTAATAACATCGAAAAATACGAATTCTCCGGCAACGGGCGCTTTCTGAAAGACTTCTCCAAAATAGAATACAACAACGGCGAGCCCTATATTCAATTGGTATTTTTCGGAGATACACCCATTCCGGAGGAAGTACAAACCCTTTGGAATAATCAGAAAGAGCAATATCCTTATCTGAAAAACGCCAAACTCCACCTGTTGAACGACACAAAGGAGAAAGATCAAAGCGAATACATACAGGAACTTTACAGTTCAAGCAAGCAACAATTAATCTCCAGCCAGGAACGAATAGCGCTCCTTCAAAAAGAAGTGGAACATCTCGGACAGTACAGCCGTGAAGCCTCCAAATTTGAAGAAATAAGTAAGGAAATCGCCATCAATTACGATAAGATAGCTTCGGTATCTTTCGCCAACGAATTGCAAAGCGATTTTAACCGGATAGATACAGTACCGGTATTCCGCATTCGCTGGAAAGAAGCAGCAAGCGAAGAAGATAAAGCGCGGGATGCGGAAAAACTCAAAAGATGGCTTAACGCTCGATTAAAAATAAAGAAAGTAAGCGTGAAGGAAGAAAAGTAGCATACGCCTCACTTTCCTTCCAGATACTTTCCAAAGGCAGCATAGCGGCGATACCGCGCATCGTAACTTGCGCAGTATTCGCCGCGCGGCGTATAACAGGCTTGGTATCCCTGCCCCATCCGCTCCTGTGCCAAGGGGAGCGAGGCATGAAGACCGGCCGCCGCAGCCGCGCACATCGCCGCGCCCAATGCTCCGGCCTGCTGCGCAAGGGCCACCTTAATGGGCACACCCATCACATCCGACAAGGTTTGCATCACGTAGGGCGATTTCAATGAAATACCTCCTACTGCGGTTACCTCGTCTATGCGGATGCCTTCGCGCTGCAAATGTTCCATGATGGCACGCGAACCGAAGGCAGTGGCTTCCACCAAAGCTTTGAAGAGTTGAGAGGGAGTTGTGGCCAGGGTCAATCCGGCGATGCCTCCCTTCAGGGTTTGATCGGCAAAAGGCGTACGACGCCCGTTGAGCCAGTCGCAGGCTATTAAATCGTTTGAGGTTGCCGGAAGTTTTTCCGCCTCTTCGGTCAGTTTCGGAAGGATTTCTCGCGCGATACGTTCTTTTTCGTCGTCGGGCAGAAGTGTGAGCGGCCACGAGAGAAGATGTTGCAGCCACGCATACACATCGCCGAAGGCCGATTGCCCGGCTTCCAGTCCGATCAGGCCGGGGATAACCGAACCGTCCACCTGTCCGCTGATGCCGGGAATAGTCTTGCTTCCGATAGCTTCTTTCGGGCTTACGATGATGTCGCAGGTGGAGGTTCCGACAATTTTTACCATTGTGTTGGCCTTTATGCCCGCCCCGACCGCTCCCGCGTGTGCATCGATGATGCCTACGGCCACATCCATTCCTTCGGGCAATCCGAGGCGTTCCGCCCACTCTTTTGTCAACTTGCCGGCGCCGGTATCGCTCGTGAACGTTTGAGCGCTCAAACGGGCTGCAAATCCGTTGAGCAAAGGATCCAATTCCGACAAAAACTCCTGCGACGGATATCCGCCCCATTCTTCGGCCCACATCCCTTTGTGTCCCGCTGCACAGCGGCTCCGCTTCACGGCTTCGGGTTTCAGGTTGCCGGTAAGCAGAGCGGGCATCCAGTCGCAATGCTCCACAACGGAATATGCTGCCTTGCGCAGCTTTTCGTTTCTGCGCAAAACATGCAAGGCTTTGGCCCAAAACCATTCTGAGGAGTAGATGCCGCCCGAACGCGACGTAAAATCGGTTTCCCAGCGTTTCGCCAAACGGTTTATCTCATCGGCTTCGCGGATGGCCGTATGGTCTTTCCAGAGGATAAACATCGCATCGGAATCCTCGGCATATTCGGGTAAAAGTGCGAGAGGCCTTCCCTCTCTGTCGGTCAGACAGGGCGTGCTGCCGGTAGTATCGATGCCGAGGGCCGCAATGTTCCCGGTTTCCTTTTCCGGCAAATCCTTTAAAACACCTCGAACGGCCTCCTCCAGCGAATCGATATAATCCTGCGGATGCTGGCGGTAGCGATTCTCCGCCGCGTTGCAATAGAGTCCCTTTTTCCACCTCGGATAAAAAGCCGTACAGGAAGCCAACTCCTCTCCCGAAGAAGCATTTACAAGCAATGCCCGGCAGGAATCGGTGCCGTAGTCAATGCCGATAACCAATTTTTTCATTGCAGTTCAATTTTTTATTGCGTTCTGAATTTTCTTATTCCGTGCCACCGTAAAGCTGTAATAAGCAATGACGGAAAAAGCCAGTGCGGGTACCCAGTAAGCAAACTTGATGCTCCCCGACTGGTCGGAAAGGATGCCCTGCACCTGCGTCAGCAATGCAGCGCCGGCAATAGCCATTACCATTCCCGAGCCACCGATCTTGGTATCGTTGCCCAAGCCTCTTACGCCCAGGCCGTAAATGGTCGGAAACATCAGCGACATGCAGCCGGAGATACCCATCAGAGCATAGACTCCTGCGAAACCCGGAGCATAAACCGCCGTTACCGAACAGAGGACGGCCAATACCGCCAAGGCGGAAAGCAGATTCACCGGACGGACGTATTTCATGAGCCAGGTGCAGATAAAGCGTCCGGCCACGAAAAGGAGAAGCGACATGATGTAGTAGGTGGCTCCGGCCTGTTCGGCTGTTCGCGGAAGCAAGGCGTCCAGACCGATGAATTCGCAGAAAGCGTAAAATGCTCCGGCTACCGGTTCCACCGCCCGGAGCGCCGTAATAATCGATTCGGAAGAAGGGGCTTCGCCCAATCCGACGATAATGGTGTCGAAATTCAACTGCTGTATGGCATAACGGATGATAAAAGACCATACGGCTATCTGCGCCCCGATGTTGAAGAACTGCGCTACCACGCCCCAGACGTAATTCTTGTTTTTCAACAAGCGGCCGAAAGTAGCTTTCAGGTTCAGGCTCTTGTCATCGTCCTGAGCTTTGGGCATGCGGGTGATGAAGATAAGCAGGAAAAGCACAAACATCACCAGTCCGAGCACCAGATAGGCGGTAGTTACCGCATTCAGTTCGGCATTCTGCACGGCAAGACGCTCGGTAGTACTCAGGGTAGCCCGGTCGGAGGCACTCATGGTGTTGAGTTGCGAAAGCACAAAAATCTGGCTCACAAGCACTCCCGTAAGCGCTCCGAAAGGATTGAAGGACTGGGAGAAGTTCAACCGGCGGGTAGCGGTAACGGGATCTCCCAAGGCATACACATAAGAATTGGCGGAAGTTTCCAGAATGGACAATCCGGCAAAAAGCACGAAAATGCCCAACAAGTACATGATGAAACAAAGAAAAGTGCTGACGTCAATGGTAAGCATTGCCGGATAGAACAGGAGGCAGCCCGTAAAACAAAGCGCCAAACCGAGGAGAACCCCCGACTTGTAGGTGTGCTTCTTGATAAAAATAGCCCCCGGAATGGCAAAACAACCGTATCCGAGCAGGTAACACACCACCTGTATCCACGCCGTGCGCGTATCGCTCAGGCTCATAATTCGCTTGAATGCGGCGAGCATGGTGTCGGTCATGTTGTTGGGTACCGCCCAAATGAAGAAAAGAGAAGTAAGCAGGACAAAAGGAAAAACGATTCCCGAAGGAATTAAACGGGCTCTGTTTGCACGATGTGAGTTCATTGTCTTCTTAATCTTAAAATTTTCAGAATACGGTTTTAATTTTTTCGATGCTTACGCCCAGCAGCTTTTCACAGACCGGCGAGAGCAAGGGTTCCTCGCCCACAAAATGAAAAACACTGTGGCGGTGCGACAGGGATTCGCCGGGCTTCAGGAAGGCCGCAGGCGAGCAGCTTTCCAGTTCGAAAAAAGGCCCCATGATACTGCCGTCGTCAAGCGGCCCGTCGTTGTAAGCGTTGAGGGCGTCGCCGGTCAAAGGGTCTTTTTCGGGGTTCCATTCCTGGCTCAAATAAACCGCATCCCTATCGACATCGAAGAGAACAACGGTCAGTCGCTTCGCCATCGGATCGTAATTTCCGGCAACAGCCTTGCTTCGTCGAGCATTCAATCCCAGTTTGCTCCGGAATTTTCCGTCGGTTTTAAAAAAGAGCGTTTCGCCGCTGTCGACCAGACGTTCCGCCGGGATTTCGCCGAAATAATCGGAAGTTACTACCTTACCGAGCTTTTGAGGATCGCCGGCGTGATAAGGAATGACGGTAACCGCCGAATCGGAAGGATTGAACATGTCGAGCATCCAGATGCAGACCGTGCCGGTTTCGGGCGTCCATTCGAAATCGTTCCGGTTGGTAATTTTGTTGTCGGTAGAATAAGCCACAACATGCAGCTCTTCGGGCAAAGCAATGCCGAGAGCGGCAGCTATTTCTCCGTCCGAAAGGAGCGATATTTTCCGCTCGGCCGTAAGATTCAGGCTGTTTCCCAAATAATTTTTCAACTGCATTTCCTTGCCGAACAGAGCCTCCCGAGACGAAGAAGCGACCAGCTCCCAGACTTCGATATCGATCGCCTTGGGCGTGTGCCAGAAGTCGAAAACCTGTTCCGTTCCGGGAGCGAAATAGATGGAGTAACGACCGCCTTCCGGCCCTAACCAGAAGCGATTCTCTCCGCCGAATCCGTTCATGTGTTCATCCACGACGCCGGATTCAAAAAACTTGTAATTCACGAATCCGTGCCCGGCGCCTTCTTCGCCCACGGCGGTAGATGTAAATACTTTGGCCTGATAGCGGGCCGAAACAAGGAGCTGCGCCCTTCCGTCGTCGGATTTCAAAACGACGAGGCTGTCGTCCTTTTCCGACAGGAAGCTCAAATCGTAGCCGAAGCTTCCTCTTTCATACTTGTTGTCCATATTTTCCGATGTTTTTTTGTTGCCCGTGCAGGAGAAAAGAATGCCCACAATAGGCAATAAGATAAAGATATTCAAATATTTTCGTTTCATTGTGCTGTATGTTTTAATTATTCGATTTTTCCAAATGTATCCAGAATGCGGTTATAGGCTTCGGCCGCCGCACCGTTTCCCCAATCGTATATCGTAAACTCGCCCATTCCTTCGCCGTCAAGACTTGTCCGTCCACCATGCCCATAGTTCTCCATGGTAAACCCGTAATCTTCCGGGCCGAAGAAAGGATATACCTTTTCCCACTGCTTGCGGGTTTGGGGATTTTCGGGACAGTACATCATCACGAAAGAGGCTCTCAAAGCGGCGTATCCACGCTCGGTATATTCCGGTTCCCGAAGCAGTTTCCCATACCGGAGAATCAGCTCGGCGAAGAGGCTTTGCCGGGAATCGTTCCATTCTCCGTCGGCATTCAGCACACCGAATCCACCCAATACCTTGACATACATATAAGGGGGTTGCCACGAAGCTTGCGTCATCAGCATCTCGTCGAGCGTACGCCGGCCGTAACGGAGGTATTCTTTCCGCTTCGTTGCCCGGTAACAGGCGAGCAGGGCCTCGGCCGTCCAAAACATAGATAAATTGTTCTGTTTGTACAGATTGTTCCGAGGAACTTTTTTCCCTACAAGCTCTTGCGAGCCGTAGCGCGAACAGGACCAGTAGGTTTCGAAATCCTCCCACCTTCCTTCCGGGATGATTTCCCGGACAACTGCATCCATAGCATGAAGGGCCGCTTGTTTGTAAACTTTTTTACGGGTTATTTCGTAGAGTTTCAACAGAAAGCTAACCGAGAGCGATGTCTCGGGCGAACGGTTCAGATGCTCCATCGGCTGGAGTTTATCGAGCGACAGCCATCCCGGGAAAAAGCCGTCGGGAGATTGAAACTTCAGCAGCGCTTGAGCGTAGTTCTCCGCATATTCCAACAAGCGTCCGTCGCGCTCCAGTTCGTCGTACCAACGGAGCATCAGCAGAGCCGTCCAGCTCATATCGAGGATGTGAAAGGGCGATTGGCGGGGATCCCATGTATAGGGATTCCGGTTGGAATTGCCCCAGTAATGCCTTCCCCAGCCTTTGCTTCGCTTGTATTTTCTACCGTCAAACTCCACTTCATTCATTTCAGTGCCGATCAGTCCGTAGAAAAATCCATTCTTCTGCGGAAAAGAGAGTGCCAGCTCTTTGGTGAGAATGGCTTTTCGCAACAATTCCGAATTGTTTGTGCGACGCGCATAGCGATACAGCCCGCTTGCCGAACGCAGCGAGCTGAACCAAGCCTGATTCCAGATGGAGCGAAACTCCCGCTCATCGACTTCGCCGCGATAATTCGGGCTTTGCGTAACATTGACGATAAACACCGGCGCTCCCACCCGCTTCCCGTTTAGTTCAAATTCCTGCCAAACCGGATCCGACCAGTGCTCAAACGCCCAATTGTAGGTATGCCGAACGTAAGCTTCCAAATCGCCTTTCAGAGGATTTCCGGCTTTGTACAAATCGTGCCCCCAGCGATTCCAACAGAAATCCAGGGCTTTACGGAAAGGATTCCGCAAGAACTCATCGCCCTCGAAGCAAAAAAGGTAAAAACCGATTTCGATTTCGCCCGGGGGATAGGCCGCGCCGGCTTCCCGCTCAAAGAGCACATGATCCGACACACGGGTGTTGCTCATTCCCAGGGTAAGGCGGTTGTCCGGAGCATCCAAGTCGAGATACCAGCGTACGGGAGTATCCTTCGCCAGGATATCCAAATCGGGGATAAGCATAAGACCCCGATGACGGTCGGCAAGGATGAGCGCGGGCGAACGGAAAACATGCTGGTCGATAACGTTCCTGTCGCCGGGCGTAAGGTGCGGCGCCCAATGAAAAGAAGGGCTGAAAGCAGGACGAATGGTGATTTGCCAGTCGTCCTGCCCCACAGCGGAGGAGAGTGAAAAAGAGATTTTCACATGCAACGTGTTGGGATCTATGCTGCGCAGCGAACTTTTGCCTTTCAGCTCCCCCAAGGCATCGTAGCTTATACTTGCGAGGGCTTCCTGAAAAAGATGCGGAAGTGCCTTCTTATCGAGCACAACAGTCTGCCGCATGCTCGCAGCACGGAGCGCTGTCGCCCCGAAAAGGGGAATAATTGCAAGCAGGAGAAGCCTTCTTTTCATCTGTCTTTTTTTAGTTTCACTTCGGCAAGAAGCCGTTTTACTTCGTCAATCGATTCTTTCGAGGGTAATCAGATTCAGTTCGAACCGGTCGGCATCTCCGTTTTGCCGCAGGTGAAAAGTTACGGAGTTGCTCTGCGGAGTAATGCGGATCTCTCCGACCGCTACTTTTTCTTTCCGTGTTTCCTTGTCCGCCTTCGTGGCAATCCAATCCGAAAGCTGTTTTTGCCGTTGCCACACCTGAAAATCCGCTCCCTGAGCTTTTTCGTGATAGTCCACCAACAGCCTGTACTTCCCTTCGGGGAGATCGCTGAGCATGATTCGGACGGAACCTTTTCCGTAGGCGGTCATCATCAATCCCCGATCCTGAATGATTCCGATGCCTCTTTCGGGAGTAATCTCCATCAGTTGAGGGAAATAGACATGCTCGCGCGGCAGATAAACTTCCCGCAGTTCATCGCGGGGTTCCATCTTGTTTGCCGGCGCACGATCGGCATAAAAGAGCGCTACGGAGGTGTAGTCTACCGGAAATTCGTTCCTTTCCGGGCCATGCTCCATACCGTGGTAAATCTCTTTCTCAAAAGGCATTTTGTCCGACAGGAAAAAACGATATCCGCCTGTCCGGGCCATAGGCAAGGAATAATCCAGAGAACCGTGGATGGGCATACTGATGCCTCGATCCCAACGGTCGAGCAACGCATACCAACCGCCGTTGTAATAATCCTCGGAGCCGGTACCGTGCAGGCGACTCTTTCCATCCACATAGGTACTGTCGTCCCCTTCGAAAAAGAGCGTCATACCGGGACGCAAGGCCTGAGCCTGATGGATGCTCCCGACGTAATGCCCCTTTCCTTTGAAATCGAGAAAAGTGTAATATTTGCCGGCTTCGGGCTTCTCCCTGCGCCATACGGCATACAACTTTCCCTCTTGAGTCGCATTCCGAGCTTTTTCGTTGTAATAGACTCGGATCATGATCGATACGGGAGCTTGACTTGTTCCCGCTCTCTTTTTGTATATCAACTTCATGCTGGCTTTTTTATCGTAAGGCATCGGCAGGTAGCAATAGTTCAGCGTCCCTTGCCTGCCCATGACGATGCTTCTCATAGCGGGTTTTCCGTAGGCATATCCGAAAAAATCGGCCAACGGGGCATAGACAGCCTCCAAGTCTTCACCGTCCCATCGGGCGGAAAGAAGAACATCTTTGTACAAGCCTTCGAAAGAGCTTCCACCGTCGATATCGAAACCAACGATGCGCCCGCCTCGGGTCTTATCGAAGAAAGCGAGCTCTTCTCCGGGGCGAAGGGTAAAGACCTTTTTTTCGGTTTTAATTCCGGCGGAGAGCCCGCTTGTGTAATTATACACAGTTGGCGAAATATCCGACCACAGCCGGCAGACTTCGGAAAGCAATTTTTGATCGGATCCGGACAAATTTCCCGTCCAGGATTCCACCTCGCAGCCCGGCAATTTGCGGTACTGAATCTGATGAAACATGATTTTTTCGCCCTGCAGAACAAGCTTCAAAGATTTGCGGAAAGGAATGGGAAGGTAGCAGTAGAAGCCACCGATCTCGTTGCCGCAAACCGGCTTCAGAAAAGGATAGACGGTTCCCGAAAAAAGGTCGGAAAAGCGAATTTTGAGTCGAGGTGACTTTTCTCCGTCGAAATAGAACAAAAGGCTGTCTTCGGTGGGAGTGGGTGTCCAAATGCGGTTTACCACGCCGGGGCCTTCGAAATCGGCCAATACAAGTCCTCCGTTTTCTTTGCGCAGGTAGGAGTATTTTCCCGAAAATCCGTCGTCGTTTCCTCCGCTGCGGTCGTAACTCGATTCCTGTTCAACAAGCTGATTGTGGCGGTACTGCGGCAATAGGTCGATGCGTTTGAGCTGTTCCAGCTCGTCGCTCCAGACGAAAGGCATCTTCTGAGCATAGGCCTGAAAGGCACACAGAAAAAGGAAAAACGCGGCGAAACTTCTTAGCGAAACTTTTATCATATCCAATCTTTAACGGCAGCGAGAGTCGATCGATTTTCAACTCTCGACGCATTTTCTACTTTAGTTCACTTCCAACTCTTCCCATTTAGGCAACGGCGGGAATTTGGCATGCGGTTCGGCCTGATACCAGAAGCAAACCGACGATATATCCGACTGCTGCGGCAGATAGCGTCCGCCATGGCGCCAACCCAAATCCTGAATGGTAATGCGCAGGTCTTTCTTGAAGCGGATGGGATCCATCACATGCCAACGGTAGAGGCCGAAACGCTGTCCGGCACGGTAAGTCATCTCGGGCGGAAGCACTTGCACCAGACCGGTATAAGGCGTGGTAAAAGTTACGTATTTCCCGTGACGGTCGAAATTGTAGGAACCGCAGAAATAGTCTTCCGTTCCGGTTCCGATGATGGTCGGGAATTGCTTGTCGCCATCCATAAAGAACTTGATTTCCCCTTCGCCCCACCAACCATTGTTGTTCACTTGCCAGGCGAGATAAACGCCAACATAATGTCCTTCGCCTTTCACTCCGTCAATAATCGTGTAGTCGGATGTGCTGTTCACTTTCGTGCGGCGGAACTGCGCGTGGAAGTAGGCGGCATCGGCCGGGACGTCGGTGAGCGTATAATCCACCTGATAATAGAGGTTCATAGGGTCTGCATCGTTGATGTTGGTCATCGTGATACGACATTTCTTACGGAAAGGCATCACCCAATAACAGTTGAAGGCGCTGCCCGGATTCACCGTTACCGGCAAAGAGTTGAGATGAGCGTATTCGTTCCATCCCATGCCGAAAAAATGTCCGATGGGGCACTCCACCGAAGGCTGGCTCTCCTCGTCCCAATAGATGCGGATAATGGAAAAGCGCCAATTTCCGGTGGGAGTCATCCAAATGTGCTGGATGGCTCCGGGTCCGTCGATTTCGGCCATGGTGAAAGTCTCGCCCGGCTGAATGGTAACAAAAGGATTCACTTTCCAGCCTTGCCCCAGATCGCGCGATGCGTGGGTGGCATTTGCCGTATTGCGGGGCGCCTTGGGGTCGGGTTTGGCCATCCCCCCCTTGCCTTTCTCGCCCGTGAAGTTTTCGGGACTTATGGAGCGCGTTTCGGCCTTCGAGAGGCGATAGAGATTGCCCATATTCATATCGAGACCGTTGAAAGAAGGGTTCTGAGCCGTAATTCCGGCACAAAAAAGAAGAAGAACGACCGTGAAAAAGAATAATTTAGTCTGCATCGTATAAAATTTATTGTATAAAATTAGAAAATTAAACTTTGCCGGAAGACAAATTCCCCGGCAAAGTTTTAAAACCTACATACCCGGAAGTTTATATCCATCGGGTGTAATGATCATTGTATTAATGAAGTAATATTTTTTAGGATTGTTGTTGTTCGGACCTGCGGATAAGCTTATATCCACCGTTCCGTCTGCTGCCGGGCTGATGCTTTTGACAACAGCCACCTTCGAAGTGTTGTTCGAGGCATCCAGCAGCGCAGAAGCTTCATTGCTTCCTTTCACAAGGTATTGGGTTTCTCTGTTGTCGGTTACCTTATCCCGTGAAGCATAAAAGACAAACTGGTATTTTTGCTCTCTGTTGAGTCCGTAAATCGTGAAACCGCTTGTCGGGTTATTTTCCCCACCCCAGAAAGCGTCTTTGGCTGCCTCAACCGGCAAATTCAAGGTATTGGTAGGCGTCCCGCTCTCGTTTCGATTGTTAAATCCGTCGGTAATGCTCATAGACCAACCGGTATCGTTGTCCTTCTCGTCCTTTATTCCAAGCCGCGGAACATTGGATGCATCGGCAAAGAAATAGAAAGGCTTGCCGGCATCCAGCTTACCAAAGTCGATGTAAACCGGATGTTCGAGCCTAAAAGCACTTTGTGCAAAGGGGAGAGCTGCTCCTTCCGGAAGAATCACCATAGCATTGATTCCCAAAAACTTAGCCCACTGATGGTTGTTCGGTCCGGGACTCAGTTGAATCGTGATGCTTGCATCTTCCTGCGGTTCAATATTTTCCACAACCACGAACTTACCCAGGTTGTTATCGTTGTCGAGATAAGCTTTTCCAGTGTTTTTCCCGATTACGTTAAACTCCGTCTCGGTCTTGTCGTCGTTTATGGAACCGTAGAATACGAAAGTATATTTCTGCTTCTTGTTCAGGTTCGAGACACTGAAACTACTCTTATTGAAACGTACCCCATCGCTAAAGAACATATCCTGTGAAACCGATTGCGGGAGGCCCAAAGTATTCTGCAGGCCTCTGTCCAGTGTTCCCTGGAAAGCTTCCAGCACTTCGATGGCAAAGCCGGAATTTTCTCCCGAAGCATCCTTCAGATTGCTGAGTTTGACGTCGGCAGGCTTTTCAAAGTTATTAAATTTCCCTTCGGTCTTCACAGGTCCAAAATCTATGAAGATAGGCTGTTTCAATACAAATTCATTGGGAGCCGGAGACAGAAAATCTTGTAAAACGGTCACCTCTTTCGGATTTGCAACAGCCTCTTTGGCTGCCTTTTTTGCCAGATCGGCATCGTATTTATTCAATACCTCGGGTTGAAAAGGATTGTCTGCAATGCCTCCGAACAATGCTTCGAACCAAGCGCAGGATGCCGTAAAACGGCCAATATTCACATTCAGATGATAGCCGTCGCGTGTAAATTTATCGCCGATGTAGCTGGTACGTCCATTCTGAATGGCCGTTCCGGCGGGAACAAGCAATTCGACTCCGGCCAAATCCTTGGCCTTCCATACTGCATCCACAATAGCGCGATACATGGTCATCTGATCCCTGTTGTAATTGCTGAAACCGTCGTGGCTGGAATCTTGGGCATAGGCCCAAGTCTGATGAAGGATGAACTTCGCTTCCGGATTGGTCAGCATGGGTTTTGCAAAGGCCATCAATTTAGGAAGAAACTCCTGATATCCTTCTATTTTTCCCGAAAGCTGGCTCACTTCCTGAAAACTGATAAAATCCCAGTTTTCACGTTCGATGGCTTGCCTGACGGACTGATCGTTGAAAGCGTTTTTCGAACCGTCGGGTGATATTACGCGCAACTGGTAATCGTTTCCGTTGCCGGATGCCTTCTCCCAATGTGTCTGAAGCGAACGTCCTCCGAAATAAAGGTTGGCTATAAGCACCTTACGCCCTGAGGCTTTTACCAGGTCATGCAGGTAATGCTCTATGGCATCGTCGGAAAAGCTGTTCCCAATCGCGAGAATCTTTATCACCCGGTCTTTGCCAACGTTCAGGTCGGAAAAATACTTGATCTTACCATCGGTCGACTCAATCTTAATTACGGTTTTTCCTTCTCCCTTTCCCGTAATCACCGCACTACCTGCATCGGAAGCTTCAATAGTAGCGATATTGCTATCGGCAATCGTCCAATTGAAGGTTTTAGAAGCGCTACCGAGGCTATCCACAATCGCTCGAATCGTGTATTTCTCTCCAACGGTTATCGAAACCGAGGTTTTATTCAAGCGGACAAAAGGCTTTCCGGATAAGTCCACCGAAAAGTTATCTTTTTTACACGATACAAGCGCCAAAAGAACAAGCAGCATACTTGCATATAACTTTATTGATTTCATGTCTTTATCTTTTTATTATTCCCAAAAATTATCAATATCCCGGAGCTTGTCTCAGGTTGGGATTAATATCCATCTGAGCTTGCGGGACAGGCCATAAATACATTTTCTTGTTGAAATAGCGATTCTTATAGAAAGTTCTCTTATAGTAAGCTGCCGGATCACTATCGTCATCACTCTTTTTAGTTCCATTGAAATTCATCCCATATAATTTTACATCGAGGTATTTTTCTCCTAATTTCCAGCGACGTACATCGTGAATACGGATACCTTCGCAATTGAATTCCACCCGGCGTTCCTGTTGTATGGCACTACGCATCTCTTCCTGACTCAACCCGGCTTTCAGGCTGGGTATTCCCGCCCGTTCGCGTACGAGGTTCACGTACCTGTACACTTCGTCATTAGGACCTTGCGATTCGTTCAATGCTTCTGCATAGCCCAGATAGGCCTCGGCCAGACGATACAGAATACCCGGTTGATAAGGGAATTTGCCTTCTTTCGGGTAGACCTCCAAACTGATCCTTTTTCGTACATTATAACCATTTTGCGGTGCGTCAAAGGTATTACCGGTATCCCTACCGCCTTGCAAAAATTCGGTCCTTCGTCCGGCAACTCCCAACCAGCATTCGCTGAATATAACCGAAACATAAAAACGAGGTTCGCGATTACAATACATATTGTATGTTCCCTGTAAGGTAATGGGGCTGACCCCTGCATTCTTATCTTCCTGAGTGGCTTCTCCTCCTCCCGGCCATCGTGTTTTTCTCACTTCTTTATTTATCGAAAAACCTTTTTCAACGTATCCGGACTCAGGGTTGATAATCGGAGATCCGTCTTCATTATAACCGATAATAGGCACGAGGCCGTTTTTCATGTAAAATGCATCCACCAATTCTTGCGTAACTCCCATACCGGCATTACCTCCAATGCCTTTAGGCAGATGATGCATCTGAAAATCACGTAATAAAGGATTATCGGGTCGTCCGAAAATAATCTCTTTATTTCCATCCGAGAATCGTTTGAGCGACATGTTGTAATACGACATAAAGGGGTCGATTGTTCTATCCGGATTGTATTCTTTGTATAGTTCGTAACCGGCGCCATGAGCCATTTCAATAAGCTCTTTGTGAGCATCAGCAGCTCGTGCCCATTTGTTTTTATCGTATTCGGGCTTGAAAAGATTTACTCCGGCCGCATTTTTCCAGTCTTTAAAATCCGGATTTCCATTAAACAAGGGGCTTGCCGCAAAAAGTAAAGTACGCGCCCGGATGGCCAAAGCCATAACCGCCGTAGCACGCCCCCAATTATTGTTTTCGGGATAAACGGCAGGGAGTTTCGTGGAAACATCCTTCAGTTCTTTATCAATCCAATCCACAATCTCGTCATAGGGACTTTGTCCGATCATCATCTCCTCCGTAGGAGCATTCACATCGTATATAATACCCGCAGGAAAAGGAATGGGACCGTAAAGCTCAATCATCGAAGCATAATAATAAGCAATCAGAAAGCGTACCTCATTCTTCATTTGTTCTACATATTCGGCCGTGAGACCTATCTCCGGAATCACCCGTACCTCGCGCAGAAAAATCAAACCGCTCCGGATACGCTTCGGAAGTTCCACCCAACTATAGGGGTTCCATCTTGAGATCGGGCTCCAATTAGCCGTAGTATAAGCATAGGCGTGTTCCCAACCGAACTGACACCATTCTTGCGGGATGACCATATCATCTCCCATTACGTTGTATCCGTAATCTTTAAAGTACCCCCAAAGCGGACTTGGAATGGAAGAATAAACGCTTGCCAACCAATCTTCCGTCCTGATTTTATCGGTAAAAACCTTTTCCATAGTCAGCTGATCGTCCGGAGCCTTATCGAGAAAGTCGGAACAAGCCGTCAGCAAGAAAGTCAGGGCAGAGAGTATGAATACAAAACTATATTTTTTCATATCGCATTTCTTTTTTAATTGTTAAAATTAATATTCAACCCGACAGAAACAGACTTCATCATCGGATATCTCAATCCGTTATTCGTATCCAGTTCCGGGTCCCACAAGCTAAACTGAGAGAAAGTCAAGAGGTTACTACCCCGTACAAACAAGCGGCAGTCGCGTATCCCGATCTTCCGAGTCCATTGCTGTGGAAAACTGTATCCTAATTCTACGTTCTTCAAACGCAAAAAGCTCATATCACGCAACCACCAGGTGGAGGGTTGTTCGTTATTAGCCACGGCAGTTCTTCCCAAACGAGGCCAGAATACATCCTGCTTGGGGTTATCAAGCGTCCATCGATCATCGATGTTGCTAAAAATATTCCCGGCTCCCAATACCGAGCCCGGCAACCAGTTTTCTCCATGTAAGATCCGGTACATTTTTCCCGAACCTTGGAAGAAAAAGCCGAAATCAAGAAGTTTATACCGTACATTAGCCCCGAAGCCGTAAACAATTTCCGGTGTTTGAGAGCCTCCGATAGCTGTTTTGTCGAACTCGTTGATCTCGTTGTCATTATTCATATTGCGGTACTTGATGTCACCGGGACGCAGATTTTTCACATCGCTGAACTTCTGAAGCGGAATACCGTCTTTCAGTTTTCCACTTGCATCAAAGTCGTCTTCCGTGAACAAGCCTTCGGCAATAAAACCGAATAATTGTCCGATAGGCTTGCCCAACTCCGAACGATGCGTACCTCTAAGTGCCAAAGGTTCGTCTTTTTCAAGAATCTCGTTATGTGCATAAGTGTAGTTGACAACGGCAGATACAAACCAATCCCGATTGATTTGTTTATTGACATTGAGCGACATGTCGATACCCTGATTATCCACTTTACCAAAATTAGCCCATATATCTCTGTTGAAACCGGCCGACCCGGGAACGTTACGGCGTTGCATGAAAATATCTTTGCGGTTTTCTTTAAATACATCTACCACAAGATTTATTGCATTACCCCATAAGCCGACTTCAAGTCCGATGTTTTTTTTGATTACCGTTTCCCAGGTGAGATTAGGAACACCAACATCTCCTTCGGCACGTCCAAGGTAGTAAATATCGTTTTCCGTTCCAAAACGGTAATAGCCGGTATCGGCAATGGTAGAAATATAAGCAAAACGACGCTTCGCAATATCCGGGTCCAAAATACTGTTACCGGCTTTCCCAATTGAGGCTCTGATTTTCAAATTGGAAAGTACTTTTTGCGAAGCTTCCATAAATTTTTCCTGCGAAACCACCCAACCGGCTGCTATGGCCGGGAAGAAACCGAATCGTTTACCGGGAGCAAAATTTTCGGATCCGTTATATCCGAAGTTAAACTCTGCCACGTAACGTCTATCGAAGGTATAAGAAAGCCTTCCGGCAATCCCCTGATTCCGATAGGGCAACTTATCACCCCGGTCAAAATCTTTTTGATTGTACAAAAACATCGAGTTAACATCGTGAATTCGATTGAATACACGCCCGTAGGAAAGCATCCCTTCCAGATAAACACTCTGTTCTCCCCACTCGGAACCCTTATCATAACCCAGATACTGCTCACCATGGTGTGTGTTGGAAATAATTAATTTACCATTCGCATCGCGGGCAGTAGCAGTACTGAAATAATCCGGTGTTTTAGCACGAACAACCCAATTAGCAGAAAAGCGGTCGAAAGAGAAAGAAAGCCTGGCTTTTAAGCCGGGAGTAATAAATTTTAAATCCTGCTCAAGAGAGGTTAAGGACTCTATTCTACTGTGGCTGACTCTCTCAAATCCGCGTTGAGTGGACCATGCCCACGGATTTTCCCTGGCAAAAACACGAGGTATTTTCCCATCGGCATAAACCGGCGGATGTACATAAGGAGGTATACGCATGGATTGAAAGAAAATACCATAGTTTGTCTCATCGTTCCCCGGAGGTGAATTCCTGGTTTGGAGGAATCCTCCTAAATTGACTCTCAAGAGTGTAGAAGGGGTGAGATTAACATCTACATTGGAACGAACCGTATAGCGATCGACTTTCAAAGAGGAATCCCATTCCTGCTTGGGATCGCGACGCAGAATACCGTCTTCGGTATAATAACCCACTACCAGGGCATAGCGTAAAATATCGCTTCCTCCGTTAACACTTAAACTGGCTTTGGTCTGCTGAGCATTGTCCTTAGCAACTACCTTCCACCAATTTACATCAGGGTAGAGTTCCGGGTCTGTTTGATATTTATAATTCAACAGCTCGGCCTCGGTTTTAAAAGGAGCTTTCCCTTCATCAATATACATTTCATTCATCAGCTCCAAGTATTTGAAACTTCCAATGTAGTCCGGCAACTTAATGGGAGAAGTGAAGGATTGTTCCACTCGAAAATCTACCTGGGGTTTACCTATTTTTCCTCGTTTGGTATTAATCATTATCACACCGTTAGCGCCACGCACTCCATATACGGCACTGGCAGCAGCATCTTTGAGAACCGAGAAGGATTCGATTTCTTCGGGGTCGACTTCGTGAAGCGAACGCTCGATACCATCTATCAACACCAAAGGACGGGTGTTTCCTGCAAAAGAACTGATCCCCCGAATCCAGAAATCCGAATTGTTAAACCAAGGATTACCGCTGCGTTGTACGGCTATGACTCCCGATACCATACCGGACAGGTTGTTGCTAATCGAACGGCTGGGTGTCAGTTGTAATTTTGCAGGTTCGGTATTGGAAATCGCCCCGACGACCGAGACCTTCTTTTGCGAACCGAAGCCCACAACAACCACCTCGTCCAGAGAGGCAAGCATTTCTTCCATAGCAACATCGATAATCCCCCTATTACTAACATCTACTACTCGATCCTGAAAACCTAAATAAGAGAATTTAATCTTAGCTTCCTTCGACGTAACGCTCAAGTTATAAGTACCGTTCGTGTCGGTAACCGTCCCGTTCGTCGTACCTACTTCCATAACATTTACTCCGATGAGGAGTTCACCTTTTGCATCCATCACACGGCCTGTAATTTTACGTTGGGATTGTGCCGATCCAAACAGGATGTTCCCTATACATAAGAACATGATAAGATACATTTTTTCAAAATTATTTCTTTTCATAATTTTTCCTAAAATTACTTGATTGTTTTTTTACCAACTTTTATAATGACTCATTATAATAAAATCATAATCAGATAATAATCCGATTTTTCGATAAGCCATTCGATTGAAACGATAAACCGCTCTGTTTTTTATTTTATTAATGCGATATTGATTTTCTCATTTTTATCGATAGAGCGGTCCGTACACAGCACAAGCCCGATAATCGGCGGCTTCGTTGTCCGATCCGAAAGCTCCCCAAGCCGATGGGCGGAAGATTTTTTCTTCTTCGACATTGTGCATATTCACGGGAATGGAAAGTGCGGATGCCAGCGTAATCAAATCGGCTCCGATATGTCCGTAGCTGATGGCTCCGTGGTTGGCCCCCCAGTAGTTCATTACGGAATAGACATCGGTAAAACGCCCTTTTCCGGTGAGACGAGGCACAAAAAAAGTAGAAGGCCAGGTCTTATCGGTACGTTTGTTTATTACATCGAAGACCTCATCGGGAAAGGTCGCCGTCCACCCTTCGGCAATCTGAAGTACGGGCCCTTGTCCTTTTATCAGGTTCAAACGGCACATGGTAACAGGCATACCAGCTTTTGTAAGGAATTGGGAAGAGAATCCTCCACCACGCATATATTCAAGTGATGCCGGATGAAACGTTGTTGCTTTCAACATCTTATCCACCTCTTCTTCGGTAATTTCCCAATGAGGTTTCATTACCGGATTGCCGTCGGCGTCGGACTGCTGTCCGGTTCCGTCCAAGGTACAGGATCCCGAATTGATCAGATGGATAACACCTCCTTTCAAAAGGCCATCGGGCCTCCAACCCGAAACCCGTTCGATGGCTTCGGGGCTCCAATAGGTGCGTACATCCGCAAAAATTTGTGCTCGATTGGTCAACAAGTGCATGAAGAGCATGCTGATACCATTCAGGTAGTCGTCTTCAGTCGCAAAAGTGAAGGCTTCGCGAATGCCGTTCCAATCAAAGGAGGTATTAAGAATGGCTTCCGAGAAGTCGCCGTCGGGAAGGAAGTCGGTCCATTGACGCTGTCCTTGGAAACCGCCGGCAATGGCATTGTGGCCGAGGGCTTCCTCTCCGAAACCCATCTCCGCCAGTTTGGGATTGCCCACCAACAAATCGCGCATAATGAGGGTCATCTTCACCACAAATTCCCAATCCTTATCTTTCTGTTCTCGGCTGTGTTTCAGATGTTCAGGATTGTAATCCTCGCCCTCTTTGCAATGTTCTTTTGTCCATCGAAGGGCTTTTGCAAATTCCTCTTTATCGTAAATCTCCAATTGAATGCGTCGTAGAATTTCGCTGCAATCCACAAATTCGGCACGGATACCAAGGTACTCCTGCAAAAAATCGGGATTCACCATCGAGCCTGCAATTCCCATCGAAACGGAACCGATCGCCAGATAAGACTTTCCGCGCATCTGTGCTACCGCCAGTCCGGCACGGGCAAAACGGAGCAGTTTCTCTTTCACATCTTCGGGAATGGTCGTATCTCCAGCGTCTTGCACCTCTTTCCCATAAATACCGAAAGCAGGCAAACCCTTCTGATTGTGTGCCGCCAGAGCCGCAGCCAGATAAACGGCTCCGGGACGTTCGGTACCATTGAATCCCCAAATGGCTTTCGGAATGTGAGGATTCATGTCAATTGTTTCGGATCCATAACACCAACAAGGGGTTACCGACAAAGAGAGCCCTACGCCTTCGCGCTCGAATTTCTCGGCACAACCGGCCGCTTCTTTCACACCTCCGATGCAGGTGTCGGCAATTACGCATTGCACCGGAGTACCATCGGGATAACGCAAGGTCTCGCCGTACAACTTAGCCACACTTTTGGCCAAGTTCATGGTTGTTTCTTCCAAGGATTCGCGAATGCCGCCCCGGCGGCCGTCAATGATCGGTCGAATACCGATTTTGGGATGAATATGTTTCATAAAACCAAATTGATTAAACGTTTAACTTTTCGATAAAAAAAATTAATTCAACACTAACTGAGCTTCCATAACACAGGTTTGAGATTTTCTTTCGGATTGTTTTTCTATCTGATCAACCAATAACTCTATCGCCTTCTTCGCCATTTCCTCGATAGGCTGCTTAATAAATGGAAAAGAGACCGGAAGCAGATAAAAAGCCTCACTCTCATCAAAGCACATGATTTGAATATCATCCTGTATCGCAACACCGTGTTCCAGCAAAGATTTTACCCCGGCAATAGATATGGAGTTGGTCGCAAAAAAAACAGCTTCTATTTTTTCCTCACAAGCCAAAATATACGAAATTGCCTGCTCCATATCCCCTCTCAAAAAGCCATGTCGGACTTCTCTAATAATGTCGGACTTAAATAATCCGTGAGCCGTCATTGCTTCTATGAAACCTCTCCTACGTTCATTAATATGATATTGATTCTGCTTGTAAGTTACAAACGCGATATTAGAAAATCCTCTATCAATCAAACTTTTAGTTGAATTATATGAAATTTCAAAATTATTTATCAGAACACTATCTACAGTCAATTCAGGAAAACTCCGGTCCAATAAAACCAAAGGCTTGGCATTGTCCACTAAATATTTCACGAGCTCGAGACTACCCTCTGTAGGAGTAATAATCAGACCATCAACCTGACGAGCAGTGAGCAAGGTTATCATATTACTCATCTCCTCCAAACGTTCATTGGTATTCCCCATTAGCACAGCATAACCTCGCTTCTCGGCATAATTCTGAATATACAGCGCTAAGGTTCCGAAAAAAACATTAGAAATATCGGCAACAATCAACCCAATAGTTTTAGAATTTCCCACCTTAAGGGCTTTTGCCAGCGTATTAGGAATATAGTTCAACTCATTGGCTTTTTCTATGATTTTTCTCGACACCTCTTTACTTACACGCCCGTTTTTATCTTTTCCATTTAGGACAAGAGAAACCGTAGCAACAGAAACACCAACTTCTTTTGCAATAATTTTTAACGAAACTCTTTTTATATTTTTCATCTATTCCTATTTTCAATTGCAAAACTAACAAGTCAAACGATTAACTAAAAACAAAAAAGCATGTTTTTTAACATATAAAAATACACAAAATCATTAATTTTTGTAAAAACAGAATATGGATTCAATCTACAAATAGCGTCAAGCTCAAGAACAAAAGGATTAAACAACTCACAATCAACACTTTTAAACAAACTAAAATCTTTCTGTAAACTTAAAGTAGCATAAAACAGAAAAAATCAGTAATTTCGCTGACCTCTAAATACGCTATACGAAGAACAAGCGGCATAAAATATACAAGGCCAATCATTCGAAAGCACATAAAAAGAAAAGTGAGATAATGAAAGAAGAAAAAAACGATTGTTCACCAACAACTTCCGATAAAGAGTCGGCGGTTTTTACACTTTCAGCACATACAGACACAGCCATATTCTATGGCGTAAATAACAGCAATATACTTTTACTAAAGAACTTACACCCCGAACTACGCATTATCGGGCGAGGACATAGCTTGAAAATATACGGCCCCTCACAGAACATAAAGTGCTTTATCGAAAGCATAGAAAAGGTAGAAGAATTCATTCTGAAAAACAACAGCCTGAAAGAGGAAAATCTCATCCAAATACTGAAAGGTTCGGAACCCGAGGTGTTAGTTTTCAACAACTTAATCCTACATGGTATAAACGGCAAATCGATAACAGCCCGAACCAAGAACCAACAAAAGCTGGTCAAAGCTTTTGAAACAGACGACTTGCTCTTTGCCATAGGACCTGCCGGATCCGGGAAAACCTATACAGCCATCGCCTTAGCAGTTCGTTCGCTCAAAAACAAAGAAATCAAGAAAATAATCCTCAGTCGTCCTGCAGTCGAAGCCGGAGAGAAACTGGGTTTCCTGCCCGGAGATATGAAAGAAAAGATAGACCCCTATCTACAACCCCTGTACGACGCACTGCAGGATATGATATCGCCACTCAAACTACGTGAATATATAGAAAACGGCACCATACAAATCGCCCCTTTAGCTTTCATGCGAGGACGCACCCTGAGTGATGCCGTAGTCATTCTGGACGAAGCACAAAATACGGGCATACAACAGATAAAAATGTTTCTCACTCGCATGGGGATCAACACCAAAATGATTATAACCGGCGATGTAACACAAATAGACTTACCGGCACAGCAAAAGTCAGGACTTATTGATGCATTACAGGTTCTGAAAAATGTAAAAGGAATTGCCAAAATAGAATTCGATAAAAACGACATCGTACGCCACAAACTCGTTCAACGCATTGTAGAGGCCTACGAAAAAAGAGACAAATAACACAAAGATGCTTTCAGAGATATTTACAAAATATTCCAAATACAAAAATTATCTGCTGGCCTATTGCGTGATTGCCTGCTCGCTGATGATTAAGCTCATCTATTTTTACAAGCAGATAGAGAGTCCGATACCACCTTTGGCACAAGCACGAGGGCCTCTTTTATATACATTATCAAATGTGTTTATTTTTTTGCTCCCTTTTTTCTTGATAAAAAAGCGATACTCTTTTCTTCTGCTCTATCTGTTTTTCATCGATTTGATACTAATAGCTAATGCCGCTTATTACCGATATTATGCTAACGTCATCCCGATTTTCAGCTACTACAGCAATCTTCGTGAGTTGTGGACTCTCAAAGGCGAAGTCGGTACTTATATCATATGGAAAGATTTATTCCACATATCACTTACGGGAATCTTAACACTTGCATATTTCTTATGGGGGAAAAAGCGCATAAAATCTCCTCGACGAAAAAAGCGGATTCTATTGAGTCTGTTTCCTCTCTTGATTGCTTTAATTTTATTCTCAAGCGGAGTTTTGGTCGCCACTTTAAACAATCAATCTATAAGCGATTTCTTCTATGAACGGAATCACAAACAACATAAGTTTGTATCCTATTTCGGACCTATTTCTCTTTGGATATACCAATTATCAAAACAACTCTATACCGATAAAAAACCTTTAACCGAGAAAGAATATCAAGAAATAGATAAGTTTATTTTACAAAGAAAGAGCGAACATACGTTGAGGTCGCCCTCAAACAAAAATCTCATCGTCATCATCGTAGAATCACTAAGCACCTGGCCCACACAAATAAAAGAAACGGAAATTACTCCTTTTCTAAACAAAATAAGTAAACAACCGGACAATATTTATATTCCGAATACACTTCCACAAACGCTACACGGGCGATCAGCCGATGGGCAATTAATGATTAATACAGGGCTCTTACCCGTGAGAGAAAATTCAGTCGCCTATTGGCATGCCGCACAGTACTTTCCATCATTAGCCGAAGCTCTGAAACAACGCAATTATTACTCGGCAACTATAATGGGAAATGAAAAATTCAGTTGGAACCAAAAAACAATGAACATTGCGTATCACATCGACACGTTAATTTCAAGGGAGAATTTGATTCCGGACGAAATCATAGGTATTGGGATTTCGGATAAAAGCGTATTCAAACAAACGATACCTATCTTAAAGAAATTTAAAGAACCTTTTTATGTTCAGTTCATTACCACCAGCAGCCACAATTATTTGAGCGATTTCGAAAACTATCCGGACAGCATGAATTTGGATGAAAAGCTACCTAAGGATGTACAGGGCTATCTCAAGGCAATAAATTATACCGACGATGCCATTCGCCTATGTTTTGAATTATTACAAGAAAACGATCTTCTGAAGAATACTTGTGTTGTCATCGCTTCCGATCACGAAGGAATGACTAGCGATAAAATAAAAGACTTCTATCCGGGCTGCTTAAGCCCTTACGAGCAAGAAAACAACACAACCTTTATTCCGTTATATGTAGTAAATGTGGATCTAAAACCTCGAAGGCACGAAGGGCAGGTAATAGGACAAATAGATATTTATCCGAGCATTTTGGATATTATGAGCCTTGATAGTTACAAATGGCGTGGCGTCGGGACAAGTGTTTTCTCAGAACATTCGCCTCAGTTTGCAGTAGATAAAACCCTTCAGGTAATAGGAAAAACAGACAGCATACCGGGAAATGAGATAGAGCATAAAATTGAGGCATGGAGCATCTCAGACCTAATCATACGAAAAAAATATTTTGAATATATCAAACAAGCCCAATAAACAAAACCATTATGAATGCATTAACAAAAACAGCTTTTCACTTCGATGGACAAACTCAGGTATACCATGGCAAGGTGCGCGATGTGTACACGGTAAAGAACGACTTACTTGTAATGATTGTCACAGACAGGATATCGGCCTTCGACGTAATACTTCCTAAAGGAATCCCTTACAAGGGACAAATATTAAATCAGATTGCAGCGAAGTCGCTGGATGCTACAAGCGACATCGTAGCCAACTGGAAACTGGCCAGTCCGGACCCAATGGTAAGTATCGGTTTACGCTGCGAAGGTTTTCCAGTCGAAATGATTGTACGGGGCTACCTCTGTGGAAGTGCATGGCGAGCTTACAAGAACGGAGTACGTGAAATATGTGGAGTGAAAATACCGGATGGTATGCGTGAAAATCAACGTTTCCCTCAACCTATTATCACCCCTACGACAAAAGCCGAGCAAGGTTCACACGACGAAGACATCTCAAAAGAAGAGATATTGAATCAAGGGCTGGTTTCGCGTAAGGACTACGAGCAACTGGAGAAATATACGCTACAGCTCTTCGAACGAGGAAGTGAAATTGCAGCTAAACGTGGGTTAATATTGGTAGATACAAAATACGAGTTTGGAAAACGAGACGGAAAAATCTACTTGATAGATGAAATTCATACCCCCGACAGCTCACGCTATTTTTATGCCGAGGGTTACGAAGAACGCTTTGAAAAAGGAGAAGCGCAAAAACAACTCTCCAAAGAATTTGTACGCGAATGGCTGATGGGAAACGGCTTCCAAGGGAAAGAAGGTCAGGCAATACCTGAAATGACCGAAGAAATAGTTAACGGAATAAGCGAGCGCTACATAGAACTTTTTGAGAACATAACAGGTGAAAAATTCGAAAGAGCCGATGTTAACAATGTTGCCGAACGCATCGAGAAGAATGTAAGCAAGTTCTTGAATCGGATTGTATAACTCTTCCTCCGGAAACCGATGATACTGGCATACATAAACCGGGTAGCAGAAAGTCAGAGGCTGATTGAAGCTGCCCGGAACTTATCCCAATGTTTAAAGAAAAATTGGGGAATTTTATTTTTTACTTCGACTCAAGAGCAAGAAGATGAAGGAAGAAAGCTGCAAGTAGCTTTTGAAAAAAGCGGAGCAAAAATTTTTCTTAGGAAAGGAGGGCCTTCCGATCTGCTTGACTTCTGTGAAACTGAAGAAGTGGCTTTATTGCTGTTGCAACTATCGGATAACAGGTATAAAACCCTACAAACACAACTCAATGCTTGTCGGAATTTGCGCATCCCTTATCTGTTTTTCAAAAATTCCTTCCCGGAATTGCATCTAAAAAAAATACTTATCCCCGTCACATTTCTGGAGGAAGAAGTAGAGAAAGCTCATTTTGCATCAGCTTTCGGACGCTTTTGCCAATCGAGAATCACATTACTACAAGCCAGAGACTATGGGTCGAAAGCTGCCAGTAACGTCGAAAAGATGAAAACTCTTTTTGATAAATTCGATTTGGATTTTGGAGTAGAACAAGCTGAAAAAGATAGTTTTAAAGTAGAATCTGAAGCAATTCGCAAAGCAGAGGAAGAAGCTTTTGATCTTTTGATGATTTCCGCATCCCGGGACTATGGTTTGGACGATATTCTGTTTGGTCCCAAAGAAAATAAATTTGTGCGACAATCGAAGGTTCCAATACTGCTGATCAACCCGCGAGGAGACTTATACGCCCTTTGCGACTAATAAGGATGAGAAACGTAAAAAATTAAAGTACCTTTGTGCGGATTTTCCACACACGACAAATAAAAAAACAATGATTCGAACAGGCTTTTTATTCCTATTGCTTAGCGCAATTTTCAGCTCTTGCGGGAAACCCGGCACTTCGCAAAACAAAGAGACCGAAATGCAAGCCGACAGTTTGACCGTTCAAGAAATATTCCCCGACACAAACTGTGTAGTTATTGATACAATATGGGAATAAACTCAATAAACTAATAAAAACAAGCAAACCATGTTACGTATAGCCGTACAAACGAAAGGGAGGTTACACGAAGAGACCATGCTTCTACTGGCCGAATCGGGAATAAAATTAGAAAGCAACAAACGTCAATTGCTCGTCTCGGCACGTAATTTCCCTCTCGAAATACTCTTTCTTCGCGACGACGACATTCCGCAGTCAGTTGCAGATGGTGTTGCAGATGTAGGTATTGTGGGAAAAAACGAATTTGTTGAAAAAGCTCAAAAGGCCACACTTACCAAGGAACTCGGATTCAGTAAATGCCGACTATCACTGGCAATACCCAAAGCAGTGAATTATACCGGTCTTTCGTGGTTCGAAGGAAAAGTAATAGCTACCTCCTACCCCGGTATTCTGCGTAGTTTCCTGGACGAAAAGAAGATTAAAGCCGAGATACACATCATCACCGGATCCGTAGAGATTGCCCCCGGAATTGGACTTGCAGATGCAATATTCGATATCGTAAGCTCAGGCAGCACACTCGTCACCAACCACCTGAAAGAAGTAGAGGTGGTCATGAAATCGGAGGCAGTACTGATAGCCCATCCCAAGCTGAACACCGAAAAACAAAGCATACTCGATGAGCTCTTGTTTCGAATAGAAACCGTGCAGATGGCTGAAGACAAAAAATACGTGCTGATGAATGTGCCGGCTGAAAATATCGAACGCATCATTGCCGAGCTACCGGGCATGAGAAGCCCTACCGTGATGCCGCTGGCAAAAGAAGGATGGTATTCCTTGCACGTAGTCGTTGAAGAAAAACGCTTCTGGGATGTCATCGGAAAATTAAAAGCATTAGGAGCCGAAGGCATACTGACCATACCCATCGAAAAAATGATTCTCTGAAACAAAATCCGGATACACTGCTTCCAAGGGGATAACTTTCATTTTTTTTAACAGCACACAAAGACTTTTGAATTGTTGCAAACACAAAAAAGTATCATCTTTGCAGCTACAAACAACAAAAACTGATTTCTCGACACAAATGCATAGAAACAAGTATGTCCTGACAGTCGCAGGTTTAATTATGTGGGCGGCTTTCTCTTTCGGACAGAACAGCACCAACTCCCCCTACACACGATTCGGCTACGGAGCGATAAGCGACAACAGCTCAGGTGAACAACGCGCCATGGGAGGACTTTCTTTCGGTCTGCGTACTCCCACGCTTATCAATACGGCCAATCCGGCTTCCTACTCGTCGGTAGACACGTTGTCCTTCATGCTTGACATGGGAATATCGGCTCTGGCTTCGGTTTTCTCGGATAAATCGGGACAAAAAACATCAATAACAGGCAATTTGGAGTACCTCAACATGCAATTCCCTTTGGGGAAATACTTAGGAGGAAGCTTGGGAATACAGCCTTATTCCTTTTCGGGCTACGATTTTTACGATAAAAATACCTATCACATCGATCCGAGTATAAAAAAGGATACTACCGTGGTTACCCGTAGCTATAGCGGGCAAGGAGGAATTTCGCAGGCTCACGGAGGGCTTTCGGTGAAATTATTCAATCATCTTGCATTGGGAGCAAACATCTACTACATGTTCGGGAGTTCGGTGAACAGGCGTTCCATAAACTTCTCGCACGACGGTTCTTCGGCCTATCAGGAGAACCGCATTCAGGTAAACGACTTCCGCCTGCGTTACGGATTACAAGTATTCCACACCGTGGCCAAACGTCACAGCTTCACGCTGGGAGGTATTTTCGAAGCGCCGAAGGTTTTGAATGCAGAAGCGACATCGATAACAGTAGGTATGCTGACGGATACAGTCAAGTCGGGAAAAGATGAATTCGAACTGCCGATGCATTACGGAGCAGGTATTTCCTACACTTACGACAGGCGTTTGACCGTAGGACTCGATTACTCGATGCAAAACTGGGAGCAAGCAAAGTTTTTCGGAAAGACGGATAGCCTTGTGAACCGCTCCAGAATGGCTATAGGGGCCGAATACATGGCTAATCCGAACGGAAGAAAGTTCTCCGACCTCATACGCTACCGTTTCGGGATAAGCGTAAGCGACTCGTACTACCGGGTAAAAGGCACCAGCATGCCGAAAAACATCGGAATTTCTTTCGGAGTAGGTATTCCCCTTCCTCAAGCAAAGACTTTGCTGAATGCCTCGATAGAATACGGGAAGCTGGGAAGTAACAATTTGATGAATGAGAATTATCTCAAACTGACCTTCAACGCCTCTATCAACGAGTTTTGGTTCTTTAAGCGAAAGCTCTAAAGACCTTTTACTCTTCTTTAAACCTTTCCTCTGTGTTGAAACCGGACATTCGCCTCAGCAAACAAGCTTTGATACTGCTGTGCAGCTTCTTTGTTTTGCTCTGTGCACAACTTGGATGCCGCAAAGAAGCGGAAAAACAAATAGTGGGAGCCGTGGACAACAGGGCTGCCATGGCCAAGCTGCGAGCCCAGGATATAACGACGGTAATTTCGGATTCAGGTATCACGCGCTACCGCATCTCAGCAGCCCGATGGGAGATTTACGACAGGGCTGAGCCCCCTTATTGGGAATTCCCGGAAGGAATACACTTCGAACGCTTCGACTCTACTTTGGCTGTGGATGCCAGTATATACAGCCGCTACGCACATTACGACGAATATAACCAACTTTGGACCCTCAAAAACAAGGTCAAGGCAACGAATATCGAAGGTAGTCTCTTCGAAACGGAATTGCTCTTTTGGAGCCAGAAAACCGAACGCGTATATACGGATAGCCTTATCACGATAACGCAGCCTAACGGGCGCGTAGTAATAGGAAAGAATGGTTTCGAATCCAACCAGTCGCTCACACGCTACAGCATCCGAAATTCGAATGCCATCCTCCCCATCGACGAAAACGAGGAGTAAAACCAGTATGCAGAGGCAGCTCAACGGAGGCCTAAACACCTCGGTAAGTTCCGAAACCATCTACAGACAACATCAAAGCAAGCTCTCCCGCTGCGTCAGAGCCTTCCGGATAAACCTTCCTACCTTTTGTATCTCATCGGAAGCCGTTGTTCAGCAATCCTAAGAAAGTTTCATACAAACAAAACAGCCTCCCCCTCTCAATAAAGTAATACGTCATAGAATACGAATAGAGGGATTTTCTCAAGAGAAAAAGTACTCTGGAGACTTGGGCACGTTGCGAGACACAGCTTCGATACGCTGACCTTGGAAGCTGGAATTCCGATGGAGAGTATCGCCAAAATGATGGGGTATGCCTCTATCTCCAGCACGCAAATCTACACTCAAATCACCGACCAAAAGATTGCAAGGGGGACATGGACAGATTGATACAACAAAGAAGTATGTAGATGTGGTATAGAAATAGAAAAGAGCTTGCTTTATTGGTATGAAACAAACTCTTTCTATCTTATGAGTTCACTTTACGTACTAGAAAATCATGACGGAACACTCACTTTCTCGCGCAAATCCGTACCTTTGCAGGTGATAACAGTGAGCGTTTTTTGGTTAATCAACTGTTATTGATACACTAGAATTTGTGCCTTCCGGCGATATCGCTCCTAATGAGGCGAGTGTAAATCGAAGTGATAAAGCTGTATACATTAAGAACAACACTGGAACTATCAATATTAATTAAGGATAATCACATGTTACTTACCGAACTACCAACGTATCTCTACGGATATGAAGAGTTGCCGCATAAGGGTGATGGGGCACTGTTTCATTACACCAGTTTAGACTCTTTTAAAAAGATAATGGAGGATTTGACTCTAAAACCATCTTCTTTTGCAAGGCTCAACGATATGAATGAGGGTAATGTGCATAATATGTGTCTGAGCCACAATTTTATGGTAATGTACAATGCAGAAAAGTACATCAAGGAGAAGTGCCATATTATCAGCTTCTCTCAGAACTATGACATTCGAGGTTGTGGAGTAGAAGGTACTAATCATCCAGCTATGTGGGCTCACTATGCTGATGATTCAAACGGAGTTTGTATAGTGATAGACAAAGAGGCTTTCATGGCTCAGAATGAAGCTATCTTGTCCCGACATTTTTATAAATTTGAGGATGTAGAGTATAGTTTATTCAATACCCCAAATGATAAAGAAATCGACTATGAGGCTGCAACGCCAGAGAAGTTTATAAAAAATAACTGGAAGTCACTATTCTTTTTGAAGCATAAGGATTGGGCGAACGAGGATGAACATAGATTATTCATCATGGACTACGATGGCAAGTTAAGTATTGACGGTTGCATCAAGTATATCGTCTTAGGAAGGAAGATTTTTTCGGATAATGCAAGAGTCAAAGAAATACTTGATATTATTGTAAATCCAAAGTCTATATGTTATCGTAAATTTGTGCCGCATTCTTTTGTAACAACTTGTTACCATGCCCGTGGGTATAGGACCTTGGGAATAGCATTCAAAATATACGAAACTGTAAGGATGAACATATCCAACCCTTTATATGCAGATTATGAGAAATGGCTCATTGAGGAACAAGGATATGGATAAATACGTAGCAAAAATTAAAGACTAAAATATTAGGATTAAATGTGAAATCGACAGAATGATCAAGCATATAAATATGTAGAAAACGAATTCACTCTTTCCAAGAAGAAAAACACGCAAGAACCCTCACTTTCCCTCGCAAATGTGTATCATTGCAAATGATAAAATGAGCGTTCTTTGGCTATTCAAAACAATGTACTTCAAAGCACTCCGCTCATTTCTAAATCGTTACCTATCTATCTGTCTCAAAATAGTAATGCTTTATTCTTCAGCAAGATAGCTCGCAAACAAAAAAAAGATTGGGAACTGCTCTTTTTCTCATAAAAAATTAACTCGATAGCTTATAGACTTCTCCCTCGGATGAGAGCAATAAGCCTCGAACGAGAGCGTCGAAAATCGAAACTCTTGTTTTTTTGCTAAATGAAAGTAAAAATTTGCCTGTAAGCAGGGTTTTCGAGCTGCATTTATGTACCTTTGCGGTACATTCGTAGCAAACAAAAGATTTATTCTTGCTTTATGAAACTCCATGCGAAAGTCATTTTTCGGAAGCTTATGCTTTGGGGCCTTGCTTCGGGGCTGTTGCTTGCCTGCACCGATGAGCCGTTGAGGATCGATTCTGTAGAAAGTTTACGTTTTTCGACCGACACGCTGTCTTTAGGACTGATTTTCAACAAAATTATATCGCCCAGTTACGTGATAAAGGTTCATAACCCTCACGCACAGGATTTGCAAATTACCTCCATCGGCCTTGAGGGAAAAGGCTCGGAGCTCTTCCGGCTGAATGTGGACGGAGCGTTAAATGCTTCGAATCATTTTGCCGATGTAATTATAAAAGGAAAGGATAGCCTTTTCATTTTCATCAAGACGGAAATACCGCCCGCACATCCCAACTCGGAGGTGGAAGCCGACATTGTATTCCGCAATCGCAACAGCAGTCGCCGGCTGCGCCTCGAAGGTCGAATAGAAGACGTAGAAGTGTTGCGAGGTCAAGTAATACAAAGCGACAGCATACTGGATGCTTCGAAACCTTATTTCGTGTACGACAGTCTTGTTGCGAAAAAGAATCTGACTCTCCTTCCCGGATGCAGGCTTTACTTTTACAACCGTGCTTACCTCCGCGTAGGGGGTAGGCTCGAAGCCATCGGCACGGCCGAAGAGCCCATAAGCCTGCGTGGGCACCGCCAGGATGCCGTCGATCTCGGTATCTATAAATACCGGAATCCGGTTCCCTACAACTACATAGCCGGGCAGTGGAAAGGCATCTATCTGACAAGTCCCAACAGTCAACATCGCCTCGTGCACGTACATATAAACAGCTCCGACCTGGGAATCTATCTCAAAAACGAAGATCTGAAACAGGCTTCCACACTCGAACTGATCAACAGCCGATTACACAACTTCAGCTATTACGGTATCATTGCACAAAATGCGCACCTCAACATCGTGAATTCGGAAATAAGCAACGCCGGCATCAACTGCCTATACCTCAACGGAGGGAAACACAACTTCATCCACTGCACGATAGCCAACTACTTCGGAGAGGCATTTCAGCCCAGTAATCGCAATGCAACTCCTTCGGTCATGCTCATGGACCTCAACCGCATCATCCCTATGGAAACCTACTTCTACAACAGTGTCATCATGGGTAGCTCCGAGACGGAGTTTAACTGGGCAACACAATTCCCCGAAGCCTATCGCGGCAGTTTCGCAAACAGCTACATACGCCGTGCCCGAAAGGACAGCCTCTCCACTCCTCAATTTCAGGCAACACGCTGGTATCAACCGAAGGATACGGTTTTCCGTCACCCTAAGTACGACAACAGTAAAAAGCGCTATTTCGACTTCAGCCCCGACTCCGTATCGCCTCTCCGGGCCTTGGCTAACCCCACACATAACAATGAACTGGGCGGACGCTATCGCGAAATACTAAAAAGAGACCTTAACGGAAACGAACGGCCCGCCGACAGCCCTTCCGATGCCGGGGCCTACCAATGGATAAGTCTAAAACAACAAAAAGGAAAACCTTAAAGGCCTTGCAATCATGAAAACATCCGTTGTAGCATTGACCGTAGTGTTGCTATCGGGATTTATCTCGACAGCACAAAACAAAATCGCAGAACACAGCTTCGTGGCCATGTGCTACAACGTTGAGAATTTGTTCGATTGCAAAGACGATAGCCTTAAAGACGACGCGGAATTTCTCCCCGATGGTAGCCGGCACTGGACCCTCAATCGCTACCGGAGCAAACAACATAAAATAGCACAAGTAATCGCCGCCATAGGAGGATGGGAAGCCCCCGACTTGGTCGGCCTCTGCGAAGTAGAGAATCGGGCAGTACTAACAGATTTGACCCGCCGCTCGCCACTGAAGCGACTGGGCTACGAATTCCTGCACTTCGAATCGCCCGACAGACGCGGAATCGACGTAGCCCTACTCTATCAGGCCAAACGCTTCAAACCTTTTCAGGCAAAGCCCGTCCGAGTCAGTTTTCCTGAACAAACACAAGCTTCCACACGCGACATATTGCTGGTTTCGGGCATCCTGCCCACCAAGGATAGTCTGCACGTATTTATATGCCACTTCCCATCGCGCCTGGGGGGCCAGTTAGCCTCCGAAACACGCCGGAAAACTGCAGCCGCTCGGCTTCGCTCGCAAGTGGATAGTCTCTTTGCTCTCAATCCCCGCAGCAAGATCCTGATCATGGGAGATTTTAACGACTCTCCGGAGGACAGCAGCCTCCGAGAAGTTCTACGGGCGCTAAAACCAGAAGGGAAAGTGGATAATTCACAACTATACAACCTCACCTACCCTCTGCATAGTCGAGGAAAAGGCAGCCACAAACACGATGGTATATGGAGCGTATTGGATCATTTTATCGTTTCAGGAAATCTGCTCGATAGCTCTCAGAAGTTTTACATCCGGCCGGAGGAAGTAAGCTTTTTCGAGGCCGACTTCCTCTTGGAACAAGATACGAAAGATCTCGGTACGATGCCTTTCAGAACTTATCAAGGGATGATCTTCAAAGGAGGATTTTCGGATCATCTGCCGGTTTACGGTCGTTTCAGCTATCGCTAAAATTGCGGGAGGGATATTTCTCAGAACGACTCAAAGGTTTCCGGCTTATTCAGCGGAATACAGAAATACATCCATTATGGGTGTCTCGCTGATAGCAGCTATTTCATAATCGGCCAAAGAGCCTTTCATACCTTCGATAAGGCTGTCGCAGGCAGTCTTCAAGTCGGAAGCTTGCACATACATGGCTACGGCAGTACGTTTCTCAAGGCCTTTTTCTTCGTCAAGCGATACAAAATTTACTTTGCAACGATACCACTTATCGGCATTTTCATTAGGAAACATCTCGTTTATTTTCACCCGACGGATGTTGGCTACGGTAAACTCACCGCTGATAAAAGGTTTCATTTCCGTAATAATGCGGTCTTCGGCCTCGGTAAAGGACAAGGCATCCACCAAATAACTCTCACCGACACTGACCACCTTACCTTCTTCAACCGTTTTTTCGTACTTCACTTTACATTCGAACCAATTGTGCATAGTTGTATATCTTTAAAAAATTGAGTTTGCAAAGATAAAGCAAAAGATAAGATTTCAGGCTTTGAACAACTGCATTTCACAGCGCTTACAATCAAAAAAAAGTTTAAAGCGCTGATTGTTGTGTTTAAGAAACCAAGGCTCTTTCCATTTGGAAGGAGCAGCCAACTTGGGACAGCAGCCCATCTCGTACTTGATACAGAACTTACAAAACATTAGAGGGACTCCCTCTTCAGCCTTTGCTTCGAAAGCTGGCATGACGCCTTGCGCTCCGGCTTTTTCGTAAAAAAGCTTTGCCTTTCGGTTTAACACATTCGCACGATAGTCCAGCTGAATAGACTGCAAAGAAGGCAGCTGCCTTTCTGCTTTTTCCGGACGCCGGTAGCCCTTCTCACGAGCAGCATCTAAATCCGCAATAAGTTCCCGTCGCCAGGCACTCAATCGCGAAGCGGGAATAAAATAGGGCTTAGAAAAATGAAGCGATAGCGATTCACTTTGATAAATAGTATCTCCAAGTTTCGATAAGTTACGAAGAATATTTTCCACAGCTTCTTCCGGTTTGTGAGCTGCTTGTTTTTCGATATCGAAGTCGCGTGCAACACTCACGTTATCTTTGTCTTCGACGATGAGACGGAAGCCATTGTCCGTTTCTGCTATTTCCCACTTCAAAGCGATGTGGCGCTCGGAGGACTTAGCTTCCAAGAGTTTTTCAAAGGCTGCATCCTGATTGCGGTACAGGCGATCGCCCGGCTTCAACAAGGCGGGCATAGAAGCCGGGAATATACGCCTCCCCTCCACCCGATTCACACGGAAACCGGACAAATTGCCTTGAGTAGAAAAGAAAGAGATTCCATCTCCATTGGCCATGCTACAAGTACTCGAAACATCGATATAGTTGGGCCCAACATCTGTTACGGTGCCAAAGGTTTCACCCATCGATTTGGGAGTATCGGGCTGTGTCAGGCCGCTCTTCCTTCTGTCAAAAAAATAGTCGGTACTGCCACGCCGAAAAGTTTTTGCCGGATCGGGCTCGAAAAAGAAGCGAGTCTTCCCGGATGAAGCCTGTTTGTAGTTCTCTTCTTTATCGAGGATGGCATCAAGTTTACGGCGGTAGTAAGCAGTGATATTCTTCACATAATACAAGTCTTTAAGACGGCCTTCTATCTTGAAAGAAGAAACGCCGGCCTGCATCATCGGAAAGAGAAAATCGGATAAATCCAAATCTTTCAGCGAGAGAAGATGTTTATCTCGAAGGATTTTCGTTCCGTCGGCATCCTCAAGATCGTAGGGCAGACGACAGTATTGGGCACAAGCCCCGCGGTTGGCACTGCGCCCGCACATGGCTTGACTGATATAGCACTGTCCGCTGTAACTTACACAAAGAGCTCCATGAACAAAAGCCTCCAACTCGACCTCAGTACGCGAAGCAATATCGGCAATCTGAGCCAGGGAGAGCTCACGTGCCAGTACCACACGCGAGAATCCTGCCTGCTGCAAAAAGACCACCCGCTCCGCCGTTCGATTGTCCGTTTGCGTGCTGGCATGCAAGGCCATGGGAGGCAAGTCGACTTCCAAAAGCCCCATATCCTGTAAAATAAGAGCATCGGCTCCGGCTTCATAAAGCGACCAAGCGAGCTTCTCGGCTTCGAGCAGCTCATCATCAGTCAGTAAGGTATTGAGAGCAATCAGCACTTTAGCCCGAAAACGATGGGCATAACGGCAAAGTTGTTCAATATCTTGCAAAGAATTTCCCGCCGCAGCACGAGCGCCAAAGCGCGGAGCACCAATGTAAACAGCATCCGCACCATGATTGACAGCGGCCAGGCCGCATTCCAAGTTCTTGGCAGGAGCAAGTAATTCGACCAAATGCATGAATCTTACTTTTTTTCGAAGCGCAAAGATACATATAATCAACCACGAATCGTAAATCTTCGAACTGCGAATGTCGTTATTAGCGACAATTCGCTTGTGTTTTAATTCAATACAGACCTCCGGGAAAGTATTGCTGTCCGCATTAGCTTTCCAAGAGATTTTTTGCAATGAGTTATTGATACATTAATTATTATGTATCTTTGCAAAGCCGGCCGGGCAATCCGGCTATATCTATGAACCTGTAAAAACGACGCGTTATGGCAACAAAGAAAAATTTTGTATTGGACACCAACGTTATCCTGCACGACTACAAGTGTATTTTCAATTTCGAAGAAAACGACATTTACATCCCCATTGTTGTGCTTGAGGAGCTGGACAATTTCAAAAAAGGGAAAGAACAGATCAACTTCAACGCCCGGGAATTTGCACGCGAACTGGATTCTATTGTTAACGACAAGGTTTTCAAAAACGGCGTTTCACTCGGCGAAGGCAAGGGTAAGCTTTTCATCCAAACGGGCAACGAATATCCGGAAGTCATAGCCCGCTCTTTCATCGAGAAAACATACGATCACCGCATCCTGGCCATGGTCTACACTTTGGGGCAACATAAAAAAGGGATGCGCACCGTACTCGTTACCAAAGATATTAACCTGCGGATGAAGGCCTTGTCACTTGGTATCGAAGCCGAGGACTATATCACCGATAAGGTAACCGATTTTGCCATATTCGACAAAACTTATGAAACTTACGATAACATTCCGCCCGAAGTTATCGACCGCATGTATGCCCACGACGAAGCCATACCTCTGGATGAACTGAACATTCGTTTCGATGTGAGCCCCAACGACTGCTTCGTACTGAGGAGCCTGCGAGCCAGCATACTGGCACGCTACTCGGCTCAGGACCACAGTGTAAAGCGGGTTGAAAAACAACGCTGCTTCGGTATCGAACCCCGCAACGCCGAACAAACTTTTGCTATGGACGTGCTGATGGACGAGGATATCAAACTCGTGGCTCTTACCGGGAAATCCGGAACAGGGAAAACCCTGCTTGCTCTTGCGGCAGCGCTCCAAAACCACGAGAACTACAAACAAATACTCCTTGCACGCCCCATAGTACCGATGGGAAACCGTGATTTAGGTTTCCTGCCCGGCGACGAGAAACAGAAGATAGCGCCTTACATGCAGCCCCTCTTCGATAATCTGAATGTCATCAAACACAGCTTCTCCTACCAAGGAAAAGAAATGCGCATACTGGATGAACTCCAACGCAACAATCAGTTAATCATCGAAGCCCTGGCTTACATACGCGGACGAAGCCTGAGCGAAACCTACTTCATTGTTGACGAAGCTCAAAACCTTACGCCTCACGAAGTGAAAACCATTATCACACGAGCAGGAGAAGGCAGTAAAATCATCCTCACGGGCGACATACACCAAATCGACTCTCCTTATCTCGATATGTTTTCCAACGGTCTGGTTTACCTCATCGACCGCATGAAAGGACAGAACCTATTCGCTCACATCAATCTGGTAAAAGGCGAACGAAGCTACCTCTCCGAATTAGCAAGCAACTTGCTGTAAAGACTTAAGAAAAAAAGCAGCTTTGCAATTTTATGCAAAGCTGCTTTTTTAATATCCTGACTCTAAAAAAGGAGATTATTTCAAATCCAGTTTCTTTTTTACCAAAGCCGTAATATCATTCGATTTCGGCGAGTGGTAAATAATGCTTTGTGTACCCAAGTCGAAAACATAGGTATAGTTGTTCTCAGCGCCTACTTCATTAATTGCCTTACGTACTTTCTGAACAACAGGCTCAAAAAGCTCTTGTTGTTTCTTCTGCAAATCGGAACCTGCCTGTTGGTTGAAGTTGGTAATACGCTGTTCGATTTCAACAATTTCACTCTGACGAGCTTCTTTGATGCTTGCCGGCATGGTAGCTTGTTTTTCCTGAAACTCCTTAATTTTTGCATAATACTCTTCACGCATCTTGAGCAGTTCATTCTCCCACTGAGTTTGCAAGTCATTCAAAGTCTTTTGTATGGTTTTCACCTCCGGCATCTGTGACATAATCTCCTGAGAATTCACATGCCCCAATTTATCCTGAGCCCACAAAGCAAAGGGGAACGAGCACAACAGCACTAAAGCAATTTTTTTCAACATGATTTTACTAAGTTTGTTATTTTATACTTTCTGTTTTTTAATAATATAGACTCCTTTAAAGAGGCACAAAAGTAAGTAAATTATTTTGAATAACCCAACTTTTGAAGGACCTCATCGCTTATATCCAATTTCGGTGTAGCAAAAACGACACTCATTGCAGAGCTCTTATCGAATATAAGATCCAATCCCTTCTCTTTCGATATTTCCTGAATGGCTGCATAAATCTCATCTTGAATGGGTTTCATAAGGCTTTCGCGCTTCTTGTACAATTCACCTTCAGTACCGAAATAACTGCGTTTAAGCTCCTGAGCGGCCTTTTCCTTGGCAACAATTTCCTCTTCGCGTTTCAATTTCATGTCGTCGGACATAAACACCAGCTCGGTCTGATAATTCTTGTACAAAGCTTGGACTTCTTCAAGTTTTCCTTCTACTTCGGATTGCCACTTTTTGGAAATTTGGTTCAACTGTTCGTTAGCCGTTTCAAAAGAAGGGATATTCTTCATGATATAGCCCATATCGACCATAGCAAACTTTTGTGCATGAAGCATCCAAGCACACAAGCTCATGAGAGCTACTATAAAAATTCTTTTTTTCATAATCTTCCTTTATTAAAAATTTTACAGATATATCGTTTCCCAGCAAACACAACATTCAAAAATGATGCAGAAAAAAACGTTCAGCTCTTAAAGTTCTATAATTCCTGCCCTAATACGAAGTGGAAGTGGCTGCCTCCCAGTTTTCCGGTCGCAGTTCTATCGAAGCCATAAGCCCAGTCAATTCCTAACATTCCGAACATAGGCAGAAATATACGTACCCCTACTCCCGCCGAGCGGCGCAGGTTGAAAGGATTGTAATCTTTTATATTCACAAAACTGTTTCCGGCTTCCACAAAGCTAAGTGCATAAATGGTAGCGGATTGCTCCAAGGATATGGGATAACGCAATTCAAAAGTGTATTTATTATAGAGATAGGCCGAAGTTGTATTGACGCCGGAAAGTCCGGAGTGCACCACCGGATCACCCGGATCGTAACCACGCATCGGGATATACTCCATCCCCATCGTGTAATTGGCCGAATAACCCGACATACCGTCTCCTCCCAACATAAACGTGTCGAAAGGTGTCCGGGCGTGGATGTTATAGTGTCCCAAATAACCAAACTCGCTACGAAGCATCAAGACAAATTTCTGATTTTTATCCAAAGGAATAAAAGACTTACTGCTGAATTTCCACTTGTGATATTCAAGAAATTCATAACGCTCAGCGGGTTTCAATTTCGCATAATCCTTACCGTTGATCAGAGAATATGGAGGCGTAATTTTCAGTCCCAAGGAAAAAGAGGAACCGCTGCGAGTATAAATAGGATTCATAATGCTGCTTCGGCTCAAGACAAGGTTCAAAGCCGGATTGTTGTAGCCCCCATCGGGAACGGGCATCCAGCCCCAGTCTTTTAGCATATAGCGTTGAAAAGACAATTCTCCGTAAAAAGAGAAATAATCATCCGGCCAATTCAGACGCTTACCATAGCCCACCGAAACTCCCAAAGTACGGAAATACCTATCGGGGTCGACCTCTCGTTGTAAGCGGGTGTTATCGTAATATCCCCCGAAACCACCTCCATAATAACCACCATATCCATATCCTCCGTAACCGTAGTTATTATATAAGCTCGGATTGATGTAATTGGAGAGATTATTTTCCACAAAGCGCTTGCTGAAGTTCGATTGGTGGGCAAAATACACCGAAACAGAAAGCGAGTTAGGGCGTTTGCCTCCGAGCCAAGGCTCCAGGAATGACAAGCTCACAGATGTGTATTGAGGTCCGCTGGTACGGGCATTTATAGAAAAAGTCTGTCCCTCGCCCTGAGGTACAATACGATACATTTTAGGTTTGAACAGGTTTTGTATCGCAAAGTTACTGAACTTAAAACCTACCGTTCCGACGAGTCCGGTACCACCGATTCCGGCAGAGAGTTCCACCTGATCACTTCCCTTAGTCTCGAGCACATAATTGATGTCTACCGTCCCATTCTCCGGGTTGGGTTGAATATCCACATCGCGATATACCTTTTCCTGGTCGAAGTGCCCCATACGCGACAACTCGCCCAAAGAACGGATTATATCCGACTGACTGTACAGCTGGCCCGGCTTGGTGTATAGTTCACGACGAACAACATGCTCATAAACACGGGTATTCCCAATAATTCCGATTTCATTTATAGTAGCGGGCTTACCTTCAAAAATACGCATCTCAAAATCGATGGAGTCATTCTCAATAAGCACTTCCACTGGATCAATACGGGCAAACAGATACCCCCTGTCCCGATACAATTTCCCTACCGCATCATCATCAGAATCCAAACGTTGAGTCAGTTGCTTGTGGTTGTAAATATCTCCCTTTTTTATGCCTAAGTTTGCATCCAAAAACTCATAGGGATATATCGTATTTCCAACCCATTTCACATTCCGGAAATAATACTTTTTCCCTTCGTCGAGTGTGATGTAAACATTGACCGATTTCTCATCCACAGGTACAACGCTATCATTTACGATATAGGCATCGCGATAGCCTATTTCGTTGTACTTTTCAATGATGAGGTTCTTATCTTTCTCATACTCTTCTTTCAGGAATTTCTTCGAGCTGAATATATTGTACCACTTACCCTTTTCGCTGGTTTTCTTCATCGTCCGGTCGATTTTCATCTGCGAAAGAGCGCTGTTTCCCGTTATTATCAAACGGTTTACTTTTGTCTTCAGCTTTTTATCCACTTCAACATCTACAATAACATAACCCGGCTTTTCAGGGTCATCACGCTGAAAGACCTTAGCTGTAGCATTCAAAAATCCTTTCTCCTGCATATGCTTCTCAACGACCTTCTTCGCTTTATCAGAAATATTCGGGGTTATCTGATTCCCCTTCACAATACCGATGCGGGCATCCAGATCCTCGATCTCGGCTTTCTTCAATCCGCTATAATTAATCTTCGAAACCCGGGGCCGTTCCTTCAAGGCGATATGAAGCCAGACTTTACCGCCTTGAATCTTATCTGCAAGAATTTTCACATCCGAGAACAAGCCTTGTCGCACAAAACGTTTGACGGCCTGAGTTATCTCTTCACCGGGAACACTCACTCTGTCTCCAACAGACAAACCGGAATAGCCTATAATAGTAAAGGGCTGATAGTTATTAGCCCCTGTAACACGGATATCCGCAATCTCGTACTTAGGATTAATGGTCGAATACTGGATAACGACGGGTTCAGAGCTTGGCTCTGTGGGTACTTGTGCGGAAGAAAAAAATGTTAGTAAAAGTAAGGCCGAAAAAGAAAAAAGTTTTTTATAACACATATTTTTATTTGCTGTCTCGTAGAAAGGTTCGTTTATTTTCCAAATCGGCGCTCACGACCTTGAAATTCATATATTGCTTGGTAAAAATCATTTTTTTTAAAGTCGGGCCAGTGAACAGGCGTAAAATACAACTCCGCATAAGCCAATTGCCATAGCAGGAAATTGCTCAAGCGCAATTCTCCACTGGTCCGTATCATTAAATCGGGGTCGGGAATCCCCTTCGTAGTAAGATAACCCGACAACATATCCGTAGAAATTTCATCTATATTCAAACTCCCGTCTCTTACATCGCGGCATATTTTTTTTACGGCATTTACCATCTCCCAACGGGAAGAATAGCTCAATGCCAAAACTAAAGTCAGACCGGTATTTTGAGCTGTCTCTTCAATGCAGCTACACAACTTGGCACGCACTTTCTCAGGCAGTCGCATCAGATTTCCTATCGCCTGAAGGCGAATGTTGTTTTTGTTGAGTGTCGGAGTTTCTTTCTGTATGGAGTCAACGAGCAATTCCATCAATGCATCAACTTCTGCTTGTGGGCGTTCCCAGTTTTCGGTAGAGAAAGCATACAGGGTAAGATAATCAAGCCCTATTTCGGCCGCAGCCTCGGTGGTCTGACGAACCGATTCCACGCCGGCTTGATGTCCGAATACGCGCTCATAACCCCGCTCTTTAGCCCAACGCCCGTTACCATCCATGATTACGGCAATGTGCTTGGGCAAACGGGTTTTATCTATTTTCTCCAAATACGACGGCATCTTCGAACTTAATTTTATGCATAGAGACATCCACCGGTTTATCTCAAAGCGAACGAGACATCCCTATCCAATTTCTCCGGTTTTACGTTTTATATAAATTATTTTGCTTTATCGAAATTAACATGGGTCAGAACCCCATACATTTACAGTCTTTATGCCAAAAATTGAAGGTTAAGCCCAAAGTAAGCGATGTCAGCAAATCGTTGTTTAAAAAATTCGAACCATTCAGGTTTCCCGTATTATTCAAGGGAGGAAGCCCTTCCATATTATCAGCCAGAAGCAACCTGTTTGTGTACTGAAGATTGGCATTCCAACGTTTACCGAGCTTCACTTTAAAACCGAGCCCAAAAGAGACACAGGGTTGAACATCCAATGCGGCATTGTAGTTATAGGCCATTGCTCCAGCTCCCAGGAAAATATAGGAAGAAAATTTCATGGCTGTGCGATCAGGCTGACGCTGTGCGTAATTCAAAAAATTAAACTCTCCGCAAGCATCCAATAGGCTCACGTTGTTGCGAAAAGAGGCTTCCGATCCGGCAACGTCGTACAGTCCTCGAACCTCACCGGCTGCTCCTTCTACTTTCAGAGCCAAGCGCTGATTGAAACGGTAGCGATACAAAAGACCGTAGATGGGTCCCATGTCATCACGTACATTAGCATCCCCCACAAGCAAGGAAGCTCCTCCCTGCAACCCGATTTCCGAACTGTAATCCTTTTGAGAGCGCACAGGTTGCATCCAAAGCATGCTGGCTAAGAGCATTAGTCCTAAAGATATTAATTTAAGATTCATATAATTAAAAGAAGTATGTTCAGTAAATAAACGTACTTTTCCTGTTTTATTTTACCTGTCCTACAAAACAAGGACAAAAATAATGATAATCTTTTAATGTAGGGGAGCGCTGCCTGAGGCAAAGTTTTAATTTAACAAAATATTGCAAAAACAAAGATTTATATAAGCCCGCTTAGTGCCGGGACTACTTTTTATCGGAATTTAGCCTCCAGTTCATCAGAAGTCAGAATGGTCAGAATTTTTTTCCCATCGGGTGTATAGTTATGATTCTGACAAGCAAACAACCGATCGATCAGATCAGTCATTTCTTCCTCGGTCAATCGCTGCCCGATCTTTAAGGCCGAAGCCTCGGCTAAGGAAAGCGCAAAACTCTCATGTAATTCATTCGCTGCGCTATTTTCCAGTAACTTTGCCTTATCCAAAAGGGCCATCAACAACTCTACGGCAGCTCCCGCCTCAACAAGCATGGGAGGAATACCTTTAAGCAAATAGGTAGAATCTCCGACACCGTCGAGAGAGAAACCAACTCGTTTCAAATCAGGAAGAATCTGTGCAAAAACCAATGCATCTCCGGCAGAGAGAGAAATCTCCTCAGGAAAAAGTAAATGCTGCGATGCCGTTTCTTTCCCTCCCATTTGCAACAAAAACAATTCATAAAGAACCCTTACGTGCGCTCGATGCTGATCGACCACAAGAAGTCCCGATTTGACCGGTGTTAATACATAACGATTCTTAAACTGAAAATTATGTGCTTTTACATCTTCCAAATCCATACCGGTTTGTAAAGAGGTCGTATCCAATGACGAAGAATAATCCAGGCTCAAATTCTCATTTTGCAACTCTGTAACAGCGGCGGAATTTGCCCGAGCTTTCTTTTCGAAGCCGGCATACAATTCCTCCCAGTCTAAATTTTCTCTTTTGTACGAGGCCGGAGTAAAGGGATTGTACGAAGGATTGAAAACCGGCTGCGGCGGACGAATATGTTCGGGAGCTACTTGTCCGGGAACCGGTATATCGAGCATCCCCTCGCGATCGAAATCAATCGAAGGAGAAACATTAAATTTCCCAAGAGTCTCTTTTACTGTAGCTTGTATGATAGACCAAATGGCCGGCTCATTTTCAAATTTAATCTCCGTTTTCGTAGGATGTATATTTACATCTATCGTTTGAGGATCGACCTCTAGATATATAAAGTAATTCGGATTTTCGCCGGGTTGGATCAAACGCTCGTAGGCCGACATGACAGCCTTATTGAAATAAGGATGTCTCATGTAACGGCCATTTACAAAGAAATACTGATTAGCCGAACGCTGTGCAAATTCGGGCCGGCCTATATAACCGTAAATATTAACCAGCGTGGAGGGAACTTCAATAGCAAGCAGCTGTTGCTCCCATTTTTTACGATTGGATTTACCGAAAAGATTCTCAATTCGTAGTTTTATGTTCGAAGGAGGCAGTTGAAAAATTTCATCCTTGTCATCGAAAAAAGCAAATTCTATCTGCGGATAGACAAGTGCGATACGATAAAACTCATTCAAAAGATGGTTCTTCTCCACTGTGTCGCTTTTGAGAAAACGTCGGCGAGCAGGAACGTTAAAGAACAAATTCTTCACCGAGAACACCGAACCTTGAGAACACTGCACCGCCTCCTGCTTAAACACTCGTGATCCGGCAATTTCGATCAAGCAGCCCAACTCATCTTCTTCGCGTCGAGTACGTAGTTCGACCTGTGCGACAGCAGCAATCGAGGCCAAGGCTTCCCCTCGAAAACCCAAGGTACGAAGAGAAAACAAATCCGCAGCATCGCTAATCTTTGAGGTAGCGTGGCGTTCAAAAGCCATCCGGGCATCCGTCTCGCTCATCCCCTTCCCGTTATCGATTACTTGAATAAGCGTACGTCCCGCGTCTTTTATTACAATCTGGATGGACCCAGCCCCTGCATCTATTGAGTTCTCAACCAACTCCTTCAGCACCGAAGCAGGACGTTGTATAACTTCTCCGGCGGCAATCTGATTGGCCACTGAATCCGGTAACAGGTGTACAATATCGCTCATATACAAAAGAAGTTAGGTATCAGGCAAATCGCCAAGCTCAAACATCACTTCGCTAATTTGTTTAGTTAAACTTACCGCCGTGACTTATATTTATATCGTTTACGAACTGACGAATACGCTGCTCTTCTTCTTTACGGCAAATTAGCAACACTCCATCGGATTCTGCTACGATATAATCATCAAGCCCCTGTATCACAGCCAATTTATCTGCAGGAAGCGCCACAATATTGTTCCGACTGTCGTAGAAAGCAGTTTGACACTTGAGACTCACGTTACCATCAGCATTTTTCACTGACATGTCGTACAACGATCCCCAGGTTCCGAGATCGGTCCATCCGAAATCAGAGCAGAGCACATACACGTTCGTTGCCTTCTCCATAATACCGTAGTCAATGGAAATATTGGGACAAGTGGGATATATACGATCTATAAAAGCTTGTTCTTCACTCGTATTATATAGCTTTTCGCCGGCACTGAATTTTGTGGCTACATCAGGCAATAAACTGTGAAATGCACGATCAATCGTTTTCAGATTCCATAAAAAGATACCTGAATTCCAAAAGAACTCTCCGGTTTCAAAGAAAACCTTTGCCAGTTCCGCATTCGGTTTCTCCGTGAAAGTCTTCACCTTTCGTGGATTTGAATCACCTTCTTCAACTTGTATGTAACCGTAACCCGTTTCGGGACGGCTGGGTTTGATACCCAAAGTAAGCAGACAAGGATTTTCGTTCACAAAACGAAGTCCTTCTCGAAGCGTATCAAGGAAATCATTCTCTTTCAGTATTAAATGATCCGAAGGTGCTACAATGATATTAGCATCAGAACTAAGGGCTTTTATCCGATTTAGGGCATAAGCAATACAGGGTGCGGTATTCCGACGTTTAGGCTCCAACAATATTTGACTCTCGGCCAACTCAGGCAGTTGTTCGAGAATCAAATCCCGATACTGCACATTCGATACAACCAGAATGTGCTCCGGTGGAACCAGGCGTGTCAAGCGGTCGAAAGTCATCTGCAGCAAGGAGCGTCCCGTACCGAAAAAGTCTAGAAACTGTTTGGGTCGATTGTTTCTGCTGAAAGGCCAAAAACGGCTCCCTACCCCTCCTGCCATGATTACGCAGTAGTTTCTGCTGTCGTTTGCTGTCGTTTGTGTCATGTTATTTCGCTTTTAAAAACAGGGCTAAAATACGTGTTTTTTTTCGCTTTGCCAAATCAATCCGGTCTCAGCTTGACATCGCGTAAGCTAAGGTTTGAATATCATTTTTTTACAACCCAGCGTGAAGCATCTTCCATTAATTTCGCCTACAAAAAAAGACAAACGGATACTATTTTCACAAAGCATTCGATGGACGATACCTCTCGTCTCCTCTCCAATACGTATTAAAACAAAGAAGGAGGGCCTCAAAGTGCCCTCCTTCTCTTATGTTAAGGATTCAGTTTGCTGCTTTTAGGGATTTACATCTTCGAAATGCACTTCCTCAAAAGAAACCACAAACTCTACACGACGGTTTTTAGCTCTTCCGGCAGCCGTTTTGTTGCTTGCAATAGGCACAGTGGGTCCAAAACCTTTCGAAGTCATTCTCTTCTCACTGATACCTTTTTCAATAAGGTATGCCCGAACAGCAGCTGCTCTGGAATCCGACAGGTTCATATTCAGCTCCATTCGACCTACATTGTCGGTATGACCTTGTATTTCTACATTGTAAGTCGGATTATCTTGCAGAACCTTAGCGATTTGATTCAATATCGGGAAAGACACCTTCTTAATGGTCGATTTTCCGGTATCGAATTGGATTCCTTGCATCGCCTTTTGGAACAAAGATCTGATTTCACGCTTCAGCTCAGGACATCCGTTGTTCGAAGCCACACCGGGCAGCTTGGGACATCTGTCGAGGTAGTCAGGCACTTTATCGCCATCCGTATCGCGCGGACATCCCTTTTCATCCACATATCCATAAGCCTCTTTAGGAGTTTTGGGACATTGATCGAGATAGTCGGCAACACCGTCACCATCCGTATCTTTCGGACAGCCGTTCTTATCTACAGTAGCACGGGCAATTTCAGGAGTATCCGGGCAGAGATCCAAATAGTCAAACACAGCATCGCCATCCGTATCTTTCGGACAACCTTTTTCGTCCACATGTCCACGAGCGGCAGCGGGCGTATCGGGGCATTGATCGAGGTAATCGGCAACACCGTCACCATCCGTATCCTTCGGACAACCAACACTATCCACTTCCAAACCTTCCGGTGTATCGGGGCATTCATCCATATAATCGAAAACACCATCGCGATCGCTGTCTTTAGGACAACCCACGCTATCTATCCAGGCATAAGCCGCTTCCGGAGTATCGGGACACTGATCGAGGTAGTCGGCAACACTGTCACCATCCGTATCTTTCGGACAACCGACACTATCTACCGAAGCATAAGCCGCTTCCGGAGTATCGGGACAACGATCCAAGTAATCAGGTACACCGTCACCATCGCTGTCTATCGGACATCCTACGCGATCCACCATAACACCCAGAGGAGTATCAGGACACAAATCTTTCTTATCGGAAACTCCGTCACGATCGGAGTCTTTGTTGTTTCCGAAAACAAGATTCAAACCAACAGCCACATTCGTAGACCGGGTGCTGTAAGGTACAGGAGTCGCAGCGCTACCTGCACTCGGTTTATAAGATGCATATTGGAAAGGCACAAAGTCTGCGGCAACAAACAGATTTACAAAACCGGCACGTACTCCTACTGCAGCTCCGATGCTACCCAATCCGTTTAGCAAGGAATAAGAAAGCGAAGCATTAAACCAGTCCACAGGACGGCCATTAACCGAAGCCGTAAACTCTTGATACAACTTGGATTTATAAGCCATTGTACGCGACAGCAAGCCAAGGCTCAATTTATCTTCGAAAAACGCATATTCGGCTCCGATATTAAGCTTGGCTGTAGTACCGGTCAGGTAAGACGAAGTAGTATGAGTAAGACCGGCTCCATCTCGCAAGGCAATCACTAAAGAATCCATTGAAGGTTTCCAATCGGGAGGCCAAGATTTAAGATGTTTGAAGTGTTTAAAGCCATCAAACTCGTGATTTTCTATATTATAGCTGACATTCTGTGCATTACCGCTCCAATTGATAAAACCCAAGTCAACTATAGCCATGGACAAGCTAAGATTTTCAATCGGTTTGAAAGTAGCTCCCAGATCAATACCGGCACCTACTCCGGATACAGACAGCAAAGTAGCTAAATTCATTTGAGGCATCTTAATATCCATAAAACGGGAAGCGCTGGTAAAACTCAACTGAGCAGGAACAGTGGTATTGAACTTTCCACTACCTTCCAAAGTCCATTTATCAATACCGGCAGTTAAATTGAGGTTGTTGTTCATCGAAATATTTTCGTTTCCAAGCAACAATTTCAACTTTCCACCCACAGACCAACGTTCGTCAATCTTACGAGCATATCCCAGGGCAGCTTCGGTGTACAAAGAAGCATCAACGCCCAACCCGCGCATATTAAACACATTGTTGTCAATATTGGGGGTCATATACAAAGCCAGTCTGAAAAAATCTTTCGGCACATAGGCACCGGCTTGCATCTTTTGCGTCAAGGCGAAAGACCAATAGGCTGCGTCTCCGGAACGGAAGCCAAAACCTAAAAGATTAGCTTGAGCATCAGTATAAAAAAGAGTAGAAGGTTTCAGCAAGTTATAAACTCCATCTACATTATTGTACTGCGGATGCAAGAAAGAAACCGTTTGTCCGTTGCGATTATACACCAAATCCTTCAAAGCGAAAGAATTATTAAACACTCCGAACTGAGTATAACCCAGTATGGGCAAACTAATATAAAAGTCTCCCGAAGGCTGGAAGGAAGGATTCAAATAATGCCTTACAGGAGTATTTTCCAAGAAATACAAAGTATTCACTTGTTGTGCTCTCAGTCCCAAAGAGAAACTCCCGAATAGGCACAATCCAATAATTAATCTATATACTTTATTCATTGCCGTCATTTTTATTTATTTAGAGAATGCTTTCCTTTTACGAATAAACCTAATTTTATATCCAATGTATTTTGCTTCATCAAATGCAGTTTATGCTGCAGTTTATCCTTGTCTTCCGAGTTAAACAAGAATTCAAAGGAAATTTTGTCTGTTTTTCTTAACACTTGTTCTATCTGATTTGCAGTCAATTGGATATCAACATTCTGTTCAACAGCTTCAAGAACTTTCCCGTCATCATCCAACTTAGGCAAAGTTAAAAGATGGTATTTCGACTCTAAAGGAGGATTAGCAACAAGTTCTTGATCGGATTTATCCAAAAACTTCATTGTGCATAAAGAATTCACCGGTAAGCCGTTCGTGATTTTAAATCGGAACAAAACCGTATCGGGCTTAAAGCCTTCTTTTTCTAAAGAATTCAGGTAATAGTTTATGGAGTCACCAACATGATCCGAAACAACTTCTTTGTATGAATAATAACTTTTTTCACCAACGTGGAAGGGAATTTTAGCCAAAGCTACAACTTTCAATTTGGCATCAGGGGTTATAAACGCAGGATGCCCATCGGAAGATGCTGCCTGAACCTTCAACATATATTTATATTCCATAACATTCGGAACCATATCTTTATCAAAAAACTTATAAGTTCCGCCATTATCTTTATCTATCAAATCAGAAGAAACCATCGGAGCATCTCCGTATTTTTTCACTCGATTAATCGTGAATTTAGTGGCTCGAGATCCATTAAAATCAGCAAAAATTGCAGCTGCAGGATTATTGTTCACATAAGCCTTCACATAAGAGATGTCATAAGTAGCCTCTATACCGGTATTGTTAACAACGGTAATATAGATCATCGGGTTCAGATACTTAATACGTCCATCAAAGGCATCGGGGATCGAATATTTATATTTATTTACATTCGCATCAACAGCCGCCAATTTAAAACGACCAAAAGCAACTTTATAATCGAATTTCGAAATTTCAAAGCCTATCTTTATCTGAGAAGAAGGCTGAATGGTGACCCCTCCTGCAGGAGCCTCCACTGTTATTGATTCGATCAGGAGTTTCACACCTTCGCTATTACCCAGCTTGTTACGATGTACAACATTGGCAAAGCGTATATCAGCAGCCTCTCCAAGTTTACTGAATGTAACACTACTCTTCACTTTCTTTCCCTGAGCATCTTGCAGTTCAGGATATAACAAGGAGAAATCAATCTTTATTTTTTTGAAGTTAAATGTAGCGTTAGTCATTAATTTCAGTTTGAAATTAATATCGTTTATATATACACTATCAACACTTACGTCACTGGTACCAGCCGTTTCCGTAAAATTAAGCACAAATTTCTGATTTATTGTAATTCCTTTCTGACTGTTTGCCGGAATAACAATGGGGACACCAGCAGGGGTGTTATAAACAAACTCTTTAGGTAAAAACTCAATGGGTTTGGGCTGGAATTCAATGCTGTCTTTCTGTTGCCAAATGACATCATCACCTTCTATCACAAATTCTTTATTTGTCAACATATTCACTATTTCCTCTACCGTAGCAGAAGCACTTGCTATCGGCAAAGTTAAAGCACCTTTCAATTGCATGTCTTTCGATACATTCGCTAAATCCACGTCATTGGTACAAGACGTGATAAAAAACGAACTCACAATCACTGCAAATAAATATTTGCCAATTGTTTTTCTTTTCATAAATTTTTAATGATTAATTTTTAATAAAATATTAAGATGTAAAATAAGCCTGAACTCTTGTTAGCATATAACACTTTTTATAAAAAATATGTTCACAAGGCAGACCACATAAAGCAAAAACTATTCCAAAAAAAGAGAAGCGAGTCGGTATAGAGCAATATCAATTACTAAAAATGAATGCCGATTTGTCTTCCATTAGTATTTAACAATTGAAAATAATTACTTGTTTGCCTGCATTCACTTCTCCATCAACTCCAAAGGGAATAATACATCTTGGTGCTGCATGACCGATATTCAAGTTATAGACAATAGATAAATCCTTATTAGAAATCTCCTCTAACAAAATTTTCTTGTACTCATCATAATATGTTTCGTTTTGAGGTTTTCCAACCCAAACACCTGAAAGCACATCAAATATCCCATACCTTTTTAAAGTGCCAATCATTTTTCTGAATAAGTCCGGAGCAGGTTTTTCCTCATCAATCTCTAACAAGAAAATTTTATTTTTTCAATCTTCAAGTTTGGGGAATAAATTATATTTATTGCAAACAGATTCCGTATCATCGACTCCAGGCAACCTCCTAAAATCTTACCCTTAAATATTGGCTTGTCGCACATAAAATCACGTCAATTGAATGATCCTTAAAAGCCGTTAACAGATCATCCGCTCTACTTTCGGGATGATTTTTTACAAAGGCAACACCTGCGCTGCACCTCCATTACATACTACATCTGAAATGCCGTTATCCAAAAACATATTCCGGCTATAAGTGAAAGCGGAGTCATAACATATTTTTCTTTCCTACTTTTTGAAATCATGTTCATAATAGTATTCAAAGATAGGTAAGCTGCAAAGAAGAAACAAATATATTTAGTAACCTTAAAAGACAACCATAAGGAAATAAAACCTCCGGCTTGCAAAATAATTATCATTGCAAAAATTTGGATAGCCACCGAAATGACTGCCGCAACTCTCAATTTCTTAGGTAAGATTTTATGTTGTCCACCCATTGTAAATTTGCCCAAAGGCAAACCGCAAGCAACAAGAACTGTCATAATTGCTATAACTCCAAATAATACTGCACCTAATATTGAAAGCATAAATCAATATTCTCCCTTCGCAAAATACAAAAATTTCAGTTACTTCATCAACTACAAATCCAAGCTTATTAAAAGCTGATATTTATACCGGTTTAATCAAACCATTTTCAAAAAACGCTTCAAATGTTCTCGCGACACCACTATGCTCAACAATCTTACCATCAAGAATTTTATCGATATTTATACCTGTTATTTCTATAACTTTGTTTGTTGGTGTTATTCCTATAAATTCACCTTTATGAGTTCCTCTCATGATAAATTCTGATACGACATAACTTTTATCTTCATATTGATTATAAATCTTCATTGCAAAATCAGGATAAGTTTCTCTTACTGCTAAAAAATGCTCTTTCATCCCTTCAACTCCAAGATGCATCCTCTTTTGCCCATCTCTTTGAGTACAATTTTCCGAAATGTATCTACTAAACTCATCAAATTGATTTTCAGTTGCAATTACCTCGTAGAAGTATTTAACAATCTCCTTGTTCTCCATCCTATACCCTCCTAAATTTTAATTTACTGAATCAAGTCAAAGCCCGTATAAGGAACAAGTACTTGGGGAATTCTGATACCCTTTTCGGTCTGATTATTCTCCAACAACGCAGCCACAATTCTTGGTAAGGCTAAAGCGCTTCCATTCAAGGTATGGCAAAGTTGTATTTTTTTATCTGCCGTACGATAACGGCATTTTAAGCGATTGGCCTGATAAGCCTCGAAATTAGACACGGAACTCACCTCCAACCAACGTTTTTGAGCAGCTGAGAAAACCTCAAAATCAAAAGTTAATGCCGAAGTGAAGCTCATATCTCCTCCGCAAAGTCGCAGGATACGCCAAGGCAGCTCCAAACATTCAACCAAAGTTCGTACATAGTTCACCATTTCTTGGAGTGACTCATAGGAGTGCTCCGGCTTGTCGATGCGCACAATTTCAACTTTATCAAACTGGTGCAATCGATTCAATCCCCGTACATCTTTCCCATAGGAACCCGCTTCGCGACGGAAACAGGCAGAATAGGCCGTGTTTTTTACAGGCAGATCTTTTTCATCCAGAATAACATCACGATATATGTTTGTGACGGGCACCTCCGCCGTTGGTATCAAATACAAGTCATCCAAACCGATATGATACATTTGCCCCTCTTTATCAGGCAATTGGCCCGTCCCATAGCCGGAGGCTGCGTTTACGACATAAGGAGGTTGCACTTCTACATAACCGGCTTTCTGAGCCTCATCCAAGAAGAAATTGACAAGCGCTCGCTGCAAACGAGCTCCTTTTCCTTTGTAAACGGGGAAACCCGCTCCCGATATCTTAACCCCCAGCTCAAAATCAATTAAATCGTATTTCTTAGCCAAATCCCAGTGTGGCAAGGCAGTAGCGGGAAGTTCAGGCATATGTCCACCCTGAGACTCCACCTTATTATCTTCGGCAGACTTCCCTTCAGGAACAGTATCGTGCGGAGTATTAGGAATTTGACAGAGCAGCTCTGTGAGTTTCTGCTCTAATTCGTTTTGACGTTCAGCCAGGACTTTGAGTTTCTCTTTTAAATTGTGAGTTTTCTCCTTCGCCGCATTTGCCTCCGCTCCCTTACCTTGCTGAAACAGTAAGCCTATTTCTTTCGATATCACGTTCATTTCAGCTGCAGCTTCATCCGCCTGCATCTGAGTTTGCTTGCGCAAAGCGTCCAGATCGACAACCTCTTTAACAATATCTTTTGCCTCAAAGCCTTTCTTTTCCAAGCGTTTGACAACGTCCTCTACATTCTCAGTTATATACCTTAAAGTAAGCATCTTAAATTGAATTTTATTAATTTAAAAGTCGGCCTGCAAAAGGCGACTAACAAAAGTTACAAAAATAAAAAAAATCTCTTAATCATTTTACAACTCGCTGCAAAACGACAAGAGATTTTAATTTAGGGGATGTTTGGTTATATCAAGTCCTTAATTAGCTTCAATGGGATTAACCGAAACATATGACTTATTGTTTCTTTTCTTCCGGAACTGAACAATTCCATCAACCAAAGCAAAAAGAGTATGATCTTTACCCATACCTACATTTTCACCCGGATGGTGCACGGTTCCACGTTGGCGAACAACAATGTTACCTGCTTTGGCAAACTGACCGCCATAAACTTTTACTCCAAGTCGCTTACTTTCCGATTCGCGACCGTTTTTCGAACTACCTACACCTTTCTTATGTGCCATTTTCTCTAAATTTTATCGAATTAAGCTACTACTTCTTTAATTAAAAGTTCTGTAAAGTTTTGACGGTGACCGTTGCGTTTGCGATAGCCTTTGCGACGTTTTTTATGAAAAACAATCACTTTTTCGCCACGTACATGCGACAAGACTTCTGCCACTACTTTTGCTCCCTCAACAACAGGAACTCCAACGGTTACAGCACCGTCTTTATCAACCAACAAAACTTTGTCGAACTCAAGCTGAGAACCTCTCTCGGCTTCTTCCATACGATGAACGAACAGTTTCTTTCCGGCTTCAACCTTGAACTGCTGTCCTAAAATTTCTACAATTGCGTACATTAAATTTATTATATAAAATTACATCGGTAAGGTGAGTTACCTCTTGTCGGGCATTGCTTCTTTTGTACCTACTCCGAAAATCAGGGCGCAAAGTTACATATTTTTCACTTCACCACCAAAAAACTCAAAAGAACAGTAAAAAATTGCAGTCTTAATCCTGGTTATCGGCTTCAGCTAACTCCCTATCAACCAGAATACGTCCACAATATTCACATACAATAATTTTCTTGTGAAGTTTAATATCCATCTGCCGCTGAGCAGGGATTTTATTAAAACAACCTCCACAAGCATCACGCTCAACAACAACAACCCCCAGGCCGTTCCGAGCATTTTTACGAATACGCTTAAAAGCCGTTAGCAAGCGGGGTTCTATCTTGGCTTCAATTTCTTTTACTTTCTCTCTTAGCTTTTCTTCTTCTTGCTTTGTTTCTCCGATAATCTCGTCCAGCTCACCTTTTTTCTGCTCCAAGTCCAACTTACGCTCAGCAAGTTGAGACGAGGCATTCTGCTGTTCCTCCGACTTGTGTTCTTTTACTGCCGTGAATTCACGTATGCGTTTCTCACACAATTCGATCTCTAAAGTCTGGAACTCAATTTCCTTGGAGAGGTTATCGTACTCACGATTATTCCGAACATTTTCGCGTTGTTCTTCATATTTTTTTATCTTAGCAAGAGCCTCTTCTATTTCTATTTTCTTTTGACTAATAGCGGCCGTAACATCTGCTATTTCAGCACTAAAATTCTCCAAGCGCGTAGTAAGACCTACGATCTCATCCTCTAAATCCTGCACTTCCAAGGGGAGTTCGCCTCTCAGAGTTTTGATTTCATCTATATTTGAAACAACTCTTTGAAGATTGTACAAGGCATGCAGTTTGTCTTCTACGGTTATTTCTTGCTCTACTTTTGTTGCTTTAGCCATATATATTTACAAATAATTTACAGGATTGGTAATAACATCCGAAATTCGGACTGCAAAGGTAGGAATTTTTTTTCTAATTGCTTCATAAAAAATCTCCGTCGTAAACTGCTCACTTTCAAAATGGCCTACATCAGCTATAACAATACGGTTTTCGGCATTAAAAAATTCGTGATACTTAAAGTCCCCACTTATGTATATATCTGCTTTTGAGTCCAGAGCCCGGTTCAACAAAAAACTTCCGGACCCGCCACAAAGGGCTACACGTTGTATAGGCTTAGCGAGCAAAGGGCTATGACGGAGCGCCTTTAGACGAAACACAGTTTTTAAGCGGAGTAAGAAATCTATCTCGTTTTCAGGCTCTTTCAAGTCTCCAACGATTCCAAAACCCACTTGCTTCCATTCATTTCGAAGAGGATAGATATCGAAAGCCGGTTCTTCGTAAGGGTGTGTGTGCAATAAAGCTGTGATTATTTTTGCTTGACGCAAAGCGGGCAAAATAACTTCAATGCGAAGTTCGGGTTCTTTATGGATTTCATTCTTTTTTCCCACAAAGGGCTGAGCTTGTTCTCCCGCACGAAAACTTCCGTATCCTTCGACGTTGTAACTACAACAATCGTAATTGCCTATATTTCCGGCTCCTGCATCAAAGAGAGCTTGACGCAGCATATCGGCGTGGCTATGCGGGACAAATGTCACCAATTTCAAAAGGCTTTCCGAACGGGGTTCGAGTATCCGAGTATTCAAGAGCCCTATTTTTTCAGCCATACGGCCGCTAACACCGTGAAGAACAGCATCTATATTCGTATGAGCTGCATAAATGGCAAGATCATTTTTAATTGCCTTTATCATACAGCGCTGAACGGCATCCTTCCCGGTTAGCGACTTTACTCCCCGAAAAATGAGCGGATGATGCGACACGATCATGTTACATCCTTTTTGCAAAGCTTCATCAAGAACCGCCTCCGTAACATCGATGCAAAGCAAGACTGCGCGGAGCTCCATCCGGGGGTCGCCAACAAGAAGGCCGACATTGTCGTAGCTTTCGCACAAAGCCAAGGGTGCGACTTCTTCAATTATTTGGCAAATATCTGCGACCTTCATCTATACTTAAGAATTTATAAATCAACAAAGAGATAAAAGACAATGCATCAAAGATCAGGCTAAAATTACCCGTTCTTCTTAACTCCGGTAAGTTTTTTCTGTGGAACAGAAGTTTTCTTTGTTTCTACTTTAACTTTTGTCTCAGTCTTGGCTGTTTTTCGGGAAGCTGTTTTATTTTCTTCCTTCGGTTTGAGCACATCCTGCTTTGCATCTTCTTCCGATTCGACCTCCTCAAAAGAAGAGAAGCCACTATTAATTAACAAGTTATACCAAATGATTAGTTTTTTGATATCGCTGGGATAAACTCGGTCGGCGTCGTAATCAGGCAATATCTCTTTCATATAAGCCCGAAGTTTTTCGTTATCCGATTTCGGATCGAAGCTGCTTTGAGCTCCATTTTCTTTTTGTTTCAACTTCTCGAAAACTTTCGCCAAGGGTATTTCACCGGAATCAGTAAAAATGGCAATATCCCCTAAGGAAACGACCTTGTCACTGGAATAGGCCGGAATTCGCTTCCCATCAATCAAGGATTCAACAATCAACATATTTTTTCCTCGAGAGACTAATTTAAATAATCCGGGCTTGCCGGATACTGACAAAATTTCTTTCAACATAAATGCACGACTTTAAAAAATTCTTGAACGGCAAATATACAGGATTTTTTTCAAAGTGAAGGTCTTCGCCTTTTTGCAGCAGGAGGCGTGTCCTTAGAGAGTTCCATAGAAAATAGAGAAGGAACAATTTACTCTCCAAGCATTTTAAGAAGATAGATAGTTTTCTGTATTCTGTTTTTAAGTTATCTTTGTGCGTTTTTTAAGGCAAAATCTCCTTATTTTTTACACTTACTACCCAAAAATCTGTTAAGGGCAACTATAACTTATCATGAAAAAATTCATTAGTTTCATCTTTTACTTCTTCCCTTTGTTTTTTATTTCTTGCACGGTATCAGATAAAAACCAGATTGCAGAACCCGTGGACTACGTAAACCCATTAATGGGAACACTCTCAAACTATTCTCTATCGAATGGGAATACCTATCCCGCAATAGCAATGCCTTGGGGGATGAACTTTTGGATGCCGCAAACCGGAAAAATGGGCGACGGCTGGGCTTATACTTATACCGAAAATAAAATCAGAGGATTCAAACAAACACACCAACCCAGTCCATGGATAAATGATTACGGACAGTTTTCAATTATGCCCATTACGGGCGAGGCCGTGTTTGACGAAGATAAACGAGCCAGCTGGTTCTCGCATAAGACGGAAGTTGTGAAACCTTATTATTATAGTGTTTATCTCGCAGATCACGACGTAACAACAGAGTTTTCACCTACGGAACGCGCCGTAATGTTCCGATTCACATTCCCCAAAACTCCCAGTGCTTATGTAGTTATAGATGCATTCGATAAGGATTCTTATATAAAAATCATCCCATCGGAACGTAAAATCCTAGGATATACGACCAAAAACAGCGGAGGGGTTCCGGATAATTTCAAAAATTATTTTGTAATTGTTTTCAACAAAGCTTTTGAGACTGCACAACTTGTAGAAAATGCGCAACTATCGGATTCCGGACTTGAAAAAGCATCGGCCCACGCGGGAGCAATTATCGGATTTTCAACGCAAAAAGGAGAAAAGATACAGGCGCGAATCGCATCTTCATTCATCAGTATAGCACAAGCCGAAGAAAACTTAAAAGAATTAGCTCCCGATTTTGAGACGGTTAAAGAAAAAGGGCGAAAAACCTGGAATGAGATGTTGAGCAGGATTCAAATAGAGGACACGAATACAGACAACATAAGAACTTTTTACTCAACACTCTACCGCTCCTTACTTTTTCCAAGGAAGTTCTATGAAAAAGACAAGGACGGAAATATTTTCCACTACAGCCCTTATAACGGGCAAGTGTTACCCGGATATATGTACACCGATACCGGATTCTGGGATACTTTCCGTTGTCTGTTTCCTTTCTTAAACCTAATGTACCCATCCGTAAACAAAGAAATTCAGGAAGGACTCGTAAATACGTATAAAGAAAGTGGCTTTTTACCGGAATGGGCGAGCCCGGGACACAGGGCTTGTATGATTGGTAACAACTCGGCCTCGGTCGTTGCAGATGCCTATCTGAAAGGACTCCGCGGATACGAGATAGATAGCCTGTGGGCAGCCCTAATACACGGAAGCACACACGTACATCCCAACATAAGTTCGACCGGGCGTTTGGGACACGAATATTACAACAGGCTGGGATACATCCCCTGCGATGTAAACATAAACGAAAATGCCGCACGGACTCTTGAATACGCTTACAACGACTGGTGCATCTACCAATTAGGAAAAGCTTTGAAACGTCCTAAAGAGGAAATATCGGTATATGCAGAACGAGCGATGAATTATAAAAACATTTTCGATCCGACAACGAAGCTAATGCGCGGACGGAAGTCCGATGGAAGTTTTCAAGAAGGATTTAATCCTCTGAAATGGGGCGACGCCTTTACCGAAGGAAACAGCTGGCATTACACCTGGTCTGTCTTTCATGATCCACAAGGGCTTATCGACCTTATGGGAGGAAAAAAGGCTTTTAACAACATGATGGACTCCGTATTTAATGTTCCTCCTCTGTTCGATGAGAGTTATTACGGTCATGTGATTCATGAGATACGCGAAATGCAAATCGTAAATATGGGCAATTATGCTCATGGAAATCAGCCGATACAGCATATGGTCTATTTGTACAATTACTCTGGCGAACCGTGGAAAACTCAGTATTGGGTACGTGAAATAATGGACAAGCTCTATGCAGCAACACCTGATGGCTATTGTGGAGACGAAGATAACGGACAAACCTCTGCTTGGTATGTTTTTTCGGCTTTAGGTTTTTATCCGGTATGCCCGGGAAGCGAGGACTATGCTATCGGCTCTCCCTTATTTAAAAAAGCCGTCCTACACCTCGAAAACGGAAACACAACCACAATCTTAGCTCCCAACAATTCAAAAACAAAGCGCTACATCAGCGAAATAAAGCTAAACGGCAAACAACACAAACACAATCACTTAAAATTCAGCGATATAAAAAATGGGAGTCGAATAGAATTTACAACATCCGAGACAGCTAACAAACTACGCGGCTGCGAGGAAGCGGACGCCCCCTACTCTTTCTCACGAGAGCTTAAAGGAGAAACGAGCCAAACAGAACAATGATAAAACCTAATTTATACAGCAACGTTATGAAAACTTTCAAGCTATCCTGCAACTTATTACCTCTGTGCTTAGCAGCACTCTCCCTCTTTTCCTGTGAAAAAGAAAAGAACAACGAAACCCTCACCGGCTACGTAAACCCCTATATTGGGACAGGAGGACACGGACACGTATTTATGGGCGCTAATGTGCCTTTCGGCTTGGTTCAACTGGGACCTACCAGCATACCTCAGTCCTGGGATTGGACTTCGGGTTACCACATTTCCGACACGACAGTAATCGGATTCAGCCACTTGCATCTTAGCGGAACAGGGATCGGTGATCTGAGTGACATCTCTTTCATGCCCGTAGTAGGTGAGGTAAACTTAAATCGTGGTACGGAGCAAGATCCATCTTCGGGCATGTGGTCCTACTTCTCCAGAAAGAACGAAGCCGTGAAACCCGGATACTACAAGACTTTGCTCGATCGCTACGGGATCGGAGTAGAACTCACAGCAACACAACGCGTAGGTTTTCACAAGTATAGCTTCCCCAAAAGCCAAGATGCATCCGTAATCATCGATCTGGAAAACGGAACATGCTGGGATCGTCCCGTTGAAGGCTATATCGTACAGGAAAACGATACGGTTGTGTCAGGTTATCGCCTATCAAGCGGTTGGGCTAAAGATCAACGCATATTTTTCTCCGCCGTATTCTCGAAACCAATAAAAAAATTCATCGTATCGGAGGCTAATACTCGTTTGGAAAAAACAGAACTGAAAGCAGAAAAAACTTATGGGATAGCTTTTTTTGATACGGACGAGCAAGAGAAAATATACGTAAAAGTAGCCTTGTCGCCCGTAAGTATCGAGAATGCAAAACGTAACATGCAAGCAGAACTCCCCCACTGGGATTTTGAAAGAACAATAGCCGAAGCGAATAAAGCCTGGGAGGAAGAGCTCGCAAAGATAAAGATAGAAACAAACGATCAGTCTGTAAAAAACATTTTCTATACAGCCCTGTATCATTCGATGGTAGCTCCTTCGGTTTTTTGCGATGTAAACGGCGATTATCGGGGTGCCGACGGAAAGACCTATGAAAATGCCAACTTTGTAAACTACACAACATTCTCTCTTTGGGATACGTATCGGGCTGCTCATCCGTTGATGACAATTATCCATCCCGAAAAAATGGCAGATGTGGTCAACACGATGCTGCACATATATCAACAACAAGGAAAAGTTCCGGTATGGCATCTGATGGGCTGCGAAACCGACTGTATGGTAGGAAATCCGGGAATTCCCGTCCTTGCAGACGCCATATTGAAAGGTTTTGGAGGTTTTGATAAACCTGCGGTATATGAAGCCATGAAGCAATCATCCATGCTGGACGAAAGAGGATTGAAATTTCTTAAAGAATTCGGGTACATCCCTTACGACAAAGAGCCGGAAGGCCTGTCGAAGTGTATGGAATATGCCATTGCCGACTGGAGCGTGGCTCAGGTAGCTCAAAGTATGGGAAAAACGGAAGATTACGAATATTTCAATAAACGAAGTAAATCCTATCGCCGCTACTTTGACAAGGAAAGCGGTTTTGTAAGAGGCGTATCTGCCGATGGAGCTTTCCGCGCGAGATTCAACCCATTCGAGTCCGTACACCGAGAAAACGATTACACCGAAGGGAATGCCTGGCAATACACTTGGCTGGTTCCGCACGATGTATTCGGATTGGTTGATTTGTTCGGCGGGACAGATAAATTGATACAAAAACTGGATTCTCTCTTCATTGCCGAAGGCGACTTAGGCAAAGACGCATCGCCCGACATCAGTGGATTGATCGGACAATACGCACACGGAAACGAACCAAGCCATCACATCATTTATCTCTATCCCTACCTCAATCAACCTTGGAAAACGGCTCAGAAAGCTCGGGAAATTCTTTACAACTTATATTTCGACCAACCCGACGGATTGAGTGGCAATGAGGATGTGGGACAAATGTCGGCTTGGTATATTTTATCTGCTATGGGGCTTTATCAGGTAGAACCGGCCGGAGGCAAATACATTTTCGGCAGCCCCATTGTGGACAAAGCTACCATCAAAGTAGGCGCAGGAAAGACCTTCACGATAGAAGCTTTGAATAACAGCAAAGAAAACATTTACATACAAAGCGTAAAACTCAACGGAAAAGTCTACGACAAGTACTACATCGACTTTAAAGACATACAACAAGGAGGCAAGCTCGAATTCGTAATGGGCAAGGAAGCAAAACTCTATTACAAAGAAGTTACGCGCTAAGTAAAAGTTTTTCAGTAAAAAAACGGAAAAGAATTAAAAATGGAAAAGAACAGCCAAGCAATGCCCATCCGCTGGGTACCCTCGGTTTATTTTGCGATGGGCCTGCCTTTTGTAGCACTTTCGCTGGTCTCGGTCATCATGTTTGCCGATTTGGGAATAAACGAGGCCCGAATTACATTTTGGACTTCGCTTCTACTGCTACCCTACACCCTAAAACCGCTGTGGAGCCCTCTGTTGGAAATCTATCGGACAAAAAAGGAGTTTGTACTTGTCACCGAAATGCTTTCGGGGATTTGTTTCGGTTTACTTGCCTTCAGTTTACCGATACCTCATTTTTTCTCTTTTGCCATTGCCCTGATGGCCGTTATTGGTTTCAGCGGCGCAACTCACGACATCGCCACCGACGGTATTTATCTGTCGGCACTCGACAAACAAACGCAGGCAAAATACATTGGTTGGCAGGGCGCTTTCTATAATCTGGCTAAAGTATTGGCAAATGGCGGATTGGTATGGCTGGCAGGGAAACTGATGGAATATTTTCAAACGCAGCACCCGGAAAAAGCAGCCATATACGCATGGATGATTATCATGGGCATCGTCAGTTTCCTGTTGGTGGCCTTATCTGTTTATCACTTTTTCGTATTGCCTACCGGATCCAAATCCGCAGATGCTCCCGCCTCGTTCCGATCAGGGATGAAGTCCCTTTGGAAGGTTTTTATTGCTTTCTTTCAAAAGAAGTACATCCTCTATTACATTCTTTTTATCGTTTGCTACCGGCTGACGGAAGGTTTTGCGGTCAAAATGGTTCCTCTTTTTCTAAAAGCCAGTACTTCGGCAGGAGGATTAGGTTTATCAAATGAATCCATTGGTCTGATTTACGGAACCTTAGGCACACTCGCTTTTATTGTAGGATCTATCCTGGGAGGATATTACATCGCCCATTTTGGTTTACGCAAAGTTCTTTTCTCGTTGGTTTGTATTTTCAATGTACCTTTTGTAGTTTACTTTTTGTTGGCACAATACCAACCGGAAAACCTTTGGATAATCGGCAGTGGATTGGTGGCCGAGTATTTTTGCTACGGATTCGGATTCGTAGGGCTTACCCTTTTTATGATGCAACAAGTAGCCCCGGGAGATCATTCAATGGCCCACTATGCCTTCGCTACGGGTATTATGAATCTGGGATTCATGATACCGGGTATGATCAGCGGCTGGATTTACGAACAGGTAGGCTACAAAATGTTTTTCCTTATAGCCCTTGCAGTAGCTCTGCCGGCCTTTCTCATGGCATGGTTCATCCCTTTCTCACATCCCGATAAAGAAACGAACGAAGCAACACAAAAATAAGAAATAAAAACAAGATAATAACTTTCAAAAAACAGCATTAAAACAATGAAAAATAAGTTTCAAATGCCTTGGGAGGATCGTCCCGCAGGAAGTCACGATGTAATGTGGCGTTACAGTAAAAATCCCATTATCGGGCGTTATCAGATACCAAGCTCAAACAGCATTTTCAACAGTGCAGTGGTGCCTTTTGAAGATGGCTTTGCAGGAGTTTTCCGCTGCGACAACAAAGCTGTACAAATGAACATCTTTGCCGGTTTCAGCAAAGACGGTATAAACTGGGAAATCGACCACGAGCCGATACGCTTCAAAGCTGGAAATACGGACATGATCGACAGTGAGTACAAATACGATCCGCGCGTGGCCTTCATCGAAGACCGTTACTGGATTACCTGGTGCAACGGCTACCACGGCCCTACCATCGGCCTTGCCTACACCTTCGACTTCAAAGAATTCTTCCAATGCGAAAATGCCTTCTTGCCTTTCAACCGGAACGGAGTCCTTTTCCCTGAAAAAATAAACGGGAAATACGCCATGCTTAGCCGGCCGAGCGACAACGGACACACACCTTTCGGTGACATCTACATCAGCTACAGCCCCGACATGAAATACTGGGGCGAGCATCGCTGCGTGATGAAAGTTACCCCCTTCCCTATCAGCGCCTGGCAGTGCACGAAGATAGGCGCCGGAAGCGTTCCCTTCATGACAAAAGAAGGTTGGCTTATGTTCTACCACGGGGTGATAAATACCTGCAACGGCTTCCGTTACTCGATGGGAGCAGCCATTTTGGATAAAAAGCAACCCGAAAAAGTACTTTACCGTACACAACCTTACCTGTTGGCACCTGCCGCCGGCTACGAATTGGCCGGCGATGTCCCCAATGTGGTTTTCCCCTGTGCGGCCTTGACCGATGGGGAAAAAGTAGCTGTATATTACGGTGCTGCCGATACAGTGGTGGGGATGGCCTTCGGTTACGTAGAAGAAATTCTCAAATTCACGAAGGAAAACTCAATTTAAGCTTTCCTTACTGTTTTCTCGGGAGGTTGTATCAGAACATATCTTTTGAAGCAGCCTCCCGCTTCTCTATTCCTTACGACTACAAATATTCGATAACTCCATGAAACGAAGCTATTTTTTCCTCCTCCTTCTTGCAGCTACTCTGTTTTCTACAGTTAGAGTCGAAGCTCAAAACGAGGACTTCTGCGCCTATGTGAATTCCTTTATCGGAAGCAGCAATTTCGGGACGACCCATCCGGGTGCCGTTTGCCCTAACGGAATGATGTCGGTAAGCCCATTCAACGTTATGGGATCGGAGCTGAATAAATTCGATAAAGATGCACGGTGGTGGTCGACCCCTTACGAATTTTATAACCGATTCTTCACCGGTTTCTCGCACGTCAATCTCAGCGGTGTAGGTTGCCCCGATTTGGGAAGCTTACTGCTGATGCCTACTCAGGGCAAGCTACAGGTGGATTACAAGGATTACGGCAGTCCGTACACGGACGAGAAAGCCTCTCCGGGATATTACAGCAATCGATTGAGCAAATACGGAATCAAAACGGAAGTAACAGCAAGTATGCGCAGCTCTCTGGCGCGCTTTACTTTCCCCAAAGGCGAAAGCCACATCTTGCTGAACTTGGGCGAGGGCCTCACGAATGAAAGCGGAGCCTCGCTGAAGCTGGTCAACGACAACGAAGTGGAAGGCGTCAAACTTCTCGGCACTTTCTGTTACAACCCACAAGCGGTTTTTCCGATCTACTTCGTGATGCGTGTAAAGACAAAGCCTCGGGAATCCGGTTATTGGAAAAAACAACGCCCCATGACGGGTGTCGAAGCAGAATGGGATAAGGACAACGGACGCTACAAACTCTATCGCAAATACCGAAAGGAAATATCAGGCGATGATATTGGAGTGTTCTTTAGTTTTGACACGCAAGAGAATGAAGAAATAGAAGTACAGATGGGAGTGTCTTTTGTAAGCATCGAAAACGCACGCCTCAACCTCGATACCGAGCAACAAGGTAAAGATTTCGATCGCATACACAAAGAAGCGCGTAAAGCCTGGAACGACGATCTGGGACGCATACGGGTCGAAGGTGGCGGCCCTAACGACAAAACAGTATTCTACACGGCGCTTTATCACACCCTGATACATCCGAACATCGTTCAAGATGTAAACGGAGCATATCCGGCCATGGAGAGTTCTCAAATACGTACAAGTCAAGGAAACCGATATACCGTATTCTCACTCTGGGACACTTACCGAAACGTACACCAATTACTTACTCTGGTATATCCCGAGAGACAAATTGCTATGCTCCGAAGCATGATCGACATCTACAAAGAACACGGATGGTTGCCCAAATGGGAGCTTTACGGACGTGAAACTCTCACCATGGAGGGCGATCCCGCCGTAGCCGTCATCGTGGATTCTTGGATACGAGGCTTGCGCAACTTCGACATAGAAACAGCCTACGAGGCTATGCGCAAATCGGCGCTCACCGCAGGCGCAGAAAATCTTCTACGTCCGGATAACGATGATTACATGCAGCTTGGTTACGTCCCCTTACGAGAGGCTTTCGATAACTCGGTGTCGCATGCCATAGAATATTATATTGCCGACTGGTGTCTCGGTCAACTCGCACGCAGCTTGGGCAAAGACGCTGATGCCAATCTCTTCGACCAACGCTCCAAAGGTTACAAACATTACTATTGTCCCGATTACGGATGTTTCCGACCCCGGCTACCCGACGGAAAATTTCTCAGTCCGTTCAATCCCCTTCAGGGAATGAACTTCGAACCGAGCCCCGGCTTTCACGAGGGAAATGCCTGGAATTACAGTTTTGCAGTACCCCACGATCCGAAAGGGCTCATTGCTCTCTACGGCGGCAGGAAAAAGTTCACACAAAGACTGCAAGCGGTATTCGATCAAGGCTACTTCGATATTACCAACGAGCCCGACATTGCCTATCCCTACCTCTTCAGTCACATCTCGGGGGAAGAGTGGCGCACGCAAAAAATCGTTCGCGAATTGCTAAGCAAACATTTCCGCAACAGTCCCGACGGTCTTCCCGGCAACGACGATACGGGAACCCTCTCGGCTTGGGCCGTATTCAACATGATGGGCTTCTATCCCGACTGCCCGGGACGCCCCGACTTCTGCATCGTCAACCCCGTTTTCGACAAGATTCACATACGCCTCGATCCTAAATTCTATCCCTCGGACGAGCTGATCATCAGTAAGCAAAAATCCGGGAACAGTAAAGAAGGCTATGTAACATCACTTCGCATAGACGGACGGAACAAGAAGACGCAGCGCATCAGTCACCAGGAACTGACTCGGGCCCGGCAGATAGAATACTGCTACACACAGAAGCAGGCAAAGCAAAAAAAGATTATGGGTAATTGAAAGCCGGCTATTCGTTTAGACTCTCTTACAACGGAATGAAAGGACAAGGACTCCATGCCTTTTTACCTGTGCCGGAAATGACCGTTTCAAGAAATAAAAACACACTAACAAAATAGACAGGAAGCGGGTACAACTCTCTGCTAAGACAGTTAAAATGGTCTTAGCAGAGATCAATACCCTGCCATCAGGAGACCTATATCGTTCGAAGGAATTCCGTAATGCTTTCCCACAAGGTGGTTGACTAGCATACCTCGGTAAACATACACACCGTTCCGGAATCCGGAACTCTCGGCCACAGCAGCACTCACACTCCCGGAACGACCGATCTTGAGCAGCATAGGTGCAAATATATTGCTCAGCACCATAGAAGCTGTACGGGCTACACGAGCCGAAATATTGGGAACACAATAATGAATGACACCGTGCTTCTCAAAGATGGGATCTCGGAGGCTGCGGCATTCGGAGGTCTCGAAACAACCGCCCTGATCGACACTCATATCCACAATGACGGCACCTTGTTTCATGGTTTTCACCAATTCCTCAGAGACCATAAAACGTTCAGAGTCGTTTATGTAACGGAGGTTACCAATGACGGCATCGGCCGAAGCAAGAGCTTTTATCAATACCGAAGGGTGAATGACCGAAGTAAAGACGTGTTTACCTAAACCGGCTTGTATGCGGCGCAGTTTGTTCACGTCGTGGTCGAAGACTTTCACCTGAGATTAATCGGCAATTCAATATACGCACTTTTGATTTTGGTGCGCGTTATCATTTGCGGAT